>CAVPLC010000077.1:0-70089 GCA_963705835.1 uncultured Actinomycetes bacterium
GAGTCGGCGATCTGGCCACATGAGGAGGTCTGTTTCCCAGTCGCGCTGTGTGTTCGCACTGGCGGGAGATACCGGGGAGCCGTGGCGGCCGTTGGATGCTGCCCGGGCGGTCACGGGACGTCGACGGCGTGCCTGCCGTCGTGATCCGGCATGGTCTGCTCGTTGCGGCGCTGGGGGGTCCCGGATGGGCATCTGGTGGTGCCCTGGGTGCCGGGCGGAGGCGCCGGCCGATAATGGGCTGGTGGCTGGGTTGCTGAGGGAGGGCCGGGTCACGGCCAACAGGCTGCGGTTCGCTTACCTGGAGGGGGGCAGCGGGCCGCTGGTCGTGTTGCTGCACGGCTGGCCGGACACGCCGCATACATGGGACCATCAGCTGGCTGCCCTGGCCGGGGCTGGGTTCCGCGTGGCGGCACCGTGGCTGCGCGGCTACCCGCCCACCGAGATCCCGCAGTCGGGCTACTTCGATATCGGCACGCTGGCGGTGGATGTCCGCGAGCTGATCCGGGTGCTCGGCGGCGGCGATCCGTGCCTGCTCGTGGGCCAGGACTGGGGCGCGTCGATCGGCTACCAGGTGCTCGCCGCCTTTCCTGAGGTCGTGCGGAGCGCCGTGGTGATGGCCGTGCCGCATCCGGCCGCGACCCGGGAGTCACTGCTGCGCGCCGAGCATGTCCACCGGTCCTTCCACTGGTTCTTCTTTCAGCTCCCGCACCTGCCGGAGCGGGCGCTGCGCGCCGATAACTACGCGTTCGTGGACTGGCTGTGGGACTACTGGACCGCGCCCGGCTTCACCGATGAGGAGCACCTGGCCGAGGTGAAGCGCATGCTGGCTGTACCCGGCGCGCTGGAGGCGACACTGGGCTACTACCGGGCCATGTTCGACCCGGCCAGGGCGGACCCGGACCTGGCGGAGGTGCGGCAGGCGGCGGGGCGGCCGATCGTGGTGCCGACCCTGGCCCTGTGCGGCGCCGAGGACAAGCGGGCTGAGGTGATGCAAGACCAGGCCCGGCACTTCGCCGGCCCGTACCGGTTCGAGCTCGTGCCCGGGAGCAGCCACTTCCTGCAGCGCGAGCAGCCGCAGGCGGTCACGAAGCTTGTCCTGGACTGGTTCGCCCGGCAATAGCCGGTGTCGTCACGCCGAATTGATGGTTACTGGTTAACAGCGCCAGAACAGGCACATCCGCGCACCGACACGGCCTGCTGCAGTCCGAACGCCAGGCACAAAGATTCGAGGATCGGGAGAACGTATTCGGGGCCGATCGGCGCCAAGGTCATTCGGCCCGGTGGGCGGGAACAAGCGGCCCCGGCGTCGGCCGCTGACGCAGGTGCTGATCCGGCTGCGATGCTCAGCCAGTGGCGGCGAGCGCGTTGTCGGCCCAGGTCCGCAGGGCGGCCAGGGGGACGGCGCCGGTCTGCCGGGCGATCACCTGCCCGCGGCGCAGTACCAGCAGGGTCGGGATTGCCTGGGCCCCGAACCGCTGCGAGATCTGCGGCGAGGTGTCGACGTTCACCTTGACCAGCTTGACCTTGCCCGCCAGGTCACGGGCGAGTTGCTCAAGTGCGGGGCTGACCATGTGGCAGGGCCCGCACCAGGGTGCCCACAAGTCGACGATGACAGGAATCCTGGCGGCCTCGGCGACCTCACCGAAGGCCGTGTCATCGGCGTCAGCGATCCACGGCAGCGCCTGATGGCACTTGCCGCAACGAGGCGTCCCGGCCGCTGCGGCCGGGACCTGGTTTGCCTGCCCGCAGTGCCCGCACCGGACAACCTCGCCTGTCATGGCCTTATTATCCCGCTTCAGTACGCCAGGCCGGTCCTGGCCGCTGACGGACAGCACATCACCGGCCAGGGCCGGCCGTGACTACTAGACCGTCGCCGACATCCTGGCTGCCATTGCCCGCACCCCAAAGGCCCGGGCTGGCCAGTGAACCGGCAAGGGCCACGCCACCGGCCGTTCAGAGGCACCCTGCGGCATCACTCTCCGTGAGGAAAGGCATAAGCAATTGACGCGCCCGATCCGCCGTTAGGAGCGGCTTTCCCGAGCAGGAAGCCCTGGGCCCGGACGTAACCGAACAGGGGTTACTGCGTGGTCGAGGGGTCCTCGCGTAACCTTTTGCCGGTTTAGCAGGCTGGTCGTGTGTTGATCTTTACACTTGCGGTTGTGGGGGAGACGGTCGGCATGGCGGGTGTGGTCGCGGCACTGTCGGTGGTGAGCGACCTGGCTCGCGGGCACCCGCCGGGCGAGGCGATGCGGGCGTGCCTGCTGGCGAGAGAGCTGGCCCGGCGGGCGGGACTCGATGAACGTCGTCAGGGCGAGGTTTACTACGGCACCTTGATGCGGTTCGCCGGCTGCGCCGCGACGTCGCACGAGATCGCCGCCGTGTTCGGCGGCGATGATATCGTGGTCCGCGCCCGTGGTGACCTGATCGACCCGGCCGAGCCGGGCGAGGCGCTGGAGTTCCTGGCAGGCCTGGGCGTTGACGCCGCGCGGTTGCGGACGCTAGGCGGCCCGGCAGGCGTCGGAAGGCTGAAAGCTGAGGGGGCGCGGGCGGACTGCGAGGTCGGCGCGGATCTGACGGCTCGCCTGGGGCTGCCGGACGCTGTCCGGCAGGCTGTCCTGGACAGCTTCGAGCGCTTCGACGGCCACGGCGTCCCGGCAGGCCGGGCTGGCGCGGAGGTCGCCGAGGCGTCGCGGTTCGCGGCCGTCGGCTACGCGGCCGTGATGTTCGACGCTGTGGGCGGCGGCGATGTCGCGGCCCGGACCGTGGCTCGGTGGTCGGGACGTGCGCTCGATCCGGAGATCGCCGCTGTCTTCACGGATGCGCCGGGCGAGCTGCTGACGGTCTCCAGCCCGGGCGGCCTGTGGGCCGCCGTGGTCGGCGCCGAGCCAGGGCCCCAGCGCACGTTCCGCGACGAGGCGGCCTTCGACGAGGCCCTGGCCGGGTTCGGGGACGCCGCCGACCTGAAGAGCCCGTGGTTCACCGGCCACTCGCGAGGAGTCGCCGCGCTGGCGCGCGCGGCGGCCGGGCTGGCCTCGCCCGCCGACGCGACGGCCGCCTACCGGGCCGGGCTGCTGCACGACCTCGGCCGGGTCGCGGTGCCGGCCGGCATCTGGGAACGGCCGGGTCCGCTGCGGGCTGAGGAATGGGAACAGGTGCGCCTGCACCCGTACCACACCGGCCGGATCCTGGCACGGTCTGCGGTGCTCGGCCCGCTGGGATTGATAGCGTGCCGCCACCACGAGCGGGTGAACGGGTCCGGGTACCCGGCTGGCATCGGCGGCGCCGAGCTGGACACGGCCGCCTGCCTGCTCGCCGCGGCCGACGTGTTCTGCGCGCTCGGCGAGGCGCGGCCGCACCGGCCCGCCCTGGAGCCCGCCGAGGCCGCGCGGGTCCTGGCGAGCCTTCCGCTGGACCGTGCCGCGGTCCGCGCCGTGCTCGACGCCGCGGGGACGTCATCGGCTGTCCTGCCGTCGCTGCCGGCCGGCCTGACCGAGCGCGAGCTGGACGTCCTGCGCCTCCTTGCGGCGGGCCGGACCAAGCCCCAGATCGCCGCCGACCTGGTGATCTCGCAGTCAACGGTGCACACGCACACGGTACACATCTACGCCAAGTGCGGCGTCTCGACCAGGGCTGGCCTGGCGATGTTCGCGATGCGGCACGGCCTGGCGGCCAGGACTGGCCCGGCCGCCGCCAAAATCGACTGAACAGTCGATAGCCCCGGGCGGTGCCCGCTGCTTACGGTTCGTGGCAGGCAATCACCAGCGATACAGCAAAGGAGCCGTCCATGACCGCCAGCACCCGAACCGCCAGCACAGCCACCATCACCGACGTCGATGTCGTCCGCGCCGTCTTCGGAGCGTTCGCCAGCGGCGACCTAGCCTCGCTCAGCGACCTGCTCCACGCCGGCGCGACCTGGCACCACCACAACGACGACCGCCTCGGCGGCATCCACCGCGGCGCCGATGCGATCATCGCCTACTTGACCGAGTCGGCGCTGCTCACCGCCGGCACGCTGCACGCCGGGCCGCAGTCGGTCATGGCCGACGGCGAGGGCCACGTTGCCGTGCTGGTGCGGCTCAGCGCCAGCCGCCCCGACGGGCGCACGGTGGACGGCCCGCAGGTCGTGCTCGTGACCGTGGAAGACGGCCGGGTACGCGCTATCGAGCAGTTCGTCGGCGACCCGGCGGCCGTGGCCGCGTTCTGGGCATAACCTTCCCTGCTGCCCGGCAGCGGGAAATCGCGTCGCAACACTGCGGCATGAAAACCAGCCGGTGGTATCGGCCTCACGATCAGAAAAGGAGCAAAGCATGAGCGCTGAACAGAACATCCAGACGACCAAGGAGCTGTACGAGGCATTCGGCCGCGGAGACGCCGAGGCCATCCTTGACCGGGTGACCGACGACGTCGACTGGTCAACCGACGCCGCAATCACATCGGCACCGTGGTACGGCCCCAGGCACGGAAAGGACGGGGTCCGTAGCTTCTTCGAGGCCATCGGGAAGACCGGCCCGGTCACCGAGTTCACGCCACTGAGCTTCGCCAGCAACGACGACGGAGACGTCATGGTGTTCCTCCGCTACGCCTTCACGGTCACCGCGACCGGCAAGCACGTAGCGATGAACATGCACCACTATTGGAAGTTCCGCGACGGGAAGGTGCGCTTCGTCCGCAGCTCCGAGGACACTGCGCAAGTCGCCGCAGCGCTGGCCTCCTGACCCGCGGTCCAGCCAGAGGCCCTGCCGCTCATCGCCCAGCTCGAACGAGCTGGTCGCCAGCCGCCGCCACCGCCACCATCACCGACCTGGCCATCCGGGCCGTCACGGCCAGAAAACCGGTACCGATCGCCAGGAACGCGCCTTAGTGACGAACGGCACGGAACAGACTCGCGACTCCACCAGTTCCTCGGCGGGTTCGGCGTATTTCTGGAATCTGTCACCTGGCGGGCGGCAAGCCCGGCGCGTCGGCCTCCCAGGTCGCCTCCTCCCAGCAGACGACCTGGCTGAACAACTACGCCAAGGCGCTGTCCGCAACCAGCGCGAAGGTCACGCCCACCTCGATCACCGTGCCAGCGGGCAACTACGGGCCGGTCCCGGTGATCATCACGGCCGAACTGGCCATCGCGGACAACGGGAGCCTGGACGGGTATTTCCAGGGCAGCCAGCAGCAGCTGAGCACGAAGACCTCTATGGCGACGATGTTCTTCAGCGACAGCACGCTGTGGTCCACCATCGCGCAGGCCCAGGGCATAGCCGGCAGCCAGTGGGGCGTCATGAACGAGCTGTGGAACTTCCCCGGCCAGGTCTGGCTGTGGCTGTACTCCGGGATGTACCAGATCCCCGCGCTGAACCCGTCGACCAACGCAAACCTGGACCTGGACGTCGGCCTGCTCATGATCGTGTTCGGGTTCCTGCTGCCGATGTTCGCGCCGTGGATCCCGGGCATCAACCGCATCCCCCGGCGGATCCCCCTGTACAAGGTCATCTACCGCAAGTACTACGCGAGCATGGCGGGCGGGCCGCCGCCCGCCGAGGTCCCGGGCGAGCCAGCCCCGCCACCGCCGGCACCGCCAGATGGATCGCCGACGCCCGGATCACGTTGACAACTCCCTCGCGGGCCTGAACGGCCCCGTTTCCGTCCTGGACGCATAGGCGTGCTCATTCTCCGGCACCGGTCCGGATGGGCTTCACCTGGCGAGGTTCGCCAGGGCTAGCCTCAGGGGCCTGATCAGTGAGGCGGACATGGCGGCGGTGCTCGCGGCGGCCAGCGGGTGACGCTGGCCGCGAGTACCTGACCGGCGAGCCGGGCCTGCGTCTCCCACGTTCCATTTGATCCCACGGTGTCTCGTGCACAAATCCGTGCACGCCCTCACCCCCAGCTTGGAAGGCTGCGGGTAGAACCTCGCTGACCAGTAGGCGTGCAGCTCAGAGGTCGGACGGGCTGATCCGTCAGTTACCACCGCTGACCCTGGATAGCTGCCCTGTCGGGGCACGCAGCGGGCACGATCGCCGAGAGCATGCCCTCTCTGCCGTTTTCCTCGGCCGCTGCGGTTGTGCTCCGTGGGCGTAGGCTGAGCGCATTTGGGAGGCTCTATGAGGCAGGGGAGAGCGCTCGGTGCGCGATCGGCCGCCCTGGGAACGGCCATTGCCGTCGCCGCTCTCCTGAGGAGGCGGTATTTGCGGTGGGGTGCCACCGACGACGAGGTGAGCCTGGCCCTTCCCGGTGATGAACTGGTGCCCCGCCCGGACATGACAGCGACCCGAGGCGTCACGATCCGGGCCACAGCCGACAGTGTTTGGCCATGGATCGCCCAGCTCGGCCAGGGACGCGGCGGATTCTACAGCTACGACTTCCTGGAGAATCTCCTGGGCTGCGACATCCACAGCGCGGACCGTATTGTGCCCGAATATCAGCGCGTGGAAATCGGCGCTCAGGTCAAACTCGCTCCCGAGGTCGCGCTGACCGTGGCGCTCGTTGAGCCGCAGTGTGCGCTGGTCTTGCGCGGCGGGATCCCGATCGGCCCGATGCCAGCTCCCTACGACTTCACCTGGGCTTTCGTCCTGCGCGCTGGGCCGGGTGGATCAACCCGGCTCGTGGTCCGGGAACGCTACGGATATGTGCGTCGGTGGGCCCCGCTGGTCGTGGAGCCAGCCGAACTCATCAGCTTCGTGATGAGCCAGCGCATGCTGCGCAGCATCCGGAGCCGGGCGGAGAGGGCGGTTCTCTCTCCTCCGTCAAACCGGGGCGAGTCTGACCTGGGCGGCGCGGGTCCGGGGATATCCGATGACGCCAGCGCGCGACCGTGACGGGGACGGCCGGACGATGGCCGGCTGGGAGAACCGTTTGCGCGGCGGCCCGTCGGACAAGGTGTTCAGCAGCGCTGAGCTCGAGGGCCTGCCCGAGCCGGTGCGGCGCTACCTGAGGACAGCGATCGTGCCGGGGACGCCGCTGGCGGTATGTGCACGGTTGCGGATGCGCGGTCGCATCAAGGTCGGCCGTTGGCTGCCGTTTTCGGCCCGCGAGGTGCTCAACCCGCACGAGGGTTTCATCTGGTCCGCCCGTGCGGCAGGCGTCATTGCAGGCTCCGACCGGTATTTCGACGGGGCAGGCGCCATGGACTGGAAGCTCGCGGGCATGGTCACCGTCGCGCACGCGGATGGGCCCGACGTGTCCCAGAGCGCGGCTGGCCGCGCTGGCGGCGAAGGGATCTGGGTGCCGACAGCCCTGCTGCCCCGCTTCGGCGTTACCTGGTCCGCCGCCGATGAGGCCCACGTCACCGCGTGCCTGCATCTCGGCCCGACACCGGTCGAGATCAACCTTGACCTCGACCCAGGGGGCCGGATCCGGTCGGTGGTCTTCGATCGGTGGGGCGATCCCGACCAGACCAAATCGTGGGCATGGCATCCCTTCGGGGGTGAGATCACCGGCTACCGTTCCTTCGGAGGCCTCACCGTTCCCAGCGCAGGGCGTTTTGGCTGGCACTTCGGGACCGATCGGTGGGCAGCGGGCGAGTTCTTCCGGTGCGAGATCACCAGCCTGCAGGTCCCTTCGGCGACCGGGTGGATTGTCCCGTCGGCCCGCCGGTTATGCCGGCGCCGCAGAGTCTGCGTCAGGGCCCTTACGCTTTGCGGCCGGGCAGAGTCAGCCAAGGGAGGACCAGGATGGCCGCGACACGCCAGGCTGCCAGGCTAGCCCAGCGTCGCGACGGAGCCCGAGGCCGCAGGTGGCAGGTTCAGCCGCGGTTGAGCCACAAAGCGCGGGCACCAGGCCTGCACTCCTGGCGATCAAGGCCGCGCACACGCTGGTCTGGTTCTCCATCGAGTCCTGCATGGTCTACGTGCTGTATGCGGAGCTGGCGAACCGGACCGATAGGCGGGCGGCAATCGCAGCCGCCGTGATCACCGCGGAAAGCCTGGTCTTCGCGGCCAATGGATTCCGCTGTCCGCTCACCGACGTTGCTGAGTCTCTCGGCGCCGAGCACGGTTCGGTCACCGACATCTACCTGCCAGCACGGCTCGCCCGCAACCTGCCGGCAATCCATGTTCCGCTCCTCGCCCTGGCACTGTTCCTCCACAGCCGAAATCTCCGCAGGCAAAAAGCCGTTCGGCGTGCTTCAGGTCGGTGCACCTCGCCGTAGAAGCACCCGCGGGAGCTTCCAGCTCAGAGGCATCGCATGTTTCCCTCGGAGTGGGGGACGCCCGACGGGCACCACGACCGTCTCGCCCGTTCGGGCCACGCGTTCCTCGGTGGCCAGCGCGAAGCGGGCCTCGCCCGCCAGGACGGTGAAGCGCTCCTTCTGGTGCGGGTGGAGGGAAGGTGAAGGGAGAACTCGCCTCCCGCGTCGCGATAGCTGCCGGTCCCGCCGGTGATCGCGTGCACGATCCGGGACTGGGTTCCGAAGAAGAAGCCTTGGACGATGATCTGGCCGCCCGGGAGCTGCAAGTCCACGGTGGCGAGGTTGAGCGAGTTGTTGGAGCTGACCGAGGTGAGCGTGCCCGCGAAGATCCCCGCCCCGGTAGTGCCGGTGGCGTTGTCCAGGATTCCGCGGAAGATTCCCTCGTCTCCGAAGCCCCGTGCTTGAAGAACTTGTGCTGCGTCTCGTGGGCCACCAGGTGAATGGTGCGCACCGAGGTAGCGACGGGCGGGCAGCGGCTAGCTAGCGGCGAGCACCAGGACGGCGCGGCTACCGCGACGGCGGCCCACCGCCAGCCTTGGGCCGCGATGTCAGCACGGAGCGCATCCACCTGCGGAGACGGCCAGTCTGCGGGTCGGCGTGCGCGGTGGGCAGGTGGTCTTCTGTGGTCATGACTGCCTCCTCATGAATGAGCAGGTCATTGTGATCCCCGGCTGCTGGCAGCAGCACACGCCATGGCTCTGCCGCCTGGGTCGGCTGGCTCAGCCGGGCTGGCCCCCAAGGACCGGGCAGATGACAGCGGCGTTGTCCGGATTGACGTCGGGGGTCACCTTCAGGATCTCGCCCGCAGGCGAGATCACCAGCTGCCCGGCCTGGTGTACAACGAGTTTCCCGTCGGCATTCCGAAGGTGCCAGAAGATCCCGACCGTCTTGGTCTGGCCCGCAGCGGTGAACACTGTGAAGTCGCCGGTCTCCGTCAACGAGAAACCGGTGTCCAGATTCGTGTGGGTGTCGGTAAACGCGATGTGGTCGGTCTCCCTGCCGGCGAAAATGATCGCGTCCAGGGAAACCGTAGCCACCTCCCCGTAGTTGAAGTTGCAGAAAGCTCCGGCTGGCTGTGTGTTCTCAAACGGAAAGGTGGTCTTGACGTGCTGGGGGCCGTCGGCCCACGCTGCCGCGCTTCCAGCTGCGGGCGTAAGCACCCCCAACACCGTCGCCACCGCCGCTACCATGGCGAATCGCCTCATGGCAGCCCGCTTTGCGAACATGCCCAGCAGCGCGCCGAGCGTCATGATTACTCCCGGTCGCCTCATGGCGATCACCGTCTCCGCCCCGCCGCAATGTGGCCCGCCAGTCTGCGGACCGGCGTGCGCTGTGGGCCGGTGGTCATGTGTGGTCATGGCTGCCTCCTCATGGATTGGCAGGTCGTTGCGATCTCCGGCTCCTGGCGGCAGCAGACGCCACACGGGTTTCGCCCCTGATGGCGGGAGCCCGCATCTGCAGCTCGACGAGCCGCCGGGTCGCGTAGTTCATCTCCGCCACCGTCAGGCGCAGCCGGTACCACAGGAACCGGAGCCGCTCGCGGCCGGTCCAAGGGCCCATCTTGTTCAGCTGCCACAGCGGGACGGGGCCATCCAGGTCCGGGACGCGGCCCCGCCCGGCCAGGCAGCTCGGCATGCTGCGCATCGCCGTCTCCTCGGGACAGCGATTGTCTCCAGTCAGCTGCGCGTTCATGTCGTGATCGTCGGCCGCCGTACCGGGCTGACGCCATACGACGTTTGACATATGCTCCTGCCAGGCCGGAGGGTAGCTGTGGATGTGCAGGCGGGAGTGCTTCAGGCCGCGGGCGCCTTGCGGGAGGCGCCGCGGAGCGATCGGCACGTGCTGGCCGATCCGGCTGCCGCCAAGGCCCTGCTCGATGTCATCCCCGCCGAGGCCGCCACCCTCAACGAGCTCGACATCGCGGGCCAGCGGTCAGCGGCCGACATTGAACTGATCGACGAGGACTACCCCGAAGAGCCGTTCCGCCAGTTCTGGGACCACTTCTGGAACTCGCTGACCTGCTCCTATACCGAAGCGATTCCCCGGCTGCGGACCGAAGTGATGGGGACCGCGGACTTCTACAGCGACCGGCAATGGCATTCCACCGGCATCTACACCGAGGTCCTGCACCCGGCCGGGGTTGAAAAGGAGCTGCTCATCCCGCTGCCGGCCCCGCCCGGCATCGCCCGGCGGCTGGTCTTCTTCCGCGGCCCCGGCGCGCCGTTCACCGACGACGAGCGCGGCGCGGCCATCTTGCTCCAGCCGCACATCTCCCGGGCGCTGCACCGCCAGGCCCGGCTCCGGGCCGCCCGGCTGCTGACCGACCGCCAGGCCGAGATCCTCCAGCTAGTAGCCGCAGGCCAGGACAACGCCGCGATCGCCCGCCGGCTCGGGCTATCCCGCGGCACCGTACGCAAGCACCTGGAAAACATCTACGCCAGACTCGAAGTCTCCAGCCGCACCACCGCCGTAGCCCGCGCCTTCCCCGACACCACGTGGGTCTAGCGCCGAGTTTCACTGGGCGAATCAGCCCCAGCGGGTCAGGCGTACTCGTAACAGAGGGTGCGCCCGAATATTCCATATACGCTCAATCATCCGAGTTCTCTAAAGCGCGCGCCGCCGCGAGAAGCTGTTCCGTAACCGATCAGGACGCTCGCGCTCTGGAACTCCAGTCGCGCTGCGTGACGATCGCTGGTCGCGGCCGTCGCGCGATCCGATGCTCCTATTTCTCGTCAAGGCCTTCTACTCGGTCATCTGGAATTTGACGAGCGTGGGGTTTGCTGAGGGACGGACACGACAGGGATGGGCCGCTCCCGGCAGGAGGGCAGGCTCCTATTAGGTCACGAGGTCAGCAGGGTAAGGGGGATCCGGAGCGGCCGGCAGATCGGATCAAGGCCAGCACGGGTGCGGCAGCCGATCTGAGGGCCAGGCCGCTCCGGAAGCTGTGATGGGTTAGCCGTTGGCGGTGGTGATGGCGCTGGTGACCAGGGTGATGTTACGGGCATCCAGGTTGCCCAGGACGGTGCGCAGCCGGACGCCGGTGGCGGGATCGCCGAGGCTGGCGGCGATCCGCAAGATGGCATGCTCGGAGGATGCGCAGGGCATCTGCCCGGCGTCCAGGCCGTGCAGGGCGGTGTCCCAGCCGATGATGGCGAGCGGCTGGCCGGTGCTGATGCTGGTCCCGGTGGTGATGGTGCGGCGGAAGGCGTCGCGGTGCAGGAAGTGCCCGTGGCTGATGATCAGCCCGGCGGCGGCGGCATCGGCGGGGATGCCGTCAGCGGCGTCTAGGAGCTGGCAGACGAGCTCGGGGACGGGGGTGGCGGTGGCGTTCATGGTGATGCCTCCTGGAAGGAAAAGGGTGGCCGCAGGTGAGGTCGGCGGCGGCTGGCCCGCGGCGGGCAG
The DNA here is from genome assembly GCA_963705835.1 of uncultured Actinomycetes bacterium. Classification (GTDB taxonomy): domain Bacteria; phylum Actinomycetota; class Actinomycetes; order Streptosporangiales; family Streptosporangiaceae; genus Palsa-504. The sequence goes on from CAVPLC010000077.1 coordinate 11,576, forward strand.
GCTCTTACCAGGTCACGAGGCCAGCAAGGCGCGGAGAGGGTCCCGGGGCGGCCGGCAGATCGGTTCAAGGCCAGCACGGGGTGCGGCAGCCGATATGAGGGCCAGGCCGTCCCGGGAAGCTACGGGTCAGGCGCCGTCGCGGAGGTGGCGGTAAACCTCGCGCGCGACGTAACGCTTCAAGCAGCGGATGATCTCTTTCTTGGACAGTCCTTCTGCGCTGCGGCGGTCAGCGTAGGCGCGGGTGGCCGGGTGAGAGCTCATCCTGACGATCACGATCCGCCACAGCGCGCTGTTGGCCTGGCGGTCGCCGCCGCGGTTGAGCCGGTACCGGCCAGCGGTCTTGCCGGAAGAAGCGGGGATCGGGGCGACGCCGCACAGGTGCGCCCATGAGCTTTCGCTGCGCAGCCGCTCCGGGTGATCGCCGGCGGCGACCAGCAGCATCGCGGCGGTATCCGGGCCGACGCCGTGCAGGGCCAGCAGGCCCGGCGCGCGGGCGGTGACCAGCGGGCCGATCAGCTCATCGAGCCGGTCCAGCTGGGCGTCCAGGAACCGGGCGCGGCGGCCCAGCTCGCGCAGCGCGACCCGGGTCGCATACCCAGGCACGTCGCCTGGCCGGGGCCGCAGCGCCGCGATCGCCTCTATCAGCTGCGCCGGGGAGCGCCGGGCCAACCGGGCCCGCAGCTCCTCCGGGCCGGTCATGATCAGCGCCCGGGCCTGGTTGATCGCCTGGGTCCGCTCCTGGCGGGCGCTGCGCTTGGCGACCATCAGCGCCCGGATCGCCTCCACCGCGCCGTCACGGCCCCGCGGTGCCCCCGACGCCCTCCCGGACAGCGCCGCACGCGCCGCGCTGACCGCATCCAGCGGGTCGGACTTGCCCTGCCGGGCCCGGTCCTGGCGGTCGGGGCGGTCCACTTCCACGACGCGTACCCCGGCCGCGGCCAGGTAGCGGGCCAGGCCAGCGCCGTAGCTGCCGGTCCCTTCGACGCCAGCCACGGCGAGGGTCCCGAAACTGCGCAGCCAGCCCAGCAAGCTGGCGTACCCGGCTGCGGTAGCTGGGAACTCCTGCACGCCCAGCAGCCCGCCGATCGAGTCGAGCGCGGCCGCGACATGCATGCCGGCGTGCGTGTCCACGCCGCCGGTGATGACGCGTGCGTCTTCTACCATGGTGGTCATAGCCGTCCCTTTCACGGTTGAGGGATGGCACGCACCCGCTGGCCGTCGGACCCGTGAACCCCGGCCTCTGCCAAGACCGGGCAGATCAGACCGGCACCGCCGGTGGATGCCAGGACTGGGACCCGGCCGACAGGCCGCTGGAAAGACAGCCCGAGCGGCGTCGGCCGAATCGGGGGTCAGGCCGGGTCCCAGGCCCCGACACTACGCCCAAGCCACCGCCAAACCACGGAGAGCAAGGCGCGTGTCGGAGCTTCTCTGATCATCCCTGCCGATCTGTAGTGCTGCAATCCTGTGGAGTACAGGCCGACGATGACGCGCAGAACAGGATGTTATGTCGCGCCACAACAGGACAATAGGTAAGTGGGGCACTTACTCGACTGTCTCGGTCTCGGCACCATGATCGTTGCGGGCATGCCCAGTCTCCTGGCGGCATGCGGGCGATGGAGTGGTGTGGGCTAGAGCCCGGCTGGTATTGCGATCTCCACCCTGCTGGCGGATTCTTGATCGTCGAGTACTCCCCCGACCGGCCACGGAAAGGTGTCGTGATGAGTGACTTCCTCGCCGACCTGCAGCGCTATTTCGCCAGCGAGGAGAGGGCGCGAGAGGCCGAACTGGCGGATGCCAGCCCGGCGTTTGAACACGCCGAGTACGCGGACCGGCTCGACCGCCTGCGCCGGGCGATGAGCGAGGCTGGCGTCGATGTGGTCCTCCTTCAGCCGGCCTGAGTCAATGTGCTGGCTGCACGGGTACACGGCTCGCTGGTATCGGCACGGAGGCCCACCGGAGTGGCCGGCGCTGACCACCTCTGTCGTGAGAGCCGACCGCGATGAGATCATTCATTTCGACTTTGGCGGCGAGGAAGAGCTGCTCTTGGCAACATCGGTGTGCCGTGACGTCCGGATCTATCCGGGCGAGGCAGTTGACGGTGCGCTCGCGTTCCTTGTCCGGGAGCTGACCTCGGCCGGCTGGCTGCCAGGGGTGGTCGGCCGAGAGCGCCGTGGCTTGCCTCCCGACCAGCGCACGGGTGAGGTGATCGAGGACGCCATCGCGGCCGCGGGGTGCAAGATCGGCGATGCCACGGCGCTGATTGATCGCCTGCTCCACCTCAAGTCCCGTGCTGAGGTGGAGCGCATCGAGGCGGCCGGGCGCGTTCTCGACATCGGGCTGAGAGCCGCCGTCGAGGTCATCGCTCCAGGCGTCACCGAGCTTGAGGTATGGGGCCAGATGATGCTCGCGATGGCCAAAGCGGGCGGCCAGCCAGCCGCCCTCCACGAGCTGGTCGCCTCCGGGCCGGTTTTCCTGCCTCACGCCATCTCCGGTAGGCGGGCTCTACGCCGAGACGAGATCGTGTACCTCGATCCGTGCGGTGTGGTCGATCGCTACCACGCGAACGCGGCCAGGGCCGTGTGGATCGGCGATCCCCCCGATGCCCTGGTGGAGCTCTATCACCGGGCCGCCGGAGGTTTCGGCATCTTCTGTGCCGAGGCACGGCCCGGGCGGCAGGTTGAGGACGTCGCGAAGGCGATGAAAGCATGGCACGAGGACTCCGGTATCTCGCAGATACCCTCATGGTGCGGCGGTTACGACCTCGGCCTCGCCTTCCCGCCGGACTGGGTGGGCCCCTGGATGTTCGACTTCGACGACGCGGCGCCCGGCAAGGTGTTCGAGGCAGGAATGGTCACCAACCTCGAATGCCTCTTCGGGACACTCCTCGTCGACACGATCATCTACGCTGAAGACGGCACCCGGGTCCTTTCGGCCGTCCCTCGCGAACTGCTCGTCGCAACCCCTTGACCAAGTGCTGGCCGCTCTCATTACCGGCAATTATCTGGTAAGACTGCCGCACCTTCGGCCTGCTCAGCTGGGTCAAGTGGGATTCTCGTGGGGGGCGTTGGAGGCGTCCCGGGCGCTGATCTCGGCCTCGACCAGGGTGCGCAGCAGCTCCTCCGGTGTCCACCGCTGGGTCTTCGCGGTCAGGAGCAGCTCGGGGGCGAGCCGCCGCATCGCGGCCAGTTTCAGCCGGCGCAGCCCCTCGGTGAGGTCGGGGGCCAGCGGCGGCGCGGCCGCGGTCATGACAGGCCGCCGATGGCGTAATCGGCCAGCGCCCGGACCGGGACGACGGGCAGTTCGAGCACCAGCGCGTCCCCGGCGGGCCGGGGATCTGCTGTCCCTGGCCCGGCGGCCAGGATGGAGCGCACGTCGGCGGCACGCCACCGGCCGAACGCCACAGCCCGGTCCAGCGCGGCCTCGAACGCGTCGTCGCCGTGGGCGGCGCGCAGCGTGTTCAGCTCGGCCAGCTCGGGTCCCAGCCGGGTGTTCCCGGCTGCGGCGGCGCCGGTGATGAACACCTCGGCGACCGGGCCGAGCGCGCAGAACTCCTTCTCCGCCGCGGTTCTGGGCCGGACCGCCCGCCGGGGCGCGGGCCGCGGGCCGCCGTAATGCTCGTCCCGCACGGAGGCCTCGCCGGGCGCGACCAGGACATGCTCGGCGACGACCTGCCCGGCGGCGGTCATGATGACCAGCAGCCGCCCGTCATCGGTGCGCAGCTTGACAGTCTCGCCGATCAGCCGGACGGGCACGGAGTAGCGGGCCGAGCCGAACCGCAACTGTTGACTGAACTACCTGAGATGTTCCCACAGGTCAACGGGAAAGTGGCTGGACGGTACGGTATGGTCGCTGACCGTGATCGAGGACGGGGATGGAGCGCCCCGGGATCTGGCCAGGCTGATGGTTCCCGCTGCGGGAGCGCTGCTGGAGACCGGCGGTGAATGGGAACCGTACCGGCTTGTCGGCCCGGACGGGGCCGCGGTGGGCGCGGTCTCGGCATGGTTCGGGGATCTGCAGGCCGCGGGCCGGTCGGCGGCCACAGTGCGCTCGTATGGGATGGACTTGCTTCGCTGGTTCCGGTTCTTGTGGGCGACCGGGGTTGAGTGGAACCGGGCGACCCGGGTCGAGGCATGTGATTTCAGCCGGTGGCTGCTGATCGCCGGCAAGGGTCCGGGACAGCCGTATGCCGCGTCGGTGCGGGCGCACAGCGAGACGGTGCTGCGCGGGTTTTACGACTTCCACCTGGACGCGGGGACTGGCCCGATCATGAACCCGTTCCCGCTGGACCGCTTGCGGCGCGCCGGCCGCGCCAACGCGCACCATAATCCGATGGAGCCGTACCGGGATCAGCTGGCTGGTCTTTACCGGCCGCGGGTGCCGAAGCGCGTGCCGCGCAGCATCCCGGATGAGGAGTTCAACGAGATCTTCGCCCGGCTCGGCTCGAACCGGGACCGGGCCCTGGTCGCGTTCTACGTGTCTACCGGTGCCCGGGCTTCTGAGCTGCTGTCGGTTACCCGGAACCGGGCCGATCCCGGGCGGCAGGTGATCGCCGTGGTCCGCAAGGGAACCGGCGAGGTGCAGGAACTGCCCGCATCGACCGACGCGTTCGTCTGGCTGCGGCTGTATCAGGCGGAGATGGACAGGCTGATCCCGCGCGGCCGCCGTGAGCCGCTGTGGTGGACGCTGCGCCAGCCGTGCCGGCCGCTGACCTACCATGCGGTGCATCGGATGTTCGAGCGTGCCGCCGGCGGGGCAGGCTCGGCCGCGACGCTGCACGCGCTGCGGCACACGGCGGCTTACCGGATGGCCGAGGATCCGTCGCTGCCGCTGACCGACGTGCAGCTCGTCCTAGGTCATGCACGGCTCACCACGACGCAGATCTACCTGACGCCCCGCAGCGAAGACGTGATCCGCCGGGTCCTGGCCCATCATGCCGAGCAGGTCCGGCAGGCTGCTGAACGCCGGGCTCCGGTCCCGGCGCCCGGCTACCGGCCAGAGACGCTGGACGTGCTCTTCGGTAAGGACGTGCGATGACGGCCGGTGCCCTGCTGGCCGCGGGGCCCAAGGCCGCGTCTGCGAACCAGGACACGGAGCAGGCCGCGGCGCAGGCGCTGGCCGCCCGGTTTCCCGCTCGTCCCGTCGCGGAATGCTGGACTGCTACCGGGCAGTACCGCGATCAGGCAATGCAGCTGGTGGACACGGCATCAGCCGGCCTGCCGGAATCGAGGATCGAGGCGAACCGCCGCCGCGGGCTGCCGGTCTTGCTCGACTGGCTGGACGGGCAGCCCGGCCAGACCTGGCAGCAGCGGTGGCTGGCCAGCGGGGCCGACGCGGCCGGTGAGCGGTGGGCGGACGGCCCGGCCCGGTGGCTGCGCGGCCGCGGCATCTACTCGCCGTCACGGCTGGAGGTGATGACCAGCTCGCTCCTGGTCCTGGTCGGCGCCGACATCATCCGGCCCTCGCTGGCGTGGCTGCTGTCCGGCGGGAAGAAACGTAAGCTCGCGCGGAACATGATCTGCTCGCGTGACCCCGAGGGGTTCGCCCGGCTGAACCAGCTATGCCAGGACGACCCCGCGATCACCCCCGCCGCCCAGGCCAAGGTCGCGTTCCGGACGGCTGTGATCATCGCCGCCAAGGGCGGCGTGCTTGCCGACATCACCATCGGCGACATCCTGGAGGTGCTGGACGCCGAACGCGACGTGCGCGACCGGCGGGACTCGGGCGCGGCGACGTTCCGGGTGCTGCGGGAGATGGGCATCTTCGGACCCGGCGTGCCTACCCTGCGTGAGATCACCGACCCCGGGCAGCGCACGGTGGAAGAACTAGTCGACCGCTACCCGATCACCTGCCGCCCGGTCCGGGACCTGATCGTGGAGTACCTGAAGGAACGCCAGCCGTCGATCGACTACGTGACCTTGCGGAACCGGGCCGCCGAGCTGGCCAGGTCGTTCTGGGCGGACCTGGAGCAGCATCACCCCGGCATCTGCTCGCTGCGGCTGCCGCACGAGGTCGCCGCCGGGTGGAAGCAGCGGCTCCGGACCAGGACCACGGCAGCCGCCTCCGGCGCCGGCGAGAAGACGACGATCACCGTCGAGCGGCTCAGCTACCTCGACACGCTCGCCAGCGTCCGGGCGTTCTACCTGGACCTGGCCGAATGGGCGCTGGACGACCCGGCCCGCTGGGGTCCGTGGGTGGCCCCGTGCCCGGTCAGGGCAGAAGACCTGGAACGGCGCAAGTTCACCCGGCGCCGCAAAGCCAGGATGGACGCCCGGACCCGCGACCGCCTCCCCGTGCTGCCGATCCTGACCCGTGCTGCCCTCCAGTGGCGTGACGACGCCGGCGCCGTCCTGGCCGCAGCCCGTGACGCCGAGCCCGGGCAGCAATTCACCGCCGCCGGGCAGACCCTGGCCCGGTCCGTCCGGCCGCACGGCGCCCCCGGCAACATCTGGGCGCACGACCCGGCCACCAGCAAACAGCGGTTCCTCAACTTGGAAGAAGACCACGCGTTCTGGGCATGGGCGATCATCGAAGTGCTCCGCCTGACCGGCATCCGCGTCGAGGAACTGACCGAACTCTCCCACCACAGCCTTGTCCAGTACCGGCTGCCAGACACCGGCGAGCTCGTGCCGCTACTGCAGATCGCCCCATCCAAGACCGACACCGAACGGCTCCTGGTGGTCAGCCCCGAACTCGCCGACGTGCTGAGCACCATCATCTGCCGCATCCGCGGCCGCGACGGGGCCGTGCCGCTGGTCCGCGCCCGGGACCGGCACGAGCTGACCTGGATGCCGCCGTCTCCCCTGCTGTTCCAGCGCCGGACCCGGACCGAGAACCACGCGATCAACATCAACCTCGTCGCTGACCTCCTCGACAAAGCACTGGCCCGCACCAGGCTGACCGACGCCGCCACCGGCGAGCCGCTCCGCTTCACCCCGCACGACTTCAGAAGGCTATTCATCACCAACGCCGTCCTGAACGGCCTGCCGCCGCACATCGCCCAGGTCATCGCCGGGCACCAGGACATCAGCGTCACGATGGGCTACAAAGCCGTCTATCCCGACGAGGCCATCAGGTCCCACCTGGCCTTCCTCGCCCGCAGGCGGGCCCTGCGGCCCAGCGAGGAATACCGCACCCCGACCGACGCCGAATGGGCCGAGTTCCTCGGCCACTTCGAACGCCGCAAGGTCGCCACCGGCATCTGCGGCCGCGCGTTCAGCACCCCGTGCATCCACGAACACAGCTGCCTTCGGTGCAGCATGCACTGGCCCGACCCTGCCCAGCGGCCCCGCATCGCCGAGATCCGCGACAACCTCATCGCCCGCATCACCGAAGCCGAACGCGAAGGCTGGACCGGTGAAGTCGAAGGACTCCAGATCAGCCTCGCCGGGGCCGAAGACAAACTCGCCCAGATCGACCGGCGCAACTCCCGCCCGGTGGCCGATCTCGGCATCCCGGCACCACGGCAACCCGGCTGAAACGACACGCCCAAGATGCACGCAATGCCCGAATTACCCAAGTTCAGAGAACACGCACGCCAGCCGGTCCACCTTGCGGGTGACCTGCCGCCCGATGCTGGCCCGCAGCGACGGCAGCGGAGCCAGCAGTTCCCGCTCGATGACCAGCTGCTCGGCCGGCACCGCGCAGATCTCGCTGTGGACCGCGCCGTTGACCTCCGCGCACCACGCTGCGGCGGCGGCGTTGCCGGCTGCCAGGTCCCCGAACGGCGCCTGCGCCACCATCAGGTCGCTCTTGGCATAGCCGACCAGGTGCTCCACGATCCCTTTCGATTCCGGGTCGCTGGCCTGGCAGAAATCGGGGCGGAACCCGTAATGCGCCGCGAACCTCAGGTACTCCGGCGCGGGCACTACGACGTTGGCCACGACGCCGCCTTTCAGGCAGCCCATCCGGTCCGCCAGCACCTTGCCCGGCACTCCGCCCAGCACCTCGAAGCACTCCGCCAGCAGCGCCAGCGTGGTCTCGGCCCGCTCATCGGCCGCGAACCGCACGAACCGGAACCGGACCAGGCCAGCACCGCGCAGAACACGTGCAGCCTGCCCTCACTGCCCCAGTCGATCACCAGGTGCTCACCCGGCGACCACACCGCCGGACGGCGCCCCCGGTGATACTCCCGCCGCCAGGCCTGCTTCGCCGCCGCCACCAGGCGGCGGAAGTTACGCGGCGACCCGGCATACCCCGCCGCACGGGCGGCCGGCAGCAGCCGCTTGGCCGAGATCCGCCCCGACGTCTTCTCCACGCGTTCGGCGACCAGGGCGGCCACGCCGTCGTAGTTATGCCCCCGCGGCACCCGCTCCGGCGCGGCACCCCCGGCCTCATGCCGGGCAATCACCCGCCTGACGGTCTTGTGCGTGGCCCCCGCGATCTGAGCGGCCCCGCGGAAAGTGCCTGCCTCACGGTAGGCGGCGATGATGCCCATACGTTCCCTCGCAGACTTCAATAGAAGCTCCCGGGCGGTGGCGGTGAATGGACGGCACCGCCACCGTCACCGCCCGGGGCCCGAACTCCCGGCAGACACGGCGAACGAGGGATGGGGACTTTGACTGGCCACCAGCGGGGACCTAGACCTGGCCACACACGGGGACTTTCTCATGTCCATGGACACCTGACCGTTGTAACTCATGCCAGACCATCCGCTACTAGCATCCGATTCGTCGACACCACTGCCGGTTCGCAGCAAGCTCATCCGGATGGGAGGCGCAGAAGACATGGCGCGCTGGGCGAGGGGGGAACAGACCGTTCAGTTCCTCGTCGACCGGAACCGTCTGGAGAGCTTTGAAGCAGAAGATCTCGCTGCGCTGACAGAGGCTCTTGTCGCACGGGCCACGTTGCGGGTTGAGACCACTGCTACCGCGGCGCTGGCGGGTGGTGACGTGGACGGTGCCTATGTCGCGGCGTACGACGCTTACCGGATGGCCGCGGAGGCGCTTCTGGCCGGCAGGCCTTGCGCGCTACCGGGGGCGACGGGTCGCACATGGCCGTTGAAGATGCCGTGTCGGCTCAGTTCAGCGCGGAAATCCCGGTATTCGCGAAGCCGACGTTCGAGCGGCTCCGGCGGGCTCGCCATTCAGCGCAGTACTTTGATCCCACCGCGGCGCCGCTCACCGAGTCCGACGCTACCTGGGCCATCGAGAAGGCCAAGGAAGCCCTATCGGGAGTGAAGGCACTGCTGGCGGCATCACCGCCGGAGCCCTTCAGCTAGTCATCTGCCAGCGACAGCTTGAGCAGGGGACGGCTCGTGATCGTGTCGTGGAAGGCGCCCGATCCTGACTCCAGCCAGTCGCGGTCGCGGATTGTTGCCTGCACCGGCCGTCCCAGGCGCTGCTCGGCGGCGCTGAGGGTGGCATAGAGCCGGTCCCGGTCCGGTTCGCCGAGGACGAGCACGTCGATGTCTCCCACCGGCCTCTGGCCGGTCTGCCCTTCGCGACGGGCGGCCCAGGACCCGTAGATGTACGCCGCGATAATGCCGCTGACGTCGCGCAGGGCCTCGGCTAGGACAGTAGGAACGCCGAATGCCCTGGTCAGCACCTCAGACAGCCCGGCGTAATACGGGCTGGCGGTATTCGCCCGGACAAGTCGCGTATTGCCGACCTTTCGCGATGTGACCAGGCCGGCCTGCTCGGCGCGCTGGACTTCGCGGTAGACCGAAGGGTGGGGGGCGCCGATCCGGCCCGCGATCTCTGTCAGGCTGAGTTCGAGATCGGGATCGCCGAGCAGGAGCGCGAGGATCTCGCCCTGCTGCTCGGAGCGCAGGATTGGCAAGAGCGCTGGGGTTGGCTGTCTATCCACTATTAGAAGAATACTCTTCAATTTGCGGATAGTTGAAGCTCAGTTTCTGGCTCCTGCCGATGACGGCTGCACCTTGCTGACGCGCGGCGCCGCCGGGAGCGAGATCCGGCGAACGTCAAGTCGCCTATGGAGCCTTCCGAACGGCCGCTGTCGGCGAGGCTACAAAATCGGTATGCGTGGCTCATGGCGTGTTGCGCGCCGATCGTCCTTTTGCGGTCTGGCAGCAGCAATCTCGCCGGCTTTCCGCTGTCACTGGCCGACGCGTCCGTCGATCCGTTCCCGCAGCAGGTCGGCGTGGCCGCAGTGGCGGGCGTACTCCTCGATCATGTGGACAAGCACTTCGCGCAGCGCGATGGTGTCTCCGTCTCGCATAGTCCCGCGGATGCCGAGGTCGGGGGAGCCGGCGACGAACTTCTCCGCGAAGGCAACCTCGTCGCGCCAGGCTTGCCAGGCATCGTCGACGACCGCTGGGTCGGCGACCGCGCCGGCCCAGTCAGCATCGGCTAGGTCCTCGGACCAGTACAGCGGGGGTGCGTCGGCCTGCGCCATCACCCGGCGGAACCAGTTGCGTTCGACGTCGGCCATGTGGCGGATGAGGCCGAGCAGGGACATGGTAGAGGGCGGCACCGACCGGCGAGCGAGCTGGGCCGGGTCGAGGCCGGCGCATTTCATCTCCATCGTCAGCCGGTGGGCGCGCAGGTAGTCAAGCAACGTCGCCCGCTCGCCCTCCAGTTTCGCGGCCGTAGCGAACCTCGGGTCCTGCGTTGGGTCCATCCACATGTCGGAGCCGGGCCCGGCGGCATTCCACCGTTCCGGGACGGTCTCGCGGTCTTTGCTTTCAGTCACGGCGTTCACCTTGGCATGCCCGCACTGGAAGGGGCAACGCGTTTCGGTTGCCGCGAACCTCCTCCGTCGTAACCGGACGCGACCGCCTGCTGTCCGGGAGGCAGCCATGACTGCCCGGCCCGTCGCCCCAGTATCCCCGCCATCGGCCCTGGCGCGCCGGCCGGGCAAGCCTGCGCGGGCCGTCCGATGCCGCTGGCCGCGTGCTCGTTCGCGGTGGTGGACCAGGCGCTGCGGGCTCGCGTGAGCTAGGAGCCTAGCTGGCCGGCCCGCGGCTACTGTGGCGGCATGGGCGATGAGCAGGCGTTCCCGGTCATCCGGCAGACGGTCCTGGACACCACCGACCCGCGGCGCCTGGCCGAGTTCTACCGGCAGCTGTTCGGCCTGCGATACCGGCCCGGCGACGAGCCGCCCGCGCCCGGCCAGCCTGACCCGAGAGGGCAGGACTGGCTGGTGCTGAAGAGCCCGGCCGGCGGCGCGGCGCTGGCGTTCGAGAAGGTGCGGGAACTTCCGGAGGCAACCTGGCCGGACGGCCCGGTCCCGCAGCAGCTGCACCTGGACACCACGGTGCCCACCGTCGCTGACCTCAACGTCCAGCATGAGCGGGCGCTCGCGCTCGGGGCCCGGCTGCTCCAGGACCGCTCTGATGACCCGCAGGAGCCGCTGCGGGTCTACGCCGATCCGGCCGGACACCCGTTTTGCATCTTCGTCGGCTGACCGGCGGCCCTGGCCCGCGCTGAAATCGCGTTGTAGGCACGGCGGCCCGCTAGCTATTGTCCGGGAGTGAGTTCCTCGGGCCACGTAGAGGTCGCGCACGTCAGCCACGTGCTGCCGGACGGGCGGACATTGCTCGACGACGTGAGCTTCCGGATCGGCGAGGGGATCACGGCGGCCCTGGTCGGACCGAACGGCGCGGGCAAGACCACGCTGCTCCGGCTGGTGGCCGGGGACATCCAGCCGCAGACCGGAACGGTCACCGCCAGCGGCGGGCTCGGGGTAATGCGCCAGTTCATCGGCGGCAACCGGGTCGCACCGCTCACTGGGACGGCCAGCGTAACCGACAGGGACGACGGCATGACTCCGCCGATGGTGCGCGACCTGCTGCTATCGGTCTCGCCGCGGCGGATCAGGGACGCCGCGGCGCGGCTGGACGCCGCAGAGCTGGCCATGATGGAGCGAGACGACGAGCGCGCGCAGTTGCGCTACGCGGCGGCCCTGACCGAATGGGGCGAGGCGGGCGGCTACGCCGAGGAGGTGCACTGGGACGCCTGCTGCGTCGCAGCCCTCGGCATCCCGTACGACCAGTGCCGCTGGCGCGACGTGAACACGCTGTCCGGCGGGGAGCAGAAGCGGCTGGTGCTGGAGTCGCTGCTGCGCGCGCCCTACGGCGTGCTGCTGCTCGACGAGCCGGACAACTACCTGGACGTGCCGGGCAAACGCTGGCTAGAGCAGCAGCTGGCCGCGACACCGAAGACCGTGCTGCTGGTCAGCCACGACCGGGAACTTCTTGCCGCCTGCGCGCAGCGCATCGTCACCGTCGAGGACCAGCATGTCTGGGTCCACGGCGGCGGCTTCTCTGGCTACGCGAAGGCCCGCGCCGACCGGATCAGCCGGCTGGAGGAACTGCGCCGGCGCTGGGACGAGGAGCACGAGAAGCTGAAGGAGCTGGTCCGCACCTACCGGCAGAAGGCCTCGTACAACTCGGACATGGCGTCCCGGCTGCAGGCGGCGGTCACCAGGCTGCGCAGGTTCGAGGAAGAAGGCCCGCCGGAGCAGGCTCCCCGGGAACAGAACGTGAGGATGCGCCTACGCGGCGGCCGCACCGGCAAGCGCGCCGTGATCTGCGAGAACCTGACCCTGACCGGCACCACCGGCTCGTTCGGCACCGAGATCTGGTTTGACGACCGGGTGGCGGTGCTCGGCGCGAACGGGTCAGGCAAGTCGAGTTTCCTGCGGCTGCTCGCGGGGGAGCAGGTGCCGCACGAGGGAATCGCCCGGCTCGGCGCGCGGGTGGTGCCCGGCTTCTTCGCCCAGACCCACGCCCGCCCCGATCTGGCCGGGCGGGCCCCGGCCGAGATCCTGATGACCGAGCACGCCCTGCTCATAAACGAGGCGATGGCCGCGCTGGCCCGGTACGAGCTGCAGGCGTGCGCCCGCCAGCCGTTCGGCACGCTGTCCGGCGGGCAGCAGGCCAGGCTGCAGATCCTGCTGCTCGAGCTGGCCGGGGCCACGCTGCTCCTGCTCGACGAGCCGACCGACAACCTGGACCTGCCGAGCGCCGAGGCGCTGCAGCAGGGCCTGGAGTCCTATCGGGGCACGGTGCTCGCCGTCACGCACGACCGCTGGTTCGCGCGCTCGTTCGAGCGGTTCCTCATCTTCACGCCGGACGGCCAGGTCCGCGCGGCGGCCGAGCCGGCCTGGGACTGACGCGCGAGCGCGCTGCTCGGCGCACGCAGGCGGCGATCGCCCGCGCGCAGTCCAAGGCCTCGGTGTGCGTGGTGTCCGCCTGCAGGTTATAGACGACACCCTGGTGGACCAGTCCGGCCTGGGCGCGGCTGAGCGCGCCGCGGCGGGCCGGGCGGCTGGAGGTCAGCGCCCGGCGTCGGCCGCGAGCAGTCCGACGGCCTCGGCCAGGCCGCTGGCGCCGGCCAGGCCGCGGTCATGCAGCGGCTGGGGGTCAAGGCCGTAGGCGCGCATGGCGTCGGCGAAGTGCTCGATGTCTTTGCGCATCAGGCCCTGGATATGGGGGGCGATTTCGGGGGTCACGTCGCTGCCGAGGGCACGCAGGATGGCGCTGCCGCCGCTGCTGACGTCGATGACGTCGATGATCGCCTGCATGTCCATGCCCAGCCGGGATACCAGGCGGATGAGGTCAACCGCGTTGTCGAGGTTGGACATGGTCATGGCGTTGTTGAGGAGCTTGGTGACCTGGCCGGCCCGAGGGCCCCATGTAGGCGACGGTGCGGGAGAACGCGGCAAAGACAGGCTCGCACTTCTGCTACGCCGTGCGGTCACCGCCGGCCATCGTGGTCAGGGTGCGGGCCCGGGCTCCGGCGCCTCCGCCACTGACGGGGGCGTCGAGGTAGGCGACCCTCTTCCCGGCCAGGTGCTCGGCAATCTCACGGTTCTCCCCCGGGTCGCCGGTGCCGTGGTTGACGACGATCAGGCCGGGGCGCAGGGCATCTTCCATGCCCGGGGTCCCCAGGACCTCCCAGATGTCGCGGTCGTCGCGCAGGCACAGCTCCAGGATGTCGACCGCCGCCGCCAGGCTCGCGGGGGAGTCGTGCACGGTGTGCCGGGTCCGGGCGAGGAGGTCCAAGCCTGCGGGCGGCGAGCCCACACGTGCAGCTCGAAGCCGCTGTCGCCGATGGCCTGGGCCATCGGCCCTCCCTGGTCGCCCAGGCCGATGAACCCGACCCTTGCGGTGTGCAGGTTTGCGGTCATGATCTGGTTCTCCCCTTTCTGATTGGCGTGACTAGCCGTGAAGGCCGGCAAGGTTCATGCCGGCAGGAGGTCACGTGCGGTGTCCCAGAGCCGCCCGGCGTTCGCCTGGTCGACGGCGTACCAGGCGACGCCGGCGTAGTCGGCGGGGCGCCGGGTGACAACGGGTGCCTCGTTACAGTCCTCGAAATAGCGGCCGCCGACCTCCCCGCCTGGTCGAACTCGTCGGCGAGCTGTCCCTGCGCAGCGAACGCTTCCGCACGCTGTGGGCCAGGCAGGACGTCAAGCACAAGACCACCGGCACCAGCCTGTTCAACCACCCGCAGGTCGGCCCGCTAGCGCTCAACTACGAAAGGCTGCTCATCCCGGGCAGCGACATGCAGGCCCTGGTCACCTACCACGCCCAGCCCGGCAGCGACTCCGAAGAACGCCTGCGCCTGCTCGATAGCATCACCACCACCGCCCCCGGCCCCGACACCCCCGCACGGCCACGACCAGCCCGCCCGCACACGCCAACCCCGGACCACTAGCCAACGCGATAGCATCCCAGGCCGGCACTGCTGTGCCGATACCCCGCATGCGTCCCCGTACTGTCACGAGATGCGGGTCGAGAGCGTAGCTCCAGGAGACCTGGCCGCCGGGCATGTCCGGATGGCTCGCAGCGATCACCTCGGCTGCGTCCGCCGTGCCGGAACGTACTGTTGCTCGTCAGCGCAGACCGGGCACGGCTTCGGCGTGGCTCCGGCTCCGCGCCGCAGGTAGCACACATGGATTCCGCCGCCGCGTCACGGCCGGCTCGCGCGGCCGCTGGCCGGGCACGGCTTGCCGCGCGCGAGCCAGTCATGTACTTTCTAAATGGAAAGTACTTGACAGAGGAGCCTCAATGCGGGATGTAGCAGGAGACCCGGCAGCGCTGGAGCCGCTGGAGCCGCTGGAGCGGCTGCGGGTGCAGCGGGGCCGGCTGGCGGACCGGATGCGGCCGCCGTGGTGGTACCTGACCGGTATCGCCATCATGTACGCGCTGGTCTTCGCGGTCCCCTTCACCTCGCGGTTCCTGGGGGTCAGCATCTGGCCCCTCTTTGCCGCCGCATCGGCGGTGGCCTGCCTGCTGTGGTGGGGCATGACCCGGGCCACCGGCATGAAGATGGGCTTCCGGAACCTCCGCTACCCCCCGGCGGGCCGTCCCGTACGGATCGCGATCGTCGTGGTGAGCGTCGCCGCCCTCGTGACCGAGAACCTCCTGATCGACCGCGGCCTGCTCGCGGCCGCGATCGCAGTCGCGGCCCTCGCGGTCGTGGCGGAGGTGGCCGCCCAGCAGGCCGCTCTGCGGGGGATCCGCCAGGAGCTGCGAGGCGGCGGAGGGGCGGCGTGACCGCCAGGCCGGACCCGCTCATTCACCCGATCACCCGGCTCTCGATCTGCGGGCTGCTGGCGGCCGGCGCGGACTGGGTCGAGTTCGCCGCGCTGCGTGATGCGGCCGGGATCAGCGACTCGGTGCTGTCGAAACAGTCCCGCGTGCTCGAAGACGCCGGGTACATAGAAGTCCGCAAGGGCGCGATCGGTCGGCGACCGCGCACCTGGTTCCGGCTCACCGCGGCAGGCCGCCAGGCGGTGCAGGGTCATCTGGCCTGGCTGGCCCAGCTGGAGGAGGCACTCTCCGCCAGCACCCGGGATGTGCGGCAGGCGGGGCCCCTGCCCGGCGATCGCGACCAGCCGCGCCGCGTACTGCCGCCTCTGCTGGGCAGCAGCTGAGCTGGTGCTGATACCTCCGGCAGCAGGACCCAAGCCGCAGTGCGACCATAAATGGATCATCTGGACGCCGTAACAGGGTCAGCTTTGAGCGTGTCCTGGCGAGGTTGTACCTGGCGGTCAGGGTATCGGGGTGATGGGCCGAGCAGCCGTTCCCGGTCGGCCAGGGGTCAGCGGGCGGGATGCGAAGATTGCGCTACGGTATGGCTGGGCGAGGTTGCCGTGCCCGGCGTCGGCTGGCTGGGCCGGTACCAGGCCGGCTTCCCCGCGGGAGCCAGTGTCGTAGCGGGCCCGGCAGCGTGACGGGAGGTGACCTCTGGTGGCCGATGACGCGGCTGCTGCGCGGACGAGACTCGACACGACCGTGTCGCATTCGGCCCGGATCTGGAACTACTGGCTGGGCGGCAAGGACAACTTCGCCGTCGACCGCGAAGCGGGCGACAGGGTGGCTGCGATGCTGCCGATCATCGTGGCCCAGGCCCGGGCGGACCGGGCGTTTTTGGGACGCGCGGTCCGGTACCTGGCTGGCCCGGAGGGCATCCGCCAGTTCCTCGACATCGGCACCGGGCTGCCGACCGCGGACAACACCCACCAGGTGGCCCAGCGGGTGGCTCCCGATGCGCGGATCGTGTACGCCGACAACGATCCGCTGGTGCTGTCGCACGCCCGCGCGCTGCTCACGAGCAGCCCCGAGGGTGCCTGCGACTACATCGACGCCGACCTGCGCGAGCCGGACAAGATCCTCTGCCGAGGCGGCGCGGACCCTCGACTTCACCCGGCCTGTGGCGCTGCTGCTGCTGGGCGTCTTGCACCACATCTCCGACACCGACCAGGCGTACTCGATCGTCAGGCGGCTGATGGCGGCGCTGGCGCCTGGCAGCTTCCTCGCGATCAACCACTCCACCAGCGCCATCAGCGGCGCGGCCATGGAAGAAGCGGTGGCGCACTGGAACCAGGTCGGCACACCGCCGATGACGCTACGCACCCCGCAGCAGATCGCCCGGTTCTTCGACGGGCTGGACCTGCTCGAACCCGGCGTGGTGTCGTGCTCCCGGTGGCGCCCCGACATCAGCCCGCTGGGCGGTCAGCCACCCGAGGTCGACGAATTCTGCGGTGTCGCCCGCAAACCGGAACATGCGCCAAGAGGCGAATTGTTATAGACCTTCGAAATTTGAGACCCCGCTAACACCCCGGACCCCACAGAGTGACAGCCGAGACGGAAGACTGACGGATGTCGCGAACGGGTACCGTCACCGCCGAACTTCTGCCGTACACCGGACCGGGTTGTTACGGTGGGCCAGGTGGATACCGGAAAGCTTCCTGGGCGGGAAATCACCACCACTATCCAGGCCCATGGGGCCATCCAGGGCGCGGAACAGCCTGCGAGCCCGGCCCGGCTCGCCTTCGCCAGCTTCCTCATGCTGTTCGTGGAGCTCGCCCTGATCCGGTGGGTCGGCGCGAACAACGTCTTCGTGACCAACGCCACGAACTTCGTGCTGCTGGCCAGCTTCCTCGGGATCGGGATCGGCTTCCTCAACGCCCGGACCAGGCGCGACTACGTGCGCTGGACGCCGGTGGCGCTGCTCGTGCTCGTGGGTTTTGTGCTCGCGTTCCCCGTGGTAGTGGAGACGATCAGTGGGCCTAACCCGTACCACGGCAACGGCAGCATGCACGCGCTTCCTCAGCCCTTGAGTCTCACCATCGTGTTCGTGCTCGTAGTGGGCGTGATGGTAGGGCTTGGCCAGGCGGTCGCGCGGAGCTTCGTCAGGTTCCAGCCGCTGAACGCCTACCGGCTGGACATCTTGGGCAGCATAGCCGGGATCGTCGCGTTCTCGGTGCTGTCCTTCCTGGATCAGCCACCGGCCGTGTGGGGGTCGGTGGCGGGCGTCGGCCTGGTGGTGTTGCTGCTGCCTCGTGCCCGGTGGTGGCAGCTCGGGGCGGTGGCGGGCATCATCACGCTGCTTGTGCTGGAATCGCTCACGCCCGGGCAGTTGTGGTCGCCCTACAACAAGCTGACCATCCAGAACAAGCACGTCGGGGGCCAGCCCGCGATCGCGGTGAGCGCGAATAACGTCCCTTACCAGACGGCCGAATCGCTCGATGCGATGCGCCGTGCGAACGCCGTCTACTTCTACCCTTACCGGCACGTCACCCGCGCGAGCCTAGGCAACGTCCTGATCATCGGAGCAGGGACGGGCAACGATGTCGCGGTCGCCCTGTCCGAGGGAGCCAGGCACATCGATGCCGTCGAGATCGATCCGTTGTTGCTGCTTCGGGTTGGCCAGGCGCATCCAAGTCATCCCTACCGGAGCAGCAGGGTCAGCATGTACGTCGATGACGGCCGTGCCTACCTGGAAAACACGCACCAGCGGTACAACCTGATCTTGTTCGCGCTGCCCGACTCCGTGGCCGCGCTGGCCGGGCAGTCCGCCCTCAGGCTGGAAAGCTTCCTGCTGACCGAGCAGTCGCTCGCTGCGGCCAAGTCGCACCTAGCGCCAGGCGGCACTTTCGCAATGTACAACTATTACCAGCCGTTCCTGCTGAGCAGGTACGCGACAACGCTCGAGGACGTGTACCACCAGGCGCCCTGTGCGGAGGTCCAGCCCGGGCCTCCGGGCGGCAGGGTGCTTGCTGTCCTCACCGTCCACCCGGGCGGGCCGGTGCCGGCCTGCACCACGTATTGGCACGGCCCCAGTCTTGCGCCAGCAACCGACGACCACCCGTTCCCGTACCTGCAGACGGCTCGCATCCCGACCAGCTTCCTGCGGATGCTCGGGGCGATCCTGCTCGGGTCGCTGCTGCTCATACGGCTCGGCGGCGGCCGCTTCAAGGGGATGGGTTCCTACGTCGACCTGGCGTTCATGGGTGCCGCCTTCCTGCTGCTCGAAACCAAGAACATCGTCCAGTTCGCGTTGCTGTTCGGCACCACCTGGTTCGTGAACTCGCTGGTCTTCGCCGGGGTCCTGGTCGCGGTGTACCTCGCCGTCGAGACCGCAAGGCGGGTACGGCTGCCCAGACCGGCCGTGCTGTACGGCGTGCTCATCGCATCGCTGGTCCTGGCCTGGCTGGTGCCCCAGGAATCACTGCTTGCCCTGCCGATAATCGCGCGCTTCTTTGCGGGCAGTGCTCTGGCCTTCGCGCCGGTATTTCTCGCGAACCTGGTGTTCGCGCAGCGGTTCTCCGACGTGCAAAACTCGGGAACGGCCTTTGCCGTCAACCTTCTCGGCGCGATGGTCGGTGGCGCGCTCGAGTACCTGTCCCTGATCACCGGATACCACGTGCTGCTGATCGTGATCGGCGTGCTGTACGGGCTGGCCTTCGTGACCGGCCTGAGAGGCAGGCCGGTCGCCGTTCCCGGGTAGAAGGCGAATGTTAACTAGACCTGAATTATTCGTTGTCTTGAATCAGTCGTGTTTACGGCGGTAGATTTGGCTTCGTGACCGCGTCCCAGACTCCGACCATCGCCGCGGAGTTGCGCGGTGCCGGCCTGCGGGTGACGGCCGCTCGCGTCGCGCTGCTCGAGACCGTCCGGGACGGTGACCACCTCGGTGTCGAGGCGATCACCTCCGGAGTGCGTGAACGCATCGGCCATGTCTCCCTTCAAGCCGTGTACGAGGCCCTGCACGCGCTCACCGCGGCCGGACTCGTGCGCCGCATCGAACCGGCCGGCGGCCCGGCCCGGTACGAGGGACGCGTCGGGGACAACCACCACCACGTCGTGTGCCGATCGTGCGGTGTCGTCGCTGACGTCGACTGCGCGGTCGGCGAGGCGCCCTGCCTGACCGCCTCCGACGATCACGGCTTCTCGATCGACGAGGCCGAGGTCGTCTACTGGGGCCTGTGCCCCGACTGTTCTACCGCCAGCAGTTCCTGGGTAACGTGATCCGCCCTGATCCGGAAGGATTCCCATGTCTGAGAACCACGATCCCGTAGTCGCCGAAGGCCCCACCCCGGAGAGCGGGGGATGTCCCATCGTGCACGGCCTTACCGACCCCACCATGGGTGACCCCAACTTCGAGTGGTGGCCGAACAAGCTCAACCTGAAGATCCTGGCCAAGAACCCCGCCGTGGCCAACCCCATGGGCGAGGAGTTCAACTACGCCGAGGAGTTCAAGACCCTCGACCTCGCCGCGGTCAAGCGCGACATCGCGGAGGTCCTGACGGACTCCAAGGACTGGTGGCCGGCCGACTTCGGCCACTACGGCCCGCTCATGATCCGGATGGCGTGGCACCTGGCGGGCACCTACCGGATCAACGACGGCCGCGGCGGCGCCGGGGCCGGTCAGCAGCGCTTCGCCCCGATCAACAGCTGGCCGGACAACGTCAGCCTCGACAAGGCCCGCCGGCTGGTGTGGCCGGTCAAGAAGAAGTACGGCAAGAAGCTCTCGTGGGGCGACCTGATGGTCCTGACGGGCAACGTCGCCCTGGAGACGATGGGCTTCAAGACCTTCGGCTTCGGCGGCGGCCGCGTGGACGTCTGGGAGCCCGACGATGACGTCTACTGGGGGCCCGAGACCACCTGGCTCGGGGACGAGCGCTACAGCGGCGACCGCGAGCTGCAGGAGCCGCTGGCCGCGGTCCAGATGGGCCTGATCTACGTCAACCCGCAGGGCCCGAACGGCAACCCGGACCCGCTCGCCGCGGCCCGGGACATCCGTGAGACGTTCCGCCGGATGGCGATGAACGACGAGGAGACGGTCGCCCTGATCGCGGGCGGTCACACGTTCGGCAAGACCCACGGTGCGGGCCCGGAGGACAATGTCGGCCCCGACCCCGAGGCGGCCCCGATCGAACTGCAGGGCCTCGGCTGGAAGAGCACCTTCGGCACCGGCGTGGGCAACGACGCGATCACCAGCGGTCTCGAGGTGATCTGGACCGAAACCCCGATCACCTGGGACAACAGCTTCTTCCGGATCCTGTTCGGCTATGAGTGGGAGCTCACCCGCAGCCCCGCGGGCGCGCACCAGTGGCAGCCGGCGGGCGGCGCCGCGGCGGGCACCGTCCCCGATCCCCACGACCCGTCCAAGCGCCGCACCCCGATGATGCTGACGACCGACCTCTCGCTCCGGTTCGACCCGATCTACGAGCCGATCTCGCGGCGTTTCATGGAGGACCAGGAGGCGTTCGCGGACGCCTTCGCCCGCGCGTGGTTCAAGCTGACGCACCGCGACATGGGCCCGATCGTGCGCTACCTCGGACCCGAGGTACCGGCCGAGACGCTGATCTGGCAGGACCCCGTTCCGGCCGTGGACCACGAGCTCGTGGACGCCGCGGACGTCGCCGCCCTCAAGAGCCAGATCCGCGCCGCGGGCCTGTCGGTCTCGCAGCTGGTCTCCACCGGCTGGGCGTCGGCGTCGTCGTTCCGCGGCAGCGACAAGCGGGGCGGCGCCAACGGCGCGCGCATCCGCCTCGAGCCGCAGAGCGGCTGGGAGGTCAACAACCCCGACGAGCTCGCGACGGTGCTGCGCACCCTGGAGGGGATCCGGCAGTCCTTCAACTCCGCGCAGGCCGGCGGGAAGAGGATCTCGCTCGCCGACCTGATCGTGCTCGCGGGCGGCGTGGGCGTCGAGCAGGCCGCCAAGAACGCCGGCTACGACGTCGAGGTCCCGTTCGCGCCGGGCCGCACCGACGCGTCGGCGGAGCAGACCGACGTGGAGTCGTTCGCCGTGCTCGAGCCGAAGGCCGACGGGTTCCGCAACTACCTCGGGAAGGGCATCCGGCTTCCGGCCGAGTACCTGCTGATCGACAGGGCGAACCTGCTCACCCTGAGCGCCCCCGAGATGACGGTCCTCGTCGGCGGCCTCCGCGTCCTGGGCGCGAACTACGACCGGTCCAAGCTCGGTGTCTTCACCGCCACGCCGGGGTCGCTGACCAACGACTTCTTCGTCAACCTGCTCGACATGGGCACGACGTGGCAGCCGACGTCGGAAGACGCGACCGCGTTCGAGGGGCGCGACGCCGCGACCGGCGAGCTCCGGTGGACCGGCAGCCGGGCCGACCTCGTCTTCGGGTCGAACTCCGAGCTGCGCGCGCTCGCGGAGGTCTACGCGAGCGACGACGCGAAGGAGAAGTTCGTTCGCGACTTCGTCGCCGCGTGGAACAAGGTGATGAACCTCGACCGGTTCGACCTCGCCTGATCATCAACCCTGGGCCCGGCCGCGGCGGACGGAAGGCGCCGCGGCCGGGTGCATTAAGCTGAGTAGCCAGGGTAATAGCAGAGCAAAGAGGCTGTGCTGGCCTTTCGGGCTGGCTTTCGGGCTGGCCTTCCGGGCTGGCTTTCCGGGCTGGCCTTCCGGCGGGAATAGGAGGCTGCGATGAGGATGCGGTCACATCGCCGGAACGTGGTCGGGTGGGAACTGGCCGTCGGCCCGGTCGATCGGTACGTTGCTCCGAGGTTCCCGCGCACCGTACGGATGCTGCGGATCCGCCGCAGGCCCCTGCTTCTCACGATCGGTGCGCTGCTCATCGTCATCAGCATGGCGCTGCCGAGCAGCATAGCCTTCATCGCTGGATTCCTGGTTATCGCGCTGGGCGCGCCGGACGCGCTGCCGTGCACTCCGACGACGGCCCTGGTCCGTCTCTGGGAGGCGCCGCGGACGACGCCAGTCCGATCACCCGGGGACCCGGACCGGTCGGCGACAATGGTTCGGTGGCCACAGAAAACGATCCCGCTGACGCCTTTCGCGACGCCCGTTTCACCGGCGCGGACTTTACCGGGGCGACGTTCCGCGACTGCGATCTGCGCCGGGTCAAGATCACCGACTCGTGGCTCGTGGACGTCAACGTCTCCGGATTGGTCGGGAACTTCGTGGTCAACGACGTCGACGTCACGGCGTTCGTGGAGGGCGAGCTCGACCGGCGGCACCCCGAACGCGCACAGCTGCGAGCGATGCAGACGGCCGATGACTACCGTGCGATGTGGGCCACGATCGAACGGCTCTGGTCCGACACCGTCGCGCGCACCTGGCGGCTGCCCGAGTCAGCTCTTCACCTGCGGGTCGACGACGAGTGGTCCTTCGTCGAGACGCTGCGCCATCTCATTTTCGCCACCGACGCCTGGGTGGGCCGCACGATTGCCGACGAGCCGATGCCGTACGATCCGATCGGCCTGACCTACACCGGCTATCCGGCCGCGGACGCGGCGGCCATCGGCATCGACCTCGATGCGCGCCCCTCGCTCGCCGTGGTGCTGGACGTGCGCGAGAACCGCACGGAGCTGGTACGCGCCATCCTCGAAGGACTCACCGACGCCGACCTCGACCGGGTGTGCCCGCGCCTGCCCGCGCCGGGCTACCCGGAGGAAACCCGCACGGTCGGCCGGTGCCTGCGCGTGGTGATGAACGAGGAGATCGAGCACCGCCGGTACGCGGTGCGCGACCTCGCGGTGCTGGAAGCCGACCTCGAGGCCGCCCGGCCGAGCGACTTACCGAGCCTATTCGTCGACCGCGGACAGCGAGAAGGCTGGATTAGTAAGGATGTCCGGGGGCTCGATGCGCATCAGGTCATCGCGGCTGCGGCTCAGCTCAGGGTCGGCAGCCAGCCGGTGAGCATGCCGGAGCCTGGCGCGTTCCAGCTCGTTTCGCACGCTCCGGGCATTGGCGAATCGAGGCTGTTGCATCCGGACGGTCAGGTACTCGCGGAATGCCGATTCCGCCTCGCCGGAAAGATAGTACGACGCGTGGTCCAGCATTCTGCGGCCGATGGCGACCAGCTCATCCAGCTCGTAGGCGGCAAAGTCAAGATGGTGCGCGATCCGGGAACTCATGCCGGGATTGGACTCGAAGAAATCGTCCATGCGGTCCTTATAGCCCGCGAGGATTACCACCAGCTTGTCCCGGTCATTCTCCATTACCTGGAGCAGGATATCGATGCACTCCTGGCCGTAGTCCTTTGAATCGGACGAGCGGTACAAATAGTACGCCTCATCGATGAACAAGACCCCGCCCATGGCGCGGTCGAGGACGCGCTTTGTCTTGGGCGCGGTGTGCCCGATAAATTCCCCCACCAGGTCATCGCGCATGGCATGGACGAGATGTCCCTGTTCCAGGTAGCCCAGGCGGTGCAGCAGATCAGCCATCTGCAGTGCGACGGTGGTCTTCCCGGTTCCCGGCGCGCCGGTGAAGCACATGTGCAGGTTCGGCCGGGGTGCGGACAGGCCGAACTTCTGCCGGACCCGGTCGACCAGCAGCAGCGAGGCGATCTCCTCTACCTTCTTCTTCACCGGGACGAGACCGACCAGTTCGTTGTTCAGGGCGGTGAAGATGTCGTCGATGCCCGCGGTGCTGCGCTCGTCGGACAGGGTCACCGTGGCGTCCGGCTGCAGCAGCTCGGTGCGGCGCTCCGCGCGGCGCTTGGCGCGCGTTTGCGAGGCTGGCCGGACACGCACCTGCGGCATCGGCCTGATCCCCGAAACTCGCGGCGGGGCAGGAGCGGACTGGCCTATTCGACCGACCTGACGCCACGAGTTGTAGCTGGCCGCGCTGGCCAGCACGATGATCGCCACGCTGGCCAGGAAGATCGCGAACAGCAGATGCGGCAGGTAGGCCCAGCCGAGCGAGAGGACGATGGTGACCAAGGCAAGCACGATGCCCAGCTTGAAATGCTTCATCGTGATGCCCCACATGATGAGGTGAGCGTAGCCAGCGCGTAAGTCGGGGGTCAAGCGAGCCTGCCGTCGCGTGGGCGTCGGCGGATCCAGGCCGGACACGTGGCGCGAGCCGCCGCTCACTCGGTAAACCCAGACCCGTCACCGTGCGTCTTGTTCTTGTCGGCGGCAACATGCTGCTACATTTTGGTTCTTCGCAAACCAACACGGAGGTACGGGGTTTACATGCTGCGCCGAATTTCTGTCATCGTCGCCTCTGCGGCGATGCTTGCCCTGAGCGCAATGCCGGCTCTCGCGAGCTCGCACTCGAGCAAGCACAAGCTCCCCTTTCCGAGCCTGCATGGCGTCCAGGCCTGGGGCACCTACCAGCAGACCCGCCGCGGCGTCAAGCTCTACGTGTGCACCAAGGACACCGGCGGCTCCTTCGCGGTGGCGGCCATCGCGCTGGCTTCGAACTCCAACTACAAGCAAACGGTCAACTTCGGCGCGGCGGCACTCGGCTCAGGGGTGACGCAATGCCGTGGCCCGGTAACCCTGCACCTCACCGCTCATCTGCGCATTTACACGTTCATCCTGAACAATAGCGGGCGGATCGTCGCCAAGAGCGCCATCAAGAAGGTCTACTGAACGTCAAGCGATCCGGCCGCCCGCGGTAAGTGGGCGATGCCGGAGATCAGGTCGCCCGCCCGGGCCAGCAGCGAGGTGCGCGGCGAGCGGCCCGCTGATTCCAGGCGGTCCGCCGTGCGGTACAGGGCGTACAGGCCGCGGACGCCGGCCCAGCGGGCCGGCCAGGCTCCCAGCGGGGTGACCGGTGGCCGACCCACGGCAGCGTCGTGAGCGGGCTGGGGACCCCGCGGACCAGGTCGGCCAGCGTCCGGCCGGCCAGGTTGGCGGCGGCCACGCCGTGCCCGGAGTAGCCGCCCGCCCAGCCCAGGCCGGTACGCGGGTCCATCATGACCGTGGCGCACCAGTCCCTCGGCACGCCGAGAACCCCGCACCAGGCATGGTCGATGCCGGCCTCGGCGGCCACCGGGAACATGCGGCGCAGGATCCGGCCGAGCTGGGCCACGGTGGCGGCGGCGATCGCGCCGTCGTGGTCAAGACCGGAGCCGAACCGGTAGGGGATCCCGCGGCCGCCGAGCGCGATACGGCCATCGGTGGTCCGCTGCGCGTAGATGTAGGCGTGCGCCTCGTCGCCGAGCGTCTCGAACCCGTCCCAGCCGATGGACTTCCACGCGGCGTCGCCGAGCGGCCCGGTGATGATCATGGAACTGTTCATGGGCAGCAGCGTCCGGCGCTGACCCGGCATGGCCGCGGTGAACCCTTCGGTGCACCGGAGCACGAACGGGGCCTGCACGTCGCCCGCTGGCGTGCGGGCGCGCCCGGCCGAGATGGACGTCACCGGGGTCGCCTCGTACAGCAGCACGCCGGAGCGGGTCACCACCCCGGCCAGCCCGGCGGCGAGATCGGCGGGCTGGACCCGGGCACAGTGGGGCGAGTACAGGGCCCCGACGGCCGCTGTCACCTGCAGGCGGCGGGCCAGTTCCGTTTTATCGAGATACCGAACGATGTCCTCTTCGTCGCCCCAGGCCCGGTCTTGAGCGAGCCGCCGCCGGAGCCTGGCATCCTGTGCGGCGGAGGTGGCCACGGTGAGCGTGCCGCCCTTGACCAGCCCGGCGTCGATGCCTTCGTCCCGGCAGACGCGGGCCACCTCGTCCACCGTCTCGCGCAGCTGTCCCTCGAGTTCGCGGACGCCCTTCCTGCCCTGAGGATGGGCGGCATAGCGGGATCGTGAACCGGGCAGCGCGGCGGTGACCCAGCCGCCGTTGCGGCCCGACGCGCCGAATCCGGCGAAGGCCTCCTCGAGCACCACGATCCGGAGCCCGGGGTCAGCCCGCTTGAGGTAGTACGCGGTCCACAGGCCGGTGTAGCCGGCGCCCACGATGCACACGTCGGCCTGCGTGCCGCCGGGCAGCGACGGCCGCGTCGGCGGAAGGCCGTGCGCCTGCCACCACCACGACACCTCGCCGTTATGCATGGCAGGCCTCCCCGTGCCTCGGTGCACGCACCACGTTTCGTTCGGCCCCTAAAGAACAAATTATCTGAAACACTGGCAAATGTCGCATCTTAGCTGAACAGATCACCAACTGACGCGGCCGCCTGCGCACGCAGCCAGGCCTTTGCGATCACGGGCAGGGTAGCGTCAAGGTATGCGACTTGGGGTGCTGGACGTGGGGTCGAACACGGTGCACTTGCTCCTGGTGGATGCCTACCCCGGCGCCCGGCCGATGCCGGCGTTCTCGCACAAGGCCGAACTCAAGCTCGCCGATCACCTGGACAACGGGAACGCGCTGTCCGAGCGGGGTGAGAGCCGGCTGCGCGCCGTGGTCGAGGAGGCGCTGCGCATCGGCGAGGACAAGGGCGCCGAGGATCTTATCGCGTTCGCCACGTCGGCCGTCCGGGAGGCCAAGAACGGCGAGAAGGTCCTGGCCCGCATCCGCGAGCAGACCGGCGCCCAGATCAACGTCATGACCGGCCACGAGGAGGCCCGGCTCACGTTCCTGGCGGCCCGGCGGTGGTTCGGCTGGTCATCGGGGCGCCTGCTCGTCATCGACATCGGCGGCGGGTCCTTGGAGGTGGCCTCGGGCATCGACGAGGAGCCGGACGTCGTCGCCTCGCTGCCGCTGGGTGCCGGCCGCCTGACCAGGGACTGGATCGGCTCCGACCCCCCGAAGGCGCAGGAGGTGCGCGGCCTGCGCAAGCACGTGCGCGCGCAGATCGCCCGGGAGGCCGGAGGCATGCTGCGGCACGGGGCGCCCGATCACGTGGTGGGAACCTCGAAGACCTTCCGGCAGCTCGCCAGGATCGCCGGGGCGGCCCCGTCCGGCGAGGGGCCGTACGTCAAGCGGGTGCTCAGGCGGGCCGACGTCGCCGCGCTGGCCGAGCGGCTGCCCAAGATGTCGCAGGCCGAGCGGAACAGGCTGCCCGGCGTCTCGGCGAGCCGGGTGGACCAGCTTCCCGCGGGGGCCATCGTGGCCGACGCCATCCTCGACCTGCTGGACGTCGACCACCTCGAACTGTGCCCGTGGGCCCTGCGCGAGGGCGTCATCCTGAGGCGCCTGGACATGCTCGCCCAGGGCCTCGACGACATCCTCTGATCTTTATCTTTACGGCCGCGGCGACCGCGACCGGGCCGACGGCGTCCCGCTAGTTGTCGCTGCCGGGCATGACGCGCACGCCCTCGGCCTGCTCTCCTGGCTCGACGACGCCGGTGCGTGCCTGCGGGCGCTTCTCCGCGGGCGGCTGGGATCCGTGAGCCTGTGGTGAGGACAGCCCCGGCTGAGGCGCAGGAGCGGTACGCCCCGACGCGGTAGCGGCCTGCACGGGGCTGGCCGACACGGGGCTGGCCGGCGGCTGCGCGGACGGGCGCGGACCCGCCGGGCCGTTCGGACCTGCCGGGCCATTCGGGCCGTTCGGGCCTGCGGGCGGGTTCGGACCCGTCGGGGACGCGGCGGAGCGCGGTCCGCCCGCCGGCTCGCCAGCGCTGATGGCCTTGGCGGTCGCCTGGTCCACCTCGTCCTCGAGAGACATGCGGGCGGTCTCCGCGGCGACGAGCGAGGAGACGCCGTCGAGGATCTCGGTGAGCCGCTTGATGGTTTCCGAGTGCCTGGTGGACAGCAGGTTCAGGCGGCGCTCCGCGCCGTCGTGGATCGCGGTGGCCCGCGCCGTAGCCTCGTCGAGCGCCTTCTTGGCCTGCGCCTTCGCGCCGGCGAGCACCGCCTCGGACTTCTTCTTGGCGTCGGACGTGGTGTTATCCGCCTCGGAGCGGGCGGCGTTGACCGTCTTGTCCGCCTCGGACCTGGCGGAGGTGATGGCCCGCTCGGCTTGTTCCTGTGCCGCGGTCAGCATCCGCTCGGCCTGCTCGCGGGCCTCGGCGCGGACCTTGTCCGCCTCCTGCTGCGCGTCGTTGCGCTGGCGGGCGATGTCCTCGTGGGCCTTGGACTTCTGGGACCTGGCCTCGTCATCGGCGAGCTTGAGGATCTGGGCGATGCGCTCGCTGACTTCCTCGTGCGCGGGCTTGGCGCCCAGCGCCTGCTGGCGCGCGGTGGCCAGGTCGCGCCTGAGTTCCTCCCCGTCATCGAGGGACCGGGCAAGTCGCTGCTCTAGGTCCCGGATCTGGCTGCGGCACCGGGCGATGAACTCGTCCACCTGACGGCGGCTGTAACCGCGCATCTGCATTTCGAATGCATCTTCGTGAGCGAGGTTAGGCAGGAGATCACTGTTGTCATTCATAGCTTTCCGCGATCATGTAGTCCGACGAGGCAGGAGCGTGTCCAGAGGCTAGCGGTCCTAGTGAGGCGCAGAACCGCCTAAGTGACGAGCGGGACCGCTACTTCTGTAGTATGCGTGCTCAGGACGGGGGTTGCAGGCAATACGTGCATGACTCTTCTCGCTCATCACTCCCCCGCGCAACCGAAACGAACTAGTGTCCATATTTATCCCCATCTGTGCCTAGATGGGGGTTGTTACGGGGTGTAAGCATTTTGGGCGGAGATGCCGATGTGGCGTCTGTGGCCCGCATTATCGGATTGACGTGAACTGTGCTGCTGTTTGGCGGAATCGTTACCGCCTAGCTGGGTAAAACTGCACGTGAAGGTGGTCAGCGAATGACCCTGATGGGTCATGCGGAGGAGCAGTGTCGGCACGTAACCTGGGGCACAAGCGAACGGAGCCGCTATCCGCGCCGGAGGTGAGCACGATTCCCAGGCAGTTGGACCTTCGTGTTCACGACCGCGTCGCCCTGGATGAGATCGAGCTCTACGCCGAGGTGCTGAGCGCGGTCGCGGCCACCGACCGGCCGCTGACCCCGGCGGAACTCGACGAGGCGCTGGGCATCCACAACGGCTAGCGCCTCCGGTACATGGCGTCCGTTCTCCGGCGCGTGAAGCCGAGCGCCTCGTACAACCTGATCGCGGGCGCATTGTCCTCGTCGACGTAGAGCATCGCCTCGGCCAGGCCGCGCTCTTGCAGGTAGTGCAGGCCCGCCAGGGTCAGGGCCCGGCCGAGCCCGGTGCCTTGCTCGCCCGGGTCCACCCCGACGACGTAGACCTCGCCGATGGCAGGCGACGCGTCCGCGGGCCCGTGAACCTTGGTCCAGTGGAAGCCCGCCATGGCGCCGTCCCGCTCCGCGATGAAGAAGCCGGCCGGATCAAACCAGGGCTCCCGCTCGCGCAGCTCGAGATCGTGCCTGGTCCAGGCGCCCTGCTCGGGGTGCTTGGCGAAGGCCCGCCCGTTGAGGCTCAGCCAGTCATCTTCATCCCGGCCGCGGCGGAACGTCCGCAGCGTGATGCCGGGCGGCAGGCGTGGCTGGTCCAGCTCATCGCCCAGCGACCGGCGCATCTGCCACAGCGCCCGGAAGCGGTCGAAGCCCGCGGCCCGCGCCAGCCGCGAGGCCGCGGGCAGGTCCCCGTGCGCCCACAGCCGGACCGGATGCGCGTCCGACTCGGCGATCAAGGCGCGGACCAGGGCCAGGCCAAGCCCTTCGCGCCGATGGCCGGGGTGAATCACAAGCTCCCCGCTCAGGTCCGTGCCTGCTGCGTTCGTCGTGGCGTCCAGGTGGGCGTAGCCCGCGATCTCGTCGTTCACGGTCAGGACCAGATCGCGTTCGGAGTCAGGGCCCGGGCCGGGGCGGGAGCCGTCGTAGCGCAGGTGCAGCAGCGTGTGCTCGGACAGGGGCGCCACCCCGTCGGCGGCCTGCGCCGCCTCGGCGAGGGCCAGGACGCCAGCGATCTGCGCCGGGGTAAGCCGGCCCGCGGTGATCGCCCCCGCAGTCATGCGCACCGGGTCATCGGGTCGAGGTGGCGGCGCGGGCGTGTTCGGCCCGTTCCGGCCGTTCGCTCTTGACCGGTACGAAGCGGTAGCCGACGTTGCGCACGGTGCCGATCAGGGCCTCGTGCTCGGGGCCGAGCTTGGCCCGCAGCCGCCGGACGTGCACGTCGACCGTTCGGGTGCCGCCGAAGTAGTCGTAGCCCCAGACCTCCTGCAGGAGCTGGGCGCGGGTGAAGACCCGGCCGGGATGCTGGGCAAGGAACTTGAGCAGCTCGAATTCCTTGAACGTCAGGTCGAGCACGCGGCCGCGCAGCCGGGCGGCGTAGGTGGCCTCGTCGATGGCGAGCTCGCCGGAGCGGATCTCGTCCGGCGCGTCCGCCTCGGCGGCCACGGCCCGGCGGCCGATGGCGAGCCTGAACCTGGCCTCCACCTCGGCGGGCCCGGCGGTATGCAAGATCACGTCGTCGGCGCCCCACTCCGCGTTGATCGCGGCCAGCCCGCCCTCGGTCACGATCGCGAACAGCGGGCAGTCCAGGCCGGTGGTGTACAGCAACCTGCAGATGCTCTTGGCGTGCGCGAGGTCGCGTCGGGCATCCACCAGGATGACGTCGGCGGGCGGCGCCTCCACCAGGGCGGACGCGTCCGCGGGCAGCACCCGGACCGGGTGCAGCAGCAGGCCGAGGGCGGGCAGGACTTCGGCGGACGGCTCGAGGGCGCCGGTGATCAGCAGCAGGTCGCTCACCCGATAGCCACCTCCACTCGCAGGTGCGGACGCACCTTCCCTACTTGTATAAACAGACGAGGACCCGGGGGCAACATCGCCCGGGTCCCGCTGAGACGAGGATAACCCGATATGGCCAGAGTGACAATCCGGTACTGGGCCGCGGCCCGGGAAGCGGCGGGCGTGGCCGAGGAGTCGGTCGAGGCGGTGACGCTCGCCCAGGCGCTGGACGTGATCGTGACGCGCCGCGGCGATAACGGTCGGCTGCGCTCCGTGCTGGCGACGTGCTCGTTCCTGGTCGACGGCGCGCCCGCGCGTCGCGACGTAGCTTCTGACCTTGTCCTTCCCGACGCGGCCCGCGTCGAGGTGCTACCGCAGTTCGCCGGCGGCTGACGGCCGGAAAGGCCCCGGGGTGGGCATTCGGGGAGTATTGCGGCACACTGAGTGGATAGCACCATACAGTGTCCATTCAAGTACGTTCCGAAGTCTTACCGATTCGTCGCCCCGACCAGCACGGCCGCACGCAGGCCTTCGAGAAAGACCCGGCCAGCCAGCGCTGAGCAAGGCTGAGTGAGCATGAGCCAGTACCTACCTCCAGGCCCATCGGGCTCTGAAGTACCGGGCCAGGCGCCCGGCGGTAAGAAGTTTCCTGGCGAGTTGAACCATACTGCCCGGCCCGACGTTCTCAAGGGTGTGCCAAACGCGGGAACCGCGCCCCGCTCAGGGCGGGTGGCTGACGAAGCCTTTGTCCGGGCACTGTACGCCGAACACGGCGGCGCCCTGCTTCGCTACGCCCTCCACCTTACGGGCGGTGACAGGCAGCGTGCGGAGGATCTTGTGCAGGAAACGATAGTGCGGGCATGGCGCCACCCCGAGGCGCTAGCCGACCGGCCGGCCAGGCCGTGGCTGTTCGCCGTCGCGCGCAACCTCGCCGTTGATTCCTACCGCGCACGGCAGGCAAGGCCCCCGGAGACCGGGCAGGCGGCTCTCGAGATGCTGCCGTCCGACGATGACGCGGACCGGACCCTTGAGTCGTGGGCCGTCGCGGACGCGCTGGCGTCGCTGCGGCCCGATCACCGCCGGGTGATCGTGGAGACCTACTACCGGGGTTGTTCGGTGGCCGAAGCCGCCGCTACGCTGGGGATACCGGCGGGAACGGTGAAGTCCCGCACGTTTTACGCGCTTAAGGCACTCAAGCTGGCGCTGCAGGAACGAGGGCTGGCGCCATGACGCAGATATGGGACTGCACCGAGGCCAGGCCCTCTCTTGGCGTGTACGTGCTCGGCGCCATCGAGCCCGCCGAGCGCGGGCTGGTGGACGCCCACCTGGCCACCTGCCGGGACTGCCGGGATGAGCTCGCGGGGCTGGCGGGCCTGCCGGCGCTGCTGGCCAGGGTGAACCCGGACGAGATCAGCCGGATCAGCGACGACGGCACCCGCACGGTCACCAGCGATCACCCGCCCGAGGAACTGCTCGACACGGTGCTCAGCCTGGCCGAGGCCAGGCGGCGCAAGAACAGGTGGCGGTACCTGTCGGCGGCCGCGGCCGTCGTGGCCGTCGCGGCCGGGCTGTTCGGCGGCCTGAGGGCAGCCACCTCGACGACCACGACCCAGACCGTGGTCGTCCCGTTCAACCACGGGGCGAACCTCACATGGGATACCGCGTCGGCGGTCAACCAGTCCACGGGGGAGAGCGCCACCGTCGCCTACTCCAAGCAGCTGTGGGGCCACGCGTTCCAGGTCGTGGTCGACCGCATCCCGGAGGGGACCACCTGCCAGTTCTGGGTCGTCCATCCTGACGGAAGCCGCACCTTCGTGGCCTCCTGGACGACGGCCAGGGACGAGGGCAACGTGTGGTACGACGGTTCGATGCCGAGCAGCGCCGGATCAATCAGCAAGTTCGAGATCACCGCCGGGAACAGGCTGCTCGTCAGCATCACCCCGACCTGATCTGCGGCCCGGCTCGTTCGTCCCCGGGAATGAATGTCACCGCGTGAGTGCTGTCTGTGGGCGTGACTGGCGGGCTGATCGCACTGGCCGCGGCCCTGGCCGCGGCGACGCTGCTGGGGGTCGCGCTGCGCCGTCGCGCGGGGCGGTTCCGCGCCGCGCCGCCACGGGGCACCCCGGAGCAGCCGGTGGCCGGCGCGGTCGCCCTGACCGAGGCCGATCTCGGCAGCTCGCTGGGCGAGCGGGCCACCCTGGTCCAGTTCTCGACCGCCTTCTGCGCGCCGTGCCGGCCGACACGGCAGATCCTGGCGCAGGTGGCGGGCATGGTGGACGGCGTGAGGCACATCGAGATCGACGCGGCCTCGCGGCTGGACCTGGTGCGGCGGCTGCGCATCAACAGCGCCCCCACCGTGCTCGTGCTCGGCCCCGACGGCGCCGTCGTCAGGCGGGCCGTGGGCCTGCCGCGCAAGGCCGACGTGATCGCCGCGCTCGGATCGGTGACCGGACCCCCCGTGGTCGAATCCGAGGTCACCGGGCCGTGAAGGTGACAGCCGCACGTAGCCCGCATAGCATCTGGTTCGTGATGTCCTGGACGGCGAAGATGCTGACCAAACGGCGTGCCGTCGATTTCTGCCACGTCGCCACCGCCATCTGTCCGCGTCCGGCCACCCCGATTCCCGGCGTCGCGTTCGGCTGATCCCGGCGCCTAGTGATCTGCACTGAGTCGGGGCGCCCCTGAAGGGGTAAGACAGCCATTTTCGCGGCTTTTCGCGGCTAGGGAGCATGAGCATGGACATCGACCCGCGCGGTCCCAGGTTCGGCGCGGTGATCACCGTCGTCGTGCTGGCGCTGGTGCTGATCACCGGGAGTGCCTGGCTGCTCGCCGCGCAGCTGCTCGTGTTCGCCACCGGCGCCCTGGCCGGGCTGCGGTACGCGCCGTACGGCATGGTGTACCGGCGGTTCATCCGGCCGCGGCTCGGGCCGCCCGCCCACACCGAGGCCGAGGCCCCGCCGAGATTCGCGCAGGGAGTGGGCATGGTGTTCGCCCTGGGCGGCGTCCTGGGTTACGCCACGGGAGCGACCGGCGTCGGCATCGCCTTCACCGCGCTCGCCCTGGTCGCGGCGTTCCTCAACGCGGCCTTCGATATCTGCCTGGGCTGCCAGGTGTATCTGTTCATCCAGCGGAACCTAAGGATCTGGCCGTCCGCCTAGTGACCGGCCAGCGAAGGAGGAAATTCCAGCATGAGCCGTTCCGACGTCCTCGTGGACGCCGACTGGGCCGAGGCCCACATCGGTGACCCTCATGTCGTCATCGTGGAGGTAGACGAAGACACCAGCGCCTACGACAAGGGCCACATCCCGACCGCGGTCAAGATCGACTGGAAGAAGGACCTTCAGGACCCGGTCCGCCGCGACTTCGTGGACAAGACCGGTTTCGAGGCGCTGCTGTCCGAGCGCGGCATCTCCAACGACGACACCGTCCTGCTGTACGGCGGCAACAACAACTGGTTCGCGGCCTACGCCTACTGGTACTTCAGGCTGTACGGGCACGACAAGGTCCTGCTGCTCGACGGCGGGCGCAAGAAGTGGGAGCTGGACTCGCGCGAGCTGAGCACGGACGTGCCCGAGCGGCCGCGGACCAGCTACACCGCGCGCGAGCAGGACGCCTCGCTGCGCGCGCTGCGCGACGAGGTGATCGACTCCATCGGCAAGCGCAACCTGGTCGACGTCCGGTCCCCCGACGAGTTCACGGGCAGGCTG
The DNA here is from genome assembly GCA_963705835.1 of uncultured Actinomycetes bacterium. Lineage (GTDB taxonomy): Bacteria > Actinomycetota > Actinomycetes > Streptosporangiales > Streptosporangiaceae > Palsa-504. The sequence continues at coordinate 46,275 of CAVPLC010000077.1, forward strand.
CTCGCCCCGGCCCACCTTCCGCAGGAGCAGGCCCAGCGGGCCGGGCACATTCCCACCGCGCGCAACGTGCCGTGGTCCAAGGCCGCCAACGAGGACGGCACGTTCCGCTCCGACGACGAGCTCCGCCGGCTGTACGAGGGCGAGGCCGGCCTGGACTTCGGCAAGGACACCATCGCCTACTGCCGCATCGGCGAGCGTTCCGCGCACACCTGGTTCGTGCTGCACGAGCTGCTCGGCCTGCCCCACGTCAAGAACTACGACGGCTCGTGGACCGAATACGGGTCGCTGGTCGGGGTGCCCATCGAGCTGGGTGAGGCCCGATGACCTCCGACGGGTGCGGCGCTCCCGCGGGCGGCGTCAGCGCGCCGGCCACGGCCGGGAGCCAGGCGGTCGTGGAAGGCCGGGTCACCCGCGACGGGACCGCCGTAGCGACCGGGTACGCGCGGCTGCTCGGCACCGGTGACGAGTTCGTGGCCGAGGTCCCGCTGGGCGAAGACGGCGGGTTCAGGTTCTTCGCCGCCCCGGGATCATGGACGCTGCGCGTGCTCGCCCCCGGCGGCCTGCGGGCCGAGCGCTCGGTCCAGGCGGATTACGGCCAGGTAACGAAGGTCGACGTCACGATCTGAACGTAACCTGTTACGCTGGGGCGCGGCCGCCGGGGTCATGCGCTGGTCATGCCGGGGCCGCGCCCTATGCCGTATTCCCGACCCGCAAGGTCCAGTTCACCTACATGACATAAATTGGCCGTCTGTTCCTTCCTCCCATGTTCCGCTCCGTTTACCTGAAGTGAATATCAATGGGCGTGGACAGGCCAGTCTCGGCGCCCGCGCTTCGGTCGAGGACGAGTGAGGGCAAGTTGTCGAAGGACACCGAACAGATGCGACCCTCTCCGCTCGGTCGGCCGATCGCAGCCCGGTCGCGGCGACATACGGAATGACCGCTGGCGCCGCGGGACACGACCATCCGATCCCCGCGCAACCGGCATCGCCGCCCGCTGAGGCGTCGCCGCCCCGCGGGAGATCCGGCGCGGATGGCGTGCCGGCCCCGGTCCGGGCCACGGGAGTGCTCGCCGACCGGATAGCGGCGGCGCTCGTCCACCGCGAGCCTGGGTGGCGGCTCCCCCGGCGCAGCGCCCTGGCCAGGCGCTACAACGTCAGCCTCATCGAGATCGACGCGGCGATCGCCGATCTTTCCCGCCGGTCGCTGGTCCGGCGGCTGCCCGACGGGCAGCTCTACCGGGCCAGCCCGGCCGACTACTGGATCCCGGTCGAGGGCGCGGGCGGGCTGGGCACCAGGCTCGACCCGATGGGCAGCACGATCATCTGCCAGACCCGGCACGTCTCACGGCGCGAGGCGCCGCAGGACGTGGCCTGGGCGCTCGGCCTGGCGGCCGGGGCGCCGATCCGCGTCATCCGCTGCGTGTGGTCCGCGGCCGGCGATCCCGCGGCCGTGTCCACCGCGTACCTGTACGACCCGTCGGCCGACGAGGACGCCGAAGAGGATCATGACGCCGATACCGAACCCTCGTCGTTCGGCTCGGTGCTGACCAATCTTCCGGCCGCCGCGGTGAGCGTGGAAATGGGCCCGCCGCAGCCGGCGGTGGCGCGGAGCCTGCGGCTGTCCCCGGGACAGCCGGTGATCGCGGTCACGGTCAGGTTCGCCGACTCCGCCGAGGGCCCCGCCACGGGCCTCACCGTGGTCATGCTGAAGCCGGAGCTGTTCAGGGTCGCGATCGACACGACCGAAGCATCGGTCAGCGCGCCCTTACCATGGCATGCAGCGCGGTGCACAGCCGCCCGGCGCGTGCGAACCCGCGCGGATCGCTCGGGCGAGTGAAGGAACGGTGGCCATGAAAATCCTCGCTCCGGACCGAGCGTCCCGCCTGCGCGGGCCCGGCCGCCGCGCCGTTACCGCGCTCGCCGCGGCCGCCGCTCTCGCCCTGGCCGCCTGCAGCGGTCCGGGCGGTTCGCCGCCTTCGCCGTCGGTGTCCGCCACGGCCCCGCCGGTGCTGACGACACCCGCGTCCGCGTCGCAGACCCTGACCGAAACGGGCAGCTCGCTGATGGCGCCGCTGTTCGCCCTGTGGGCGCCCGCGTACCACTCGCAGTTCTCGCAGGTGACCCTCGAGACCGCGAGTTCCTCGTCCGGGGTGGGCATCTCGTCGGCCGCCACCGGCACCGCCGACATCGGCGCATCCGACGCCTACCTGTCGTCGGCCTCCATGACCAAGTACCAGACCCTGGCCAACATCCCGCTGGCGGTGGCCGCGCTGATGGTCGTCTACAAGGTGCCGGGGCTCAGCGCGTCGACGCACCTGAAGCTCGACGGCACGGTCCTGGCCAAGATCTTCTCCGGCCAGATCACCAAGTGGGACGACCGGGCGATCACGGCCATCAACCCGGGCGTCCCGCTGCCGGGCACCGCGATCGTGCTGATCCACCGGGCCGACAGCTCGGGCAGCACCTTCTTGTTCACGTCGTACCTGAACGCCCAGGACCCCGCCGACTGGAGCTCCTCGCTGATCGGCACCACCGTCGCCTGGCCGCAGCAGCCCGGCGAGATCGCCGCGAACGGGACCGGAGCCATCCTGGCCAACCTGAAGACCACGCCCGGCGCGATCAGTTACGCCGGCGTGAGCTACCTGTCGCAGGTCACCGCGGCCAACCTCGGTGAGGCCGCCGTGGGTAACTCCTCGGGCCGGTACGTGCTGCCCACCGCGGCGGCGGTCGACGCGGCGCTGGCCAGCTTCACCAACACGCCGGCGGGTGAGGCGATATCCCTGATCAACGGGTCGGGCGCGCTGGCGTACCCGATCATCAACTACGAATACGCCATCGTGAACACCGCGCAGTCCAGCGCCACCAAGGCACGGGACCTGCAGGCCTTCCTCTACTGGGCGATCACAAGCGGCGTCTCGCAGCTGTCGTCGGTGAACTTCCAGCCGCTGCCGTCGTCCACCGTCACCTTGTCCAAGGCCCAGATCGGCACGATTCACGGATGACGCCACGGGCAACCGTAAGGGTGCTGAAAGGCTAGCTTCCTGGACACAGGCCCCTGCACCTGCGACTCTGGATCGAGATGTTGGCCAGGGTCGTGACAGGGGCGGAACAGATGCCACGCCGTGCCCGATATCTCGTCCCGAGGAGCCTTCCCCGCCGCGGCGAGATCCTGGCTGCTGGCCTTGTGCTCGTCGTCCTCGCGCACCTGGTGTTCGCGCAGCTGACGATCGTCATCGCCGCCGTGTTCGCGCTGACCACCAGGGTGACCAGGTGGCGGCTGGCGTGGCTGATCGTCCCGGCCGTCACCGCCCTGGCCTGGACGGCGGCGGTCGGCCTGCGGGCCGCGGCGGCCGGATTCGCCGACGGCCCGGCCAAGGTGATCGGGTACCTCGGCGCCGGCGGGCATCAGGCCGATCATCTGCTGCACTTCACCGGCGCGTTCGCCCAGATGGGCAGCTGGCTGCCGCGGCAGCTCCCGCTGGCCATCCTGGCCGGCGCCGCCGAGGCGGCCGTGGTCGGCTGGCTGAGCTGGCTGCACACGGACGAGTGGAACCTGCCCGCGGCCCGGCCCGGGCTGCTGGTGGCGGCCAGGCGCGCCGCGACCAGGCGGGCGATCCGGGCGGGCGGCGTCGTGACCAGGGACGGCAGCTGCCTCGGCGTCGCGGCCGGGTCCGGCGCACGGGTCACCGTGTCGTGGGCCGAGACGGCCGGCGGGATATCGGTGTGCGGCTCGGCCGAGCAGGACGTGCTGACCACGAGCTTTCAGCTCGTGCACGCGGCCGTGCGGCGGCGCAAGCCGGTGTTCGCGGTGGACCTCACCGGCGACCCGGAGCTGCCCCGGCGGCTGGCGGCGGTGTGCGCCGCGGCGGGCGCGCCGCTGCATGTGTTCGGCGACCCGGCAGCAGGACCGGCCGGCCCGGGCCAGGCCGCGGACGGGTGGATCAGGCCCGCCTGCTACGAGCCGTTCCGGCGTGGCGATCCCGCCCAGCGGGCCGCGCTCATCGCCGCCATGATCGGCTGGGACGGACCCGGCGCGCAGTACCGGCGCAGCTGTACCGCCTACCTCGAGGACGTCTTCGAGCTCCTGGACGCCGCGCCGGGCGACCCGAGGGTTCCCGTGCTGGACGAGGTCATCCACCTGCTGAACCCCACGGCGATGCGGGCCCGCATGGAGCACGTGCCGGCCGCGTATCAGCGCCACGACCTGCTCGCCGAGCGGATCCGGGTCTCGGTGAGCCTGCTGCTCGCCGAACCGGCCACCACCGCGCAGCTCGAGCGGCAACTGCGCGAGCTCCGGGCGTCGGCGTTCGGGCGATGGCTGCGTCCGCCGGGCCAGGCGGACGCGATCGACCTCGGCCGGACGGCCACCGAGCGCGGCGTCGTCCTGTTCCGCCTCGGCGGGCCAGCGCCGGCGGCAAGCTCAGCGGCAACCTCGGCGGCGAGCTCAGCGGCGAGCTCAGCCATGCTCACCCGGCTGATATGCCGGGACCTCCTCGCGGCAGGCGCCGCCTTGCACCGGATCGGCGTCGAGGGCGACGGGATCGTGTGGCTGGCCGAGTGCGGCTCGATGCCGCGCGGCTCCGTCACCGAGATCATCGCCCGCGGTCCCGACGCCGGGCTGCCGGTGCTCGCGGCGACGACGTCGGCGCGAGCCGCGGCCGAGCTCGCGGAGCTCACCAACGTGGTGGTCGTGCACCGGATGAACGACGCGGCCACGGCACGCCACCTCGCGACCCTGGCCGGCGGCCCCGATCCGGTGCCGCGCGGGGCCGACCGTGCCGAGCCGGCGGCCGCGCGCGATCCGGGGCCCGGACCCGCGGCGTCCTCGGGCAGCCTGTCGGCGCTTCGCGACGGTGAGTTCCTCCTCACGGTCAAGAACCCGCGACGGCTGGTACCGCGCGCGCTTGCCGTCCGGGCGCGAATCCCGCCGCTCGCGCGGGACACGAGGGCGTCCGCGGCCGGGCGGCGGGCGTGGGAGGGCACGTGAACGCCGCCCGCGCCGACCGGGTCTACCTGGGCTGGCAGTACGCGACACCGTACCCCGATCCGGGGCCGGCGCCGCGCAGGCCGACTCCGCCCGAGCAAGAGCGGCTCAACGCCGACTGGGCCACGGCCCAGCGGCGCGAGGAGAGCCTGCTCAACCGGCCGCTGAGGGCCGCGTTCATCGCCGCGGTGGCGATCGCCGCGGTGGCGATCGTGCTCGGGCTGGCCGGCTGGCTCAGCCCGCTGCTGGCCGGGCTCGGCGTGATCTGCGGCGTGCTGGTCGCGGCGGTCAGCGGATACGCCATCTGGCAGGGCGAGCGGGCCCTGCGGTCCAGGCTGGCCTATGAGCACAGCCGGGTCGGCAGGATACGCGCGGCCCAGGAAAGCCAGCTCTTCGCGTCGCAGGCCGAGCACGCCAGCCGGGTCCGGGAGTGGCAGGCCCTGCGCATCGCCCATGAGCATCAGAAACGCTGGTACGCCGTGTGCGTGCCCGGCGGCATCCACCGCGTCGACGTGGCGGGCGGCACGCTGTCCGGCTGGTCGGCGATGCTCACCACCGCCGCCGCGCACCGGCTGGCGACCGGCGGGGAGGTGACGGTCCTTGACCTGTCCGAAGGCTCGGTCGCCCTGGACCTGATCGCCTTCGCGCGAACCTCGGGCATCGAACCACTGGTGTGGGTGCTCCCCGAAGACCTGCCCCGGCTCGACCTGGGGACCGGGCTCGGCGCCCAGGGCCTGGCCGACGTGCTGTCGCTGGTCGTCAGCGTGACCGAGGACCCGGGTTCCGCGCGCGACCTGTCGTTCGACAACGCCATCCTCGAGCGGGTCATCGACGTGCTGGGCGGCACCGCCACGATCGCCGGCGTGACCGCCGCCCTGCGGACGCTGGCGCAGGTCGGGGATCCGCGTGCGGACGTGGCCGCCGGACTGATCACCGAGGCGCAGGCCGACAGGCTCAGGGCGATGTTCGGCCGGGGGGCGACCGACCGCGTGGTGGTCGAGCGGGCCTGGGTCCTGGAGTCTCAGCTCCGCAAGCTCGCCGCGGCCGGCACCGCGCCGGCCTCGCTGCCGCCCAGCGCGCTGCGAGTGGTCGCCGTCGGCCAGCGTGCCGGGGCGGTCGAGGGCCGGGTGTTCGGCACCTACCTGGCCGTCGCGCTGACCCACGCGCTGCGCGAGGCGCGGCCGGGACCGCCGTGGCAGCACACGCTGTTCGTGCTCGGCGCCGACAAGCTGCGCGGCGACACGCTCGACCGGCTGTGCGACGCGTGCGAGCGCACCGGGACCGGGCTCGTGCTCGCCTATCGCGCCGTGCCGCCGCACGTCAAGCAGCGGCTGGGGCGCGGTAACGCCGCGGTGGCCTTCATGCGGCTGGGCAACGCCGAGGACGCCAAGGCCGCGAGCGAGCAGCTCGGCACCGAGCATCGCTTCGTGCTGTCCCAGCTCACCGACACGATCGGGCTGTCGGTCACCGACACCACAGGGAGCACGTACACCAGCACCACGGGTTCGGTGAGCTCGCTGGCCACGTCGTGGTCAGCCACCGAAGGCACGGCGCGCAGCACCGGGCGCGGGCGGACCGAGGCGGGCGGCCTGCTGCCGTGGCGGGGCACCCTGTCCCGGAGCACCCAGGCCAGCGATTCGCGCGGCACCAGCGAATCCGAATCGGTCAGCGCCGGGATCAGCACGAGCACGGCGTGGGGAATGACGACGTCCAGGGCCACGGGCGACAGCGAGTCCCTCGCCCGTGCGCTGCAGCGGTCCCGGGAATTCCTGGTCGAGCAGCACGAACTCCAGCAGCTTCCGGCCAGCGCGATGATCATCACCTACGCCGGGCCCGCGGGCCGGCAGGTGGTGATGGCCGACGCCAATCCGGGCATCGGCAGCCTCAGCGCCGCCACGCTGGTGACCCTGGAGGAGTTCCGCGGCCTGCCGGTCGCGGTCGCCGGCACCGCGGCGTCCGCCGGCGCCGTGCCCCCTGGTACCGCGGCGTCCGCTGGGGCCGTGCCCGCGAGCCGGCCCGCCGCCGAGGACCGCCCGCCGGGGAGCTGGCGGGCCGGCGAGGACCGGCCGCCGCCCAATCTCGGGCCGCCTCCGCCCCGCCTTGACTGGCGTAAGCGCCGATAGCGGTGGCGCGACCCGATAGGCTCGGGCCGAGATGAGCACGAGCAGCCCACCGTCCCGGCGGTTCAGCCTTCCCCTCCGCGCACGCCTGGCCACCACGGTGGGCGGCGCGGCCGGACGCGCCTCCCGGCTGGCCGGCCGCGGCGACGGGTCGGTCATCGGCGGGGTCATCGGTCTGCGGCTGAAACCGGATCTGCTCTCGCTGCTCGCCCGCGGCCGGCAGATCATCCTGGTCACCGGCACCAACGGGAAGACCACCACGACCCGGCTGATCAGCGCCGCGCTCGGCACGCTGGGCCAGCAGGTCGCCTCCAACGCCTTCGGCGCGAACATGGAGGCCGGCCTGGTGGCCGCGCTGGCCAAGGCGCCCGACGCCACCATGGCGGTGCTCGAGGTCGACGAGAAGTACATGCCGGCCATGCTCGAGGCGACGGCCGCACGCGTGGTGACGCTGCTGAACCTGAGCCGCGACCAGATGGACCGGGCGGCGGAGATCTGGCTGCTGGCCCGCCGCTGGCGGGCCGCGCTGGCCGCCGCGGACTGCCGGGTCATCGCGAACGCGGACGACCCGCTGGTGGCGTGGGCCGCGGGGCAGGCGCGCACGGTCACCTGGGTGGCCGCGGGCCAGCGCTGGCACGACGACTCATGGTGCTGCCCGAACTGCGGATCGCACCTGCGGCGTGACGGCGATGACTGGCACTGCGGTGAGTGCCCCAACCGGCGCCCCCCGGTCAGCTGGGTGCTGGCCGGCGACGAGGTCATCGACCCCACCGGCCGGTCCCGCCCGCTCGACCTGATGCTGCCCGGACGGGCCAACCGCTCCAACGCCGTGATCGCGTTCGCGGTGGCGGAGGTATTCGGCGTCGGAGTCACCCAGGGGATGGCCGCGGTCGAGCAGGTGCGCTCGGTCGCGGGCCGCTACACGCAGGTGCAGCGCCGCGGCTGTGACCTGCGGCTGCTGCTGGCCAAGAACCCGGCCGGCTGGCTGGAAGCGCTCGACGTCCTGACCCCGCCCCCGGTTCCGGTCATCCTGGCGGTGAACGCGCAGGTGCCGGACGGGCGAGACACCTCGTGGCTGTGGGACGTGGACTACCGCCGCCTGCGCGGACGGCCGGTGTTCGTGACCGGCGAGCGCAAGCTCGACCTCGCGGTCCGGCTGGAGGCCGACGAGGTGGCCTTCCGCGTGGTCGGCACGGTCGACGAGGCGGTGGACCTCGCGCGCAGCCCGTCCATGGACGTGATCGCCAACTACACGGCGTTCCAGCAGATCCGCGCGGTGCTCGGGCGCACGGCCTGACGCGCGCTACCGGCAGGAGGGGCGATGGAACAGGGTCTCGGCCGCCGCTACGGATCGGCGGGGTCCCCAAGGCCCTCGGCGCTGAGGCTGGTCTGGGTGTACCCGGACCTGCTCAGCACCTACGGCGATCGCGGCAACCTGCTCGTCCTGGCCCGCCGCGCCAGGCTCCGCGGCATCCCGGTCGAGATAGCCGAGGTCAACTCCGACCAGCGGGTGCCGGTCGACGGCGATATCTACCTGCTGGGCGGTGGCGAGGACCTGCCGCAGGTCCTCGCCGCGCGCCGGCTGCGGGCCGACGGCGGGCTGTCCGCGGCCGTCGGCCGGGGCGCGGTCATCTTCGCGGTCTGTGCCGGATACCAGATCGTCGGAGCCGAGTTCGGCGGGTCCGAAGGCGAGCCCCTGCCGGGTCTGGGGCTCCTCGACATCCGCAGCGGCCGCGGCCAGCGGCGCGGGGTCGGTGAGATCATCGCTGACGTCGATCCGGCGCTCGGCGTGCACCGGCTCACCGGCTTCGAGAACCATCAGGGCACCACCCGGCGCGGCCCCTACGCGGCACCGCTGGCCACGGTGCTGACCGGTGTCGGCAACGGGGACGGGACCGAGGGCGCGTACACCGGGCGGGTGCTCGGCACCTACCTGCACGGTCCCGCGCTGGTGCGTAACCCCAGCCTGGCCGACCTGCTGCTCGGCTGGGTCGTCGGATCGCTGCCGCCGATCGACCCGCGGCGCGAGGAACTGGTGCTGAACCTGCGCCGCGAGCGCCTGGCCGCCGTCCAGGGGGCGGCCGTCTAGCCATCGCCTGACCGCCGTAACCGGCTGAGGTCTGTCTTCTTTTTCCGAACGGACAGTGGCATCAGCCGACAGGACTTGCCCGGCGCTCACATCCTGGCCGCGTGACTTACCGGATCACTCGCTTCTGGCCGTCTCCGGGCCGGTGATGCGCCGCAGCAGCGGGAACGTGGCCAGGATGAGGCCGAGGGCCAGCACGATCCCGGCCGAGGTCAGGACGAAGTAAGCGGCGCCCGGCGCCACCAGGGAGAGGTGCATCTCCATGGTCGCGTACATCGCCGACGCGCCGAACCCGGTGCCGATCGCGACCGCGGCGACGGCGAGCAGCGGGACCGCGCTCTCCAGGGCGATGACGCGGCGCAGCATGCCGAGCCGGGCTCCGGTGAGCCGCAGCAGGCTGAACGGGCGCTTGCGGTCGGCCAGCCCGCCCGCCACGCTCACCGCCAGGGTGCAGCCGGCGATGGTCAGGCTGGTCAGGATCACCACGTCGGCGAGCTGCTGGTAGGCGTTGTCCGCCCCGTTGTCCACCGCAGTGACCTCGCCGAGCGTTTGCGGCGGCGAGCCGGTGCCCGTCGGGTAAGCGGTCTCCAGTACCGTCCTGGCCTGCTCGATCACGGGCTGCGATCCGTTGGTCGCCACGTCCAGGCTGCCCAGCGGGAGGCTGTCCAGCCGCCGGGCGGGGATATTGGCGGCCGGCCAGGTGAGCCCCGCCAGGTTGCTGCCGACGTTGGCGAGGAAGGCGGGGACCTCCACCGCTGCCGCCCCCGTCGGGCAGCGGCCGAGGCCAGGAGCGCTCGCGAGCTGGGCGCACGACACCACGGCGCCCGGGAAGTCGCTGAGCTGCAGTTGCGGGCTGGTGATGGTCAGCCCCGGGTCAGCCCGGAACTCGACGGTGCCCTGGACGCCGGAGATGTGCCGCAGCTGCGTCAGCACCGTCACGGGCGGAGGCGGCGCGGATCCCACCGCCGATGTGTCGTGAGCATCCGTCGTCGAGAACTGGTCGACGAGGATGTTGGCGGCCGCCGCGCCGTCAACCGGCCCGTAGTTCTTGGTGTCCTGCGTGGCGAGCACCGCGGCGGCCACGGTGAAGATGAACAGCGCCAGGACCAGGCCGCTGACCGCCCGGAACGCGGCCCGCGGGTCGTCGGCCAGCCGCCGCGCGGCGATCAGCGCGCCGGGGCGGCTGGCGCGCCGGGCCATGACGCGGGCCCCCGCCATCGTCAGCCACGGCCCCGCGACGACCAGGCCGATCATGATCAGCGCGAAGGCGGGCACGAACAACAGGACCTGCCCGGCTGGGCTCGCCGGCATGCCGCGCACGGTGAAGAACCCGAGGTCGGCCAGGCCCGCCAGCAGGGGGAGCACCCGCCAGGCCCGCGGCGGCGCCGGGGTCACCCGGCGGGTGACGCCGAGCGGGGAGATGTTCACCCGCCGCAGCGCCAGCCGGGCCACGACGGCGGCGGCCGTCGGCACGCCGGCCGCGACCGCGAGGATGTCGGGCAGGCTGAGCGACAGCTCGGCGGGGAAGAACGACTGGCCGGTGAACGGGATGGCGGCCAGCGGGATTCGCAGCACGAAGAACAGGCCGAAACCGATGGCGACGCCAACTACCGCGGCCACCGCGGACTCCGCGGCCGCGATGAGCGAGATCTGCCTGGGTGTCGCGCCGACCAGGCGCATCGCGGCGAACCGCTGCTCCCGGCGGGCTGCGGACAGGCGGGTGGCGGTGCCGATGAAGATCAGCACCGGCAGCGCCAGCGCCAGCGCCACCACGGATAGGACGAGGTCGACGCCGGACGGGCCGAGGCCTTCCCGGATCACGCAGGCGTCGCCGCAGCCGCTGGGCGGAGTGGTGTTGAGGCTGGTCACCTCCGCGGCGCCGGGCAGGTGCGACATCTGCGCGGCGGAACGGCCCACGACGATGACCAGAGAGTCGGGGGACGGCAGGCCCGCCTGACCGATGAGGCCCGCCTGGTGCCCGGGGTAACGGTCCGCCAGTTCGTCCGCCGGGGCGCTGCGCAGCAGCGCGCTGAGCGCGGGGGAGATGTAGTACTGGCCCGGCCCGGGGCTCCGAGGAATCCCCGGCGGCACCGGTGAGGTAGGGCCGGTGGCGGCGACGTCGGCCCGGAAAATGGTCTGCCCGTTGAATTCGTCGGTGGTGAACAGCAACCACAACGGTGCTGCCGGGCCATTGTGCGCCCCGCCGAGGGCCGCCTGCGGTACGTTGTTCGCCCGAGACCAGGATCAACCCCGCCGTAGCCACCCCCAGGATCGGTCGGCATCTTCTGCGGAGGGCCGAAGATGACGACCAGCACCAGCAGCAAGCCAATCACTTCTGTGCCCCGGTTGAGAAGGATGCGCAGCGTCTGCCACTGCCGCCGGTCTCGCGACATGCGGTCGAATGCCACCTGCAAAGCCCGGCCAGCCAGGATAGTCAGCAGAACAATGATCGCGATCAAGGCCAGCGACCGCAGCATCAGGCGCAGCATGATCCTCTGTTGCAGCTCTACCTGGTTGGCCCAGCGAACGTAGAGCGCCGCAAGCTGCTGCTGCGCCGATAAGCGGTCGTCGACGATACTCAAAATAGTCCGTTGCGTGGCCAGGCCTTGCAGTTCCTTAACCCGGGCCGCACTCGATTCCCCGGCCGTTTTGGCGGCAGCATTGGCTTCGCTCGTCTGGGCCTCGCTGCTGCAGCCTGGCATGGTCCGCGGTGAGCGCAGCGACATCCGCGCGCGCCAGCTGCTCGGCCTGCTCGATCAGTTGCTTCCTGCTGCGCTGTGCCCACCACGCCAAAATCTGCCCCGCCAGCGTAGTGTGCCGGCCAGCCGAGAAGACCGCGGCCTGTTTTTCACCCCCGGTTGCCTGCAGGTCGTACTTCTTCATCTCCGCTTCGCGTGCCGATAACTCCCGCTGAATTTCCTCCCGAGGATCTCCACTCGCCCGTGCCAATTCGCCCATGGAATCCGATAATTCATCCTGGTCAAGGCTCAGTTGGGCCTTGGCAGCATCCAGGTCGTCTCGCACCCGCTCAACTGCACCGGCTGAAGCAGGGGCCGCGTCTTCAACGGGGCCGGCGGCCTCTGCCCTCAAAGCCACGATCCGTTCCTGCTCCTCTTCGACTTTCTGCTGCAGTTCGGTGACCCGCTGCTGCAAGGTCAATGCCTCCCCGGTCAGCTCCCTGGTCTCTGCACTCGCCTGGCGCAGAGATTGAGCGAAATTCTGGTCTACCTCGTGGTCGGCCAGCCGCTCCGCTTCTCGCGCAAGCTGCAGTTCCTTCGCCGATGCCGCCAATGCGGTCAGCGTCTTCGCGGTCGACCAAGGCCGCTGGTCCACGATCCCGTAGGGGAGCGGAATGGGGTTCCAACCTGCCTTTTGCCCATGCAGGAAGGGCACATTCTCCATCACTCCCCGGGTCATAAAGCTTCCCAGCAAACACAAAACCAGCACCGCCAGCGACACCGCCGCAGCTATCTTTTGAGCACGATTCATCCGGCCTCTTCTGCCGCACTTGACTCAGCGTAAACCCAGTATTGCCTGTGATCTGTAGGAGTTTCGAAGGGGAGTGTGGATTAGTTTAGCTGTATCAGAGCAAATCCCAACAGAAATCCTCCGGCTCAAGGAACAGCACGGCTAAGGGGGAACGTGGGGGCACCACGTGGAAACAAAATGCCCTGGGCTGAAGCCCTCGCCGATCGCTTACTTCTGGTTTACCTCCCGCGCACCCTGCATCAGCTCGACCACCTTTCCGAAGAGACGGTTCCGGGTCTCCAGCCGGACTCCTGCACGGGTTACATAGCGTACTACGATGTCCACGCCCTCACCCGCATCTGCCGGGCGCATATCGACGGAAGGGATCGCACTGAACTGGGGTACACCCTGCTCGTGGGTCACGCGCTTCCACTCCTCTTCCGCCATCTTCGCGTCCGACTCGGTGGCCTTTACTGCTGCCTCGCGGATCTGGTCGATCAACGGATAAGCCTTTGCTCCGGGCGGGATACTCACCTTGATCTCATCCCACATCCACTGCCCGGCGGTGGAGAAATTGAAGTACTTCCCGCGAATCGCATACCCGTTCAGAAAGGAGACCCGCCGCCCCGTCGGGTGACCATTGGCCGTCCAGTTTCCTGTCTCCAGCAACCAGGTGCGGAAGAGCCCGATCTCCACCGCCTCACCGCCAACGCCGTCAATCTCCACCCAGTCGCCCACCCGTATCCCGTTCTTCCCCATCAGCACAAACCAACCACAGAAGGCCAGGATGAAGTCCTGGAAGACCACGGTCAACCCCGCCGTAGCCAGCCCGAGGATCGTCGGCATTTGCCGCGGAGTGCCGAAGATGACCAGCAGCACCAGCAGCAAGCCGATGACTTGTGTCCCCAGGTTGAGAATGATGCGCAGCGTCTGCCTCTGCCGCCGGTCGCGCGACATGTGGTCGAAGGCCACCTGCAGGGCCCAGCCGGCCAGGATGGTCAGCAGAACAATGGTCGCGATCAAGGTCAGCGACCGCAGCATCAGGTGGAGCATGATCTTGTGCTGCAGCTCTACTTGATTGCCCCAGCGGACGTAGAGCGTAACCAACTGCTGCTGCGCGCCCAGCCGGTCGTCGAGGATGCTCAAGATAGTCCGTTGGCTGGCCAGGCCTTGCAGTTGCTTAACCCGGGTCGAACTCGACTCCCCGGCTGTTTGGGCGGCGGCGGCACTCGCTTCGGCCGTCTGGGCCTCCTGCTGTAGCCTGGACATGGTCCGCCGTGAGCGCAGCGACGTCGGCGCGCGCCAACCCTTCCGCCTGCTCGATCAGTTGTTTCCTGCTCCGCTGCGCCCACCACTCCGCGATCTGCCCCGCCAGCGTGGTGTACTGGCCGGCGGAGACCACCGCGGTCTGTCCCTCCTCCCCTGCCTGCAGGTTGTACTTCTTCATCTCCGCTTCGCGTGCGGATAACTCCCGCTGAATCTCACCCTCGATGATCTCCACTCGCTCGTGCCAGATCCTCCATCGAATCCGACAACTCGTCCTGGTCAAGACTCAGCTGCGCCTTGGCGACATCCAGATCGTCTGTCGCCGGGCTGACGGCGCCGGCCGCTCCCGCGGCGGGACCGGCCTTCGCCGTCAATGCTGCGACCCGATCCTGGTCCTCTTTGACTGTCTGCTGCAGGTCGGTGACCCGCTGCTGCAAGGTCAGTGCCTCGCCGGTCAGCTGCCTGGTCTCTGCACTCGCCTGGCGCAGAGATTGAGCGAAATTCTGGTCTACCTCGTGATCGGCCAGGCGCTCCGCTTCGCGCGCAAGCTGCAATTCCTCTGCGGATACCGCCAACGCCGCTCAGCGTCTTCGCGGTCTGCCAAGGCCGTTGGTCCACGATTCCGTAGGGGCGAGGGACGGCGTTCCAACCTGCCTTTTGCCCATGCAGGAAGGGCAGATTCTCCATCACGCCCCGGGTCATGAAGCTTGCCAGCAAACACAAAACCAGCACCGCCAGCGACACCGCCGCAGCTATCTTTTGAGCACGATTCATCCAGGCCTCATCCCGCAGCACCTGACTCAGCGTAAACCCAGCACCGCTGTAACCGGTTGGAAGTCTCGTTGGCGGGCGGGAGTGTGCATTGCTTCAAGGGCTGAACAGTTCGGAAAAAGTCACTGGACGAAGGGCACGGCTTCAGCCGTGCCCCTCTTCTGTGCGATGGGAGAGGGCTTCAGCCGCTGAGGTACGTTTTCCAATGATTCCCGCGAATTTCTTTGTGACCACCAGTACCTCAGCGCCTCTCAGGCCGTCGAAAGATGGCCGGTTTCGTCCGGCATGCCCAAGAGACGTACCTCAGGGGCTAAAGCCGTGCCCTTCGTTCGGAGAGTTTTCCGCAGCCGGTTCGAACGCGGAAACAGAAAAATGCCCCGGACTGAAGCCCAAAGGCATTTCTGTGCACAGCTGGCGCTGTAAGGTTCTTAGGAGCGAACGCTGACTACATTGGTTTGGCTTACGACCATAACAGCTCCGGGACCAGACCCGTGCCCGGAGATGTATCCCTTGCGATGGCCATTCCGACAGACGAACCACTGCTCGTAAAACCGATCGGAATGCTTCGGGACACCGGCGAGGTTTACCGTCTCATAGGCAGCCGGTTGCTCGGTCATCATCTCACCGCACTGTTTGCACTGTTCAATAGGCATCGTTCCTCCTCCTGCTCCATTACTTATATGAAGGCCGGAAGGGATTCGGCTACACTTCCGGTAACCTTTTCCAACCTTTAGTAATAAGGCCCTTCAGGAGCCGTCCATGTGACTGGTTTGATAGACTTTCGCGATGAAACAACGACCCATTCGTGCCGTCATCAAAGCATTGCTTTTCGCTGCATGCCTACCGCTCTTCGCGGCGGCCCAGACCCCGCCCGCCCCGGTGACCCCACCCCCGGCCAATGCGCCTGCGTTCCCGCCCTACCTCTCGCCCGAGATCCACCCTGACAACACGGTGACCCTCCGCCTGCGCGCCCCCAACGCGCAGAAAGTCGACCTGGTGCTTGAAGGCGCAGTCACGGCCATGCAGCAGGATGCGGCCGGTCTGTGGACCGCGACCACCCCGGTCCTCGCACCCGAAATCTATGGTTATCGCTTTGTGGTCGATGGCACGCCGCTGCTGGACCCCAGGAACACCGATGTGCGCGACAACATGCTGACCCTTTGGAGCAATCTCACCATTCCCGGCACGCCCCCCGAACCGTGGGAGTTGCAGTCCATTCCGCACGGCATCGTGGAACACCATTTCTACACTTCGCAGGTGGTTCTCGGCCTGCCCAACAATCAAAGCGACTACTACGTCTACACGCCGCCCGGTTATAACGCGAAGTCCCGGGAGAGCTATCCCGTTCTCTATCTTCTGCACGGCTACAGCGATGCAGCCGACGGCTGGACCCAGGTGGGGAAGGCGAACTTTATCCTCGACAGCCTGATCGCCTCGGGCAAAGCGAAGCCGATGATTGTGGTGATGACGCTGGGCTATGGCAACATGGCGGTGCTCAAGCCCGGGCGCACTCCGGATCTCAATGAGCAGAATTACGACCTCTATCAAAAAGCACTCGTCACCGAAGTGATCCCGCAGATTGAAGCTAACTATCACGTGTCGAAGAAGCGCGAGGATCGCGCTATCGCCGGTCTATCCATGGGCGGCCATGAGAGCCTGTTCGTCGGTCTTACGCACCCGGAGCTGTTCGCCTGGATCGGTACCTTCTCCGCCGGCCTCAATGCCAAAGCCATCGCGGATCTTCCGCAGACCAACGCGCAGAAGGCAAACCTTCGTCTGCTGTGGATGGCCTGCGGTGTAGACGATGCGCTGCTCAAGCCCAACCAGACCGTGATCGCCGCGCTCAAAGCCGAAGGACTTCCGGTGACTGCTATCGAAACCCCAGGTCACCACCAATGGCCGGTCTGGCGCGACAATCTCATCCATTTCGCTCCGCTACTGTTTCAGAAGTAGCGTGTCAATTCGGAGTATCTTGGGCCCTTGCTCTCAAAAACCGAGAGGAGTACCGTGTTTGCATTGTACGTATGAACCGGGGGCCAGATATGAAATGCGCCAGCATCCTCTCGCTCGCCATCCTGCTTACGACCACGTGTGCATTTAGCCAAGAGACCGTCATTCGTTCCGACGCAAAGCTCGCCTTGGCGACGCCTCCCTTGCACATGGACCGCACCAATTGTCCCGTCGGCCTGGAGGTAAAACATGCAACCGGGCTCCCCACTGCAATAGGCGCCGAGGCTCCCTCCATCAACGGAAAGGCACTTCCTTATGGTCAGGTCCGGCTGTCGGTTCAGAATCATGGAATCCGTCTCATCTTGACCAACCTCTCGCCGCAGTCCATCGTGAGCGCGCAAGTCGTCGTTCACGGATTTAGTAACAAGTGGAGATACGTCCCCTTATCGGGAGCGGATCCTGATCTGGCAACGACGGTTGACGTCGCATTGGACGTGAAAGGAAACGGCCAGGCTTCGCGCAACCTTTCGTTAAGCCGCTTCACTGCGATCACCGCCGTGGACGTGAACGCGATTACCTACGCCGACGGCTCCACTTGGCGCACCTCTTCACCGGGGGCCTGTAGCGCGTCTCCCGATCTGTTCATGCTAGTGAACGCTGAGCGATAGTCAGACGGAGTGAGCTGACATCGTATTACCTGCGCGTCTCGTCTATACAGAGGTCAAGCGTTCGTACACTGCAAGCCATGGAGGAATTGTTCCGATGAAGAAGCCATTCAGTTTTCGTTTACAGAGCGCTGTCCTGGCCGTATGCCTGGTGGGTGGCGCTCACGTCTTTGCCCAGGAACCCGGTGGAGCTCCCGAAACCCCCGCGCCACCCCCGCCATCGCGGGATGATGGATCCGGCGCAGCAATTGGAGGGGATGACCAAGCGCTACAACCTCTCCGCCGATCAGCAAACCCAACTCAAGCCCATTCTGGCATCCCAGCAGCAGCAAATGCAGGCGTTGCGCGGGGATTCCTCGCTATCGCGGGAAGACCGCATGGCCAAGATGCAGAGCATTCACGCCGACACCAAGACAAAGATTGAAGCCGTTTTGAACGATGACCAGAAAAAGAAGTTTGAAGCAGATCAACAGCAAATGCAGGAGCGCATGCAGCAGCGGATGCAAGGCGGCGGTGGGCCGGGTGGGGCGGACCTCCACCACAACAGTAGCGCTCTGCGCGGAGCACTTGAAGGGGCGGGAATAATATGCTCTCATCCTGGGGTCACGGCAGCAGATGGAAGTTACTCGTCTGCTGCCCAGGTTGAGAATGATGATCCACGGCAAAGTGACGGCTGCGCTGCCGATGGTGTTATTGACCCTGACCAGCCTGGTCATGGCCGCCGATACCGATACCAATCTCCTCAAGAACAATGGCTCTCTTGACCGGCTCTTCAAGCAGACCGGCGTGTACAACGCATCGAGCACCGGCAAGACGCCGGGTTTCGTGGTCGATCCCGCATGGCCGCAGCCGCTGCCGAACAACTGGCTTCTGGGCCAGATAGGCGGGCTCTATGTCGACCAGCATGACCATATCTGGGTCTACAACCGGCCGCGCACCATGACCAATGAAGAGGCCGGCCTCGAAGGGCCCGTGCCCGGCGCCATCGATGCAGAAGGGTCAGCCGGTCAACGGCCTGGGCCAGGTGCGCGCGTATGGCACCGATCGCCGATTGCTGCAAAGCCGCTCCTTCGGTTCTGGAGTTTGATACCGACGGCAAGCTGCTGCGCGCCTGGGGCGGTCCGGCCGATCCCGGTTTCATCGGCGGTAAATGCAAGGCGGAGGCAGGCTGCATCTGGCCCAACAGTGAGCACGGCATTTATGTCGACCAGAACGACAACGTCTGGATCTCGGGAAATTCCGCGGCGGCCGACCACGGGAGGCATCGCCCTGGACGACGAACAAGGAAGGCGGCGACGGCTTCGTACTGAAGTTCGACATGGACGGCAATTTCAAGATGAGAATCGGCGGAACTCCCAAGGGACCAGACAGCAACGACACGCATGGCGGCATCAATGGCACGCCGCTGCTCTACCAGGCGGCGGACATGGTGGTCGATCCCGCAACCAACCGCCTCTACATCGCCGACGGCTACGGAAACCGCCGCGTCCTGATCGTCGACGCCGACACCGGCAAATATATCGGCCATTTCGGCGCCTATGGAAACAATCCCGTCGACGACGCAGCCGCCAAGGCCGCCGGGACGTGGATCGCGGACTACACCAAAGGCAACAAGAAGCCCGCATTCTTCCGCAACCCCGTGCATTGCGTGAAGATCGCCAATGACGGCAAGATTTATGTCTGCGACCGGGGAAACGATCGCATTCAGGTGTTTGACAAGAACGATCCCGCGCTGGGCAAGCCGTGCAGCAATCCGGCCGGCGAGGCCGGCAAATGCGGTTTCGTGGCCGAGCAATTTGTCAGCGAGCACACCAACATCATTGGAACAGCCGTTTCCATGAACTTCTCCACGGACAAGGCGCAGAGTTGCCTCTATGTCGGAGACAACGCCAACATGACCATCTACATCCTGAACCGAAGCAATCTGCAGGAGCTGGGCCGGCTCGGACGCAGTGGCCGGATGCCGGGAGAATTCCACTGGCTGCACCAGGTGAGCGTGGACAGCAAGGGCAACATCTATACCGGCGGAAGTCGATACCGGGAAACGGATCCAGAAGTTTCTCCGCTATGGCGGAACCGGGTGCAGCGGAACCGGATCGTCTATCGTGGGCGGACCCATCTCTACAAATAGCGGGTAAGTCAGGCTCTTCCCGCGGGCTGGCGAAGCCGCATATTTTACTCGGACTTGAGTATGGTTTGCGACTCGATTTTGGCGGGATCGAGCTGAACGTTGAAACCGGGGCCGGTGGGCAGGGCGATGTGGGCGTTGACCGGAACCAGGGGATTGCTTTCAAAGTGGTAGTAGTGCCGCATCTTGTTCACCAGGTACTCTCCCAGGGGAAAGGTCATGGGCGACTGGCTGCAGATGATGTGCACGGCGGCGCGCAGGCTATGGCCGTGCGGGATCACGGGCACATCGTGCAGCGAAGCGACGGTGCCGATGCGCACCAGCTCCGAGGTGCCGCCGCACCACTCCGGATCGGCCTGTACTACGGAGAGCGCGCCCGCCTGCAGGTAGCGCTCCACCTCCCATCTGCCGTAGAAGTGCTCTCCGGAGGCGATGGGAATCGTGGTGCTGCGGCGCATGGCGGCAAAGCTCTCGATCTTCTCCGGGTGAGTCGCTTCTTCGATCCAGTGAGGACGATACTTCTCCACCTGGTGCGCCCATTCCAGGGTGTAGTCCTGGTCCCATCCGCTGTAGGCGTCGAACATGATCTCGCTGTCGTCGCCCAGGGTCTCGCGCAGGATGCGGACCAGTTCGACATTCTTCTGCATGCCCTCGGGCCCGGAGCCGGGGCCGTAGCCCATGAACCACTTCTGGTAGCGGAAGCCTTGCTGCTTGATGGCCAGGGCGCGGGTGCGCACCGCCTCCGGCTGGAGCGAAAAACCGAGGCAACTGGCGTACATCTCGACCGAGGAGCGCGGTGGGACCGCCCAGCAGCCGATACACCGGCACGCCGTAGTAGCGGCCGCGCACATCCCAGAGCGTGTTGTCGACCGCGCTGATCGCCATCATGAAGAATCCATCGCGCGAGTGCCGGTTGGAGCGATACATCTCGTCCCACAGCGCTTCCCCGGCAAGCGCGTCCTTGCCCAGGAGAAAGGGGCGCAGCTCCTGTTCGACCACAATGGCCGCGCTCTTCTCGATGGGGCCGTACAGACCTTCGATACCGCCGGCGGTGTGCAGGCGAAGATAGATCGCGCTGGTATGGACCTCTTTCGTGCCCGACGGCTTATCGGTGTAGGGTTCGGGGCGCAGATCGTCGTAGACGTCCAGCGGATTCACTTGCGGCTGCCCGTTGACGCCTGCCTCCTCGGTATACCTGCCATGCAGTTCGATCAGTTCCACCGCTTCAATCTTCAGCGGACCGCCGGCATGATCGTTGGCCGGAGCAAAGGCCGCGGCCAGAGCTCTGGGGCGGGCCGTGGCGAATGCGGTGGCAGCCGCGCCCAGCAGGAAGCTGGCGACGGTTGGTTGGAGGAAAAACGGACAGAGAACCGGGGCGAATGGAGTCAGACGAGCGTGTCATTGTTTCCTTGTGGATCTCCTTGTGCACTGCCTCTTGCGTCGCCGCGGCCCCGACGATCGGACCGCGGCACGACGTATCCACTCTACCGCCTAACGAATCCCGGCGAACAGAGTGTGACGTTATGCCACTCGATGTTTATGGGCTATACCCGCCAAGCCAGCAACTGTTAGCTGACAGTGATCTCAAAGAATTGCCCGCAGAACCTCCTAGAATCACTTCATTCTCTCCCGGAGGCGTACCGATGAATTCCTGCGATGTAGCGCAGCACGGAATCAACCTCAACGTCGAGTTCCACAGCGATGAGCGACGAAGGGCTGATTGCTGCGGCGCAATCGGGCCAGGAGTGGGCCTTCGTCGAACTGTGCACACGTAGCTCGAAACGCGCCTTCAGCACCATCTACAGCGTTACCAAGAATCGTGAGGACGCGGAGGATGCGCTGCAGGATTCCATGCTGCGCGCCTTTGAGCATTTACGGCAATTTGACGGAAGGTCCAGCTTTGCCACCTGGTTCACCCGGATCGGCATCAATTCTGCGCTCATGATCCTGCGCAAGAAGCGTGTCCGGCCGGAAACGTCGATGGACGTAACCGCTGAAGAAGAGTCCTGGAGGCATTGGCAAATTTCCGAGCACTCCATGGACCCGGAGAAACATTACGTGGTACGCGAGCGGTCCAGGCATCTAAGACGGGCGATCGGTCAGCTGCCAACCCCGCTCCGCTCGGTGATCGAGCAGGGACAGATGAAGGGGCATTCGACCAAGCAGATCGCCGACCATATGGGCATTTCGGTTCCCGCCACGAAGTCCCGCCTGGCGCGAGCCAGAGCGGCTCTACGCAAGTCAATGACGTAGAGTCATCCAGCGGCTCGTGCCGTATATCACAAAATCACTTTGCGCCAATCATGCTTGCGCTGG
This sequence comes from uncultured Actinomycetes bacterium, assembly GCA_963705835.1. Lineage (GTDB taxonomy): Bacteria > Actinomycetota > Actinomycetes > Streptosporangiales > Streptosporangiaceae > Palsa-504. The sequence goes on from CAVPLC010000077.1 coordinate 68,028, forward strand.
CGCAACGAACTCTGATCGTCCCGGTGCTATATCTGCTTCATTGCAGCTCTTCGCTTGCGACGGAGCTACTCCGGGATTCGCTTGTGCTAAAGAGACTCCCGCCAATTTCGGAAATGCGGGAGGAAGAGTTGTCCTGGTTGAGGCGGTTGTCATACGGAATGATGGGTATGCATTGCTGTCCGCGGTCGTGGTCGGATTTTGGAGCATCCGCGCGATTCGTTTCGAGCAGCTCGAGGTAGCTGCGGCGATCTGCAGCCAACTCTTCGCGGAATGGCTGGAAGATTCTGGTTTGAGCACGAAAACCGCCTCCGATCCCGCGTGGGATTTTGGATTGCGTCACCACCTTGTCGGACGGCGAGCCGATTTACATCGTGCAGATGAAAGAGCATCGGCGCTTTGTCACCTTTCAGGCGAATCTAGCGATATCTCCAGAGCATCAGGCGATTCTCAAAGCGATGCCCAGCACGTATTTCGAGAAGCTGGCGCAAGAGGTAGTCCTCAAGGTTTTCCTGGCTAAGATGGTGCTTGCCATTCGTACGCGGCTCAGCGATGTCTCGCTCTTTTCCCAGCTCGCGATCACCGACCTGACAGAGGACGCGTTTTTAAAGCACTGGACGATATGGACAACGCCATCCTGCTGGCGCGCAACATCATTTTGCAGGGCGTGGAACGCGCGCCGCGGTTAGTAAGTCCGGCGAGATACGCGCATGTACGAGCATCGCTAAGGACTTAGAGGTGGCGGAAGATTTCTCTCCGGCGTTGACAAGTTGGGCTCCTCACACTGAAGCGCTATTGGGTTATCGGCGATAGCTCTTGTAAGGTAGGGAATACAGTGGACGCGGATAGTCGTTCCTGTAAGCGGCTATCGTCATCAAACGCAGGCGCACGTGAAAGACGGTTGGACGGTTGAGCCTTTTGTGGTTGCCCAGGCGGCCGCATTGGTTCAGATTTTCGTCGATCCGGCAATCATGTCCTTAGGGCTGCTCCACGCTGGGCTGAGGGCTTAGGCAAATGACTTGGCTGCCCGCCTGCACGATTAGAGCCGGGTGCCACAACCGGTGTGGTGGATGAACGCCATGCAACGGGTGATGACTTATGAATCCCGGCGCCGATGAGCTGAATGGGTCGCTAAAGCAGTTACAGGAAGTTTGGCGCGTCTCCAACAAGTACAACGCTGCGGCCTGCTGCACGATCTGTAACGGCGTGGTGCAACACGAGCCTTGGTGCGTCATTGTCAACAAGGACATGGAGTATGCCTTCCTGCTCGCTGTGGACCCCGTAGTCATCACCGAAGGGGACAAGATTACGCTGCATTCCCTGGGCGTGGCATGGCATTCCTGCGCCGACTATCCGAATGGGCGGCGGGCGAGAACGACTGTTCCTATTCAGGTCCCAGGATTAATGGGCCGAATGGATTATCGATCAGAGCCTTCCATCCCCCATCCGGCTGCTTGCGAAATACTGTGGTTGCGGTGAAGGTCCTTCTGCAGCGCCCTTGACATGAAGAATCCAGCGAGACACGAAAAGCGCCACGCCGTCGGCTTCGATGACTTGCGTTTGAGCTGCTTTGCCGAAGCAGCCGGATTGCATCGCTCGGGCAAAAAAACTTCTTAGTTCCTCCGTTCCCCGGGCTACTTTCCCTGGCTCCAGCCGGTCCCAGAAGTCCGAGCCGAAGCCCACCACGCAGCTCAGCCCGCCGTTCAGGTCGCGGAAGCCCACCGAGCGGAGCAGCCCGGCCAGGTCGCCGCACAGGTCGCGGACGGTCTGCTCGCCGCCCGGCCGCACGGTGTAGATGATGAAGATGGCCGCCCCGGTCAGCGGCCCGCTGACCGGCTGGGGGATCGTCACCGCCTGGCTGGCGGGCGTCGGATCGGCGTCATGGGCGCGGCCGAGGTGTGGGCGGAGCAGGGTCAGGTCGGCCGGGGAGAGCCGGTCGCTGGCCGTCTTGGCCTGGTGCCAGTACGGGTACAGCAGCACCGGGGGCGCTGACCTTGTCCAGCCGCCGGAAATCGTCCGCGGTCAGTTCCAGGTCGGCCGCGACCCCGTCGGCCAGTTGCGCGCT
>CAVPLC010000078.1:0-286192 GCA_963705835.1 uncultured Actinomycetes bacterium
TTCGTGAGCGAGGAACCTGGACCTCCGGTTATGGCCGGAGGACGATGGTTCATGCCATTGACTGTGAGGGTGGAGGTTCCGCCGCACGATCGTGAGGTGCTGGCCTCGTCGGTGCGGTCGCCGTCGATCCGGGCCGGGCTGGCCCAGCGGGCCAGGATCGTGCTGTGGCCGGGGACGGGATCCGGACGAATGAGTTCGTGCGGCGGACCGGGGCGTCCAGAGGCCGGACGGTGATCGCCTGGAAGAAGCGGTATGCCGCTGAGGGGGTGGGCGGGCTGGAGGACCGGCCCAAGCCGGGCCGGTCGCGGTGGACCGATGACGTGGCGATCGTGCTGGCCACGCTGGAGCCGCCGCCGGCCCGGCTGGGGGTGACGCACTGGTCGTCCCGGCTGCTGGCCGCCGAGCTGGGCGTATCGAACGTCAAGGTCGCGGACGTGTGGCGGGAGTGGGGGCTGCAGCCGTGGCGGACGGAGAGCTTCAAGTTCTCCACCGACCCGCGCCTGGAGGCCAAGGTCCGCGACGTCATCGGGCTGTACCTCAACCCGCCGGACAAGGCCGTGGTGCTGTGCGTGGATGAAAAGCCCCAGACCCAGGCGCTAGAACGCAAAGCGCCGGTACTGCCGCTGCGGCCGGGGGTCCCGGAAAAGCGCAGCCATGATTACATCCGGCACGGGACGACCAGCCTGTTCGCCGCGCTGGAGGCCGCCACCGGCAAGGTGACCGGCGCCTGCTACCCCCGGCACCGGCACCAGGAATTCCTGCAGTTCCTCCGCCAGGTCGCCAAGGCCTACCCGCGCCGCAAGCTGCACCTCGTGGTGGACAACTACGGCACGCACACCCACCCGGACGTGCAGGCCTGGCTGGCCAGGCACCCCCGGATCACGCTGCATTTCACGCCGACGTCGGGGTCGTGGCTGAACATGGCGGAGGTCTTCTTCTCGATCATCACCCGGCAGGCCATCCGCCGCGGCAGCTTCACCTCGGTCAAGGACCTGATCGCCGCCATCGAGGCCTTCATCGACGGGTGGAACGACCGCTGCCACCCCTTCATCTGGACCAAGACCGCCGACGAGATACTCCCGAAGTGCCGCCCAGGTAAAAGAACCTCGTTCACACGACACTAGCTGCCTGGACGCATTCCTCCACCGGCCGCCTATTCGAGACCAGGGTCGCTAGAGTGCTAGTCTCGAGCGATGCCTCTCAGAGAAATCCTGGCACCGGCTCCCCACCTCGGCACCGTGGCAAGGCGAAAGCGGCGCAACCGCTGGATAGTGATCGCTGGCCTAGTAACTGTCATAACTGCGTTGCTGGCCACGGATGCGGTCGGTATCACGAGTTCATATTGGTCGAAGCATTCCATTCTCGCCAATTTTGTAGCGGGCCTTGCGACTGTCAGCCTGACAGTTCTCATCATTGATCAACTAATCCGGGAGCGGGAACTAAGCCGCTGGGCGAGATTCACGGTCTTGTGCTACCGCGCCCTCGCCCAAGAGGCTGAAGATCTGCGATTCAGGCTGGCGTACTACGTTAACGGGATATGCCCGCGACAATTGATTGCTGCCCCCACAGACCTGGACCTATTTGAATCAGTGCGGCACTCCTTGGCCGCCATCTCCCATGTGCCACTCGAGCAAAGCGCTCAACGACTATCGCTCCTGTTGCAAGACATGGCATGGATCAAAGGTGCCTACGTTGGGATCCGTGGAATCAAACGCGAGAACTGGCGAGCACTGTTCGCATACGCACCGATTCTTATCAGCTCGGCTGAGACGGCGAAAGCACTGAACCAGTTTGCCAGCCTCAACGAGAGCCTGATCAGGCTAGAGAGGCTCTTCGAGGAGCTGGCGCAAGCTGATTGGGCTAATTATCCAAGGCCAAGCTGGCAGAGCGAGGTCGTTCGCCAGTGGTTCTCCGTCCAGCGCTTGGCAGTCGAATTGGAGAATGACCTGCATCGAGGGGCGACCCAGTTCGAATGGGTGTCCGATGAGGCACTAGAAAAGCTGCTCGCTAAGTATGGCCTGGTCGAGGAAGTCGTGGACTCCGCCGCTGCTGAGGCCAAGCAGAGGTTGACGGAAGTAGAGACTCCCAACAGCATACCGGCTGAGCAGGAACCTATCGCAGGAGATAACGCGATCTAGTCGTTCGCGAAGGGAATCGAACCTTCATGAGCAGCTTGAGAACGAGGGCGGGAACAAGCAGTTGCAACTGGCCTTGGTGCATCAAGACCCGTATAGGCTCGATCCACTTTTGCCCGTCCCTGCGTTGAGCCAGATCGAGCCATACCGACGTGTCCACGAGAATCCGCAGCATGGCTAGTATGCTATGGCGGCCAGCGACCACGTTCCCCTATCTTCCTCATAGCTGCCATGCCCTGTGAGCGGTCGGCGTGTCACGGGTCAGCGAAGCTGATCGCGTAGCGACGCCGCCAGGCGCCCTTGACTCGGTGACCGCGATTGGGAAAATCGACAGCGAGGAAAGCGGCTCCCCACGACCGGGTCTAGTGGCGAATGGCCGTACATTCCAGGGGTCTCGCTTGTTGCGGGGCGGCGCGCACGTGCCGGGCGGGCCTTCCGAGGCAGAGCCCGGCGGCGGGCGGCGCCGCGCGGCGGCGCGGAGCGCTGCCGCCTCGATCCAGTACGGCTTAATTCGGCAGTGCAACAGACAAGCGGACACGCGGACACGCGGATCACGCCGGACTAGGCGCGGATCGTGCTGTGCTAAGCGGCGTGAGCCGAACCGCTGGCCTCTTCGTCCCGAAGCCAAGTAACGGTGCGAGTTGCCAGGGCCGCAGCACGCCTGACCGGGGAAGAGCCGTCCGTGGATGTCCGCTGGCCTGCACCACTGTCGGTGGTGATCGTTACTCACTTGGTTACTCGGTCGCTTGCGGGTCGGTATCGCGAACTCCAGATGCCTTCCAGGCGCCCTCGTAGTGTTGACACCTCGCCCCCCTTAGCCTGGCTGCTACATACCACCGGGCCAGGGAGCGCCTCGCATCAGGGCGTCTGGGTCGCGTCTCTTACCGCAGCGGCGGCAAGTTTGGGCCCTTGGGAGCGGACCTCCGCGGGGGCGATCGGATCGGTCCCGAACGTAGTCATGGCGGCCCAGGTAGCACTTCCTCGGCATTCTCACATTGTGGACAGTAGACCTGGCCAGCCGTACACGCAACGGGCACGCCAGTGCTTTCTGCAGATCGGTAGTGATCATCTGATCCGTAGACTGTGTCACGCGCAACCGCTACTTGCCCATTTCCCTGCTGACCTGCCGAGATGCTGCCCACTGTTGCACAGTAGGCGGCTACGTTGAGCGTCGTTGTGCGGCCAAAATGCGGCCAGCGCGTCCAGGCCGCCTGGATGCAAACTTCAGACGCGCCCCAAGACGGGGCGACCTCGGCAGGCTGGGCTTGCTAACTGCAGGGACACCGCCAAGTCGTTAAGTCGTTTCACCGCGACGCTGCCAGTTCCATGGTGCACGTAGGCCACCTGGAGACGTGGCGCAAATGTGGCTATTTCATTGATTCGATCCTCAACTGCTTCGACGCGACGACCCATCCGACTGAGGTGGATTAGGTACGGGTGTGGCACGTTGCTCGTGAGGAGCTTGTCGATGTCTCCGTCGATATGTTTGAGCCCGTAGTCCAAGCCGACCTCGATGACGATCGGCGGTTCTATCCGGCCCTGCAGGAACTGTTCGAGGGTTACCTCCTTGAATTGGGCAGGCGCAAGCACGACGATGTCGAACAGTCCGCGCCGCTCGACAGTCTTGCCGCGGTCGACGCGTACAACTGTTTCTGGCCATTCCTTGTGAATCAGTTGCGTCGTGAGTCCTGAAGCCCCGATTTTGACGCACGCGCGGAGCTTGTCATGTTTGCGCAGCTCGGAGATGAGCTCGGCATGGAATGAATGCTCGACCCGGTGCAGGTAGGGCGCGCTAACGAATGTATCAACGAGCGAGCTGATCGCGTCCTCCACCAGCGGGACCGCGTCGCTCACCCAGGCGTCGTTGATGGGAGCGCTGACCAATGGAGACAGACCACCGGTCTTGTCGTGAGCTGTCGAACTACCTTCGGGTACACCGTTGCGTGCCGTCAGCCAAGTGGCGAACTCGGCCAACGTGGCCACTTCGGGTATTTCGCCCGGGTCTTCGATCGCCGACTGGATGGGCAGGCGATAAATAGCATCATAGTCCCCAACAACTTGGCGGGGTGTGCAGATGTTGACCGTCTGCGACTTCCTGCCCGTCCGGACGGTCACGGTCCTACCGGCCACCTCGGTCCTGAAACCCGACGGCGTGATGCTCATGGACGAAGTCTTGCAACTTCAACGTCGCGGCGCGACCCAACGACAGCCTTACCCTGCGTGGCTGCTTCTTGGAACAGCAGGTAGACGCAGCCGCTTAGCTTCCGCCCGCCGGGCGGCCCGCCGGAACCGGGAAAGGGGACGGCAGGCCGTCCGCTTGCCCACAATCATGGGCTGCTCATGTTACGTATTTTGCATATTTTGTGTATTTCATGCATAATGAAGATGATGAAGGAGCACACACCACGCGGACCGCGTGACGGGCAGGAACGATGACCAGCAAAAACGAGCTGACAGTTACCGCGACTGAGCTGGCGCGGCGCACCGGGGAACTGCTGCGCCTCGCCGAGCACGGGACCACCATCACCGTTGTCGATGCCAAGCACCCGGACTGGGTGCGGGCGATCATCATCCCGCCACCCGTGCCCCCTGGGCAGCAGGGAAGGACGAGATCCGGCTCGGCCGGGTCCGCCGGTTAGACCCGGCACTGATGAGCCCGACCAAAGGAAGAAGATCAAAGTGAGTACCAGCCAGATCCCCGGCCAGCCACCGCCGCAGCAGCCGCCGCAGCAGCAGTACCCTCCGCAGCAGCAGCCAGGTTGGGGACCCTACGGCCAGCCACCGCCGCCCAAGCGGCACCGGCTGCGGAAATGGCTGCTAATCCTCACTGGAGTTACCGCTGCCTTCATCGGCGTGGTCGTCGCGCTGGCGATCGGACTCAGCAGCGCAGCCAATCATGCGGCCAACCCGAACAGTGCCTCGACGCCCTCTGCCACCGCGCAGCCGTCCAGCCAGCCCGCCACGAGCAACCCGGTGACCCCCGCGCCCAATACGCCGGCCATGCTAGCTCAAGGTGACCCGGCGAGCATCACCACCGGTGGCTCGGCATCCGCGACGGTGACCGTGACCTCGGTGACGACTTCCAGAACGCCAGCCGACCAGCAGTACGGCAGCAACCCGCAGAATGGGTACTACGTGGTGGCCAACATTGCCGTCTCCGCGGACCCCAGCTTCACGCAGGGATTCGACATCAACCCGCTCGACTTCTACGCGCTCAATGGAACCACCCAGTACACCGAGGGCAGCGGCAATGCCTACTTCGCGCTGAGCAGCGCGTCGCAGGAGCTGAGTCCGGCCACTCTCGGCGCGGGGCAGAAGACCAGCGGCCCGATCGTGTTCGACGTGTCATCCCGGCACGGCTACATCGTCTATGCACCGAACCTGAACGGTCAGCCTCTCGCGGAGTGGAAGTACTGACCCAGAGATTAGGACGACCGCAGACGGGCCCGGCGAGCACCGGTCGGCAGTCAGAAGCCGGGCTCGGGCGCTGCCGCGGGCGGATTCCTGAAGGTGCGGATCACCCACCGCGGGGTGCGCTGGTCACCGGGGCCGAGAGCTGCGAGGCTGCACGTAGGCGCTGGCGGACGGGCGTGAGCACCGGGGCTGGCCCCTGGTCGGTCTACAAGCCGCTCCGACGGCGCAGTGGAGGGAGGTAAGCAGCCGATGAGCAGCACGATGAAGGTCTATGTCGTCATCTCGGACAACGACAGGCAGAAGAGCGTGTCCCGGATCACGGTGCGGACTACCCCGGTCAGCGACGTCGCCCTGGCCGGGCCGCGGCGGGACTGCGCGATGATCCCCGCAGACCTCAGTCTCAAAGCCGCGCGGCAGATTGCCCGCTGGTACGAGGAGCACAAGAACGACGAGGAGTGAGGAGTAGAGAGCACCCGCAGCGCCCCGTCAGTCCTCACCGGCTGGCGGGGCGGCGGCCTAAACGAAGCCCGAAGCGCGACAGGGCACGATCCCGTAGCGACCGCGCGAGCGCCTTGCGCCCTTGCTGACGGAGGATGTACGCATTCATGCGGCGCGTCGCCATCCGGTCCTGCCGTCGCTGATCGATGGTGTGCACGAACAGGCCGCCGCTGCCCTTCCATTTCTCGATCTCCCTGCGGATGTTCTCCACCTCGGCGACAAGCTCCGGGATTCCTTTCGCAGGCTGCGAGCCGATGTACAGGATTGACCCCTCGCGTCCACAACCGTTGTTAGCACCGCGTTAGCAGGGTGGCTCCCTCGTCTCGTGCGCGCTCAGTCAGGCACCGGTGCGTCGTACTGCCTGAATGAATTCCTGCCATGTCCCGGAGGAGAAAGAGAGAATCTTCCCCTTCGGGTTCTTAGAGTCCCGGATAAGCGTCGATCTGTCCTGAGTGGCTACTTCGACACAGCTACCCGATTCAGAGAACGAGCTCTTGCGCCACGTAACGTCTGTACAGTCTATACCAAGCATGAAATATCCCCTCTTTCATAAGAATTGTTCTGACTGTCGGATTTGCTACGACACGCGTTTAACGAGATCGTTAAGGTAGGCCAGCGTGCCATCGGAACCCATCGAGTTACTTCTGAGGTCGTTAAAGACTTCGAGATAGCCGCTTATCTCCCCAGCTTCATCATGACTGACTATCAGGTCTCGTGAGGTCTCCACGAAGAGTACGTCGCCATCTTCCGGGTCTGGGAACTCAAGGATAAGGAACGCCTCATACATTCCACGGTGCAACCCGGCGTCGAAGGGAACAACCTCAATCGTTATGTTAGGCCTGGTGGCCAGTTTAATAAGCCGCTCTATCTGGGCACGAGCGATGGTTCTCTCACCAATAAGACGCTGTATCGCAGCCTGGTCGATGACACACATCAAGATCGGCGGCGAAGGCTGCTCGAGCAATTGCTGACGTGTTACCCGTATCTCCATTCTGGTCTGGATTAGATCTGCCGGCGTATCGGGGTCTGCAAGCCTGCGGATGATCGCATCTGCGTATTCTTCCGTCTGAAGAAGCCCGGGCACCAAAAGAGGTTCATATATCCGCAGAACCGATGCGGCTTCCTCGTACTCAATGAACTGCAAGAATTGAGAAGAAATGTCCCCTCGATACTTGGTCGACCAGGAACTCTGGCGCGATGCTCTGGCCAGCTCGATGAGTTCATCCGTACGTTCCGGGTCGTGGACCCTGTAGAGCGCTAGCAGCGCCCGAAGATCGTTCGTCGATACACCAACGGCCCCCGTCTCGATCCGAATGATTTTTGACAGCGACCAATCCATTGCCCGCGCAACCTGCTCCTGCGTCAGGTCGGCTCCAATACGCGCTCGCCGGAGCTCCGTCCGAAGGCGCCGACGATGGACCAGAGGGCTCGGAGTGGTGTTCACAGCTGTCCCTTGCGCCCCAAAATCGTTCGAAAGATGCATAGCAACTTGCTACGTGCAGTACGTTACCCCACATCTGGCCGTGCGGCAGACAGCCTAGAGCCGTGGCGAGCCTCTCCGTGGCGGAATTCTCAGAAGTGAGACAGAGTCACTCAGGGCCACAGTCGCATCACTAGGGGAGGGGCCACGAGCGCCATCTGCCAGGTAGCAGATAGCATCCTCGCGCTAAGCCGATGGCTGAACGAATCCTTACGTTGAGCTTATGGCCAAACGCATCCTTGCGTTCAGCTTATGGCTGGCTCATACTGATTGCGACGGCTCTGAAACGCTTTGTTAGGTGGCGGTGAGGATGGCGATCCTCCTAGGTGTACTCATCGGGCTGTTGATCGGTGCAGCGTTGTGCGTCCGGTATCTCCGTCAAGAGGTCGCAGCCAATATCGGGCCGAGGCTCCGGCATATCGAACAACAAATCGAAACATTGCAGGCGGAACTTACCCTGGCCAATGAGGTGCGGCTTGCGGCTCTGAGCAAGCGCCTCGATCAGGGGCAGCACCCTCTCTGCCAAGCTGTCGTGAGGCACCCGCCCCTCAGTAACCACTGAGTTCCCCGAGGGCGGGGATGGAGACGCTTTCCTAGATGACGATGACCGTGCTCGACCGTGCGCTGATGGCCGGCGATGCTGGACGGGTGGCCGGTGAGCAGGAGCGCCCGGATCCGGAGGTGCCCGAGAAGGCCCGCCGGCGGAGTTTCACCGCGCAGTACAAGCTGGACGTGGTGGCCGAGTATGACGCGGCCGCGACCGGTGAGAAGGGCGCGGTCCTGCGCCGGGAGGGCCTGTATTCCAGCCACGTGATCGAGTGGCGGCGGGCCCGGGACGCCGGTGTGCTGGCCGGCCCGGCGCGGCCGCGCGGCCGTCCGGCAGCTGATCCGCGGGATGCGCAGATCGCCCGGCTGCAAAAAGAGAAGGCCAAGCTGGAGCAGGAGCTGGCTAAGGCCCGCTTCGTGGTGGATGTCCAGGCAAAACTGCAGGCGCTCTTGGAGACGATCTCCGAGGGCGCGGACACCGAGCCTGGGCCGAGTCAGTGACCGATGAGGCGATCGCCGTCCTGGCGCCGAGGATCGGCACCCGGGCGGCCTGCGCGGCGGTCGGCGTGCCGCAGGCCACCTGGTACCGGCGGCACCGGATCAGCCCGCCGCCGCTGCGGCCGGCACCGGTCCCGCACGCCGATCGGGTCCAGCCGCGGGCGCTGGCCCCGGCCGGGCGGACGGCGATCCTGGGCGCGCTGCACAGCGACCGGTTCGCCGACACCGCCCCGGCCGAGGTCTGGGCGACGCTGCTGGATGAGGGCATCTACCTGGGGTCGGTATCCACGTTCTACCGGGTGCTGCGCGAGGCCGGGGAGAGCCGCGAGCGGCGCGCCCAGGCCACTCACCCCGCCGCCGTCAAGCCCGAGCTGGCGGCCAGCGGGCCGGACCAGGTCTATTCCTGGGACATCACCAAGCTGCACGGCCCGGCGAAATGGACGTCCTGCTACCTGTACGTGATCTTGGACATCTACTCCCGGTACGTGGCGGGCTGGATGGTCGCGACCCGCGAGTCCGCCGCCCTGGCCGAGAAGCTGATCGCGGCGACCTGCGCGAAGCAGGGCATCGCCCGCGGGCAGCTGAGCATCCACGCCGACCGCGGCTCCTCGATGACGTCCAAGCCGGTCGCGCTGCTGCTGGCCGACCTCGGCGTCACCCAGTCCCACTCCCGCCCGCACGTCTCCAACGACAACCCGTACTCCGAAGCGCAGTTCAAGACGCTCAAATACCGGCCCGCCTTCCCCGCCCGGTTCGCCTCGCTCGAAGCCGCCCGGGCGCACTGCCAGGACTTCTTCCCCTGGTACAACCACGAGCACCGGCACGGCGGACTCGGCCTGCACACCGCCGCCGACATTCATTACGGCCGGGCCGCAGCCGTCCGGGCCGGGCGCGCCCAAACCCTGACCGCCGCCTACCACGCCCACCCCGAGCGCTTCGTCCGCAAACCGCCAGCCCCGCCGAAACTGCCGGGCACATCCTGGATCAACCCGCCCCCGGAGAAAGAAGCCGCCACTCACTAAAAGCCGGCCAACGGTGCCCCGGACAGGTTGACAGATTCCGGCAGGACAACTAGATCTTTCCGTGGATGTGCCAGTGCACGTGGGTGCACCTAGCTGATCAGTGGAGGGCCAATGCCCCGTGGCATGGTGGGACTGCTTGCCGCAGTCTGTGCTGCCATGTCCGCGGTAGATGCCAGCTCACGGTTCTGGAGACGGGCCGCTTCGTACCATTTGCACCATTTGGCGCTGCTTTGACGAGCAACATGGGCCACGACGCGGGTCGCCTGAGCAGTGTAGACGTCAAGCATCTACGTAGACGCCACCGTCAGACGGCAACTTGACGCGTCTACATGCAATGAAGTTGCCGTGATCTGTCAAATCTGGCATACTCGGGTCTTGTAGACGGCTGAGTGGCAGGAGGTGTGGTCGTGGCTGACGTTAGTGATGGGACAGCTGCTGGCCTACTTGCGTTCCTGGAGTGGGCTGGTGCCCGAGGTGAGATGAATGCGGGCACCGCAGGTTCTAGGGCAGTGGCTGTCCGCCGCGTTCTAGAGATTGAAAACACTCCGCTGGAGTCAATAGACCTTCGGCAGCTTGATATCGATGATCTGCTAGACCGATTCGAGACGCTTAAGCGCCTTGACTATACGTCCAAATCTATGGATGTCTATAAGTCTCGGGTAAAGAATTCCGTAAATACTTATCTAGCGTGGCTCGACAAGCGGCCAGACTGGAAGGTGCTGTATAGGCCGACTGTGGGACCGGCCAAAGAGCGTAATGGGAACCCTCGGCGGAAGAGTCCACCGCGAAAGCCTGGCGAAACCCCGGCCGCTAGCTCGTTGTCAGAGGACGACCAGGCTGGCGAGTCGGTAGCGGCAGGTCCGACAGGTTTCACACCGATGATCCCCTATGAGGTTCCGCTACGCTCAGGTGGCGAGCTACGCGCCCGATTGGTGTTGCCAGCTGACCTGACCCGCGTGGACGCGGATCGTTTGTGCAGGTTCATTAGCAGCCTGGCATTTGAGCTACCGGTAGCGTCTCATAACGAGCACGTGCCGGTAGAAGTTAAGCACAATTCTAAGGAGGCTTAATGCCAGGCTGGGACAAGTAGGGCGTCCGTTCTTGAGTGACCACTGAGCGAAGTCGGTTAGCGGACGCCCCTCACCATTCTAGGCCAGATGCCGTAGGCGCGGCCCTGGTCTACAACCGTGTAGACGGTATCAGACAGGGCCTGAGAAGTCACTCTCAGGCCCTGTCCCTACCGGGCGTCCAGACGCATCGCCGGAAGTACTCCTTCCTCTTGCCCGTACACCGCTAGGGCGAAGTCGACCTGTGGAGGTTCGCCGCGCGCCCTCGGGCCTGGCCTTCGGCCTGGCCCTCGCCGTCAGGCCCGCTGGGCTGGCAGAGACACCGGGGTCAACGGCGCGCCGTAGGCGCGTCCCGCGCAGCGGAATGCGGAGCACCGTTGAGGCTGGAGGGGCCAGCCCGGACAATGCGCGGCGTTCCGTCCCTGTGACAGTGACATCTTCACGGCTCATGGCGCGCCTGGCGTAAGGGTGACGGCCTGGCCGTGGTGCTGGCCGGGCGCGGCAGCGGGATACGGCGGGGACCGCAGGCGGCCGGTCACCGGGGGTGCGGTGCGCGGCAGCCGCCGCGCCGTAGGGCTTGCGTCCGAAGGACGCGGCGAAAGCTGCCGCCCCGCAACGGCGAGACCCCGGGTGAACCCTGGCCGCCTACGACGGGTCACCCTGGCCGCTCTTCCCTATCGACTGCTCGCGCTCGTCCTGGCTGTTCACGGCCGGGGCCGTCAGCCCCGGCGCGCCGAAGGTGCGCCCTTGAAACCGTGGAGTTGTAACAACTCCGGATTGGCTGCCCGTGCGCGGAGCCTGAGCGCGAGGTCGGCGAGGCTATTGATAACGGCGCCTGCTCCGGCAGCGGTGAGGCGTTCTCGTTTGCCGGGTTTGTTGGCGTAGCCGATGCTCCGGACGCTGGCGAGGTGCGCGCCCTGGACGTCGGTCACGGAGTCGCCGACGAGTGTGCATTCGCCGGGTCGGCGTTGAGGGCGTGAATTGCCTGGGTGATCAGGTGCGGGCTGGGCTTGAGGAGGGCGGGGTCGTGGTTGGTCCGCGCGACGACGAGACTGATCCGGTCGTCTAGGCCGTGGCGGGCGAGGTAGGAGTGGACAGCGGCGGCCGAGTTGTTGCTGACGACGGCCACCGACCGACCTGAGTTCTGGCAGGCTGTCACGACTTCGTGGACGTAGGGGGTGGGCGCGGCGGTGGCTACCGCGGCGAGCTCCTGGTCGGTCATCTCGGTCTCGACGCGGGCGGCCAGGTCCTCGCTGACGGTGGCGGCGTAGGCGAATACCTCCAAGGGGTCTGCCGTGCGGGCGATCTCGTCGGGCAGCTGGGCGTGGTCGCCGAAGAGCTTGCGGAGCCGGTCGGCGACGGTGGCGGCGGGCAGGCCCGCGAAGATGGAGCAGATGGGTCCGTCGAAGTCCAGGAGCAGGTGGCGGGTCCGGGAGACGATGGTGTCGAGGTCGCTGCCCGGTGGGGTGGGGCTGGTCATGCGGGGAACTCGTAGCTGAGGTTGTCCCACATGGCGGCGAACCAGGCGCGGGCCTGTTCGACGTAGGGCGCGTCGGCGGGGTGGCCGCTGTGGGCGGAGTGGTGGAAGACCACGGCGTCTTTGCCCATCAGGTCGTAGATGTCGCGCGGGCCGCTGGGCAGCGGGATGTGGTGCTTGATGATCGGGTAGAAGCCGAAGAAGACTTCTTCGCCGTTGAGGATGTAGAGCTTGAACAGCGGCGGGCAGGGGTGGGCGCGGATCTGCGCGTCGGCGTGCTCGATGAGGCCGAGGCTGGCGAGTTCCTGCACGGTGTCCAGGATGGCATGGGCGTGCCGGGTGGTCAGCCGGTGGGCGCGGGCCCGGTAGTCGGGGTCGTCGGTGAGGTCGTCGGCCCGGCAGGGCAGCACCATGGGCCGGCTGGTGTCGGGGAGCAGCAGCCGTATGGCCAGGGTGGCGGGCTTGATCTGGCCGATGCGGATCTTGTCGAGGGGTTCCTGGATCGCGCCGTGGAGGGTTTCGCCGGAGAATCCGGCGAAGTCGATGGTGACGTGCTCGCGGGCGAAGGCCTGCTCGATGAACGGACGCAGGCCGACCGACGGGGCGGCGAAGACGGGCGGCCCGGGCGTGCCGGGCTCGGGCCGTAGCGGACCCGAGGACCGGCCGCTGGCGTACAGGAGCTCGGGGACAGCGGGCTGGAAGAGCTGCTCTGCGGTCCAGCCGGGGAACATCTCTTCCAGGACGCGGCAGTGGTCGGGGTAGGGCAGGCTGCGCAGCGAGCCGGTGAGCCAGCGGTGCAGCTGGGCGCGGCTGGGGAAGCTCCGGGCGAGGTCGGGGTCGATCGCGGGCGGCGGCCTTGTCGTACTCGGCGCAGAACGTGGCGTAGTTCTGCCAGTGGCGCTCCCGGAGCAGGAGCTTGAGCAGGAGGGGCCGTTCGGACATGTAATCTCCACGTCGCGCACTGTATCGGTCTCAGCGTAGCGGGAAGCGGAAGATCACGAGACAAGATGAGACGTGACGATACGTCAGGTTTGAGATGCGCCTAGCGACGCGACGCGTCTCTTGCGCAGCATCAAAGCATGGCATCACCAGGCTTTCCACCAGACGGACATGATCACGAGCAGGCGGGGTCCGGTGCTCCCGCGACGCCCGGCGAGGACGGTTCGTGCGGCAACTGCGGCGGCCGGGGCTGGAAGTACCTGGGCCTGCGCCGCTCGGAGGAAGCCGTCGGGGATGCTGGCGAGCGCGCGCTGCTGCGGCGGGCCCGGACTGAGTGCCTGGTGTGCGGCGGTACGGGGCGGGCGGCATGACCGCGGCGGCAATGATCCGGCCCCGGCGGCGAGTCTTCCCCGGGGCCTTGGACCAGGTAGGCGCGGGCGCGCCTGTTCGTGGGGGATGTCCTGGACGGATGCCCGGTCGCCGATGATGCGGTCCTGTTGACCAGCGAGCTGGTCACCAACGCCATCGCGCACACCGCGTCGGGGAGGGGCGGGAAGGTCGTCGTGACCGTGTACCGGGCCGATACCCGGGTCCGGGTCGAGGTCCATGACGACGGGTCCGATCAGGCCCCGGTCGTGCACCCGGTCAGCGAGAGCCAGGGAATCCGGCTTCGGGCTCGAGCTGGTGGAGCTGATCGCTGACCGGTGGGGGCATTGCGGCGGGCGGCGGAGCCGGGTGGTGTGGTTCATGCTCGAGTGGAAGACGAACGGCTGAAGACGGTCGCTGCTGGCCGGTGATGCAGGAATTTCGCTACACGACGTGACAAGTCCAGTTAGGGACGCTAGTCTGACCTGACAGGTCAACAGTCCACGCAGGGACGGACGTCATGGGATTCGACTACGCGCCGCCGAAGTACGCGCAGGTGGTCGCCGAGATCAAGAGCCGCATCGAACGGGGCCAGTATCCCCCGGGCTCGCTGCTGCCGTCAGAACACCAGCTTGTCAGCGACTTCGGCGTGTCGCGGCCCACGATCGTCAAGGCCCTGGCCTCGCTGCGGCAGGACGGGTGGATCGACACCCAGCAGGGCAGGGGCAGCTTCGTCCGCGGCCGTCCCGCACTGGCGGGCGCCGAACGGACCCGGCCCGCCCAGAGCGTGCTGGAGCTTCCCGAGACGTCCTTGTCCGGTGAGCTGGTGCAGGCGGGCGTCAAGCTCGCTCCCGGCTACGTGACCCGCCTGCTGGGCCTGGAGCCGGGGGCGAAGGCGTTCTTGCGGCAGCGGCTGCTCGGCGACGACGACGGGCCGGTCGAGCTGGCCTCGGTGTGGCTGCCGATGGAACTGGCCTCCGGCACCAGCCTGGCCTCCCCCGACCTGCTGGATGAGAGCATCCGCCACCATCTCCAGGCCCGCAAGAAGATCCGGTTCGATCACGCGGTCGAGCGGATCTCGGCTCGCCAGCCGACCGGCGAGGAAGCCGGGCTCTTGCAGGTCGCGCCGGATTCCCCGGTGCTGAACGTGATCGTCACCGCGTACGACGCGGCGGCCCGGCCGCTGCAGGTGGTCGACATCGTGCTGCCCGGCGACCGGCACGAGATCCACGACGCCTACCCGTTCACGTGACCCGTTCCTGTGCTGGCGGATAACAACCGCTGACCCAACTTGACAAGTCAGGTAGCTATCCTTACTCTGTGACGTAACCTGATAAGTCAGGTGGCAGTCAAACCCAAGACAGGAGTTGCCAAGTGGCTCTTCAAGGTCCGATCCCGGTGGAGTTCGGCGTGGTGTTCCCGTCCGGGGCGTACGCGGCTGGCGCGTTCGAGCCGGTGCGGAACTTCGACGCCTCCACCGGGGAGAAGTTCGTCCAGTCAGCCGACAAGGCCTCCGGGCTGCCGCTGTGGGTGATCGAGGTCATCGACGGCGACCCGGCCGCCCGGGTCCGGGCGGTCAAGGTGAAGGTCGCCGCGCAGGTCCAGCCGGTGGTCCCGGCCGGGACCGCGGGGTCGCCGTTCACGCCGGTGGAGTTCACCGGGCTGACGGTGACCTACTACGTCAACCAGGCCGGGCGGCTGGCCTACTCGCTCAAGGCCACCGGCATCCGCGCCCCGGCCGCGGCCGGCCCGGGCCCGGAGGTGAGGGAGGGGCGGCATGAAAAGCGGCGGCGGGTCGTCCGGGCACGTCGGCGTGTACGTCGGCGCAGGACTGGTGGACGTTCCTGAGCACGTACGACGATCACACCCCGATCCTGGACATCTCGTGCGGGTCGATGACGGTGGCGCATCTCCGTCGCCGACCGGCAGGTCACCGGCCCGGCGCTGGAGTTCGCCCGGGAGCTGGCCGGCCAGGCGGCCAAGTTCGCGGCCGAGGTCGAACGGCTGCACGCCCGGCATCCCGGCCCTGACGGCGAGGCCTCCGAGTCCGGGGCCGGGGCATGGTGAGGCGGCCTGATGGTCTGACAGCGACGGGTGGGGCGGCAGGAACGGGCATTCCTGCCGCCCCGGGTGTCTCCCCCTGCTGGCGCATGGTGAGAGGAGGCGAGTCTAGTGCCGCGCGGCCGTAACTGGGTGCGGGGCGAGCAGCTCGCCCAGATCGACAACCGCGACCCGTTCGCGCCCCCGGTGTGGCGGTCCCCGGTGTACCGGACCCCCGAAGCGGTCATCCTCGTCGTCCAGCTGCTCCGGCTGATCTGGCGGGTGCTGTGGTTCGCGCTCACCCATCCGCTCATCGACGCGGCGGCCGCTGCTGGTATTCGCCACCTGGCTCGGGCTGGGCTGGCCCGGCATCGCGGGCCTGGCGGCGGCCGGCTGTCGCGGGCCTGGTCGGGCTGCGGATCATGCAACCGGCGTGGTTCGCCCGGTTCGTCGCGGTGCCGGTGCGGGACCGGTGGCGGTGGTGGTTCTACCGGCGCCGCTGGAAGGCCGCGATGACCCTGGCCGGGCTCGCCCCGGACTACCGCGGCCAGCCGATGCTCCCGGTCCTCGGCCAGGTGCACCGGGCCGGGTCCGTCGACCTGGTACGGGTCGGCCTGGTCACCGGGCAGGCCCCGGCCGACTTCGCGGCCAAGGCCGAGAACCTGGCCCACGCGTTCGGCGCCCGGCTGTGCCGGGTCCGCGACGTCGCGCCCGGCGCGCTGCTGCTGGAGCTGGTCCGCGCCGACACCCTCGCCGATCCGATCCCTGCCCTGCCGATCACTGGGGAGGTGGACCTGGCCGGGCTGCCGGTGGGCCGGTGCGAGGACGGCTCGCCGTGGCGGCTGCGGCTGGTCTCGACGCATGTGCTGATCGCGGGGGCCACCGGGTCGGGGAAGGGCTCGGTGATCTGGTCGCTGATCCGGGCCCTGCTGCCCGCGCATCGCCGGCGGGTGGGTGCAGGTGTGGGCGCTGGACCCCAAGCGGATGGAGCTGTCCTTCGGCCGGGCCCTGTTCCACCGGTACGCCTGCCACGCCACCGCGATGGTCGAGCTGCTGGAGGCCGCGGTCGCCGAGATGCACGACCGGGCCGGGCAGTTCGGCGGCCGGACCCGCACCTTCCCGCTGTCGGCCGAGTTCCCGTTCGTGGTGGTGCTGGTGGACGAGCTGGCGTTCCTGACCGCCTACCAGCCCGAGCGGGACCTGCGCAAGCGGGCCGAGGCCGCGATCGCCACGCTGACCAGCCAGGGCCGGTCGGTCGGGGTGTGCGTGGTCGGCGCGCTGCAAGACCCGCGCAAGGACGTGATCAGCCTGCGGAACCTGTTCTCCACCCGGATCGCGCTGCGGCTCGATGAGTCCGACCAGGTGGACATGGTGCTCGGCGACGGCGCCCGGGACCGCGGCGCGCTGGCCGACGAGATCTCCCCGCTGCCCGAGGTCGGCGCCGGGGTCGGGTACGTGCGGCTGGAGGCCTCCCCCGACCCGGTCCGGGTCCGCGCCGCCTACGTCACCGACGACGACATCTGCGCCATGGCCGAGGCTGTCGGCTACCTGCCCGGCGGTGGCCTATGAGGGAGACCACGTGGCGGACCGACGAGCCGTGCCCGGTCTGCGGTACCGGGCTGGTCCTGGTCGACGACGGCACGGCGGTACTGCGGGCCGAATGCCGCCTGTGCGGCTACGCCGGTCCCTTCGACACCGACGGACGGCGCCTGGGACGGTGACTGGTGACCGGGACGTCGGGCGGCCGCAAGACCCGGGCAGAGCGGCTGGCGGTGCCGCTGGCCCGGAACGTGGTCAAGGAGGTGGCCGCCGAGCACGGCGCCTGCCTGCGGCCGGTCCAGCTGCGCCGCACCGACATCGACACCGGCCACGTCGAGCAGGTCCTCATCCCGTGCGGGCACACTCTGGCCTCGGTCTGCCCGCCGTGCGCCGAACGGGCCCGGCTGCTGCGCGCCGCGCAATGCCGCGAAGGCTGGCACCTGGACCACGAACCGGTCATCGAGCCGGACCCGGCCAACGACCAGCAGCGGGCCCGGGTCACCGACCGGGCCGAGGCGCAAGCCGACCGGGACGCCCTAGCCGCCGAAGGCCTCGACACCACCGAGCTGGACGAGCGGATCGGCGAGCTGGACCAGCAGATCACCGACGCCGGGATGCGCGGCACGGTGCTTCCCGCGCGGCCGCGCCGCCACCGCTCCACCCGGCGCAGGCAGGACGCCGCGCCGCTGCCCCGCCGACCGGTCAGCGCCCGCACGGTCGGCAAGACCTACACCGCGCCGGACGGCAAGACGTTCCGCCCGTCGATGTTCGTCACGCTGACCTGCCCGAGCTACGGCCGGGTCTGCGAGGACGGAGCACCCGCCGACCCGGACACCTACGATTATCGCCGCGCCGCCCGGGACGCGCTGCACTTCGCCGCGCTGTTCGACCGGTTCATCCAGAACCTGCGCCGCTTCGTCGGCCACGACCTCCAGTACTTCGCCGCCATCGAGCCGCAGCGGCGGCTCGCCCCGCACGTGCACATCGCCATCCGCGGCACCATCTCCCGCGCCGAGCTCCGCGAGGTCATCGCCGCGACCTACCACCAGGTCTGGTGGCCCTCCACCGACCGACGTCAAGTACGACGGCGGCGACCTGCCGGTCTGGGACGAGCACACCGGCACCTACCTCGACCCGGACACCGGCGAGGTGCTGCCCGACCTGGGACCAGGCCCTCGACGCCATCGGCGACCAAGACGAGCCGCGGCACGTGGCCCGGTTCGGCCAGAGGTTCGACGCCCAGGGCGTGCTCGCCGGATCGCGGGATGCCAGCCGGTGCATCGGCTACCTCACCAAGTACCTGACCAAGCACCTCGGCGACTGCCACCAGGCAGCCACCGACGCCCAGGCCGCCCACGCCGCCCGGCTCGCCGACGCGCTGCGGTACGAGCCGTGCTCACCGACGTGCGCGAACTGGCTCCGCTACGGCATCCAGCCCAAGAACGCCCGGCCGGGCCTGATCCCGGGCTGCTGCAAGGGCAAGGCCCACCGCCGCGAATACCTCGGCTACGCCGGGCGCCGCGTCCTGGTCTCCCGCAAATGGTCCGGCAAGACCCTGGCCGACCACCGCGCCGACCGCAAGGCCTGGCTCACCGGGATGCTCGGACTTCCGGCAACCGACCCCGGCCGGTACAGCTGGGAACCGGTCAAGCCCGGCGACCCGGACCACATGCCCACCGGCCAGCGGCTGCTGCACGTCGTCGCCGACCGCATCCAATGGCAGACCGCACTCGACCAGGCCCGCCGACGAGCCGCGGAAGCCCGATCTTCCGGCAACTGGGAGGGCGGCCTGATGGCGGCCCAGCGTGACGAACTGCTGACTGTTCCTCAAGTACTCGCCGAACTTGGCGACGTATCGCCACGGACCTTTTATCGGTGGCGCGAGACCGGCAAGGCGCCCAGCGTCGTCCGGCTCCCCAATGGCGAACTGCGCATCTGGCGCAGCGATCTTCGCGCATGGCTAGATCGACTCCGAGAGGCCCCTGCTGCATGAAGTCCTACGACGTGAAGCTCTGGGCGATCCGGCCCGGCAAGGCCAAGACAAGACGCACCTATGAAATCCGGTGGAAGGTCGGCCACACGCCGCATTCCAGCACGCTCGGCAACAAGGCCCAAGCCGATAACTTCCTGTCTGATCTGCGGCAGGCCGCGCGAAACGGCGAGGCATTCGACACCGATACCGGCCTGCCCGACTCGATGATCACGACAAGTAGCCGCGGGCGGTCGTGGCTTGAGTTCTGCCTCTCCTACGTAGACATGAAATGGCCATCAGCAGCGCCGAAAACACGAGACGCGCTGATCGATGCTCTGGCGACAATCATCCCGGTCGTCGTCGGCGAGGAGGCCCCGGACGGAATGGATCGCGGGACACTACGCGGCGCCTTGCGGCATTTCGCCCTGTCCCCCGCTTCGCGCGAGCTGGACCGACCGCCAGCAGCCGCAGCAGCGCTGCGATGGCTGGAGAAGGTCTCACTTCCGGTCAGCGAGGTCGGCAAGCCCCAGCATGCCCGTGCCGTCCTCGACGCGATCTCCGTAACGCAGGATGGCCGGACCGCCAGCGCGACGACGATCGCGCGTAAACGATCCGTCTTCGCCAACGTGGTCCGGTACGCCGTCGAGTTGGAAGAATTGTCATCCAACCCGCTCGACCGGCTGAGCTGGAAGCCCCCGAAAGTCTCCGAGGTGGTAGACCGGCGCGTTGTGGTCAACCCGCGCCAAGCCCGCGAACTGCTCACCGCCGTAACCTACGTAGGTCAGCAGCGACGCGGCCCGCATGCGAGAGGTCAGCGGCTCATGGCTCTGTACGCATGCATGTACTTCGCCGCGCTACGACCCGGCGAGGCAGTCGCGCTGCGACGGCAGGACTGCTACCTGCCTGCTAGCGGCTGGGGCCGTCTCACCTTGGAGAAGTCCCGGCCCGAGGTCAACCGGCGCTGGACCGACACGGCGTCAGCCCATGACGAGCGCGGGCTCAAGCACCGGTCGGTCAGCGAGACACGGCGAGTGCCCATCCCGCCCGAGTTGGTCGCCATCCTGCGCCAGCACATCGACACCTTCGGCATCGCCGCTGACGGCCGGATCTTCAGCAGCGACCGCGGACATCCCGTCGCCTCCACCGCCATCAGCGACGTCTGGGCCGCAGCTCGGAACCTTGCCCTGACACCCGCGCAGGCTGCCTCAAGCCTGGCCGGGCGCCCCTACGACCTGCGCCACGCGGCTGTATCGCTGTGGCTAAGCGCGGGTGTGCCCCCGCCTCGGGTCGCCGAGCGCGCTGGGCACAGCGTCGAAGTGCTGCTCCGGGTCTACGCCAAGTGCCTCGACGACGGTGACGACATCGCCAACACCCGCATAGACGCGGCTCTGCGTGACGCGTGACTTGCTTCTGGCAGATCATGCTCGTTTTCGGCGGCCAGATCGGCGAGATCCATCCCACGTATATCCCGCGACCAGCGGCATACGGTCGCTTCTAGCGGCATCTGGCTGCATGGACCAGGAGCCGAGAAGAACAACCCCCAACCACATAACTAGAGGTCGGGGGCAGTTCTCGCGGGTGTGGCAGGTGTTGGGTTCGAACCAACGTAGGCTGAGCCGACGGTTTTACAGACCGCTCCCTTTGGCCACTCGGGCAACCTGCCGTGTGCCGCCGCGCCGGGCGGCATCGCAAGAATAGCCGAAGACGCGACCGGACGGTTAGCCGAATGCCTCGCCCGCGCCGCGGTGCGGACGACGGTGTGTGACGACCCTCGGGCGCCGGCTGGCGCGTTCGGCGTGACGGCTCGCGTCTGGCCCGTCTAGCCTGTAAGCCGTGGCATCTCAAGAGTCCTCCTTCGATATCGTGTCCAAGCTCGACCGCCAGGAAGTTGACAACGCGCTCAACCAGGCGGCCAAGGAGATAGGCACCCGGTTCGACTTCCGCGGCGTCGGCGCGTCCATCGCCTGGTCCGGCGAGCACGCCGTGGACATCCGCGCCAACAGCGAAGAGCGCGCCAAGGCGGTCCTGGACGTCTTCAAGGACAAGCTGGTCAAGCGCGGCGTTTCGCTCAAGACCCTGGACGCGGCCGACCCCAAGCTCTCAGGCAAGGAATACCGGATGGCGGTGGCCCTCAAGGAGGGCATCACCCAGGACAACGCCAAGAAGCTCGCCAAGATCATCAGGGACGAGGGGCCAAAGGGGGTCCGGGCTCAGGTCCAGGGCGAGGAGCTTCGCGTCTCGGCCAAGAAAAAGGACGACCTGCAGGCGGTCATCGCCCTGCTGAAGGGCAAGGAATTCGACTTCGCCCTCCAGTTCGTGAACTACCGCTGACCGCGGCGTGCTTCCGGTTCAGCGGCGGTAGCCGGCCAGCGCCTCCAGCCTGCGGACCCGCTCGCCCGCGGGTGGCTGGGTGAGAAACAGCCTGGCGAACCCCTCGGGACGGAACGGGCAGGCCATCATCAGGTGACCGACCGAGGTCAGCCGCCCGTCGGGCGCCAGCGCCAGGTCCGCCGCGCCGGCCTCGACCTTGCGCAGCGCGCTGGCCAGGGCGACCGGGTCGCCGGACAGCAGGCCGCCCGCGGCGTCGGCCCGGTATTCGCGGGCCCGGGTCACCGCCAGCCGGATGACCAGCGCGGCGATCGGCCCGAGCACCAGCATCAGCGACGCCTCGAGCAGGCCGAGGCTGGAAGCGCCGGGGCCAGAAGCCTCGGGGCCGGACGCCGCGGGACTCCGCGGCGCGGGCGAGCCTGGCGCACGCGGGCCGGACGCCGATGCGGCGGGCATGCCCGCGCCGGCGCGCCCGGGCAGGAGCCTGGCGATGCCGGCCGGGAACGTGATGACGGTGGCCAGGCCCGCCGAGGCGGTGGCGGCGAGGATGTCCCGGCCGGAGACGTGGGCGAGCTCGTGCCCGAGCACGCCGCGCAGCTCGGCCTCGTCGAGCACGCTCAGCAGGCCCTGCGTGCAGCACACCGTGGCGGTGCGCGGGCCGCGGCCCACGGCGAAAGAGTTCGGCTGCCCGGCCGGGGACAGGTACAGCCGCGGCACCGGGAGGCGGCCCGCCTTGCTCAGCTCCCGCACCAGGCGGTAGAGCTCGGGATGCTCCACCTCGCTGACCGGGCGGGCAGCCATCGCGGCCAGGGCCAGGCGGTCGCCGTAGGCGTACCCTACGGCCACCAGCACGCCGGCCAGAACGGTCCCGACGATCGCGCCGCCGCCGCCCGCGGCCGCCGCCCCGATCGCGGCGCAGCCGCCGATCGGCACGATCGCGGCCGCCGTGAGCCGGGCCGCCGAGCGGGCCGGGCCGGCGGCCCGCAGCCCGTCGTCGCGCACGGCCATGCACCTCCCAGCAGCCTGCGTCCTACCCAGCAGGGCCATGATGACCACGGTCCCGCCGCAGCGTGACATACCTCACGCGCTCGGCACAGGAACGTTATGCACAAGCCTGGCAGCGGGTTCTTACCGGAATCTGTCACAAACTACATTGGTAGCGCCAGACCGACACCGAGCCGGGAATATCAGGGGACAGATGAACGTTCCCGCGCCTGTTTCGGCGTAAGATTTCTACCGTCCTAACTCATGCCCCCGGCCGTGGGGTGGTGCTGCGTGAGCGTTCGGCCGCGGCATGCGGAGGAGGTCTTCTAACTGTGACCAAGCAGGTCCAGCAGCTCGATCACGTCATCATCAGGTTCGCGGGTGACTCTGGTGACGGCATGCAGCTCGCCGGGGACAGGTTCACTCAGGAGACGGCGATCTTCGGCAATGATCTGTCCACCCAGCCGAATTTCCCGGCGGAAATCCGGGCTCCGGCAGGCACCCTCGCCGGCGTATCGAGTTTCCAGCTCCATTTCGCCGATCACGATATCCTCACCCCCGGCGACGCGCCCGATGTGCTCATCGCCATGAATCCGGCCGCCTTGAAGGCGAACATCAAGGACCTGCCGCGCGGCGGTGACCTGATCGTCAACACCGACGAGTTCACCAAGCGCAACCTCACCAAGGTCGGCTACGCGGGCAGCCCGCTCGAGGACGGCTCGCTCGAGCAGTACCACGTGTACGCGGTGCCGATCACCTCGATGACGGTCAAGGCCCTGGAGGCCTTCGACATCACCAGGAAGGACGCCGAGCGGGCGAAGAACATGTTCGCGCTCGGGATGCTGTCCTGGCTGTACGACCGGCCGGTGGAGGGCACGCTCGGCTTCCTCAAGTCCAAGTTCGCCGGCAAGCCCGAGATCATGCAGGCCAACGTGGCCGCCTTCC
This sequence comes from uncultured Actinomycetes bacterium, assembly GCA_963705835.1. GTDB lineage: Bacteria > Actinomycetota > Actinomycetes > Streptosporangiales > Streptosporangiaceae > Palsa-504. The sequence continues at coordinate 23,251 of CAVPLC010000078.1, forward strand.
AGGCGGGCTGGAACTTCGGCGAGACCACCGAGGCGTTCTCGGTCAGGTACGAGGTCAAGCCGGCGCCGCTGACCCAGGGCACGTACCGCAACATCAGCGGGAACACCGCCCTGGCCTACGGCCTCATCGCGGCCTCTCAGCTCGCCCGGCTGCCGTTGTTCCTTGGCTCCTACCCGATCACGCCGGCCTCGGACATCCTGCACGAGCTGGCCAAGCACAAGCGGTTCGGGGTCCGCACGTTCCAGGCCGAGGACGAGATCGCCGCCATCGGCGCCGCGCTCGGCGCGTCGTTCGGCGGCTCGCTGGCCGTGACCAGCACGTCCGGGCCGGGCATGCTGCTGAAGGCGGAGACCGTCGGCCTGGCCGTGTCGGTGGAGCTGCCGCTGATCATCTGCGACATCCAGCGGGCCGGCCCGTCCACCGGGATGCCGACCAAGACCGAGCAGGCGGACCTGCTGCAGGCGATGTTCGGCCGCAACGGGGAGTCGCCGGTGCCCATCGTCGCCGCGGCCAGCCCGGCCGACTGCTTCAACGCGGCCATCGAGGCGGCCAGGATCGCGGTGAAGTACCGCACCCCGGTGTTCCTGCTCTCCGACGGCTACCTGGCCAACGGCTCCGAGCCGTGGCGGATCCCGGATACCGCCAGCCTGCCCGACCTGAGCCAGGAGTTCGCGTTCGCGGCGGCCGGCCCGGGAGACGACGGCGGCGAGTTCGAGCCGTTCCGGCGGGACCCGCTGACCCTGGCCCGGCCGTGGGCGGTGCCCGGCACCCCGGGCCTTGAGCACCGGATCGGCGGCATCGAGAAGGCCGACATCACCGGGGAGATCTCCTACGACCCGGACAACCACGACCGCATGGTCCGGCTGCGCCAGGCCAAGATCGACGGCATCGCGGCCGACATCGAGCCGCTGTCCGTCGATGACCCGGACGGCAACGCCCGCGTCCTGGTGCTCGGCTGGGGCTCGACCTACGGCTCCATCGGCGCGGCCGTCCGCCGGGTCCGCAACACCGGGCACTCCGTCGCCCAGGCGCACCTGCGGCACCTGAACCCGTTCCCGCCGAACCTTCCCGACGTGCTCCGCCGCTACGACAAGGTGCTGCTGCCCGAGATCAACCTCGGCCAGCTCGCCCTGCTGCTGCGCGGGCGTTTCCTGGTCGACGTGATCTCCTACAACCGGGTCCGCGGCCTGCCGTTCCGGGCGGCCGAGCTGGCCGGCGTCATCGAGGATGTGATCGGTCATGCCTGAGACCAATGGCCACGGGGCCGGCGCGGGTAACGAGGCGCCTTCGGGGCACAGGCTCGCGTCACTGACCCTGGTCCCTCGAGCCACCGTCCGTTCGGTCGCCAAAGATTTTAAATCTGATCAGGAAGTGCGCTGGTGTCCTGGTTGCGGGGACTATGCCATCCTGGCCGCGTTCCAGGCCTTCCTGCCCGAGCTTGACGTGCCGCGGGAGAACGTGGTCGTCATCTCCGGGATCGGCTGCTCCTCCCGGCTGCCGTACTACGTGAACAGCTACGGGATGCACTCCATCCACGGCCGCGCTCCGGCCATCGCCACCGGGCTGGCGGCGTCCCGGACGGACCTGTCGGTGTGGGTCATCACCGGCGACGGCGACGCGCTGTCCATCGGCGGCAACCACCTGATCCACGCGCTGCGGCGCAACGTGAACATCAAGATCCTGCTGTTCAACAACAGGATCTACGGGCTGACCAAGGGCCAGTACTCGCCCACCTCAGAGCAGGGCAAGGTCACCAAGTCCACGCCGTTCGGGTCGCTGGATCACCCGTTCAACCCGGTGTCGCTCGCGCTCGGCGCCGACGCGAGCTTCGTCGCGCGGACCATCGACTCCGACCGCCGCCACCTGACCTCGGTGCTGCGCGCGGCCGCCGACCATCAGGGCGCGGCGTTCATCGAGATCTACCAGAACTGCCCGATCTTCAACGACGACGCGTTCGCGCCGCTCAAGGAGCCGACGGCCGCGGACCAGCGGCTCATCAAGCTGGAGCACGGCGAGCCGATCCGGTTCCAGGGCGGCACGCAGGGACTGCGGTTCGGCCGGTACGGGCAGCTCGAGGCGGCCGTCGTGGACGATGCCGGCCCGGACACGCTGATCACGCACGACGCGCACCGCGCCGACCCCTCCTACGCGTTCGCCCTGTCCCGGCTGGACACGGCCGACTTCCGGCACACCCCGGTGGGCGTCTTCCGCCAGGTCGAGCAGCCGAGCTACGACCAGCTCATGGCCGACCAGATCGCCGCGGCGCGGTCCCGCAGCGGCCCCGGGGACCTCGGCGCCCTGCTGGCCGGCAGCGACACCTGGGAAGTCAACTGAGCGGTGCAGACCGCGACCGTCGTGATCTCGAGGAAGCGCGGCGGATGGCGTGACCGGGGCCGTGTGACCAGGAACGGCTAGAACCTGTTTCAGATCAGCCGGTGCGCTTCTCCACGAAGTCGCACAGCGCGAGGAAGGCCGCCCGGGCCGGCACGTCGGGCAGCGCCATGATCTCGTTCCTGGCGCCCTGGGTCCAGCTCAGCACGTGCGCCCGGGACTCGGCCAGCGCGGGGTGGCCGCGCAGCAGCGACAGCGCCTCGGTCACCAGCGCCTCGTCGGTCAGGTCGGCCTCACCGAGCAGCCATCGCAGCCGCTCGTCGGCCGGGGACGGTGCTTGCCAAGATTGGGCCTGCTGAGATCGGGCGGCCGACCGCAGCGCGTAAAGGACCGGCAGCGTCCGCACTCCCTGACGCAGGTCCGTGCCGGGCGTCTTGCCCGATTGCGCCGGGTCGCTCGCGATGTCGATCACGTCGTCGGACAGCTGCCAGGCCACGCCGAGCTGCTCACAGGCCACGGCGATGCGCGCCGTGACCTCGGCCGGGGCACCGGAGAACATCGCGCCGAACCGCCCCGACGTGGCGATCAGCGATCCGGTCTTCTCGGTTATCACGTGCATGTAGTGGTCGAGCGGGTCCTGGCCGGACCGCGGGCCGACGGTCTCGGCCAGCTGCCCGGCGACCAGCCGGTTGAACGTCTCGGCCTGGATCCTGACCGCCTCCGGGCCGAGGTCGGCGAGGATGAGGGAGGCCTGCGCGAACAGGAAGTCCCCGGTCAAGATCGCGACCGAGTTGCTCCACCGGGAGTTGGCCGAGGGGCGGCCGCGGCGCACCTCGGCCTCGTCCATGACGTCGTCGTGGAACAGCGTGGCCAGGTGGGTCAGCTCGATCGCCACGGCCGCCTGGATGACCCGCGGGTCCTTCGGGTTGCCGAACTGCGCGGCCAGCAGCACCAGCAGGGCCCGGAACCGCTTGCCGCCCGCCTCGATGGCGTGCCTGGAGGCCTCGGTGAGCAGTTCGTCGCCGGGATGCGCCGTGTCCGTCAGCGACGCCTCGACCCGGGCCAGATCGTCAAGAACCTCCGCCGCCAGGGCGGAGTCCGGGAAATCTACCGGAACTGCGGTGATCACATGCTCTCCAGGTCATCGGCACGCGCGAACGCCTCGAATTTCCGAGTATGCCCGCTCCGCGCCATTGCAACCAGTTCGGCTCAGCTCACGAACAGCGTATTCGCCGCGTGACTGGCCAGGCTCAGGAGCGGTTCTGGCACGATGCCGAACACGACCGTCGCCGCGACGCCGAGCCCCACGGCGGCGCCGCTGAACACGTTCGGCACGACCACCTCGGGCCCGTCGGGTACCGGGTCGCTGAAGAACATCAGCACGATCACGCGGACGTAGAAGAACGCGGCGATGGCGCTGCTCAGCACGCCGACGATCACCAGCGGCGTCTCGCCGGCCGCGATCGCGGCCTGGAAGACGGCGAACTTCCCGGTGAAGCCGCTGGTCAGCGGGATGCCGGCGAAGGCGAGCAGGAACAGCGCGAAAATACCCGCCACCAGCGGTGACCTACGGCCCAGGCCCGCCCACCGGGACAGGTGCCCGGCCTCGCCGCCCGCGTCGCGCACCAGGGTGATCACCGCGAACGCGCCCACCGTGGTCAGCCCGTAGGTGGCCAGGTAGAACAGGCTGCTGGACAGGCCCGCGACGCTGGTCGCGATGACCGCGGTCAGCACGAACCCGGCGTGCGCGATCGAGGAGTAGGCGAGCAGCCGCTTCACGTCGGTCTGGGTGATGGCGATGACCGCGCCCACCACCATGGTCGCGATGGCGATGACCCACAGCGCCGGGCGCCAGTCCCAGGTCAGGTTGCCGAAGGCGACGTAGAACACGCGCAGCAGCGCGCCGAAGGCCGACACCACCGTGCAGGAGGCCATCAGCGCGGTCACCGGCGTGGGCGCGCCCTGGTACACGTCGGGCTTCCAGCTGTGGAACGGCACCGCCCCGATCTTGAACAGCAGCCCGAGGCCGGTGAGCGCGATCCCGGCGTACAGCAGGGTCGAGTTGGAGGTGTTGGTGGCCGCCGCGGACGCGATGGCCGGCAGCGAGACCGAGCCCGCGAAGCCGTAGAGCATCGCGATGCCGAACAGGAAGAAGGCCGAGGAGAACGAGCCGAGCAGGAAGTACTTCATGGCCGCCTCGTTCGACAGCAGGCGGCGGCGCCTGGCCAGCCCGCACAGCAGGTACAGCGGCAGCGACAGCACCTCGAGCGCGACGAACATGGTGAGCAGGTCGTTCGACGCGGGGAACAGCATCATCCCGCCGACCGCGAACAGCGTCAGCGGGAAGATCTCGGTCTGGGTGATCCCGGCGACCAGGCCCTCGCGCTCCTCCGGGCTGCCGGGCGGCGCGGCGGCCTGGGCGGCGAAGGGGCTGTTGCTGGTGTCGGCGATGAGCAGGACGCTGGCGAAGGCGAGCACCACGATCGTGCCCTGGATGAACAGGGTGGGCCGGTCGATGCCGACCGCGCCCATCGCGGCGACGTGGCCCGGGCTGCCGTTGGCGAAGATGCTGTCCGAGGCGATGACGATGGTCAGCACGAACGCCGCGGCCAGCGAGCCCAGGGTGACGACCAGCTGGACGGGGCGGCGCAGCGGGCGCGGGGTGAAGGCCTCGACGAGAACGCCGACCACCGCCGCGCCGAAGACGACGAGCATCGGCGCGAGCTGGCCGTACTCGATGCTGGGCGGGCTGATGCTGCCGTTGCTCGAGGTGACAAGAGCTGCGACGCCGGTCACGGTGCAGTTCCCTTCTGCCCGGCGCCGGTCAACAGCGAGGCCGTCGAGTACCCCGGCGCGGGGTGCGCCGGCACCGGATCGGTCTGGTGTACCTGCGCCATCGTCACGCGGACGGCGGGGTTGATGATGTCGAGCACCGGCTTGGGATAGACCCCGACGAAGACGATCAGCACGATCAGCGGCGCGACGGCCAGCGTCTCGCGGGGCCGGAGGTCCTTCATCCCCGCGACCTGGTCCCGGACCGGGCCGCCCGCCACCCGCTGGTACATCCACAGGATGTAGACCGCGGCCAGGATGATGTTCGCGGTGGCGAAGGTGGCGGCCACCTTGTACCGGGAGAAGGTCCCGATCAGGACCAGGAACTCGCTGACGAAGCTGCCCAGCCCGGGCAGCGAGAGCCCGGCCAGCCCCGAGATCAGGAACAGCCCGGCCAGCAACGGAGCGACCTGCTGCACGCCGCCGTAGTCCGCGATCCGGTCCGACCCGCGCCGGATGATCATGAACCCGACCAGGATGAACAGCGCGCCGGTGAGGAACGCGTGGTTGACCATGTACAGCGTCGCGCCGGACAGGCCCTGGCTGGTAAACGCGAAGATGCCGAGCGTGATGAGCCCGAAGTGGGAGATGGAGATGTAGCCCATCAGCCGCTTCAGGCCGGCCTGGCCGATCGCCACGATCGCCCCGTACAGGGTCCCGATCACCGCCAGCGTGATGACCAGCGGGGTGAACCACTTCGCGCCGGCCGGGAACAGCTCGAAGCAGTACCGCAGCATGCCGAACGTCCCGACCTTGTCCATCACGCCGAGCATCAGCACGGCCGCGCCGGGCTGCGCCGCGTCTGCCGCGTCCGGCAGCCAGGTGTGGAACGGCCACAGCGGCGCCTTGATCGCGAACGCGATGAAGAACCCGAGGAACAGCCACTTCTGCACGGTCGGGCTGAGCGAGACGTTGACCAGCTCGCTGAACAGGAACGAGCCGTGGTGCCCGGTCGCGCCGCTGCGCGTGGAGTACACGTACAGCGCGATGATCGCGACCAGCATGAGGAACCCGCCGAGCAGGCTGTAGAGCAGGAACTTGACCGCCGCGTACTGCCGCTTGCCCACCCCGTAGCTGCCGATCATGAAGTACATCGGCACCAGCATGGCCTCGAAGAACACGTAGAACAGGAAGACGTCGGTGGCCGCGAAGACGCCGATCACCATCGTCTCGAGGGTCATCATCAGCGCGAAGTAGGCCTTGACGCTGTGCCGTCCCTCCTCGGCGTCGTTCCAGGAGGCGAGGATCACCACCGGCATCAGCACCGCGGACATGGCGATGAGGACCAGCGCGATGCCGTCCACGCCGAGCGCGTAGTGCACGCCGAAGGCCGGGATCCACGAGTAGGTCTCGGTGAACTGGTAGTTGGGCCCGCCGACCTGGAACCTGACCGCGATGATGATCACCACGACGAGCGTCAGCCAGCGAGAACGCCAGCGCGAGCCACTTGGCCAGCGCGCTACGCGCCTGCCGGTCGACCTCGGCGCTGTCGGGCGGCAGGCCGGGGATCGCCATGATCACGATCGCGCCGAGCAGCGGGACCGCGCCCGCTATGGTCAGCCAGGGGAAGCCGTTCATCTAGAGCCTCACCGCCAGGAGCAAGGCGACCAGCACCGCGGCGCCGAAGAACATGGACAGCGCGTAGGAGCGCACGAAGCCCGTCTGCGTCCTGCGCCATCGCCCCGACGTCCCGCCGACCAGCGCGGCCAGCGAGTTCACCAGGCCGTCCACGCCGCGGTTGTCGAAGTACACCGACAGCCGGGTCAGCCACTGACCAGGGCGCATCAGGACCGACTCGTTGAACGCGTCGCCGTACAGGTCCTTCCGGGCGGCGACGACCAGGGGGTTCCCCCGAGGGGCGGTCTCGGGGACCGGGACCCGGCCGTACATGACCCAGCCCAGGCCCACGCCGGCCAGGGCCAGCACCAGGGCCACGATGCCGGCGGTCGTGAGGAACCCGTGCTCGACCGGCGGCACCCCGACGACCGGGGCGAGGAACTTCTGCAGCCGGTCGTCGATGATGAGGAACGCGCCCGCGCCGACCGAGCCGATCGCGAGCACGATCATCGGCCAGGTCATCACCGCGGGCGATTCGTGCGGATGCGCCTCGGCCTCCCAGCGCCGCTTCCCGTACCAGGTCATGAGCATCATCCGGGTCATGTAGAACGCGGTGATCCCGGCGCCGATCAGCGCGCAGATGCCGAGGATCCACCCGCCCGTGCCGTGCTCGGTGAAGTCGCCCTCGATGATGGGGTCCTTGGTGAAGAACCCGGAGAACGGCGGGATGCCGATGATGGCCAGGTACGCCAGGCCGAACGTCACGTAGGTGACCGGCAGGAAGCGGTACAGCCCCCCGTATCGCCGCATGTCCTGCTCGTCGTCCATGGCGTGGATCACCGAGCCCGCGCCGAGGAACAGGCCCGGCCTTGAAGAACCCGTGCGCGAGCAGCAGCGCGATCGCGAACACGTACCCCTCGGGCCCGAGTCCCGCGCCGAGCGTCATGTAGCCGATCTGGCTCATGGTCGACCCGGCCAGCGACTTCTTGATGTCGTCCTTGGCCGAGGCGATGATGCCGCCGAACAGCAGCGTGACCGTGCCGACCACGGCGATCGCGATCCGCGCGTCCGGCCCGACCGCGAGGATCGGGTTGGACCGCACCAGCAGGTAGACCCCGGCGGTGACCATGGTGGCGGCGTGGATCAGCGCCGACACGGGCGTGGGGCCCTCCATGGCGTCCAGCAGCCAGGACTGCAGCGGCACCTGGGCCGACTTCCCGCACGCGCCGAGCAGCAGCAGGAAGCCTAGCGCGGTGGCCACCCCGCTGCCGCCGGACGGCACCTGGTGGAACACCCCGGTGAATGACACCGTGCCGAACTCGCTGAACATCAGGAAGATGGCCAGGGTGAGGCCGGCGTCGCCGACCCGGTTGACGACGAACGCCTTCTTCGCCGCCACCGCCGCCGAGTTCCGGTCCTGCCAGAACCCGATCAGCAGGTAGGAGGCCAGGCCGACGCCCTCCCACCCGACGTAGAGCACCAGGTAGTTGTCGGCCAGCACGAGCAGCAGCATGGACGCGACGAACAGGTTCATGTAGCCGAAGAACCGCCGCCGGTCGGGGTCGTGGGCCATGTAGCCGACCGAGTAGATGATGATCAGCGACCCGACCCCGGTGATCAGCAGCACGAAGCAGATCGACAGCGGGTCGATCAGCAGGTTCACGCTGGCCTGGAAGCGCCCCACCAGGATGTACGTGTACAGGTGCTGGTCCTGCTCGCGGTTGGTGTCCCCGAGCAGGGTGAAGTAGGCGATCGCGCCGTAGACGAACGCGGCGACCGGCATCGCGCACCCGAGCAGGTGCCCCCACCGGTCGGTGCGCCGGCCCCCGACCAGCAGCACGACCGCGCCGAAGAGCGGGAAGGCGAGCAGCAGCCACGACAGCTTCAGCGCGCCGGCGGCCGGCACGGTGGTCAGCGCCTGGGCGTGTACGGCGGTCCGCGAGGGCCGTGCCTGTCAAGGTCGTCATCCCCTCAGTACTTGAGCAGGTTGGCGTCGTCCACCGACGCGGACCTGCGGGCCCGGTAGATCGCCATCAGGATCGCGAGGCCGACCACGACCTCCGCCGCGGCCACCACCATGACGAAGAACGCGATGACCTGCCCGTCCAGGTTGCCGTGCATGCTGGCGAACGCCACGAAGGCCAGGTTGCACGCGTTCAGCATCAGCTCGATGCACATGAAGATGACGATGGCGTTGCGCCGCACCAGCACGCCGACGCCGCCGATCACGAACAGGATCACGGCCAGGACCACGTAGTCAACGGGAGGCATCAGTCGGCCCTGCCCTCTGCCCCGGACGGCAGGGACGCCCGCTCGCCTTCCGCCGTAATCTCTACCGTTTCTTCAGGCGGAACGAACTGTGGTGCGTCGGTCACGCCACGCTGGGACAGCACCGTGCTGACCGAACGGTCCGAGGTGCTTCCGTCCGGCAGCAGGGCGGGGCGGTCGGCGGCGTCGTGCAGCGCGTAGACGCCCGGCGACGGGTCCGGCGCCAGGTGGCCGCTGGCCAGCCGCCGGGCGGCGAGTTCGCGCTGCGTGGGCCGGGGCGTGGGGCGCTCCCGGTGCGCGAGGACCATCGCGCCGACCGCCGCGGTGATCAGCAGCGCGCCGGTCACTTCGAAGGGGAACACGTAGGTGGTGAAGATCAGGGTCGCGATGCCGGACAGGTTGTCGGTGCCGTTCGCCGCGGTCTGCGGCGAGGCCGGGCCGATGGCCGCGTGCCCGATGCCCAGGGCCAGGAGCACCAGCAGGCCGATGGCGACCAGGCCCGCGGCCAGCCGCTGGCCCTTGATGGTCTCCACGATCGAGTCCGACGAGCTGATGCCGATGAGCATCAGCACGAAGAGGAACAGCATGAGGACCGCGCCGGTGTACACGATGATCTGCACGAAGGCGAGGAACGGCGCGCCCTGCATGGCGTAAAAGGTGGCCAGGCAGAGCATCACGACGGCGAGCATGATGGCGCAGTGCACCGCCCGCCGGACCAAGATCATGGCCAGCGCCGCGCCCACCGAGGCGACGGCGAGAATCCAGAAGATGGTTTCCCGCGCGATGACGTCGGTGTTGGTGCCCGACGCGAGGACGTGGGTCACTGATCCTCACCCCCCTCCTCGCGGACTTCGGCCGGGGCCCAGGACAGCGAGGCGTCGGGCGATCCGGCGAACACCGCCGGGCCGGACGGCCCGCCCGGCCCGGCCATCCCCGGCGCCCGCGGGCCGCGGACCAGGCCGGCCGCGCCGAGCCGGTAGTAGTCCTTCTCGTCGTCACCGAGCCGCATCGGATGCGGCGGCGCCTCCATGCCCGGCAGCAGCGGCACGAGCAGCTGCTCCTTGGTCCAGATGAGGTTTTCCCTGCTGTCGTCGGCGATCTCGTACTCGTTGGTCATGGTCAGCGCGCGCGTCGGGCACGCCTCGATGCACATGCCGCACAAGATGCAGCGCAGGTAGTTGATCTGGTAGACGTGGCCGTACCGCTCGCCCTGGGAGAACCGGGCCTCCGGCGTGTTGTCCCGGCCCTCGACGTAGATCGCGTCGGCCGGGCAGGCCCAGGCGCACAGCTCGCAGCCGATGCACTTCTCCAGCCCGTCCGGCCACCGGTTGAGCTGGTGGTGGCCGTGGAACCGCGGCGCGGTGGGCTTCTTGACCTCGGGGTACTCGACGGTCTCGACCTTACGGAACATCTCGTGGAAGGTGACCCCGAAGCCCTTGATCGGGTTGAGGAAATCAAGCACCTGTGACCTCCCTGGTGGAGGTTTGGTCGTCGATACCGACACCGTGATAGTGCGGCAGGTCCAGCGGAGGGACCGGGAAGGTGCCCGTGCCGAAAGGCACATCCCGGCCGGCCTCGCTGGCACTGGCGGACTCCGCTGCCGCGAACCTGGCGGCCCGCTGCTGCGCGGAGCTGTCCCACATCCAGGCCAGGACGATGATGATCAGCAGGACCACGCCGCCCACCACGTACGGGATCGAGTTGGAAGTGTCGAGCCGCCACGCGCGCACGGTCGCGATCAGCAGGATCCAGACGATGGAGACCGGGATGAGGACCTTCCAGCCGATCGCCATCAGCTGGTCGTACCGGACCCTGGGCAGGGTCCCGCGCAGCCAGATGTAGCAGAACAGGAAGATGTAGACCTTGATCAGGAACCACAGCAGCGGCCACCAGCCGGCGTTGGCGCCGGCCCACAGCGACAGCGGCCAGGGCGCCCGCCAGCCGCCGAGGAACAGCGTGGTGGCCAGCGCGGCGACCGTGGTCATGTTGACGTACTCGCCGAGGTAGAACATCGCGAACTTCATCGAGGAGTACTCGGTGTGGTATCCGGCCACCAGCTCGCCCTCGCCCTCGGGCAGGTCGAACGGCAGCCTGTTGGTCTCGCCGACCATGGTGACCAGGTAGATCACGAACGAGACCGGCAGCAGCCACGCGTACCACCGGTGCTCCTGGGCCGTGACGATCGCGGTGGTGGACAGCGAGCCCGCGTACAGGAACACGGCCACGAAGGCCAGGCCCATCGCGATCTCGTAGCTGATCACCTGCGCGGCCGAGCGCAGCGCGCCGAGCAGTGAGTACGGCGACCCCGAGGCCCAGCCGGCCAGCACGATCCCGTAGACCCCGACCGAGCTCATGGCCAGGATGAGCAGCACCGCCACCGGCAGGTCGGCCAGCTGCAGCGGGGTGTGGTGGTGGAAGATCGAGACCTCGGGGCCCCACGGGATGACCGCGAAGCCGATGAAGGCGATCGTCCCCGATATCACCGGCGCGGCTATGAACAACAGCTTGTCCGCGGTGCGGGGGATGATGTCTTCCTTGAGCGGCAGCTTGAGCGCGTCCGCGATGGGCTGGAGCAGGCCGAACGGCCCGGCCCGGTTCGGGCCGGGGCGGTTCTGCATCCGGCCGATGACACGGCGCTCGGCCCAGATCATGAAGATCGTGGTCAGCAGCAGAAAGAGGAAGACGATCGCGACCTTCAGCAGCACCATCCACCAGATGAGCTGGTTGAAGTCGCTCAGCGTCGGATCCGTCGCGGGAGCTGCGAGCACGTGCCGCAGCACCCCTGCCTCCGTCATTCCGGCCTCCTCAGCGTGACCATGGCGCCGTGCCCCGCGCCGAGTTCGGCGCGGATGGTCGAGCCGGCCGGCCCGAGCCCCGCGGCCGGCAGCCACACCACGTCGTCGGTCATCGGCACGATCTCGACGGGCACGGTCACCGAGCCGCGGTCGGTGGCCACGGTCACCTTATCGCCGTCGGCCGCGCCGGCTTCGGCGGCCGTCGCCGCGGACATCCTGGCCACCGCGGGCCTGGCCGTGCCGGCCAGGTACGGCTCGCCGTCCTGCATGCGCCCGCTGTCCAGCAGCTGGTGCCAGGTCGCGAGGCGCACGTCCAGGACACCCGATTCGTCCAGGCGATGGGCGGGCGGCACGCCGGGCCAGGCCGTCGTCGCCACCGGAGGCTCCGGCCGCGTGCCGCGCCAGGTGCCGAGCGAGGCGAGCTCCGCGCGCGCGGCCGCCGCGTCGGGCAGGCCGAGGTGCACGTCCATCTCGTCGGCGATCGCGCCGAGCACGTACAGGTCGGTGCGGACCTCGGGCACCTTCAGGGCCTGGCCGAACGAGCCGCCGCGGCCTTCCCAGTTGACGAACGTCCCGGCCTTCTCCGCCACGGCCGCGACCGGGAACACCACGTCGGCCCGGTCGGTGACCGAGCTGGCCCGCAGTTCGAGGCTGACGACGAACGGCGCCGTCTCGATCGCGTGCAGGGCGGCCCGCGGGTCGGGCAGGTCGGCCGGGTCGACCCCGGCCACCACCAGGGCGGCGAGCTCGTGTCCGGCCGCGGCGGCCAGGATCGCCGCGGTGTCGCGGCCGGGAGCGCCGGGCAGGGAGCTCTTGCCCCAGGTCCTGGCGACCTCGGCGCGGGCCGCGGGGTCGGTCACCGGGCGGCCGATGGGCAGCAGGCCCGGCAGCGCGCCCGCCTCGACGGCGCCCCGCTCGCCGGCCCGGCGCGGAACCCACGCCAGCCGGGCGCCCGACGCCACCGCGAGGACGGCCGCCGCCGCGAGCGCGCCGGGTACCTCGGCCAGCCGCTCGCCGGCCAGGATCACCGCTCCCGGAGCTCCGAGCGCCTGCGCCGCCCGCTGCCATACGTCGCCGCGACCGGCGCCCGGACCGCCCGCGGCCAGCGTGGTCAGCGCGGCGGCCTCGTCCCCGGGCACGGTGGCCAGCAGCTCGCCGGACAGCTTGGCCAGACCGCGGCTGGCCAGCGCCGCGAGGGAGAACACCGGGAGGCGACGGCGCCGGACCGCCTTGTGCAGCCGCAGGAAGACGATGGGCGACTCGTCCTCGGGCTCGAAGCCCGCCAGCAGCACGGCCGGGGCCTGCTCCAGGTCGGCGTAGCCGACGCCGATGTCGTGCCCGGCCACGCACGCGGCCAGGAACTGCTCTTCCTCGGCCGAGTGCGGGCGGGCCCGCATGTCCACGTCGTTGGTGTCCAGCGCGACCCTGGCGAACTTCGCGTACGCGTAGGCGTCCTCGAGGGTCAGCCGCCCGCCGGCCAGCACGCCGACGCCGCGCGGTCCGTCGCCGTCCGCGTCGCGCGCCGCGTCGCGCGCCGCGGCCAGGCCGGCCGCGGCCACGGCCAGGGCGTGCGGCCAGGACGCCGGGACCAGCACCCCGTCTGGGTCCCTGACCAGCGGGCTGGTCAGCCGGTCGGGCTGGGTCGCGTAGGTGAAGGCCCAGCGGCCCTTGTCGCAGTTCCATTCCTCGTTGACGGCCGGTTCCTCGCCCGCGAGCCGGCGCATGACCCGCCCGCGCCTGACATCGGTCCGCTGCCTGCATCCCGAGGCGCAGTGCTCGCACACGCTCGGCACCGAGACCAGGTCGAACGGGCGGGACCGGAACCGGTACGCCGCGCCGGTGAGCGCGCCGACCGGGCAGACCTGCACGGTGTTGCCGGAGAAGTAGGAGTTGAACGGCTTGCCCTCGGCGGTGCCGATCATCTGGGCGGGACCGCGCCCGAGGAACTCGATGAACGGGTCTCCGGCGATCTCCTCCGACGTCCTGGTGCACCGGGTGCACGAGATGCACCGCTCGCGGTCCAGCAGCACCTCGGTGGAGATGGGCACCGGCTTGTCGAAGGTCCGCTTATCGAAGGTGAACCGGGTCTCGCCCCGGCCGTTGGTCATGGCCTGGTTCTGCAGCGGGCACTCGCCGCCCTTGTCGCACATCGGGCAGTCGAGCGGGTGGTTGATCAGCAGGAACTCCATCACGCCCTGCTGCGCCTTGTCCGCGACCGCGGAGGTGAGCTGGGTGTGCACCACCATGCCCTCGGAGCACGCGGTGATGCACGACGCCATCGGCTTGAGCTGGCCCTCCACCACGACCAGGCACTGGCGGCAGGCGCCGATCGGGTCGAGCAGCGGGTGGTCGCAGAACCGCGGGATCTGGATGCCGAGCAGTTCCGCGGCCCGGATGATCAGGGTGCCCTTCGGCACCGCGATCTCGAACCCGTCGATCGTGACGGCCACCTTGTCCTGCGTGGTCTGCACGGTCATGTCGCGCTCCAGACCGTCGACGCCGCCGGGTCGAAGGGGCAGCCGCCCTCCTTCTGGTGCTGCATGAACTCGTCCCTGAAGTACTTGACGGCGGACGTGATCGGGGGCGTCGCGCTGTCGCCCAGCGCGCAGAACGCGCGGCCGGTGATGTTGTCGCAGATGTCCAGGAGCTTGCCGATTTCTTCCTCGGTGCCCTCGCCGTGTTCCAGCCGCTCCAGGATGCGGACCAGCCAGAACGTGCCCTCACGGCACGGCGTGCACTTCCCGCAGGACTCGTGCTGGTAGAACTCGGTCCAGCGGAGCACCGCGCCGACGACGCAGGTGGTGTCGTCGAAGATCTGCACGGACCGGGTGCCGATCTGGGACCCGGCCGCGGCGACCGACTCGAAGTCCAGCGGCAGGTCCAGGTGCTGGTCGGTGAGTATCCCCGCCGACGAGCCGCCGGCGGTCCAGAACTTGAGCCGGCGACCTCCCCGCATCCCGCCGGACAGCTCGAGCAGCTCGCGCAGCGTGATGCCGAGCGGAGCCTCGAAGGTACCCGGGGTCGTTATGTGGCCGGAGAGGTTGAAGATGGCGAATCCCTTGGACTTCGCGGTGCCCACGTCGGCGAACCAGTCGGCGCCGTTGATGATGATGGCCGGCACGCTGGCGATCGACTCGACGTTGTTCACGTTCGTCGGGCTGGCGTACACGCCGGCCACGGCGGGGAACGGCGGCTTGTTCCGCGGCAGCCCGCGCTTGCCCTCCAGCGAGTCAAGCAGCGCGGTCTCCTCGCCGCAGATGTAGGCGCCGGCTCCGGCGTGCACGATGACGTCCAGGTCGAACCCGGAGCCGAGGATGTTCTGGCCGAGGTAGCCCGCCGCGTACGCCTCCTGCACGGCGTTGCGCAGCCGCCGGATCACGTGCAGCACCTCGCCGCGGACGTAGATGAACGCGTGGCTGGCCCTGATCGCGTACGAGGCGATGGCCGCGCCCTCGACGAGCAGGTGCGGGTTGGCCATCATCAGCGGGACGTCCTTGCAGGCGCCGGGCTCGGATTCGTCCGCGTTGACCACCAGGTAGTGCGGCTTGTCGTCACCCTGCGGCAGGAAGCCCCACTTCACGCCGGTCGGGAACATGGCCCCGCCGCGGCCGCGCAGCGCGGAGTTCTTCACCACCGTTATGACGTCCTCCGGCGGCATGCCGAGCGCCTTCGGCAGCGCCTGCCAGCCGCCGGCCCGCCGGTACCCGTCGATGGTGAAGATGTCGGGCTGGTCCCAGTGCGCGGTCAGCACCGGGGTCAGGGTGTCGGTCACCGCGGCTCCCTCGCTTGGTCGCTCGCCCCTTGGCGGCCTGCCCCTTGGTTGCCTGCCGAGCCCGGCTCCGGCGCGGTCCAGCCGTGCTCCTTGGCGATCTTGAGGCCGACCAGGTCCGCCGGTCCCGCGGCCGGGCCCTCGGTGGCCAGGTCGTCGTTGAAGCCGGCCAGGATCCGGGCTGCCTCACGCCAGGTGACCAGCCGCCCCGGCCCCCTGGTCGGGCTCACCTTGTTCCCTGTGCGCAGGTCGTCGGTGAGCTGGCGGGCCGAGGCCGGCGTCATGTTGTCGAAGAACTCCCAGTTCACCATCACCACCGGCGCGTACACGCAGGCGGCGTTGCACTCGAGGTGCTCGAGGCTGACCTGGCCGTCGGGCGTGACCTCGTCGTCGCCCACGGCGAGGTGCTCGCGGAGTTCGGCGAGTATCTGGTTGCCGCCCAGGACCGCGCACACCGTGTTCGTGCACACGCCGACGTGGTACTGGCCGACCGGCCGGCGCTTGTACATGGTGTAGAAGGTGACCACCCCGGTGACCTCGGCGTCGGTCAGCCCGAGCTTGGCCGCGCAGTACTCGATGCCGTCCTCGGAGACGTAGCCTTCCTCGGACTGGACGAGATGGAGCAGCGGTATCAGGGCCGATCTGTGTCCCGGGTACTTGCCGATGATCTGCGCCGCGTCCGCGTCGAGGCGGGACCGCACAGTGTCGCTGAACGGCATTACCTGTCCACGCCTCCCATCACGGGATCGATGCTCGCGATCGCGGGGATCAGGTCGGCCACGAAGCCGCCCTCGCACATCGCGGCGACCGACTGCAGGTGGACGAACGACGGATCGCGCAGGTGCACCCGGTACGGCCTGGTCCCGCCGTCGCTGACCACGTGCGCGGCCAGTTCGCCGCGGGGGGACTCGATGGCCGCGTACGCCTGCCCGGCCGGCACCCGGAACCCCTCGGTGATCAGCTTGAAGTGGTGGATGAGCGCCTCCATGGACTGGCCCATGATGTGCGCGATGTGCTGCGGTGACGGGCCGAGGCCGTCGGGCCCGAGGGACAGCTGGGCCGGCCAGCCGATCTTGGCGTCCCGGATCATCACCGGATCGGAGTCGACCGATCCGCGGGCCGCCAGCCGGTCGGAGCACTGCTGGATGATCTTCAGCGACTCCTCGATGTCGTCCATCCGGATCAGGTACCGGCCGTACGCGTCGCACGTGTCCCTGACCGGCACGTCGAAGTCGTAGGTCTCGTAGCCGCAGTACGGCTGGGACTTGCGCAGGTCCCAGGGCAGCCCGGTGGCCCTCAGGATGGGGCCGGTCACGCCCAGGGCCATGCACCCCTGCAGGTCCAGGTAGGCGACGCCCTTGTTCCGGGCGACGAAGATCGGGTTCGCGTCGATCAGGGTGTGCATCTGGTCCAGCAGCCGCCGCCCGGAGTCGTCGAACACCCGGATGGCATCCAGCGCGCCGGGCGGCAGGTCCTGCGACACGCCGCCGGGCCTGATGAAGGCGTGGTTCATCCGCAGGCCGGTGATCAGCTCCAGCACGTCCAGGCTGCGTTCCCGCAGCCGCGCGCCCTGCGTGTAGATGGTGGTCGCGCCCAGTTCCAGGCCCATGGGGGCGATCCCGCCCAGGTGCGAGGAGATCCGGTTGAGCTCCATCAGCAGGACCCGGATGATCTGCGCGCGCTCGGGTACCCGGTCCTCGATGCCGAGCAGGCGCTCGATCGCCAGGCAGTAGGCGGTCTCGTTGAAGATCGGCATCAGGTAGTCCGCCCGGGTGCAGAACGTGACGCCCTGGGTCCAGGTCCGGTACTCCATGTTCTTCTCGATGCCGGTGTGCAGGTAGCCGATGGCCGGCCGCACCTCGGCCACGGTCTCCCCCTCCAGCGTCAGGACCAGGCGGAGCACCCCGTGCGTGGACGGGTGCTGCGGGCCCATGTTGACCACGATCCGCTCGCCGCTCTCGAAGTCGCCGGCCTCGTTCGCGGCCGCGACGATCTCGTCCCAGTCCTCGCCGGAGACCGTGTAGACGCGGCCCTCGGCGGCTTCGGCGTCGCTGGCTCCGGCCGCCGCGTGCGGCATCTGCCCCGCGCTCACTGGTAGTGCCTCCGCTCCTCGGGAGGGGGAATCTTGGCGCCGCGGTACTCGACCGGGATCCCGCCGAGCGGGTAGTCCTTGCGCTGCGGGTGGCCCTTCCAGTCGTCGGGCATCTGGATCCTGGTCAGCGCCGGATGCCCGTCGAAGACGATGCCGAAGAAATCCCAGGTCTCCCGCTCGTGCCAGTTGCACGTCGGGTACACGCCGACCAGCGACGGGACGTGCGGGTCCGCGTCCGGCACGCTTACCTCCAGCCGCACCCGGCGGTTGTGCGTGATGGACAGCAGGTGGTACACGGCGTGCAGTTCACGCCCGGCCTCGGCCGGGTAGTGCACGCCGGAGACGCCGCTGCACAGCTCGAAGCGGAGCGCGGGATCGTCACGCAGTTTCGCGGCCACCTCGGGCAGCCGCTCCCGGCGGACGTGGAAGGTGATCTCGCCCCGGTGCACCACCACGCGCTCGATGGCGTCGGAGAAGCCGAGCGTGTCAGCGACCTCGTCGAAGTAGGAGCCGTACGGGCGCGGGCTGGCCTGCGGCAGCGTCTCGTGCACCCGGAGCAGCCCGTAGCCCGAGGTGTCCGGGGTGTCCTGCACGCCGAAACTGCCCCGGCGGATGACCGGCGCGTTCAGCCGCTCCTCGCCGAGCCGGGCGGGCAGGTTGGCGTCTGGCTCCCCCGGGCCCTCCTTCGGCGGCTGCCCGGGTCCGCTCACAGCTCGGCCTCTGCGGGCTCGGCCAGGTGCACCGGCCGCAGGCCGAGTCGCGCGTTCTCCAGTTCGGTGATCTCGCGGTCCCGGTCCTTGCCGAGCTTCATGTTCATGATCTTGTCGTGCAGCTTGAGGATCGCGTCGAGCAGCATCTCGGGCCGGGGCGGGCAGCCGGGCAGGTAGATGTCGACCGGGATGATGTGATCCACGCCCTGCACGATCGCGTAGTTGTTGAACATGCCGCCGCTGGAGGCGCACACGCCCATCGAGATGACCCACTTGGGGTCGGCCATCTGGTCGTAGATCTGCCTCGTCACCGGGGCCATCTTCTGGCTGAGCCGCCCGGCCACGATCATCAGGTCGGCCTGCCGCGGGGTGTTGGACGCCCGTTCCATGCCGAACCTGGCCAGGTCGTGCTTGGGCCCGCCGGTCTGGAACAGCTCGATGGCGCAGCAGGCCAGGCCGAACGTGGCGGGCCACACCGAACGGGCCCTGGCCCAGCCGGCCACTTTCTCCACGGAGGTCAGCAGCACGCCGCTCGGCAGCTTCTCTTCTATGCCCATGTCTAATCCCAATCCAGGCCGCCGCGCCGCCAGACGTAGGCGTAGGCGATCAGCACGGTGATCACGAACGTCACCATCTCGATCAGGCCGAAGGCGCCGAGCTTGTTGAAGGTGACCGCCCAGGGATACAGGAAAATGATCTCGATGTCGAACACGATGAACAGCATCGCGGTCAGGTAGTACTTGACCGGGATCCTGCCGCCGCCGGGCGGGTGCGGCGTCGGCTCGATGCCGCACTCGTAGCTTTCCAGCTTGGCCTTGTTCCACCGCTTCGGCCCGGCGATGGCGCCGAACGTGACGGAGAAGGCGGCAAAGCCGAGGGCCAGCACGGCCAGCACGAAGATCGGAACGTACAGCCTCATCGATGTTTCCTCCCTTCCTGGGCCGGATGCCAACCCCTTATCCTAGGGACAACCTGCACGACCGCTCATTCTGGGTTAGGTGCGAGCCTGGACAGGCCGTTGACCAGCCTGTCCGCCGCATCTCCCCGCGGATCGGTCAGGTTGGCGAGCAGTTTGAGCGCGAACCGCATCAGGGCCGGCCGGGACATGCCGTGCTTGGTCGCGAACCGCATCAGCCCTGGCCGGCCGATCGCCTTGACGAAGACGCGGCCGAGGGCGTAGTAGCCGCCGTAGGCCTCCCGGAGCGCTCGCGGGTACCCGGCGAGCACCCGTTCGGTCTCGGCCCGCCTGCCCCGGGCCAGCGCCTGCGCGATGGTCCGGGCCAGGATCTCGCCCGACTCCATCGCGTACGCGATGCCCTCGCCGTTGAACGGGTTCACCATGCCGCCGGCGTCACCCACGAGCAGCAGGCCCTGGTGGTAGTGCGGGGTCCGGTTGAAGCCCATCGGCAGCGCGGCGCCCCGTACCGGCTGGGTGCGGTTCTCCTCGGTGAAGCCCCATTCGGCCGGCATCCCCTTCAGCCACTTGCGCAGCAGGGCGTGGTAGTCGGTGTGAGCGAACGCGGCGCTCGTGTTCAGCAGCCCGAGGCCGACGTTGGACGTCCCGTCGCCCATGCCGAAGATCCAGCCGTACCCCGGCAGCAGCCGGTCGTCGTCCCACAGGTCGAGCCAGGACTCCAGGTAGTCGTCGTCGTGCCGCGGTGACTTGTAGTAGGTGCGCACCGCGACGCCGAGCGGGCGGTCGTCGCGCTTGCACAGTCCCATCGCCACCGACAGCCGCGACGAGTTCCCGTCGGCGGCGACGATAACGCGGGAGGCATAGGTGCGCTCTTCGTCCGCGCCCGCGGCGCGCGCCGTCACCCCAGTGATGCGGCCGGTGCGGTCGTCGAGGACGGGACCGGTCACGGTCACGCCCTCGGACAGCCGCGCCCCGGCCTGCTGGGCGCGCCGGGCCAGCATCTGGTCCAGGTCGGTGCGCGGCCGGACCAGGCCGTACCCCGGATAGCTGGACAGGTCCGGCCAGGGCAGTTCCATCCGCTGGCCCGCGCCGATGATGCGCAGGCCCTTGTTCCTGACCCAGCCGTCCTGCTCGCTGACGCTGATGCCCATGGCCACGAGCGCCTTGACCCCGCGCGGGGTCAGGCCGTCGCCGCAGACCTTCTCCCTGGGGAACCTGGACTTCTCGAGCAGCAGCACGTCGAGCCCGGCCTGCGCCAGGTAATAGGCGGTGGTCGAGCCGGACGGCCCGGCACCCACGACGATGACGTCGGCCTGGTCGGCGGGCCTGCGGGGGGCCAAGGGGGCCAGGGGGGCTTTGGGGTTCGTCCCCCCGTGGCTAGCACGGCGGGGGGCGGGGGGAGCGTGTTCGGTCACGGGGTGAGATCCTGAACGTCTTGTGAATCGCTTCACAAATTCTTTGCCATTAGTTTAACCCTGCATGGGGCGGCGGCCCTCCGCCGGGTCAGGGACGGCGGGCGACGTGCACCGCGACCGCGCCCACGCTCAGGTCGCGCCAGCGTACCGCCGACCAGCCCGCGGCCTCGATCATGCCGGCCAGCTCGCGCTGAGCAGGCCAGGCCGTGATCGACTCGGCCAGGTACTCGTAGGCCTCCGGGTTGCGCGCGGTCCGGCGCGCGATCGCGGGAAGGACATGGATCAGGTAACGCCGGTACAGCATATCGACCGGGGCAATCGTGATCGTGCTGAACTCGCACACCACCAGCCGGCCGCCGGGCCGGGTCACCCGGCGCATCTCGGCCAGGGCCTGCCCCGGGTCGGCCACGTTCCGCAGCCCGAAGGAGATGGTCACCGCGTCGAACGCCTCGTCACGGAACGGCAGCCGCAGCGCGTCGCCCGCCACGAAGCCCAGGCGTCCTGTGCCGCGCTGCTTGCGGCCCGTCAGCCGGGTGTGACCGGCCCGGAGCATGCCGAGGGAGAAGTCGCAGGCCACGCAGTCCGCTCCGGTGGCGGTGAAGGTCAGCGAGGAGGTCCCGGTGCCGGCGGCCAGGTCGAGCACCCGTTGGCCCGGGCCCGCGCCGGTGATCCGGGCCACGGCCCGCCGCCACAGCCGGACCTGCCCCATGGACAGGACGTCGTTGAGCAGGTCGTACCGCGCCGCGATCGCGTCGAACATCGCCGCGACATCGGCTGGATCCTTATCCAGGTCGGCTCGGGCCATGTCCCCCACCATACGGGGGTTACAGCAGCGCGGGTCGCTCCCAGTCCTGTCCCAGGCTGCCCTGGGCCGGGCGGTCGGCGCTCACTTGGCCTCGGTGATCATGGCGGCGCCCACGGTGTTGTTGGTGGCCTCGTCGATCAGGATGAGGCCGCCGGTGGTCCGGTTCCTGGCGTAGGGGTCGCAGAAGATGGGCTGGGTGAGCCGGAGCCGGACCCGGCCGACCTCGTTCAGGCTCAGCTGGCCCGCGGATTCGTCCCGGTGCAGGGTGTTCACGTCGATCCGGTAGTGCAGGTCGGTGACGATGGCCTTGACCGTACGCGAGGTGTGCTTGACGATCAGCCTGCTGCGCGGGGCCAGCACCTGGTCGGACGACATCCAGCAGAGCATGGCCTCGATGTCCTGCGCGGCGGCGGGCCGGTTGTTCGGCCGGCAGATCATGTCACCCCGGGAGATGTCCACGTCGTCGTCGAGCAGCAGGGTCACCGACATGGGCGGGAACGCCTCGGCCACCGTGCCGCCGGCCGCCTCGATGCCCCTGATCCTGGTGCTGAAGCCCGACGGCAGGTGCAGCACCTCGTCGCCCGGCTTGAGCACCCCGCCGGCGACCTGGCCGGCGTAGCCGCGGTAGTCGTGCAGCGCGGCGTCGGTGGCGGCGTGCGGCCGGATGACGTACTGCACGGGGAACCGGACGTCGATCAGGTTGCGGTCCGACGCGATGTGCACGTGCTCCAGGTGGTGCAGCAGCGAGGGCCCGTCGTACCAGGCCATGTTCGCCGACCGGTCGACCACGTTGTCTCCGTGCAGCGCGGAGATCGGCACGAAGGTCAGGTCGCCGATGTCCAGCCGGGCCGCGAACGCCGAGAACTCCTCGCAGATGCGCTCGAACACCTCGGCCCGGTAGTCGACGAGGTCCATCTTGTTGACCGCGAGGACCATGTGCGGCACGCGCAGCAGCGTGGTGAGGAACGCGTGCCGCCGGGACTGCTCGGTCAGCCCGTTGCGCGCGTCGACGAGCACCACGGCCAGGTCGGCGGTTGACGCGCCGGTCACCATGTTGCGCGTGTACTGGATGTGCCCGGGAGTATCGGCGATGATGAACTTCCGCCGGGGCGTCGCGAAGTACCGGTAGGCGACGTCGATGGTGATGCCCTGCTCCCGCTCGGCGCGCAGCCCGTCGGTGAGCAGGGCCAGGTTGGTGTAGTCCTCGCCGCGGTCCCTGCTGGTCCGCTCGACCGCCTCCAGCTGGTCGACGAAGATCGACTTGGAGTCGTACAGCAGCCGCCCGATCAGCGTGGACTTGCCGTCGTCCACCGAGCCCGCGGTCGCGAAGCGCAGAATATCCATCAGAAGTACCCCTCGCGCTTGCGGTCTTCCATGGCCGCCTCGCTGGTCCGGTCGTCGGCCCGGGTCTGGCCCCGCTCGGTGATCCTGGTCGCGGCCACCTCGGTGATCACCTCGGCCACCGTCGCGGCCGACGAGGAGACCGCTCCGGTGCAGGTCATGTCGCCCACGGTCCGGTACCGCACGGTCGCCGCGAACAGCGGCTCGTCGTCGCCCCTGGCCACGTACGGGTTGTCGGCGAGCAGCAGCCCGTCCCGCTCGAAGACC
Source organism: uncultured Actinomycetes bacterium (assembly GCA_963705835.1). GTDB lineage: Bacteria > Actinomycetota > Actinomycetes > Streptosporangiales > Streptosporangiaceae > Palsa-504. Next base: position 46,349 of record CAVPLC010000078.1, read on the forward strand.
TGCCGCTGGTGCGCGAAGTAGATGCCGGGAAGGTCGAGTTCCTCGCGCTCGATGTAGGACCAGACGTCGAGCTCGGTCCAGTTGGACAGCGGGAACACGCGGATGTGCTCACCGCGCCGGATCCGGGTGTTGTACAGGTTCCACAGTTCGGGCCGCTGGTTCTTCGGGTCCCACTGGCCGAACTCGTCGCGGAACGAGAACACCCGCTCCTTCGCCCTGGCCTTTTCCTCGTCCCGCCGCGCGCCGCCGAACAGGGCGTCGAACCTGTGCTCCTCGATGGCGTCCAGCAGCGTCACGGTCTGCAGCCGGTTCCTGCTCGCGTGCCTGCCGGTCTCCTCGGCGACCCGGCCCGCGTCGATGGACTCCTGCACCGACGCGACCACCAGCCGCACGCCGAGTTCGGCCACCCTGCGGTCGCGGAACTCCAGGACCTCGGGAAAGTTGTGGCCGGTGTCCACGTGCATGACCGGGAACGGGATCCGGGCGGGCCAGAACGCCTTCTCCGCGAGCGACAGCATCACGATCGAGTCCTTGCCGCCGGAGAACAGCAGCACAGGGCGCTCGAACTCGGCGGCGACCTCGCGCATCACGTGGAGCGCCTCAGCCTCGAGCACGTCGAGCTGGGACATCTGGTAATCAGCGCGCATTCGTGACTTCCCGGATCGCTTGCAGGAGGGCGCCCGCGAGGGCAGGCAGACACACCAGGATATCCGGCATGTTCAGGTCGGCCTGGTTATAGGCCAGCGGGGACCCGTCGATGCGGGAGGCGTGGAAACCGGCCGCCCGGGCCACCGCCACCGGCGCGGCGGTGTCCCACTCGTAGAACCCGCCGGCGTGCACGTACGCGTCGGCCTCGCCGCCGACCACGGCGGCGACCTTGGCTCCGGCTGACCCCAGCACGATTACTTCTGCATCAAGAAGATCAGAAATATTCCGAACGAACGCCGGTGCTCGCGTCCGGCTCACCACGATCCGCACCCGGCGTCCTGCCGCGCCGCGCACCACTGGCGCTCCGGATCGATGTGGCAGCGTGCCGGTTATAACCGTCTCAGTGCCACAACGTTCCGGGGGTGGCTCGAGCGTGGACAAGACCTTGTGCTGGGCCGGGAGGGCGACCGCGCCCGCGGTGAGCTCACCGGGGGCATCTCGCTCCCACAGCGCCACGTGCACGGCCCAGTCGGTCCGGCCCCGTTCGCCGAACTCCCTGGTGCCGTCGAGCGGGTCGACGATCCACACCCGGCGCGCGGTCAATCGCGCCGGGTCGTCGGCTCCCTCCTCGGACAGCAGCACGTCCCCCGGCCGGCGGGCGGCGAGCTCGGCGCTCAGGAACTCGTGCGACAGCCGGTCGCCCGCCTTGCGCAGCACGTCCTGGTCACCGCCGCGGGCCCGCAACTCGAGCAGCCGCGTGCCCGCCGCGGCGGCCAGTTCCCTGGCGAGCACGTGATCATCGGTGGTCACGGTGACGGGTCCTCGGCTTGATCGGTGTGGTACACGTTCTGGGCGGCGGCCAGGCCCTTGGCGATCAGCTCCTCGGTGGCGTCGGCGCAGCGGTCGATCAGGAACGGCAGATCCTTGCGCTCGGCCGCGGTGAAGTCCCGCAGCACGAAGGCGGCCGGATCCATCCGCCCGGGCGGCCTGCCGATGCCGAACCTGACCCGGTAGTAGTCGCGGGTGCCGAAGGCCTGGGTCACGGACCGGAGCCCGTTGTGGCCGTTCTCGCCGCCGCCGAGCTTCAGCCGCACCGCCCCGAACGGGATATCCAGCTCGTCATGGACGACCACCAGCCGCTCGGGGGGCAGCTTGTAGTAGGCGGCCAGGGCCGCCAGCGGCCCCCCGGACAGGTTCACGTAGCTGCGCGGCCAGGCCAGCGTGACGGGAATCCCGGCCAGCCTGACCTCGGCGATGTCGTTGCCCGAGCGGTGCGCCTTGAACCGGGCGCCGGGCCCGCTGGCCCGCTCGGCGAGCAAGGCGGTCACCATGCGACCGACGTTGTGCCTGTTGCCCGCGTACTCCGGTCCCGGGTTTCCGATGCCCGCGATGATCCAGCGTTCCCCGGTCAGCCGGCCTGCTCCCGTTCGCCTGCGGCCTCATCGGCCACCGCCGCCGGCACCTCGGGCGCCCCCTCGGCGGCCGCCTCCGCGGGCTCCTCGGCCGTCGGCTGCGCGACCACGTGCAGGACCAGCGTCTCCGGGTCGACCTGCAGGCTGACCCCGCGGGGCAGCTTCAGGTCGCCGGCGTGTATTGACGCGCCGATCTCCATGCCTTCCACGTCGACGTCGATGCCCTGGGGGATGCTGGTCGCCTCGGCCTCGACGGGGATCTGCACGAGTTGCTGTTCCAGCATCCCGTCGGGGGCGATGTCGCCGGTCACCCGGAGCTGGATCTCGACGGTGACCTTCTCGCCCCGCCGGACCAGGATCAGGTCGACGTGCTCGATGACGTTCCTAACCGGGTCCCGCTGCACCGCCTTGGGCAGCGCGATCTCGCTCCCCTTGTTCAGGCCGTCGAGGTACAGCAGCACGTTCGGCGTCTTCAGCGCGAGCATCAGCTCGTGCCCGGGCAGGCTCAGGTGCCGGGTCTCGGTGCCGTGCCCGTACAGCACGGCGGGAACCCGCCCCTCGCGGCGGCTGCGGCGGGCGGCGCCCTTGCCGAACTCGTCGCGGATCTGGGCAGCGATATGGACCTCGGGCACGGTGCTATCTCCTCAACTCAACGTGCGATGCGGGTACGAAGTGTAGCCGAGAACGCGACCGCGTGCGGATGCCGATGTCCCGGCTCTCACTTGGGCCGCGTCACAAGTCAGCTCGGCCGTGTCGTCCGCCGCCGAAGACGGCGTTTCCGGTGGCGTCGCGAGCAGTTTGCTCAATGCCACGTCGGTGGCGGGATTTCAAGGACCGTTTCCACGCCGTTCACCTTTTCCAGGCTGCGCGCCGCTGGCGATACCTTTAGAAGGCTTCTATGGCTAACGTGCAATAAACCAGGTCGAGCGTGATCCGCCGGCAAGTAACGGCGAAAGATGCCAGCGCCGCGCGCAACGGCTGCCGGTTCCGACCGTTAGCCCTGAACATACGTGTGCGCGCGGAGACGGAACACCCGCCTCCGCACGCGCCCGGCCGTGACGGTTATTCGAACTCCCCGTCGTCTTCCTCGTCCTCGTCGTCCTCGTCGTCTTCGTCGTCGTCTTCTTCGTCGTATTCGTCCTCGTCCTCGGGCTCGCTCGCGTTCAGCTCGTAGAGCTCTTCAAGCTCGTCGAGGTCGACCAGTTCCTCGCGGACGGCTGCATTCCTCATGACGGTCCTCTCGTTTTCCTCACCCCCGGAGGATAAATACGGGGTAGACGCGCAGCATGGTATCGGCCGTGACACCGGCCTAACGGGAATCTCAGGAAATGCCGGATGCGGCCTGCTCAGCCCAGATCTCAGCCGCCTGAGCCGTGTAGCCGACCAATACGACACGTGCGGATGCGGGCACCTCCGCATCCGCACGCGCCGGCCGCCCTATAACTCCGACGGCATCCCCTCGGGCTCATCCTCCGACGGCATCCCGCCCGGCTCATCCTCCGACGGCATCCCGCCCGGCTCGCCCTCCGACGGCATCCCGCCCGGCTCGCCCTCCGACGGCATCCCGCCCGGCTCATCCTCCGACGGCATCCCGCCCGGCTCATCCTCCGACGGCATGCCCTCGGGCCTGATCTCGCTTGCGTCGAGGCGGTACAGCTCCTCGAGTACGTCAATACGATCCAGTTCCCCAGCAGTGACTGTATTCCCCATGGCAGTCCTCTCGTTTACCTGGTTCACGCCCAGAAAGGCAGAAAGAAGCAGACGCGCAGCATCGTATCGATCGCTACGCCGCTCTAATTGGGGATCTCATGAAATGCCGGATACAGCCTGTTCGGCGCGGATCTCTGCCGCCTGCGCACTGTCTCCAAGATCGTCGAAAATCGCGGCGGCCTGAGTCCAAGACTCAGCTGCCTCGGCCTCCAGGCCGTTGCGATGCTGTGCCCGGCCAAGGAATCTCAGCGTGAAGGCCTGCCGGTGCCGGTCGCCGGTAGTCCGGTGTATGACCAGGGCGTTCTGCAGGCAGTCGAGAGCTTCCTTGTCATTCCCCAGGGAAAGGTGCGCGCGCCCGAGGTTGTGCAGTGCATAGCCAACGCCGTGCAGGAAGTCGATCTCGTGCGAATGTGCGGCGGGCTTGCACCAGGCAGTCAATGGCCTCGCCTGGACGGTCCAGATCCAGGAACGCCTCAGCGAGATTGTTCAGGGCCACGCCTTCGCCGTACCGGTAGCCGACCTCGCGGTCCAGATCCACGGCCCGGCGCAGTAGGTCAAGGGCCTCGTCCGTCCGGCCGAGGACCACGTAGGCGTCGGAAAGGTTGTTCGCCGCCTGTGCTTCGCCAATCCGGTCGCCGATCTCACGCCGGATCGCGAGCGCCTGCTCGAGGTAACCGATGCCTTCGCTCATGTGGCTGAACCCGAGGGCCTGGCCGAGGTTGTTCAGCACCCAGGCCTCGCCCTGGCGGTTACCCACCTGACGGGCGCTCTCCAGCGCGATGCGGTGCGTGGCGATGCAGTCTGCCCAGTTGCCACGGCGGTTGAACATACTGAACAAGGGCGCGGGCAGCCGCCAGGCGATCTCGTGCATGCGGGACGCGGACGCCTGGCGCGTCGCGGTGACAACGTTGACACGCTCGCTGTCGTACCACCGGACGGCGTCTTCCACGCTGGAGAAGCTGAGCGGCGACTGCCCCTCCTCGCCGGGGTCCAGCGGCATGTTGTAACGGTGGGGCGAGACGGCGGTGGCGGCCGCGTCAGCCGCGCGCATATACCACTCGAGCAGGCGACCGATCGTGGCGTCACGGGCTTGCTCGGCCAGGTCTGCCATGGCTCGTTCGGAGGCATAGACACGGAGGAGATCGTGGAACTTGTACCTGTCCGGGGACGTGGACTCCAGCAGGCGCGCGTCCACCAGGATCTCGAGCGCATCGCTGGCCAGATCCTCCGTGGTACCGAACAGAGCCGCAGCCGCCGCGGACGAGATCGAAGGACCGTGCCAGAGGCCGAGCATGCGGAATGCGTCAGCCGGGTCAATCGCACCGGGCCGGGCGCTCGCGGGGAGGGTGGTGAAGCTTACCTGGAAGCTGGCGCGAACCGCCAGGTCCCCCACCCTCAGTTCATCCAGGCGCCGCCGGGTATCGCGGAGCCGGTTCGCCATCGCCTCGATGGTCCAGCCGCTACGGGTGGCCAGCCGCGCCGCGCAGATCCTGATCGCCAACGGCAGCCCAGCGCAGGCCAACAGTAGCTCAGCCGTGGCTTCGGGCTCGGCCGCCGCGCGCTCGTCGCCTACCACCCTGGTGAATAGCGTCAGCGCCTCATCATCGTCGAGCACATTGAGGTCTACCAGCCTGGTGCTGGCCAGGTCTGCCATCCGGCTGCGCGTCGTGACCAGCACCGCGCACGACGCGGTGCCCGGCAACAGAGACCTGACCTGGGCGGCGTCACGCGCGTTGTCGAGCACGATGAGCACCCGGCGGCCGGCGAGGATAGTACGGTACCTAGCCGCGCGCTCGTCCTCGTCGACCGGGATGTCGCGGCCGTCGACGCCGAGGTCACGCAGGAACCTGGCGAGGACGTCTGCGGCCGGGAGCGGATGCGGGGTCGCGCCGAGCAGGTCGACGTACAACTGGCCGTCGGAGAAGCTGCCGCGGACACGGTGGGCAGCGTGCACGGCGAGGGATGTCTTGCCCAGCCCGCCGGCGCCGGCCACGAGCGCGATGCGGACGGCTCCGGACTCGTCTTGCGCACCGGCGCTCGATAGCAGGTCGACCAGATGCCGGACCTGGTCGTCGCGGCCGGTGAAGTCGGCCACGTCCGCGGGAAGCTGGGCAGGAACCGGCACCGGCCGCGGGACCCGAGCTTCGGGCGGCGCGGGAGCGGAACTCGCGAGCCCGGCGCTCGCCGTCACCGTGGCCGGCCGCGATGATGCCCGGCGCCTCGTTAGTGCCCTTGGCGAGCAGGTCGTCCTTGGCGAGCAGGTCGGCGTAGAGCTGCCGCAGCTCGGCCCCGGGATCGACGCCGAGTTCGTCGGCGATGGCGCTGCGCGCCTGCGAGTAGGCGTCCAGGGCCTCGGCGTGGCGGCCGGCGCCGTCCAGGGCTCGCATCAGCAGCACCCACAGACCCTCCCGCAGCGGATGATCGGCCAGCAGCCTGCGCAGCTCCGGTATGACCTGGGCGTGGCCGCCGCAGGCCAGCTCGGCCGTGATCCGCAGTTCGGCGGCGTCGAGGCGGAGCTCGGCCAGCCGTTCGGCCTCCGCCTCGACCAGCGGCGTGGGCGGGACGTCGGCCAGCGGGCTTCCGTGCCACAGCGCCAGCGCCTCGGCGAGCCGGCTCGCGGCGGCCGCGGGGTCGCCGTCGGCCAGCGCCCGCCTGCCGTCGTGCATCATGGTCTCGAAGACCTGCGCGTCGCTGTCCGCCGCACCCAGCCGGAGCTGGTATCCGGGCGCGCGGGTGACCAGCAGGCTGCCGTCGGCGTCCCCCATCAGCCTGCGCAACCTGAGCACGTAGATGCTGATCAGGTTGCCGGCCTTCGCGGGGGGCTTGTCCCGCCAGGCCTCCTCGATCAGCTCGTCGACCGGCACGATCTGCCCGGACTTGATCAGCAGCGCAGCCAGGACCGACCGCCACTTCGGGGCGCCGATCCCCTGCCAGTCTTCTCCGGCCCAGACCTCAAGGGGTCCGAGCAGCCGGAACCTCATCATTACCTGGGATCACTCGCCTCCGGCTAGATCGAACTCGGCCGCCAGAAGCTTCACTTAATCACGACTCAACAGGGACGTAAACCACCTGCCAGAGGATGACCGTATCGTCTCGGCAACGAGGCCCGACGGTGAGCTAGCCGCGCCGGACGGCTACGGGGGCGCCGTCCGTGGTGCTAGAACGCCCGCTCGCCTAGCGGGGTGGGTGAGGCGGGAAGCGGTCCTGGCCCTGGCGGGGGAGGGGAGGGACCGGCCATGTGGCCAGGACCGCCCGCGGCGGGGGGTGCCAGGGGGGTCGTCCCCCCGTGGCCAGCACGGCCGCGGCATTCCGCCGCGGCACGCCTGGCTCCGGCGCTCGCCGGGAGCCTTAAGTAGAACCAGCGAACGAGCGCGGGCCTTCCGCCGGTGCGAGCGGCCGGTCAGGTCTGGCCGTCGAACAGGCTGGTGACCGATCCGTCGCTGAACACCTCGCTGATGGCCCGCGCGAGCAGCGGCGCGATGGACAGCACCGTGAGCTTGTCGAACTGCTTCTCCTGCGGCACCGGCAGCGTGTTCGTGATGATGATCTCGCTGATCTGAGAGTTCTTCAGGATGTCCACGGCGCCGCCGGACAGCACGCCGTGGGTGGCGGTGGCGATGACCTGGGACGCGCCCTGCTCGAACAGGGCCTCCGCGGCCTTGGCGATGGTCGCCCCGGTGTCGATCATGTCGTCCACCAGGATGCAGGTACGGCCCGCCACCTGCCCCACGACCTCGAACATCCGGACCTGGTTCGCGACGTCCGGGTCGCGCCGCTTGTGGATGATGGCCAGCGGGCAGCCCAGCCGGTCGGTCCACCGTTCGCAGACCCGGACCCGGCCGGCGTCGGGGGCGACCACGGTGACCTGGCTGACGTCAAGCTTCTTCTCGATGTAGGTGGCCAGGATGGACAGCGCGAACAGGTGGTCGACCGGCCCGTCGAAGAATCCCTGGATCTGGGCGGTGTGCAGGTCGACCGCCATCAGCCGGTCCGCCCCGGCCGTCTCGAACAGGTCGGCCATGAGCCGCGCCGAGATCGGCTCGCGGCCGCGGTTCTTCTTGTCCTGCCGCGCGTAGCCGAAGAACGGCGCCACCACCGTGATGCGCCTGGCCGAGGCCCTCTTGAGCGCATCGACCATGATCAGCTGCTCCATGATCCACTCGTTGATGGGCGAGGTGTGGCTCTGCAGCACGAACACGTCGCAGCCGCGGACCGAATCGAGGAAGCGGACGAAGATCTCGCCGTTGGCGAAGTCAAAGAGCTTGGACGGCGTCGGCTCGATGCCCAGGCACGCCGCGACTTCCTCGGCCAACTCGGGGTAGGCCCGGCCGGAGACGATCATCAGCTTCTTCGCGCCCGGGAACATCATGTCGTTCACGTGCCCTACGCCCCTTTGTCCTCATTCTGTGCCGCGTTCTCGGCCTCGCGGGCACGGGCAGCCGCCTCGGCCGACGGCGAGCCGGGATGCCGCCGCTCGACCCATCCCTCGGAGTTGTGCTGCCGACCGCGGGCCACCCCCAGGGCGCCGGGCGGTACGTCCTCGGTGATCACCGACCCGGCCGCGGTGAAAGCGCCGTCGCCGACGCTGACCGGGGCCACGAGCATGGTGTCAGAACCGATCCGGACGTAGTCGCCGACCGTGGTGTGATGCTTGGCCGCGCCGTCGTAGTTGACGAAGACCGTGGCCGCGCCGATGTTGGAGTGCTCGCCGATGTCCGCGTCGCCCACGTAGGACAGGTGCGGCACCTTGGATCCGTCGCCGACCGAGGCATTCTTCAGCTCGACGAAGGTGCCGATGTGCGCACCGGGGCCGATCCTGGTCCCCGGTCGGAGACGGACGAACGGGCCCACGGAGGCACCCGGCCCGATCTCGGCCGAATCGCAGACCGCGTACAGCACCGTGGCGTCCGGCCCGACCGCGGTATTCCTGAGCAGGCAGTCCGGGCCGACCCGGGCCCCCGCCCCGATCGTGGTCTGCCCCTCCAGGTGGGTGCCCGGCAGGATCTCCGCGTCCGCGGCCATGCTGACGTCCACGTCGACCCAGGTGACCGCCGGGTCCACGATCGTGACCCCGGCGCGCATCCAGTCCTCGAGCAGGCGGCTGTTGTAGGCGCGGCGGACCTGGGCCAGCTGGACCCGGTCGTTCACGCCCTGGATCTCGGCCGGATCAGCGGCCAGGACCGTGCCGACCGGGTGACCGTCGCCGCGCATGATGGCGATGACGTCGGTGAGGTACTCCTGGCCCTGCGCGTTGCCGGTGGCGACCCGCTTGACCGCGTCGGCGAGCAGGGCCCCGTCAAAGGCGTAGCAGCCGGAATTGATCTCCTCGATCGCCAGCTGCTCCGGGGACGCGTCCGCCTCCTCGACGATCTCGGCCAGCGAGCCGGCCGAGTCCCTGATGATCCGCCCGTAGCCGGACGGGTCGCCGACCCGCGCGGTGAGCACGGTCACGGCGTTGCCCGCGGCGGCGTGCTCCCGGACCAGCGCGTGCAGCGTCCGAGCCCGGAGCAGGGGCATGTCACCGTAGGTCACCACCACGGTGCCGTGCATGACGCCCAGGGCCTCGGTCACCATGCGCACCGCGTGGCCGGTGCCCGCGAGGGTCTCCTGGACCACCGCGCACACGCCGGGCGCGTACCGCTCGGCCTCGGCACTGACCTGATCCCTGTCGTGCCCGACCACGACCACCAGGCGCCGCGGATCGAGTTCGCTCGCCACCGCGAGCGCGTGCCCGAGCATGCTGCGCCCGCACAGGGGATGCAGCACCTTCGGGATCCGTGATTTCATCCGGGTACCCTCGCCCGCGGCGAGGACTATGACAGCGACCGGGCGAGGTTCGCTCACGCGGCAAGTCTCCTCGGTTAGCGCCGACATCTGCGATTCTGGGGCCTTCGGGGGTATCGCTCGCCCCCGGGATGCGGGACACGAAGGCGAATCTGTTTACCCATCCCTCATCCGCAGGATACCGTCCGGTTGCCATGACCGATGGCAGGTCCCTGACGGCCGGACAGGTACCCGTATCACCCCCCGCATCCTCAGCCCGCGTCCTAGCCTATGGCCACGCGGCCCGTCCCGCGGTCAGCCCGGCTTGTTTCGGCCGGAATCGGGGATCGCGGCCGACTGCCCGTTGGCCCGCCCCCGGTCGCCCGGGGCCCGGTCGGAGGCCAGCTCGGGAACCACCAGCTCACTCGGCTCGATGCCGCCGTCCGCGGCCACCGCGGCCAGGTCGGCGCCGACCGACTCGGCCGGGGCCGTCGGCCGCCTGATCCGGCCGGTCAGCAGCGAGGCGATGGCGGCGATCACGGTCGCCGCGATCGCGAACGCGAAGGCCACCCCGAGGCCGTCGTGGAACGGGGCGCTGATCAGGTGCGGGAAGAACTGGCGCCCGGTGACGTAGATGGCGTGCGCGGCGGGCAGGTGCGAGAGCAGCGGGCCGAGCAGCTGCTTGATCGGGTTGTAGCCGAGGAACGCCGCGAACAGGACGCCGATCGGCGGCAGATGGGAAAGCTGGTGCGCGGCGGACGCCGGGACGCCCTGCGCGATCAGGCCGCTGGACATCGTGGACGGCAGCTTGCTGGACAGCCCGGCCACCATCAGCGAGAAGAAGATCCCGATGGACAGCACGAAGGCGGTGTTCATGAACGTCGCGATCATGCCCGCGGCCGCGCCGCGCTGGTGGGCCGGGACGGCGTTCATCATCTCGGCCCGGTTCGGCGCGGCGAACACGCCGGTGCCGAAGCCGTTGAGCACGATGATCAGCGCGAACACCGAGTAAGGGAAGTCCACGGGCAGGAAGAGCAGGAAGACGAAGCTCAGCGCGGTCAGCAGCGCGCCGCCCGTGGTGAACGCCTTGGCCCCGAACCGGTCGGACAGCACGCCGGACAGCGGCGCGGAGACCAGGAAGCCGGCCGTCAGCGGCACCAGGTAGATGCCGGCCCACAGCGGAGTCTGGCTGAAGCTGTACCCGTGCAGCGGCAGCCAGATGCCCTGCAGCCAGATGATGAGCATGAACTGCATGCCGCCGCGGCCCAGCGCCATCATCAGGTTGGCGATGTTACCCAGGGCGAAGGCCCGGATCTTGAACAGCGACAGCCGGAACAGCGGCTCGGCGACCTTCGTCTCCACGTAGCAGAAGACGAGCAGCGCCGCGAGCCCGCCGAAGATGGCGGCCAGGACCGCCGGGTTCGTCCAGCCCATCGGGTGCCCGCCGTAGGGCAGCAGGCCGTAGGTGATGCCGACCAGGATCGCGATCAGCCCGGCGGCGAACAAGACGTTGCCCCACCAGTCCATCCGCGCCGGACGGCGGGCGCCGATGTCCCGCAGCATGAAGTACGCCCACACGGTGCCGAACGCCCCGATCGGCGCCGAGACCAGGAACACGTAGTGCCAGTTGATCGGGCCCAGCAGGCCGCCGAGCAGCAGGCCGATGAACGAGCCCGCGATGGCCGCGATCGAGTTCAGGCCCAGCGCCGTGCCGCGCTGGTTGGACGGGAAGGCGTCGGTCAGGATCGCGGTGGAGTTGGCGAACAGGAACGCGCCGCCGATGCCCTGCACCACGCGCCAGATGATGAGCCACAGCGCGGCGGCGGTGCCGTGCATCCACGTGACGGTCAGGAAGATCGAGGCCACGCTGAAGACCGCGAACCCCATGTTGTACATCCGCACCCGGCCGAACATGTCGCCGAGCCGGCCGAACGACACGACCAGCACCGCCGATACGACCAGGAACCCCATGAACATCCACAGCAGGTAGCTGGTGTTGCCCGGGCTCAGCGGGTTGAGCCCGATCCCGCGGAAGATGTCGGGCAGCGCGATCAGCACGATGGACTGGTTGATGGTGGCCATCAGCACGCCCAGCGTGGTATTCGACAGTGCGATCCACTTGTAGTGCGGCCCGACCTGCGCGGCCGCGCCGCCCGCGGTCACGCCCGTCACGCCGGAATTGGCCGTCATAGCCGGCAAGCCCCCAAGAAGGTGTGGTTCAGGACAACTCGATCACTTGCTTCGCGTCAACTAACTAATTATAAACCCGATCCCCCCGGGCCGCGCGGGCTTCCCCTGGCCGATCCCGGGACCGCGACCCGGCTAGTGGCACCAGGTCGGCCCGGCGTGGGCCCCGGAAATGTCAGTACCTAGCGCTAGCATTCGAAATATGTGTACCAAACAGGAGTTTGATCGACTCCAAGAGCAGGTGGTCATGCTGCGCCGCCAGGGCAAGTCCTGCCGCCAGATCAAGGCGATCCTTGGCCCCATAGGCAACACCACGCTCAATGATGCCCTCAAGAACGAGCCCCCGCCTGAGTGGACCCGCCGCCCGAGGGCAAAGGATGAACTGCGGGCTCAGGCTCGCGAGCTGCGCGCCCAGGGCATGGACTACGAGGAGATCGTCGCCGCTCTCGGCGTGGCAAAGGGTTCGGTCTCGCTATGGGTGCGTGATTTGCCCATTCCGGCCAGGCTGAGCCCCGCAGAATCCGGGAAGCGGTCGGCCGAGGGCGCGCGCCGCTACTGGGCGACCGAGCGTCCAGCCCGCGAGGCCCGGCGCGCCGCAACCGTGGAAGCGGCCGCCGCTGAGATCGGCGACCTGACCGACCGCGAGATTCTCATCGCCGGCGCCATCGCCTACTGGTGTGAGGGAGCGAAGAGCAAGCCCCACCGGCGCAGCGACCGCGTCATGTTCATAAACAGTGATCCAGCCCTGATCCGGTTCTTCCTGAGCTTCCTCGACGCTACTGGCACCCCACGCACGGACCTCATTTTCCGGGTCTATATTCACGAGAGCGCAGACGTGGAGTCGGCCCAGCAGTTCTGGATGGAGGCCACCGGGGCACCCCCCGACAGGTTCCGCAACCCGACGATCAAGCGTCATAACCCGAAGACCGTTCGCAAGAACGTCGGCGATGACTATCACGGCTGCCTTCGCATCGACGTCCGTCACAGCGCCGACCTCTATCGCCAGATCGAAGGCTGGGCAGCCGCCAGCATGGCGGGGCGTCGCTCCGCGAGCCAAGTTCCGGAGAGTGGGCAATCGATACCCTAAGGAGCCTGCTGATGCCGCTAGGGCGGCGCGGCCGGTATCGTGAATTGGACGTTGGCGACAGCCGTACTGGCTATAACAGGTTGTGTCGATACTCCGGCGTAGCGTAATTGGCAGCGCACCAGCCTTTGGAGCTGGGTTCGTCCTGGTTCGAGTCCAGGCGCCGGAACCAGGTCAGATGAGTTTCCCGGGACGATGCCACGCGATCCGCCGCATCTGCTTCTCGGCACGAGAGCTTGACGTCCGGTCACTCTCCGGATTCTCAACCGTCCGATCGCCGGTACTCGCATAAGGACGCCGGTCGCGGGTAGGCGCGAGACACCACGCGGGATGTGATCGGAGCGACACGGGATGCACAGCGTCTCGAATAGTGAGACGTCAGAAACAGTGTGCATACGAAATTCATAGGCCTATTTGCAGAAATTCATCTGGCAAGTGTTGCCTAACCTACGGTTTCGTAGGCTACGGTTACGTAAGCGTACAAACGCTCCTGCCTTGCCGAGCCGTCCCAGAGGAGCACGATGACTACATCTCCCGACACCGTCCGCGTGGCCCGAGCCGCCACGGCCCAGCCGCGCGCGTCCAGGCCGGACCTCGAGGACGAGCCGACCTCGTGGCTCCAGCGGTTCATGGTCGGCGTGTTCGTGGCCATCCCGCTGGTGGCCCTGGTGGCCTCCATCCCGCTGCTGTGGGGCTGGGGCCTGGGCTGGCACGACGTGATCATCGCCCTGGTCTTCTACTGGGGGTCCGGGCTCGGCGTGACGGTCGGCTACCACCGGTACTTCACCCACGGCTCGTTCAAGGCCAAGACCGGCCTGCGGGTCGCGCTGGCCGTCGCGGGCAGCCTGGCCATCGAGGGGCCGGTCATCACCTGGGTGTCGGACCACCGGCGGCACCACAAGTACAGCGACCGGGAGGGCGACCCGCACTCGCCGTGGCGGTACGGGGACGACTGGAAGGCGCTGTCCAAGGGGCTGGTGTACGCGCACATCGGCTGGCTGTTCGACCCGAACAAGACCTCGCAGGAGAAGTTCTCCCCCGACCTGCTCGCCGACACCCGGATCCGGCGGGTGGACAAGCTGTTCCCCGCGCTCGTCGCGGTCTCGCTGCTGCTCCCGGCGCTGATCGGCGGGCTGTGGGGGATGTCCATTCACGGCGCGCTGACCGCCTTCTTCTGGGCCAGCCTGGTCCGCATCGCGCTGCTGCACCACGTCACCTGGTCGATCAACTCCATCTGCCACACGTTCGGCAGCGAGGAGTTCGAGGTGCGCGACAAGTCGCGCAACGTCGCCTGGCTGGCCATCGGGTCCTTCGGCGAGTCCTGGCACAACCTGCACCACGCCGACCCGACGTGCGCGCGGCACGGCGCGCTCAAGGGGCAGCTCGACCCCAGCGCGCGGGTCATCTGGGCGCTGGAGAAGCTGGGCTGGGCCTACGACGTGCGCTGGCCCGACGAGGACCGGCTCAGGGCCAAGCGCCCGGCCACCGCGACGCGGAAACTCGGCTCGATGACCCGGCGCGCCCCGCAGGTTCGTGGCGCCGTGTCCGCGGAGCCGCAATGATGAACCAGTGAGCGCCCCGACCCAAAGATCTGCCCGTAAGAGGATGACCGGCCAGGAACGGCGGCAGCAGCTCCTGGACATCGGGCGGCGGCTGTTCGCCGAGCGCGGGTTCGAGGGCACCTCGATCGAGGAGGTCGCCGCCCAGGCCGGCGTGTCCAAGCCGGTCGTGTACGAGCACTTCGGCGGCAAGGAAGGCCTGTACGCGGTGGTGGTCGACCGGGAGGTCGAGCGCCTGCTGACGATGGCGACGGCGCTGCTGGACGGCGACCACAGCCGGGACAAGTTCGAGGCCGCGGCCGTGACCCTGCTCCGGTACATCGACGACAACGCCGACGGGTTCCGCATCCTGGTCAGGGACTCCAACCCCGGGTCGGGCACGGGCACCTACGGCACGCTGCTCAGCGATATCGCCGGCCAGGTGGAGTACATCCTGGCCGACTTCCTCGCCTCGCGCGGGCACGATCCCAAGCTCGCTCCCCTGTACGCGCAGATGCTCGTCGGGATGGTCGCCTTCACCGGGCAGTGGTGGCTCGACGCCCGCAAGCCCAAGCTGGAAGAGGTCGCCGCCAACCTGATCGACCTGGCCTGGAACGGCCTCTCCCACCTGGACGCCGACGGCCGCGAATCAGCCAAGCGGTAAAGCAGGGGTCGCGCCCGGGGCCAGGGTGACGGTGCCCGCACCGCCCGGCGCGGTCGGCAGGCCCGCGGCTTCCCAGGCGCGGAACCCGCCGATCACGTCGGTGGCACGGTGCAAGCCCAGGTCATGCAGGGCGGCCGCGGCCAGGCTGGAGGTGTAGCTCTCCTGGCAGAACACGATGATCCGGTGGTCGTAGCCGGTGACCCACGGCAGCCGTGCGTCACAGCCGGGATCGAGGCGCCACTCCAGGTGGTTGCGCTCCACGATGACCGAGCCGGGTATCTCGCCCGCGGCCGCGCGCAGCGCGGCAGGCCTGATGTCGATGAGCGCCGCGCCGTCGGCCACCTCACGGAAGGCCGCGGGCGGCGTCAGCCGCAGCAGCCGCCCGCGCGCGGCCGCGAGGATCTCCTCGATGGTTCGGGCTCCCGCCGGCCTGGTCATCACCACGCGGCGGCACCCTCGGTTCCCCGCTTGACCAGCCCGCCCGCGGTGAGGTCGTAGCGCGTCATGACCGTGAGCCGCGGTGAGTACGCGTGCACGCTCACCGCGACGGCGGAGGCGGCGGCGTTGCGCACGTCATGAATATAGCGGGGCCCGAACGCGCGGGACCCTCCCGCCCCGACCGGCTTGGCCAGGACCTGCCCGGTCAGCACGCCCCCGGCCACCCTGCGCTCCATCAGGGTGCCCCAGACCACCGCGAACGCGCCGGCCACCCCGCCGTGATCGTGGAAGCCGGTGGCCTGGCCGGGTAGCCAGCTGATCACCCATACCTCGTGGCTGTCATCGAGATGTATCCGCTCGTACCAGCGGCCCGCGGGATTCAGCCGCACCCGCGTGAGCCATTCCGTCGGACTCGCCGCCAGCCGCCGCACCACGTCGGCTAGCTGCCGCGCGCCCAGGAGCTGGCCGGGCTGCACGCTGGCTGATGAGACCGGGCGGATCGTCGTACTCATGTCGTATCTCTCCTCACGTCGACAAGACTGGCCTGCGGGAGACCAGTGAGAACTGAGTGAACTAAGTGGCCAGACGGGCTGGATCACCAGGGCGGCCTGGTAACCAGGCGGGCTGGATCGCAGAACGGGCCTGGCCGGTCAGAGCGAACCGGCCGGACACCACTGGACGTGAGAGACCAGCGGACAAGCGCCGACGAGAACGCAGTGACGGCAAGGCACTGAGGGGATCGGCATGCCACGGCGCATGCCGTGATCCTGCCAGGGTTTCCCTATTAATTCAATAGGGAAAGACGATTTACTTGGTCCGGTGGGCCACGGTGAACACCCGGCGGAACGGGAAGACCGTGCCGAACGAGCTCGGCGGATACGCCACGCGAACCCGCTCGCCGTACTCGGCCAGGAAGTCCGCGCCCTGGTCCGCGTCGAGCACCGCCAGGACCGGACGCAATCCCGTGCCCTTGTACCACTCGAGCACCGGATCACCGCCTTCCAGGATGTGCACGTACGTCGTCTCCCAGGCGTCAACCTCGCAGCCAGCGCCGGCCAGCAGTTCCGCGTAATCGGCGGGATCAGCCGTCTGCCGGTTCAGCTCCACGTCCCGCAGCAGCGGGCGCCACCGGGCCGAGGCCGCCATCTCGCGCAAGATCACGTGCGATGGCTGGTCGTAGTTTCCCGGCACCTGGAACGCCAGCCACCCGTCGTCGGCCAGCAGGCCCGTCCAGCGGACCAGCAGCTCGCGATGGCTGGGCACCCACTGCAGCACCGCGTTGGAGACGATCAGATCAGGAAGACACTGCGGCTCCCAGTGCCGCACGTCATCGAGCATGAAAGACAGCCCGGGCGCGTGGCTGGTCAGCCCGGATCCGGAGGACCCCGGCGCGTCCGCTGAGATCAGCTTCCGCGCCGCCTCGATCATCTGCGGCGAGCTGTCCACGCCGCACACGGCGGCGGCCGGCCAGCGTTCCGCGAGCAGGACCGTCAGGTTCCCCGGGCCACAGCCCATGTCGACCACGTACTCGGGCAGCTCTGCTCCGACCCTGGCGAGCAGGTCGAAGAACGGCCTGGCGCGCTCGCCTCCAAATCGCAGGTATTGGGTCGCGTCCCACATGATGGTCCTGATCCTTCTCCAATGCTCAGAGACGTTTGCCCGATGATCCCCTTGTACCTGACCGGCATTCTTGACGTCAAGAGATACGCTCTAGTAATGGCCCAGCGCGCCGGTCCCGGTACCGAGGACGACTCCGAGGCCGAGATCCTCCAGGTGCCCGTGCTGCGGGACGAGGTAGACGACCTGGTCGCCGCGTGGCGGGCGCAGCGTCCGGACCTCGACGTCGAGCCGATGCAGGTCCTCAGCCGGATCTCCAGGCTGGCCCGGCATCTGGACATCGCGCGGCGCGGGGCGTTCGCCGATCACGGGCTGGAGTCCTGGGAGTTCGACGTGCTCTCCGCGTTGCGCAGGCAGGGTCCGCCGTTCCAGCTGACGCCTGGCGCGCTGCTCCGCGCCACCCTGGTGACCTCCGGCACCATGACCAACCGGGTCGACCGGCTGGCCGCCGCGGGCCTGGTCCGCCGCGAGCCCGACCCCCGGGACAAGCGAGGGGTCCTGGTCACGCTCACCGGCCAGGGCCGGGGCGGGTGGACGCGGCCCTGGCCGACCTGCTGCGCCGCGAGCGGGCGCTGCTGGCGGGCCTGGACAACGTCGAACGCCGGCACCTGGCCGACCTGATGCGCATCCTGCTCGCCCCCTTCGACGCTGTGTTATCCCGCTCGCAGCCCCTCGGTTCGGCTAATCGAGCCCGGCGGCGATCGCCAGCCAGCGGTCCTCGAGGTCGGATTTCTCGGTCTGGACCGCGCGCAGGTCGGCGCCGAGGGAAGTGAGCTTTTCGTAGTCGGTGGCGCTGGCGGCCAGCTCGGCGGTCAGCTCCGTCTCGCGGACCGAGAGCCGGTCCAGCTGGCGTTCCAGCCGCTGGAGTTCCTTGCGCGCGGTCCGCTCCTCGGCCGCCGATGACTTCGGCGCGGCCGGTCCGGCCGGGACCGGCTGCGGTCCGCCCGTGGACCCCGCGCGGGCGGCGCGGACCCGGTCCAGGTACTCGTCCACGCCGCCGCCCAGGAAGGAGAGCCGGCCGTCGCCGAGCAGCGCCACGACGTGCTCGGTGACCCGTTCAAGGAAGTACCTGTCGTGGCTGACCACCACGAGCGTGCCGGGCCAGCCGTCGAGCAGGTCCTCGAACTCGGTCAGCGTCTCGATGTCGAGGTCGTTGGTTGGCTCGTCGAGCAGCAGCACGTTGGGCTCGTCCATGAGCAGCCTGAGCATCTGCACCCGGCGCCGCTCGCCGCCGGACAGGTCGCCGATCCGGACCCACTGCCGCTCCGCCGTGAAGCCCAGCCGCTCCAGGAGCTGGCCCGCGGATAGCTCGCGGTCGCCCACCTGGATCCGCAGCCGCACCTCCTCGACGGCCTCGCGGACCCGCTGATCGGGGTCTAGCTCGGCCAGCTCCTGGGACAGGTAGGCCAGCCGGACGGTCTTGCCCCGCACGACCGTCCCGTCGGCGGCCAGCCCGGCAGCGGCCCGGCCCGCGAGCGCGTTGAGCAGGGATGTCTTGCCGCTGCCGTTGATCCCGACGACCGCCACCCGGTCCCCCGGGCCGAGTTGCCAGGTGACGTGCTCCAGCAGCGGGCGCCGGGCCGGGCCGGCGGGCACGGACAGCGACACGTCCTCCAGCTCGATGACGGTCTTGCCCAGCCGGGCCGTGGCCAGCCGGGTCAGCTCGACGGTGTCGCGGGGCGGCGGCTCGGCCGCGATGAGGGCGTTCGCCGCTTCCACCCGGAACTTCGCCTTGGTGGTCCGGGCCCGGGCGCCGCGCTGCAGCCAGGCGAGTTCCTTGCGGGCCAGGTTGCGGCGGCGGCGTTCGGCGGCTTCCTCGCCGCGCTCGCGTTCGGCCTCGGCCAGCACGTAGGCCGAGTAGCCTCCCTCGGCGCTGTGCACCTGGCCGCGGTCGACCTCCCAGGTCCGCTCGCACACGGTGTCGAGCAGCCAGCGGTCGTGGCTGACCACGACGACCGCGCCGCTCCGGTCGCGCAGGTGCCGGCCGAGCCAGTCGATCGCCTCGATGTCCAGGTGGTTGGTCGGCTCGTCGAGCAGCAGCACGTCGCGCTCGGCGACCAGCAGGGCGGCCAGCGCGACCCGGCGCCGTTCTCCGCCGGAGAGCAGGCCGGCCTGCGCGTCCACGCCGACGCCGGGCAGCAGCTCGGCCATGACCGCGCGCGCTCGGGGATCGGCCTCCCAGGGCAGCCGGCCCTCACCCGGTTCCGCGGCGGCCGGCCGCCCGCGCCGCCGAACACGATCTGGCCCACGGTACCGGCCAGCTGATCGGCCTGCGGCAGGTAGCCGATCCGCAGGCCCGTGGCCATGGCCACCCGGCCCTCGTCCGGCACCGCCCTCCCGGCGAGCAGCGCGAGCAGCGTGGACTTCCCCGCGCCGTTGCGGCCGACCACCCCGATCCGGTCCCCGGCCGACACCCCGAGCGAGACGCCGTCGAGCAGCCTGCGGTGCGCGTACGCCTTGACCGCCTTCTCCAGGCTGATCAGGTTCACCACGAGGCGGAGACCACGGCGGCACCCGGCGTCGGCCCGCTGACCCGGGCCACCGACCGGCACACGCCCGCCCCGGACAAGGCCACGGCCAGGTCCAGCGCCCGCTCGGCGTTCGCCGCGAGGAACGCGCAGGTCGGTCCCGACCCGGCGACCAGCGCGCCGAGCGCGCCGAGCTCCAGCCCGGCGGTCAGCGTCTTGCGCAGGGCCGGGAACAGCGCCACCGCGGCGGGCTGCAGGTCGTTGCTGAGCCTGGAGCCGACGAGCTTGGCGTCGCCCGCGCGCAGCGCCGACATGAGCGGGGCATCCAGACCCGGCTGTGCGGCGGCCCCGCCGTCGGGGGGACCCGGATCCGCAGCCGGTCCAGGGTGGCGTACACCTCGGGTGTGGACAGCTGGCCATCGGCGAAGGCCAGCACCCAGTGATACTGAGTCGCCGGGACCAGCGCGGGTGTCAGCTGCTCGCCGCGGCCCCGGCCGACCGCGGTCCCGCCCAGCAGCGCGAAGGCCACGTCGCTGCCGACCGTGGCGCCGATCTCGCACAGCTGCTGCTGGGTCAGGCCGGTGGCCCAGAGCTCATTGCAGGCCATCAGGGCCGCCGCCGCGTCGGCGCTGCCCCCGGCCAGCCCGGCGGCCACCGGGATCCGCTTGGAGATGGTGACCTGGACGCCCGTGGTGCCGGACCCGCCGTCCCGCACCGCGGCGCGGAGCGCCACCACGGCGCGGAACGCCAGGTTGTCATGATCGGCAGGGACCCGGTCCGCGCCCTCGCCGGTAACCGTCACCCCGTCGCGTCCGGCTGGTTCCACCGTGACCTGATCGAACAGCGAGACGGCGTGAAACACCGTCACCAGGTGGTGATAGCCGTCCGCGCGCGGCGGACCCACCGCGAGCTGGAGGTTGAGTTTGGCGGGCACCCGCACCGTCACACCGGTCACGATGTTCAGATCCTACGGTGTCCGGTCGCCCGGGCCGCCGCAAGACTCGCGAACTGCGCCACGTCGAGGGCTTCCCCGCGCGCGCCCGGATCGATGCCGGCCGAGCGCAGCAGCCGTTCGGCTTCGGCCGCGGACCCGGCCCAGCCGGCCAGCGCGGCGCGCAGCGTCTTGCGCCGCTGCCCGAACGCCGCGTCGACCACCGCGAACACCTCCTCGCGGCTCGCCGACGTGACCGGCGGGTCGCGCCTGGTGAACGCGACCAGCTTGGAGTCCACGTTCGGCACCGGCCAGAACACGCGTGCGCGGCACCGTCCCGGCCGACCGTGCGCGCCGCGTACCAGGCCAGCTTCACCGAGGGCGCGCCGTAGACCCTCGACCCCGGCGCGGCGCACAACCGGTCCGCCACCTCGGCCTGGACCATGACCAGCCCGCGCTCCAGCGCGGGCAGCGCGGCCAGCAGGTGCAGCACCACCGGCACCGCCACGTTGTAGGGCAGGTTCGCGACCAGCATCGACGGCGGGCGGCCTACCGGCCCGGCCAGGTCGGCCTCGGTGACGGTGAGCGCGTCGGCGGCGAGCACGGCCAGCCGGCCCGCGAGGTCCGGCGCCCGCGAGGCGACCGTGCGCGGCAGCTCGCCGGCGAGCACCGGGTCAACCTCGACGGCGATGACGCCGGCCGGCCCGGCCTCGAGCAGGGCTAGCGTGAGCGACCCGAGCCCAGGCCCCACCTCGAGCACCACGTCTCCCGGGCGCAACGACGCCAGCGTGGCGATCCGGCGCACGGTGCCCGGCTCGATGACGAAGTTCTGGCCCGAGCCGTTTGGACGGCCGCACGCCGAGCCGGCTCGCGATCCGTCTGACATCGCTGGGCGTCAACAGCCCCGCGCTTCCCACGTCAGCCACGGTCCGCTCCGTAACGATGTGGCGCTGAGACGGTTATAACCGTCACGACGTCACATCGTGACGGTTGGGGGCGGTCGGGCGCGGTCGGGGAGGGGGTCTGGAGGGGCGCACGGGGTCACCAGGGACCGAAGATGCGCTCCGCGGTGGCGGTTACCGTGTCGCAGAGCTCGGCCAGGTCGAGGCCCTTCACCTCGGCCAGGAAGCGCAGGGTGTAGGCGACCTGGGCGGGCTCGTTGGGCCGGCCGCGGTTGGGCACCGGGGTGAGGAACGGCGCGTCGGTCTCGGCCAGCAGCAGGTCCGGCGGCGCGGCCGCGGCGGCGTCGCGCAGCGGCTGCGCGTTGGTGAACGTCACGTTCCCCGCGAACGACATCACGTAGCCGGCCTCGGCGCACTGCTTGACCATGGCCACGTCGCCGGAGAAGCAGTGGAACACCACCCGGGCCGGCGGCCCTTCCTCCTCCAGGATGCGCAGCACGTCGGCGTGCGCCTCCCGGTCGTGGATCATCAGCGCCTTGCCGGTGCGCTTGGCGATCTTGATGTGCTCGCGGAACCACCAGCGCTGGACGTCCGGGGCGGCGTGGTCCCGGTAGTAGTCCAGCCCGGTCTCGCCGACCGCGACGACCCGCGGCCGCGCCGCGAGCGCTTCTATGTCCGCGAGCGCCTCCTCGGTGACCGCCTCGGTCTCGTTGGGGTGGATCGCGACCGCCGCGTAGAGCCCGTCGTGCTCCTCGGCGCGCTCGGCGGACCAGCGCGAGGACTCACCGGTGGTGCCGACCGTGACCACGCGCACGATCCCCGCCGCCCGCGCCGCCGCCATCACCTCGGAGATCGGAAGGTCGATCATGTCCAGGTGGGTGTGGCCGTCGAGCGCCGGCCTGGGCAGCGGTGGGGGCGGTACGGGCGCGGTCACCACGGACCGTTCGGAATAAAAAGAATGCTCATGAGGCCCCTAGCCGGGCCAGTTCCTCGTCCACCACCGAGGTGTCCAGCTTGGTGAAAAGCGGGACGGGGGCGGCCAGCGGGGTGCCGGGGCGCAGCGGCGCCGACGCCCACCGGGCCGCGCCGTCGTACCGGCCGGTGATCACCGGGTAGGACGGCCCGCCGTCCTCGTCGACCTGCTCGACGCGCGGCATGTCCGACCAGGTGCCCGCGCCGCCCTGCCCCTGATCATGGAGCATTTCGTGGACCCGCTGGGAGGAGCGCGGCAGGAACGGGGTGAGCAGGGTCTTGGCGTCGTCGACGAGCTGCAGGGCGACGTGCAGCACGGTCCGCATCCGGTCCGGGTCCGACTCGCGCAGCTTCCACGGCGCCTGCTCGGAAAAGTACTTGTTGGCCTCGGCCACGGTCCGCATCGCCTCGGTGATCGCGAACTTGAACCGCGACCTGGCCAGGTGGCCGCCGACCGTGTCGAAGGCCTGCCGGGAGCTGGCCAGCAGGTCACGGTCCAGGCCGGTCAGCGACCCGGCCTCGGGGATCGACCCGATGTTGCGGGCCGCGAACGAGACCGAGCGGTTGACCAGGTTTCCCCAGGTGGCGACCAGCTCGTCGTTGTTCCGCCGGACGAACTCGCTCCAGGTGAAGTCGGTGTCCTGGTTCTCCGGCCCGGCGATGGCCACGTAGTAGCGCAGCGCGTCCACGTCGTAGCGGGCCAGGAAGTCACGGACGTAGATGACCACGGCGCGGGAGGAGGAGAACTTGCGGCCCTCCATGGTCAGGTACTCGCTCGAGACGATCTCGGTGGGCAGGTTCAGCGTGCCGAGCGGGCCGGGCTCCCCGCCGCGGGCGCCACGCCCGTTGTAGCCGAGCAGCATGGCCGGCCAGATCTCGGAGTGGAAGACGATGTTGTCCTTGCCCATGAAGTAGTACGCCTCGGCGTCCGGGTCGTTCCACCAGGCGCGCCAGGCGTCCGGGTCGCCGCTGCGCCGCGCCCACTCGATCGAGGCGGACAGGTACCCGATCACCGCGTCGAACCAGACGTAGATCCGCTTGTCCTGCCGGTCCCGCCAGCCGTCCAGCGGGACCGGGACGCCCCAGTCCAGGTCCCGGGTGATGGCCCGCGGCTGCAGGTCATCGAGCAGGTTCAGGGAGAAGTTGAGCACGTTGGGACGCCACAGGCCCGCCTTGGACTTCAGCCAGCTGCCGAGGACCTCGGCGAACGCGGGCAGGTCAAGGAAGTAGTGCTCGGTTTCCTTGAAGATCGGCGTCTCGCCGTTGATCTTGGACCGGGGGTTGATCAGGTCGGCCGGGTCGAGCTGGTTGCCGCAGTTGTCGCACTGGTCGCCGCGCGCGCTTGGGTACCCGCAGATCGGGCAGGTGCCCTCGATGTAGCGGTCGGGCAGGGTCCGGCCGGTGGACGGCGAGATCGCGCCCAGCGTGACCTTCGGGAAGATGTAGCCGTTCTTCAGCAGGCCGAGGAAGATCTCCTGGGTGACCGCGTAGTGGTTGCGCGTGGTGGTCCTGGTGAACAGGTCGTAGGTCATGCCCAGGCTGGTCAGGTCCTCGACGATGATCCGGTTGTACCGGTCGGCCAGCTCACGCGCGGTCACGCCCTCGGCGTCCGCCTGCACCTGGATCGGCGTGCCGTGCTCGTCGGTGCCGCTCACCATCAGCACCCGGTTTCCCGCCATCCGCTGGTACCGGCTGAACATGTCGCAGGGCAGCGCGAAGCCGGAGACGTGCCCGATGTGACGAGGGCCGTTCGCGTAGGGCCAGGCCGGAGCGGACAAGATGGTGCGCATGGGCTAAAGCCTAGGGGCAGCCGCCGACTGCTCTCGGTGATTGAATTCCCCTTGCGGGGGGGTCTGGGGGGGTCGTCCCCCCTGGCCAGCACTGCTCCGAACGGATGGTGGTGACACGGTCACGGGATGGCGGGTGTGCTTGATGCCCAGAATGGACAGGAAGAACGTGCCCAGGATCACCTGACAGCTCACGATCAGCGCGGTGACCGACGGGATCATCAGCCGCAGCGAGTGCTCGTAGTTGAGGTGGCTGAACTTCTGGCCGTTCCAGTACAGCAGCGAGAAAATGAGCCCGGCCAGGCCGGCGGCTCCGATCGCGGCGCCCAGCAGCAGCCCGCGTTCCAGGCTCAGCTTCTCCAGCAGGCGCTGCACCTTCGGCTCCTCGGGCAAGAACCCCTCGGAGCCCGCGTACACCTGGGTGAACAGCCAGAACAGGACGGACTGGAACCCGATCACCACCATCGCCGAGGCCGCGACCAGCGTGTCGACGTCGAAGGTGACCGCGCCGACGGTGAACGGGTGCGGTATCACGATCGAGCCGATGGCCAGGCCCGCGACGAGCAGGACCAGGCCGGGCAGGAAGAACAGCCAGCGCGGGCTGAACAGCAGCAGGAACCGCAGGTGCCGCCAGCCGTCCCGCCAGGTGTGCAGGTGCGGCGGCCGGCTCCGGCCGTCCTTGGCCAGCGTGGTCGGCACCTCGGTCACGCGCTGGCCATACAGCGCCGCCTTGACCACCAGCTCGCTGGCGAACTCCATCCCGGTCGCCTGCAGGCCCAGCGCCATCACGCTGTCCCGGTTGAACCCGCGCAGCCCGCAGTGGAAGTCGCCGATCTTGCTGCGGAAGAACAGCCGGCCGATGAAGCTCAGCACCGGGTTGCCCAGGTACCTGTGCAGCGGCGGCATCGCGCCGGGCGCGATGCCGCCGGCGAAGCGGTTGCCCATGACCAGGTCCGCGCCGTCGCGCAGTTTCTCGACGAACGGCATCAGGTTGGTGAAGTCGTAGCTGTCGTCGGCGTCGCCCATGATCACGTACTTGCCGCGGGCCGCGACGATCCCGCCCATCAGCGCGTTGCCGTACCCCTTGTCGCTGACCGGCACGACCCGCGCGCCCGCGGCCTCGGCCAGGGCCTGGCTGCCGTCGGTGCTGCCGTTGTCGGCGACCAGCACCTCGCCGCTGATTCCGCTCGCGGACAGAAATCCATTAGCCTTGCGGACGCACGTCGCCACGGTCTCTGCCTCGTTGAGACAGGGCATGACCACGGTCAGCTCCACGTCTTCGTCTCCTTCAGGTCAGCGGATCCGGCCGCTTTGGGCGAGTCCTGGTCGCGCATCGTATTACGGTAGGCGATGGACGAACGCACACAACCGGCCGCTTGGTCATGGTCAGGGTGATCAGCCCAGCACAGGAGGGTACGGCTTGAGGGTAATGCCTGAGGCCACGTCGCGTGCGCCATCCGCGCGGCGAAGCTGGTCCGTCCGGCCGAGTGTGCCAGGCTCGGCTCGCCTGCGCTCGCTTGCCGCGCGCATCTGGCCCGAGCACCGGCTCTTCGTCATCGCGGCAATCCCGGCCGTGCTGCTCCGCGCCGACGCCGAACTCGGGTACCGGTGGCAGGCGTGGTTCAACGACTCGTTCGAGTACGTGGCGAACACGGTCCACTTCACGCTGGACCCGACCCGGGTGTCGGGATACTCCGTCTTGCTCAAGATCCTGCAGCCCTTTCACAGCTACGCCCTTATAACAATCCTGCAACATCTGATGGGCCTGGCGGTCGGCGTCATGGTCTACGCGCTGGCCAGGCACCGCTACCACGCGTCGGCCTGGCTGGCCACGCTGGCCACCGTGCCGGTGCTGTACGACGGGTTCGAGATCCAGCTCGAGCACCTGATCCTGTCCGACACGGCGTTCCTGTTCGTGCTCGTGCTGGCCACCACGCTGCTGCTGTGGGACCCCTCGGGTCCGTCCACGCGCCGGTGCGTGGCCATCGGCGCGCTGCTCGGCATCGGCGCGGACCTCCGGTCGATCGGGCTGCCGCTGCTCGCGATCTTCGCCGTGTTCATGATCATCAAGCGGTTCAGCTGGCGGAAGATCGCGGCCGCCATCGTCGCGTGCCTGGTCCCGGTCTTCGCCTACGCGGGGATGTTCGACCTCGAGCACGGCCAGTTCGCGATGAGCGACGCCACCGGGGTGTTCCTGTACTCGCGGGTGATGACCTTCGCCGACTGCAACAAGATCCACCCGCCCGCCGACGAGCTCTGGCTGTGCACCAACGTCCCGCCGGCCAACCGGCCCATCGCGCAGGCCTACATCTGGACCTCGCCGTCGCCGCTGGACCGTTACCCGCCGACGAAGTTCGCCCCGGTGCCCAACCAGTTCGCGGAAGACTTCGCGATCCGCGCCATCGAGGCGCAGCCGCTGGATTACGCCCTGGCCGTCTGGGATGACACCTGGCGGGTGTTCGGCTGGAAGCGGGTCGTGTTCCCGCAGGCGGCGACCTACGACGAGTACCTGTTCGGCTCTGCGTCGCTGCCCATCCCGACCTGGGACCAGGCCAATCTCGGGCCCTATGACTCCTATGCGGCGGCGTACGTGCAGGGCAACCCGCTGACCCAGGTCGTCAACCCGTTCGCCGCGATCATCCGCGGCTACCAGCGGTACGTCTGGCTGCCGGGGACGGTCTACGGGCTCATCCTGCTGGCCGGGCTGGGCGGCATCGTGCTGGCCTGGCGGCGGCTGGGCGGGGACGCGCTGCTCCCCTGGGCCGTATCCCTGGCCATGGTCGTCATCCCGGCGGCCACCGCCGAGTTCGACTACCGGTACGTGCTGCCGGCCGCGCCGTTCGCCTGCCTGGCCGCGGTCATGGCCTTCAGCCGGGGCACCGCGGGCGGCAACCTGCTGCGCGAGCTAGCGGCCGGGGTCAGCGGGCGGCGGGAGATCGCGTCGGTCACCGGGTCCGCCGAGGCTGCCGGGTCCGCCGAGGCTGCCGGGCCGCTGGCGCTTCCCGGTCCGCGGGGGCTCCCCGGTCCGCCGAGCCGGTCACGGTCCCTGGCTCGGGCCCGTCGCCGGCTGACGCGGTCGAGGCCGGCGACGACGAGCGTGATCTCCCCGCGGACGGGGCCTGACCCGGCCCAGGCGGCGAGCTCGGCCAGGGTGCCGCGGACGATCTCCTCATGGGTCTTGGTGAGCTCGCGGCACACCACGGCGCGCCGGTCCTCACCGTGCGAGGCAGCGAGTTCCTTGAGCGTCTCGGCCAGCCGCTGGGCGGACTCGAAGTAGACCTGGGTACGGGCGTCCGCGGCCAGCTCGGCGAACCGCCTGCCGCGCTCGCCGTCCCGCCGGGGCGGGAAGCCCTCGAAGCAGAACCGGTCGGTGGGCAGCCCCGAGACGGCCAGCGCGGTCGTCACCGCGGACGGCCCGGGCAGCGCCGTCACCCTGATGCCCTCGCCGGCCGCCGCGTTGACGAGCCGGTAGCCGGGATCGCTGATGCCCGGGGTTCCCGCGTCGGTGACCAGCAGGACGTCCCGGCCCGCCTTCAGGTCGGCGAGCAGGCCGGCGGCGCGGCGCGTCTCGACCGCGTCGTAGTAGGAGACCAGGCGGGCCCGCAGCTCGACGTTCAGGCTCGCCGCCAGCCAGCGCACGCGGCGGGTGTCCTCGGCCGCGATGACGGTGGCGCGGGCGAGCTCGGCCGCCAGAGCGGCCGACGCGTCCTCCGCCCGGCCGATCGGCACCGCGGCCAGCGTCAGCACACCTGCTGGAGGTTCGTCGCGTCCCGCCATGCGGCACAGTAGCATGTGCCCGATGATGGGTACCGAGGCTGACTTTGCCGCGCCGCCTGACGCCGATGAGGCCAGCAGGCTGTCGGTGCTGCGCGCCCGGCTGGTCGCGCCGATGCCCGACGACCGGCCGTGGGGGTGGCTGGGGCCGCTGCTGGTCACCGCGTTCGGGGCGTTCCTGCGCTTCAACCGGCTGCGGGTGCCGCGCGCGCTGATCTTCGACGAGACCTACTACGCCAAGGACGCCTGGAGCATCCTGCAGCACGGGGTCGAGTGGAACTTCGCCCACAACGCCGACGCGATGATCCAGGCCGGGCATACCACCGGCCTCTACCAGCAGCCCATCACCCCCGAATACGTGGTGCAGCCGGAGGTGGGCAAGCTGCTCATCGCGGTCGGTGAGTGGATGTTCGGGCTGAACTCCTTCGGCTGGCGGTTCTCCAGCGCGGTGTTCGGGTCGCTGGCCATCCTGCTGATCTGCCGCATCGCCCGGCGGATGACCAGGTCCACCCTGCTGGGCTGCGTGGCCGGCCTGCTGATGTCGCTGGACGGCCTGGAGTTCGTGCTGTCGCGGACCGGGATCCTCGACATCTTCCTGATGTTCTTCGTGCTGGCCGCGTTCGGCTGCATGCTCATCGACCGGGACGAATCCCGGGCCAGGCTCGCCGAGGCCGTCGCGCGGGGCGAGGGCGGGGACACCGGGCCCCGGCTCGGCATCCGCCGCTGGCAGGTGGCCGCCGGGATCCTGCTCGGCCTGGCCGTGGGGACCAAGTGGATCGCGGCCTGGTACATCGTCGGGTTCGCCGGGCTCGGCCTCGCCTGGGACATCGGCGCCCGCCGGGCGGCGGGCCTGAGGTTCTTCATCCGCGGCACGTTCCGCGACGCGGTTCTGGCGGCCGGTCACGTTCCTGGTGATCCCGCTGGTCGTCTACGTCGCCACCTGGAGCAACTGGCTTATCACCAGCACCGGCTACAACAGGAATTACGGCCAGGCGAACGGCGTGACCACCCCGGTGATCTCGGCCCTGTACTCGCTGTGGAACTACCACGTGCAGGCGATCGGGTTCGGCCTGGGCCTGAGCACGAGCGCACCCCTACCAGTCGCAGCCGTGGGACTGGCTGGCGCTCACCCGGCCGGTGGCCTACTACTACCAGTGCTACACCGGCCCGGTCGCCGGGCCGTCGCACTTCTGCCCGAAGGGGTACACGGGCGCGGAGTGGTCGCAGGAGGTGCTGGCCATCGGGACCCCGGCCATCTGGTGGGGTTCCATCCTGGCCCTGGTGTTCTGCCTGGGCTGGTGGTTCCTGCACCGGGACTGGCGGGCGGGCGCGGTGCTGCTCGGCGTCGTGGTGGGCTGGGGGCCCTGGTTCCCGCTGGTGCACCGGACCAAGTTCTACTACTACGCGCTGGAGTTCGAGCCGTTCCTGATCTTGTCGATCGTGCTGTGCCTGGGGCTGATCCTCGGGCCCGTCACGGCCAGCGTGCGGCGCCGCTCGATCGGCGCGGGGATCGTCGGCGCGTACATCCTGTGCGTCCTGATCATGTTCTGGTACTTTTACGCGATCCTGGCCGGCCAGGTCATCCCGTACCATACCTGGCTGGACCACATGTGGTACCAGGTGGGCTGGATCTGAACAAGAGGCGGACACGCCCTTGCTTTCAGCCGACTCTCAGCTTCCGCTCAGTATGCTCTCCGAAGCGCGCGGGAGCATAATGGATACAAGCGGGCGCACACTAGTCAAACGGGGGCCAGTGACGTGATTTCCGCAACACGGGGTACGTTTCCGGTCTCCGAATGCGTCTATATACAGTGAGATGACTACCACCGGAGCGAATCATGAGCCGAGCCGAACACTCTAGCGAAGACCGCGCGCGTTTCGAGCGCGACGTCGTCCCGCAGCTTGGCCAGTTGTACCCGGCGGCGCTCCGGATGACCAGGAACCCCACCGATGCCGAGGATCTCGTCCAGGAGACGTCGGCCAAGGCGTACGCGGCCTTCGGCCAGTTCACGCCGGGCACCAACCTGCGCGCCTGGCTGAACCGGATCCTGACCACCACCTTCATCAACGTGTACCGCAAGCGGCGCCGGGAGCCTCAGCAGGCCCTCGGCGGCGACCTGGCCGAATGGCAGATGTCCGCCGACCGGCTGGCGCCGCCGGTGCCTTCGGCCGAGGCCGAAGCGCTGGACCGGACCACCGACTCCGACCTGCTGCGGGCCCTGCGCGACCTGCCCGGCGAGTTCCGCACGGCGGTGTACCTCGCCGACATCGAGGGGTATCCCTACCGGGAGATCGCCGAGATCATGGGCACTCCGGTCGGGACGGTCATGTCGCGCCTGCACCGCGGCCGCCGGAAGATCCGGGAGCAGCTGCTGGCCGGCGGGCTTGGCACCGCCAAGGCCCTCGGCACCGCCAAGGGCCTTGGTGCCGCAAAGGGCCTTAGCGCCGCAACGGGCCTGGGCGCCCCGCCAGCCGAGCCGTCCGGCGCCTGAACGCCGGTCGTTTACCCGACGGCGGGGGATTCCCAGCCGAGCGCCACCGGGTCGTAGAGGCGTTCCACGTAGATCTGGTGCCACAGCGAGAACACCACGAGCAGCCACACCTGCCGCCAGGTCACCGTGGGGTCACCAGCCCGGAACCGGCGCAGGATGTCGACTGCCGCGCGCTGGTTGAGCCACTGGCCGGTCTGCGCGGTCCGCACCACCTGCTCGGCGTAGCCGAACATGCCGCCGCCGAGCCAGTGCTTGAGCGGGACGGGGAAGCCGAGCTTGGCGCGTTCCGCGGCGGCCTGCGGCAGCAGCCCGCCGATGGCCTCCCGGAGCGCGAACTTGGTCGTGCCCGCCGCGGTCTTCTCCACCCGGGCCAGCCGCGCGGCCACCGCCAGCACCTCACGGTCCAGGAACGGCGAGCGCAGCTCCAGGCCGTGCGCCATGGCCATCCGGTCCGCCTTGACCAGGATGTCGCCCGGCAGCCAGGTGTTGACGTCGATGAGCTGCATGGTGGCGACGTCGTCGAGGCCGGCCTCGGCGGCCTGCCGGTAGATGGGGTCGGTCACGTCGAACTCGCTGCCGTGACCGCCGCGGACCAGCATCCTGGCCTCGTCGGTGCCGAACACGTACGCGTTGCCGATGTAGCGCCGCTGCAGCGGGGTCGAGGTCCGGTTCAGCAAGCCCTTCCCCCTCGCGCCGGTCGGCAGCTCGGAGGCGACCCGGCCGATCGCGCCCCGGCCCCACCCGGGCAGCGCCTTGCCCGCCCGGACCACGCCGGGCTGGTAGTAGACGCCGTAACCGCCGAACAGCTCGTCGGCTCCCTCACCGGACAGCACCACCCGCACGTGCTTGCGGGCCTCGCGGGCCGCGAACCACAGCGGGACCGCCGCCGCGTCCGCCATCGGGTCATCGAGGTGCCAGACGATCCTGGGCAGGCAGGCGACGAACTCCTCCGGGCTGATCACGTACGGCACCGACTTCAGGCCGAGCGCGGTCGCGGTCGCCGCCGCGAGGTCGATCTCGCTGTACCCCTCGTGCTCGAACCCGACGGTGAACGTCATCAGGCCGGGAACCGTTTCCGCGGCGAGCGCGCAGATGGTCGCCGAGTCGACGCCGCCGGACAGGAACGCGCCGACCGGCACGTCGCTGCGCAGGTGCGCGAGAACCGAGTCGCGCAGCGCGGCCAGGATCTTCTCCACCGAGGCCGATGACGGGGACCTGGCCGGCCGGAACTCCGGGCGCCAGTACCGGAACACGTCGACCCGGCCGCCCGGCCGGGCGATCAGCACGTGCCCGGGCGGCAGCGACCGCGCGGGCGGCACCAGCGTGGCGGGCGCGGGCACGTACTGGAAGGACAGGTACCTGCGCAGCGCGTCGGTGTCGATCGCGGTCACCTCGCCGACGTCGGCCAGGGCCTTGCGCTCGGAGGCGAACCTGAGCTGCGGGCCGGACCTGGGCCGGTGACCGCCGGCGGTCAGCGCGTAGAAGAACGGCTTGATGCCGAACGGGTCGCGGGCGCAGAACAGCTCCCGCGTGCGCCGGTCCCAGATCGCGAACGCGTACATGCCCCTGAGCTGGCGGACGACGTCCTTGCCGAGCCAGGCGAACATCTCGAGCAGCACCTCAGCGCTCGACCTGCTGCGCAGCTGGACACCGCGGGCGGCCAGGCGCTGAGCCAGCTCCACGTAGTTGTAGATCTCGCCGTCGAAGACCATCACGTACCGGCCGTTGGCGGAGTGCATCGGCTGGCGCCCGGCCGCGGACGGGTCGGTGGCGGCCAGCCGCTTGAACGCCAGGGCCAGATCGGGATCGGAGAAAAACCCCTCGTCATCGGGCCCGCGGTGGGCGATGCGCATGGCGGCACGGCCCACCCACTCGGTGTCGGGCCCTGCTCCGTCTGCCAGCGCCAGGCAGCCGGTCATTCCGCCCATGCGTGCCGCCAAACGATCGGAATACGTGGCTTCGTGCCCCGACCAGGTTACTTGGGCTGGAACCTGATCCCGCCGTCGAAGCGGATGACCTCGGCGTTCATGTAGTCGTTCTCGATCAGGCTGCGGACCAGGTGGCCGAATTCATCCGGCCGTCCCATGCGCTTGGGGAACACGACCGGGGCTATCAGCTTGGCCTTGAACTCCTCCGCGTTGCCGTTGAACCCGTAGATCGGGGTGTCGATGATGCCAGGGCAGATCGTGTTCACACGCACCCCGATGGCGGCCAGGTCCCGCGCTGCGGGCACGGTCATCCCGATGATGCCGCCCTTGGACGCCGAGTACGCGACCTGGCCGGTCTGGCCCTCGATGCCCGCTATCGAGGCGGTGTTGACGATGACCCCGCGCTGACCGTCGCCGTCGGCGGGCTCGGTCCTGGCCATCGCGGCGGCGGCGATGCGCATCAGGTTGAACGTGCCGATCAGGTTGACGCCGATGACCCTGGAGTAGCTGGCCAGGTCGTGCGGGCTGCCGTCGCGCGCGACCGTCCGCGCGGCCCAGCCGATGCCCGCGCAGCTGACCGCCACCCGCAACGGGGCCCCGGTGCCCACCGCGGCCTGCACGGCGGCCTGGACCGATGCCTCATCGGCCACGTCGGTGCGCGCGAAAAGGCCGTTAACCTCTTTGGCTACCCGCTCGCCGCGGTCTTTGTTCAGGTCGGCGATGACGACCGCGGCACCCGCCGCCGCGAGGACCCGGGCGGTCGCCTCGCCGAGCCCGCTCGCGCCGCCGGAAATGATCGCCGTCGTACCATTCAGGTTCATGTCCGGAGCATACAGCTACGGCACCCGGTGCCATGTTGGCCTCCGGGGGGACGACCCCCCTGGAACCCCCCGCAGGGCTGGCCTCCGGGCCCCCCGCGAGCGCGGGTGTTCCGCCTGGCCAGGCGCGGGTACCACGGACCGTTCAGATTAAGATATATCTTCTTTGTTCCATGTGCTTGAGCTAAGGTCAGACGCATGACAAAGCTACGGGGCAACCCCTGGGCGGTGCTGGTCGTGGTGTCGCTCGGGTTTTTTATGACCCTCCTGGATCTGACGATTGTCAACATTGCGATCCCCAACCTGATCACCAAGCTGCACGCCTCGCTGGATGATGTGCTGTGGGTAATCAACGCCTACGCCCTGGTCCTGGCGGTCTTGGTCATCACGGCGGGCAGGCTGGGTGACCTGCTCGGGCCGCGGATCATGTTCATGGGTGGCGTCGG
Source organism: uncultured Actinomycetes bacterium (assembly GCA_963705835.1). Taxonomy (GTDB): domain Bacteria; phylum Actinomycetota; class Actinomycetes; order Streptosporangiales; family Streptosporangiaceae; genus Palsa-504. Next base: position 79,928 of record CAVPLC010000078.1, read on the forward strand.
GTTGTTCACGGCGGCCTCCGCCGCGTGCGGGCTGGCACCGAGTCCGGGCTGGCTGATCGGCTTTCGCGCGGTGCAGGGCCTGGGCGCGGCGATGCTCATGCCGCAGACGCTGACGATCATCACCAACACGTTCCCGCCGGACCGGCGCGGGGCGGCGTTCGGGGTGTGGGGGGCGGTGGCCGGGGTGGCCACGATTGCCGGGCCGACCCTCGGCGGACTGCTGGTCACAGCCTTCGACTGGCGGTGGATCTTCTTCGTGAACCTGCCGGTCGGCCTGTGCGTGCTGCTGGTCACGCCGCTGATCATCCCCGACGTGCGGCCCGGCCGACGGCACCGGATCGACATCCCCGGGGTGCTGCTGGCCAGTACGGCGCTGCTGGCGATCTGCTATGGCCTCGTCGAGGGGCAGAAGTACGACTGGGGGACAATCACCGGGTTCATCAGCATCCCGCTGGTTCTCGGCCTGGGAGTGGTGCTGCTGCTCGTCTTCTTGCTGGTCCAGAGGCTCACCCAGGACAAGGAGCCGCTGGTGCCGTTCGCGCTGTTCCGGGACCGGAATTACTCGGTGGTGAACTGGGTGTCCGGCGTGCTTGCCGTCGGGATGATGGGGATCTTCCTCCCGCTGACCATCTACCTGCAGTCCGTGTTGGGGTTCTCGGCGCTGAAGGCCGGGCTCACGATCGCGCCCGCTTCACTGGTCTCGATGTTCGTCGCCCCCGTGGCGGGCCGGATGACCGACAAGATCGGCGGCAAGTTCATCCTCATGTCCGGGCTGATCCTGTTCGGTGCGGGGATGGGCTGGATCGCGCTCATCGCTCAGCCAGATACTTCGTGGCCCGTCTTCGTCGCGCCGTTGGTCGTGGCCGGGCTCGGCATGGGCTGCATCTTCGCGCCGATGGTGACGGTCGCCATGCGCAACATCGAGCCGCGCATGGCGGGCGCGGCATCCGGGGTGCTGAACACCGTCCGGCAGGTCGGCCTGGTGATCGGCACCGCGGCCGTTGGCGCCCTGCTGCAGAACAGGCTGGTCTCCGCGATGGCGGACCAGGCCAGGGCCCGCTCGGCCGCGCTGCCGCCGCAGGTGCGCGGCCGGTTCGTGGCCGGGATCGACAGCTCGGCGAAGAACGGCATCCAGGTCGGGGCCGGTCAGTCCGGCGGCAGCACCCACCTGGGCCCCGGCCTGTCCGCCCAGGTCGCCGCGGAGGTCGCCCGCATCGGCCACGACGTGTTTACCTTCGCCTACGTGACCGCCATGCGGCAGACAATGCTGTTGCCGATCATCCTCCTTGGTGTCGGCGCGCTGAGCTGCCTGGCGATCAAGCAGGGCAAGCCTGCACCCCAGCCTGCCGAGGCCGCCAAGACCGAAACCGCCACACGCGCTTGACCCGTACGCCTCCGGGTGTACCCGGACAGGCGGCCAGGACCGTACGGCGGCGCCGGTGGAATCGGGTCAGATGGCCGGGACCATCAGCTCACCCGGGTCATCCGGCCAGAGCCCGGGCAGCTCGTCGGGAACGCCGTAGCTGGACGGCTCGTAGGGGAACCGGTCCGCGAACACCGGCTCGAGGTCGGTGAGCCAGGTCGCCGCCGGGTCGAACCTGGCGAAGAACGGCGTGCCCACCAGGCTCGGGTCACGGGCCTGGATCATGCGCAGCACGAAGACCTTGAGCCCGCCCACCTCGGTGACCCCGTCCACGCACACCTTGCCCGGCGTGGCCGACATCGACGGACCGCGGACCGTCCGGCACAGGCCGGAAACGCCCTGGTAGGCGTCGCGGAAGATCTCGTACCCGCGAGCCAGCGGCACGGCGAAGTAGTCCTGCGGCCCGGTGTCCCGCTCCACGAACATGTAGTACGGGACCATGCCCTTGCGCACCTGCGCCCGCCACATGGCGCGCCAGGCCTCGGGGTCATCGTTGATCGACCTGATCAGCGGCGCCTGCGTGCGGATCACCGCCCCGGTGCCGAGGATCCTGCGCACCGCCTGGTCCAGCAGGTCCGGCTCCAGTTCACGCGGATGGGAAAAGTGCGCCATGAACGCCAGGGTGCGGCCCGAGGCGACGACCTCGCTGAAGAGCTCGAGGGTCGCGTCCGCATCGGGGTCGGTGACGAACCGCTGCGGCCAGTAGGCGAGCGACTTGGAGCCGATACGGATCGACTCCACGTGTTCCACGCGCGGGTCCATCGGGTCGAGGAGCGGCTCGATGTAGCGCCTCAGCACCCCCTCCGCCATGATCATCGGATCGCCGCCGGTGATCAGGACGCTGGTCACCTCGGGATGTTCGCCGAGGTAGGCGATCAGCGTGTCGACGTCGTCGGTGGCCATCTTCAGGTCGGGCTCGTCCACGAACTGGGCCCACCTGAAGCAGTAGGTGCAGTACGCGTGGCAGGTCTGGCCCTGCCTGGGGAAGAACAGCACCGTCTCGGGGTACTTGTGCTGCAGGCCGGGCAGCGTCCTGCCGTCCAGGCTCGGCGCGTTCAGCAGCAGCTGCCCGGCCGGGTGCGGGTTGAGCCGCATCCGGATCTCGTGCGCGGCGGCGCGCAGGCTCGCCTGCGGGGCCGAGCCGCTGATCATGTCCGCGAGCCGCCGCACGTCGGCGGCGGGCAGCATGTCCGGCTGGGGAAAGACGAGCCGGTAGATCGGGTCGTCCGGCGCCGCGTCCCAGTCGATGAGGTTCTCGATGACGTGCGAATTCGTCCGGAACGGTAGCACCGTCGCCACCGCCCGCACGGCTAGCTGTTCGTCAGGCGACAGCCCGGCTCGCTGGGTGAGCATGTCCAGGTGTTTCGCTGAGTACGCATGAAATCCGCGGCCTGCTGACCGGGCCGGCGGGATGACCTGCTGGATGTCTGTCACGTGCTTTCTCCCTCGTCGTGCACGGCGAACGGCCCGAACGCCCGCTCAGCGCGCCAAATAGCCCTGATGACACCCGCTCCCCAGCGGTTCCCCCCGGTCTGGCCATGTTCCCCGGTAGATGCCTGGCCAGAACTGCTTCCACGTTTATTTACGCTCCGGCAGCCTCGTTGGTTCCGATTCTCCATCGCCCTTTCTTCCGACCAGAGAAATACCATGCTTCGCAGGAAGTATTCGGCGGAATCCCAGCAACTTCTAATCACCGGTTTTCGAATTAGCTCCATTCTGTGCACACTTCGCCGTATAATCCCGCGGCGGCGTCATCGGCCGCGGCCCAAGGGGTCCCGGGGCGTGGTGGGCGGGCCCGGGGGGTGGTGGGCCATAATGGGGCGCACTACCAGGCACTGCAGGTAAAGGAACGGCGGATGAGGCGTCACCCCCGGCTGCGCACCCGGGTGACCCGCTGAGCGCGGCAGCGGACAGCCCGGAGCGGCGGGACGGCCCAGAGCGGCGGGACGGCCCAGAGCGGCGGTCAGCCGGCACCGGAACCGATGGCTCGGCGCCCGGCCGCGGATCGTCCGGTCCGGTCCTCGCCGTGGACGCCATGGGCGGCGATCACGCGCCCGACGAGATCGTGGCCGGCGCGCTCGCGGCCCAGCGTGAGCACGGCATCAGGATCCTGCTGACCGGACCGGCCGCCCGGCTTCGGCAGTCGCTGACCAAGATGGGCGCCTCCCCGCGCAGCGACGACCTCATCATCGTGCCGGCCGAGGACAACCTGGCCATGAACGAGGGCGCGCTGGCCAGCCTGCGCCGTCCGCGGTCCAGCGTGGCGGTGGCCTGTCAGCTGGTCCGGCGCGGCGAGGCGGCCGCCGTCGTGTCGGCCGGGTCGACCGGCGGCGTGGTCGTGACCGCGCGGCTGCGGCTGCGGTCGCTGCCCGGCGTGCTGCGGCCCGGGCTGGCCGTGGTCCTGCCGACCCGGCCCGGCCGTACGGTGCTCATCGACGCCGGCGCGACCGCCGATCCCAAGCCGGAGATGCTGGTCCAGTTCGGCCAGCTCGGCGTGGCCTACGCCCAGACCGCGCTCGGGGTCAGCGCCCCGAGGGTCGGGCTGCTCACCATCGGGAGCGAGCCCGGCAAGGGCAACAAGTTCACCAGGCGCGCGCACGAGCTGCTGGCCGCCGATCCGCCCAACGGCGCGCTCCCGCTGACCTTCGTGGGCAACGTGGAGGGCGGTGACCTGCTCGCCGGGGAGGTCGACGTGATCGTGACCGACGGCTTTACCGGGAACGTCGCGCTGAAGACGCTCGAGGGGTCGATCCGGTTCGCCGCGGCCGAGCTCCGCGCCGCGGTGACCGGGACCCGGACCGCGCGGGTCGGCGCGTTCCTGCAGCGCCGCGGCCTGCGTGAGCTCGCCACCAGGCTCGACGCGGAAAGTTACGGGGGCGCCGTCCTGCTGGGCCTGGGCGGCACGGTGGTCATCGCCCACGGGGCGAGCACGGCCCGGGCGATCACCTCCGCGTGCCTGCTCGCCGCCGACCTGGCCCGCGGCGAGATCACCGAGAAGATCACGCAGCGCCTCAGCCCCGGCCGCGGCGTCAGCCGAGGCGGCCATTTCCTCCGCCGCCCGTTAGTCCCGATAACCTTGAACCATGGCCGATCCACAGCAGGTCCTCGCGCAGCGGGTGCACGGCGCCATCGTGGAGTCGTTCGGCCCGGACTACGGCGATGCCGACCCGCTGATCCGGGCGTCGTCCTTCGCCGACTTCCAGGCCAACGTGGCGCTCCCGCTCGGCAAGCGGCTGGGCCGCCCGCCCCGCGACGTGGCCGCCGAACTGGCCGCCCGGCTCGACGTCGCCGACGTATCCGCCGAGCCCGTGGTCAGCGGGCCGGGCTTCATCAACTTCACCCTGCGTGACGACTGGATCGCGGATCAGGCCTCGCGCATGCTCACCGATCCCCGGCTCGGGCTGGAGCCGGTGGCGAGCCCGCAGACCGTGGTGGTGGAGTACTCCTCCCCCAACATCGCCAAGGAGATGCACGTCGGGCACTTGCGCACCACGATCGTCGGAGACGCCATCGCGCGCGTGCTGGGCTTCGCCGGCCACCGGGTGATCAGGGACAATCACGTCGGCGACTGGGGCACCCAGTTCGGCATGCTGATCGAGTACCTGCTCGACGTGGGCGAGGACTCGCCCGAGGCCGGGCTGCTGCGCACCGACCCGAACGCGTTCTACCAGGCCGCTCGGCGCAAGTTCGACTCGGACCCGGGGTTCGCGGAGCGGGCCCGGAAACGGGTCGTGGACCTGCAGGGCGGCGACCCGGGCACGCTTGCGCTGTGGCAGGACATCGTCGACCTGTCCATGGACTACCTGCACCGCATCTACGCCCGCCTCGGTGTCCTGCTCACCGACGATGACATCAGGGGCGAGAGCTTCTACAACGACATGCTCGCCGACACCGCGGCCAGGCTGGAAGCTCGCGGGCTCGCGGTGTACAGCGACGGCGCGCTGTGCGCGTTCCCCCCGGGCTTCACCGGCCGCGAGGGCAGGCCGCTGCCCGTCATCATCCGCAAGAGCGACGGCGGCTACAACTACTCCACCACCGACCTGGCCACCATCCGCTACCGGGTCGACGAGCTGCACGTCGATCGCGCCATCTACGTGGTGGGCTCCGACCAGACGCTGCACTTCCAGATGGTCTTCGCGGTGGCCAGGCAGGCGGGCTGGATACCGGAGGGCGTGGTGTTCGAGCACGCCAAGATCGGCCTGGTGCTCGGCCCCGACGGCAACCGGCTGCGCACCCGGTCCGGCGATAACGTCCAGCTCACCGACCTGCTGACCGAGGCGGTCGAGCGGGCCCGGGGCATCCTGGGCGAGGTCGACGCGGCCGCCAGGTTCGGCCCCGCCGAGCTGGACGAGGTCGCCGAGGCGGTCGGCATCGGCGCGGTCAAGTACGCCGACCTGTCCACCGCGCGCGACAGCGCGTACGTGTTCGACTGGGACCGGATGATCTCCTTCCGCGGCAACACCGGCCCCTACCTGCAGTACGCGACCGCGCGGATCAGGTCGATCTTCCGCCGGGCCGGCTCGGATGCCGACCCGGACATCCGCGGCTCGCGGGTGGCGGTCGCGGCCGGCCCCGAACGGGCACTGGCGCTCAAGCTGCTCGGTTTCGGCGGCGTGCTCACCGCGGTCGGCGAGACCGCAGAACCGCACCGGCTGTGCGCCTACCTGTTCGACGTGGCCAGCCTGTTCACCACGTTCTACGAGGAATGCCCGGTGCTCAAGGCCGAGCCCGCCGAGCTGCGGGCCAGCAGGCTCGCGCTGTGCGCGCTCACGCTGCGCGTGCTCACCCAGGGCCTGGGCCTGCTCGGGGTGCCGATCCCCGAGCGCATGTAACCGGGCGAATGTAACCGGACGCTGAACTCCTGCCCGGGTGCCGGAGCGGCGCGGCGGGCCGCCTCGGCCAGCATGTGAACCCGCGAACGTACTGCTTACGTGAGCCGGGAATCCGCGTACGGGCCGGTCCTGCCGGGGCACTCTCGGACCCATGGATACGAACGGGCCGTCCATCGGCTATCCAGAACCCCATAGGCCCGGCCAGTCAGATCTGGACGCGCGAAGCGGGCGCGGCGTCCACCGAAGGAGGCATTCATGATGGCCCGCGATCGGCTTTACCGGAAGAGCCGCCCGTCGAGTTTGAGGACGTCGAGCTCGAGGACGTCGAGCTGGAGGACCCGGGCCGCCGTCGCGGCTGCGGTCCTGGCGGCTGGCGGCGGCGCGATCGGCGTGGCGGTCGCCGCGACGAGCCACCCAGCCCCGACGGCGGCGAAACCGGCCGCCTACACGGCTCCGTACACCAACGAGGGCACCATGCTCAGCGCGGCCATGAGCGACTGGGGGTGGTCCAGGCAGGGCACTTACGCTCAGCTGGCCCACCTGACCTGGGCGCGCGGCTTCAGCCAGACCTGGCATCACGGCCAGCTGCTCGCCGTCCAGCGCGGCATCGTCGTCCTGGCCACGCACAGGTTCCTAATCCTGCGGTCGGCCAACGGGTCGCTGCACCTGTGGCTGCTGTCCGGCGCGACCAAGTTCCAGAACGTCTCGAGCACGACGGCCGGCACGGCGGCGCTGACCGCGAGCACCACCGCGACCCAGCAGGCGATGAACCTAGGCAACATGATGCCGGCGACCACGCTGATGGCGGGCAGCACGACCACGGCAGCCACCATGCTGACCCCGGCCACCACGCCGGTGACGGTCACCGTGCAGGTGGCCAACACCGCCCTCACCGTGACGGTCACGATCACCAGGAGCACCGCGACGGTCTCCCAGACCGCGACCACCCCGGCGAACACCATGCCGGCGTGGAGCCCGAGCACGTACACCCAGAACGCGTGGCAGGCCACGAGCTCGGTCGCCCGCGGCGACCTCGCCATGGTCGTCGGAACGCGCTCGCACTGGACGCTGCACGCCCAGCTGGTCCTGTTCAGCCCGCTGAGCGCCAGCGACGTGGCCGCCCGCACGAACCAGGGCACGACGACGGGCACGACGGGCGACGGGCACGACGGCTCGAACACGGGCTCGACCGCCTACGCGCCGGTTCACTGGTGAGCCGAGCCGCTCAGCCGATCCCGGTCCTATCGCCGGCGCACCCGCTAATCAGCCGGGTGCGCCTGCGCGTCCCGAGCGCCCCGGCCGGGATCACGACCATCGATGACCACCGGTCCGCAGGACCGGACACGCTGCGCTCCGGTGACCTGGTGCTGGACCAGACGCGCTGGACGGTCCACCGGGCCGGAACGCCGGTCGACTTGTCGCCGACGGAGTTCCGCCTGCTGGCCTGCCTGATGCGCCATCAGGGCATCGTGCTGACCAGGACCGAGCTGCTGCGGAGCGTCTGGGGCGGGGGCTACACCGGCCAGTCGCAGGTCGTGGAGACGTACGTGAGCTACCTGCGGCGCAAGCTCGGCCGGCTCGGCCCGCCGCTCATCCACACCTGCCGCGGCATCGGCTACGTGCTGCGCGGGCCTGATGCCCAGGGGCCGGTCAGACCCGCTCGATGATCGTCGCGTTGGCCTGCCCGCCGCCCTCGCACATCGTCTGCAGGCCGAACCGGCCCGAGGTGCGCTCGAGCTCATAGACGAGCTTGGTCATCAGGATCGCTCCCGTCGCGCCGAGCGGGTGCCCGAGCGCGATCGCGCCGCCGTTGGGGTTCGTCCGCTCCAGCGGCGCCCCGGTGTCCTGCGACCACGCCAGCAGGACCGGCGCGAACGCCTCGTTGACCTCGAACACGTCGATGTCGGAGACCGTCATCCCCGCCTTGGCCAGGACCTTCTGGGTCGCGCCGATCGGGCCCGTCAGCATCAGCACCGGGTCGGCGCCGATCACGGTCAGGGCGTGCACCCGGGCCATCGGCTGCAGGCCGTACCGGTCCAGGGCCGCCTGCGAGGCGATCAGCAGCGCGCCCGCGCCGTCGGAGATCTGGGACGAGACCGCGGCGGTGATCTCCCATCCGTCGCGCAGCGGCGCCAGCGCCGCCATCTTCTCCAGCGAGGTGTCCCGGCGCGGGCCCTCGTCCTGGCTGACCCCGTCCAGCGGGACGATCTGCCGCTCGAACCGGCCCTCGTCGATGGCGCGGATCGCGCGCTGGTGGCTTTCCAGCGCGAACTCCTCCAGCTGGCTCCGCTTGAGGTCCCACTGCTCGCAGATCAGCTGAGCGCCGCGGAACTGGGAGATCTCCTGGTCGCCGTAGCGCTCGCGCCAGCCGCGGCCCCACGGGGACGGCATGCCCGCCTGCATGGGCAGCTTCACGGTGGAGCCCATGGTGACGATGCTCATGCTCTCCACCCCGGCCGCGATCACCAGGTCCTGGGTGCCTGACATCACGGCCTGAGCGGCGAAATGCACCGCCTGCTGCGAGGACCCGCACTGCCGGTCGACGGTGACGCCGGGCACGCTCTCCGGCAGGCCGGCCGACAGCCAGGCGTTCCTGGCGATGTCGAAGGTCTGCGGGCCGATCTGGGAGACGCAGCCCATGATCACGTCGTCGACCGCGGCGGGGTCCACCCCGGTGCGGTCCACCAGCGCCCGCAGGGCGTGCGCCCCGAGGTCGACCGGGTGGACCCCGGCCAGGGCCCCGTTCCGCCTGCCGACCGCGGTGCGAACCGCCCCGGCTATGAACGCTTCCGCCATCACGGCCTCCGTCTTTTCCGGTACAAAGCTCACCCTCACGGTACCTCGGACGGCGCCGCTACGGGGACGCCTCCCAAGGGGGGTCTGGGGGGATGGGTCCCCCCAGAAAGAGGAGCCAGCAGAGTCCCGATGTCTACCGCGTGGCGGCACGCATACGCATCGCGTTACCAGATCAGATGTCGTAGGCTCGAAGCGGTTCGCAAACCGCGCGTCCTCAGGAGGCGGCCGTGACGACCGGGCTCATCTTGCTGGTGCTCATCGGCGCGATCATCGCGTACGCCTGGACGCGCCTGCGCGGCAAGATGAAGCTGAACATCAAGGCCAAGCACTGGCTGGGACCGATCCTCGTGGTCGTCATCGTCGGCCTGATGCTGTATTCCACGCACACCGGCCACTGAGGCGGTGAGTCTTAGACCTCAGGGCCTGGTGCTGCCGCGCGGCACCTCGAACCAGACCGCCTTGCCCTCCGGGGTGGGCCGGGACCCCCACCGGGTCGCGAGCTGCTCGACCAGGTACAGGCCGCGCCCGCCCTCGTCGGTTTCCCCGGCGGTGCGGATGCGGGGCAGCCGCAGGTCGGGGTCGAAGACCTCGACCCACACCACGCTCGCGCCCCGCCGCAGGCGCAGCGCGAACTCCCTGGCGGGCCCGTTGGGCTGAGCCGGGCGCGCCATCCCAGCCGCCGCGGACCGGCAGCGCCCCGCCCTGCACCGGCACGGCCGCGGGCTTGACCGAAGCCGCCTTGACGGCCGACGCGGACCCCCGGCCCCGGGCCCGGGCTGGTACCGGTTCCGGCGCGACGGGCGCGCTGACCGGGGCGGGCATGAGCACCTGGTCCAGGTCGAGATCGAGGCCATGGTCCCGGCTGGGCGTGACCGAGGCGTGCAGGACCGCGTTGGTGACCACCTCGGAGACCAGCAGGCACGCCAGTTCGGACTGTTCGGCGTCCATGCCCCACGACGCGAAGGTATGGGCGGCCAGCCGCCTCGCCTCGGACACCATGATCGGCTCGGCGGGGAAGGCGCGCTCGATGGAGGCCAGCTCGGACGGTGAGGACTTGACGACCAGGATGGCCATGTCGTCGTCGATGTCCCCCGGCACCGCGTACTCGGCGGCCGTGGCCACCGCGTCGGCGTCCCCGCTCGCCGCCGCGGCCCGGACCGCGTGCCGCAGCATCTCCGCCGCCTCGGCCTCGGAGTAGTGCCCGGAACCGTCGGCGCGCGTCCGCCGGTCGGTCAGGCCGTCGGTGTAGAACACCAGGATCGCGCCGGGCGGCACGTCGACCGTCTGCTCCTTGTAGGTCGGCAGCCCGCGGATCCCCCGGCCGCGCACCCCGAGCAGCACGCCCTTGTGGGCGAACTCGAGCTGCCCCACCTGCCCGCCGCTGATCAGCAGCGGGGCGTCGTGTCCCGCGTTGGCGAAGGTCAGCTCGCGCGACCAGGCGTCGTAGATCATGTAGATGCAGCTGGCGGTGGGCGGGTCGCTGGCCAGCGGCGCGCCGTGCTCGTCGGCGGGCCCGAGTGACCGGCACCACTCGTCGAGCTTGCGCATGATGTCGGCCGGGGCCTTCTCGTCCTGAGCGAACGCCCGCAGCGCCGCGCGCAGCTGGCCCATGATCGCCGCGGCCCGGGCGCCCCGGCCCTCCACGTCCCCGATGACGATGCCCACCCGCCCGGCGGCCAGCGGGATGATGTCGTACCAGTCGCCGCCGACCTGGGTCTGTATTCCCTGGCCCTGCGTCTCCAGCGGCTTGGCGGGCACGTACCGGCACGCCACCTCGAGCCCGTCCAGGTCCGGTATGGTCTGCGGCAGCAGGCTCTTCTGGAAGGCCAGCGCGGTCTGCCGCTCGGTCTCGAACAGCATCGAGTTGTCGATCGCGACGGCCACCCGGCTGGCGATCGCGCCGATGAGATCGCGGTCCGGCGTCTCGTAGTGGCGCTCCTCGCGCTCGGTAAGCCGGGACAGGGCCAGGCTCATCACGCCGAGCAGCTCTCCCCGCGCGTAGAGGGGCGCCGCCAGCACCGAGGTGAGCCCCGCCTCGTGCGCCGCGGACAGGCTCTCCGCGCTCGGCGCCGGGTAATGCTCCATGTCCAGGTCGGTGACGGCGATCGTGTCAAGCCGGGCCATCGCCTGCTGGCAGAAGTGACCCTCCGGGTAGTGGATCGGCTCACCGGTCTGAGCCCAGGTTCCCGGCGGCGGCACCCAGTCGCTGGCGTGCCGTTGCACGCGCCGGACGAGCTGCTCACCCTGGAACAGGTCGATGAAGCAGTGGTCGGCGAACTGCGGCACGAGCATCTCCGCCACGTGCTTGAGCGTGGTGCCGATCTCGAGGGAGCCGGCCAGCCGCTCGCCGACCCGCTCCAGCAGGGCGATCCTGTCCTGCTGCAACGGGCCGTCCCGCCTGCTCGCCTCGCGCGCCAGGATCACCATCCCGTCGATGTCGCCGCCGCGGTGGCGCAGCGGCACGGCCAGGGCCCGGATCAGGGCGCGGGAGCCGTCACCGCGGGTGCTCTCGAACGTCCCCTCCCAGGTGCGGCCGCGCAGCACCTGGGAGGCGAGATCGTCGATCTTGCGCAGGTCATCGTCGGCGAACAGGCCGACGGAAAGGACGGACGCGCCTGCCAGCCGCGATACGTCTCCGGAAATGCGGAAAAGCCGCCCGGCGTATTCATTCAGGTACAGGAGATTGCTGAACCTGTCGGCGACCAGGACCCCTATGTCGGCCTGGGCGAGAACCATGTCCGCGGGCAGATACGCGTCGAACGCGCCCTCGCCCCAGCCGGTCATGGCGGCGCTCCCGGGTCACCGAACGACATGATCACGCTCCGGCTGCCGACTGATACCGGATGGGCGCGGACACGAAAATGTGCGCGGCGATCGGGCCGGCGAGCTCGGTCCAGTCGGCGTCCGTCGAGTCGCCCGCTGTCACGCGCACACCATCGTCGGCCGCCACGATTATCACCTCGCGTCCGGGTTGTATCCCGACGCGCTTGAGTTTAAGCATCAGAACAAGGTCGCTCTGAATTTGCTCGCCAATTCGCCGGATGACGACTCGCGCGCTGTCCGCGGATGCGACTTTTGTCATCGCCTCACCCGTCTCGCTCATTGCCGCGCGTACCTGCTCGGCCGCCGCGTCGGGGAGCCCGAGCTCGGCCAGGCCGGGAATGAGATTGCCGTGCGGGCAGCGGACCGGGTAGGCCAGAAGCTCCAGAAGGCGACGCTCCACGCTTTCCGATATCACGTGCTCCCAGCGGCACGCCTCGATGTGAACTTCCTCCCACGGCAGCTTGATGACCCCGACCAGCAGGCATTCGGCCAGCCTGTGCTTGCGCATTACCCGCGTGGCGAGCGTCCGGCCGACCTCGCTCAGCGCGAGCTGGCGGTCGCCCAGAACGTGCACCAGGCCGTCCCGCTCCATCCTGGCCACCGTCTGGCTGACGGTCGGGCCGGTCTGCCCCAGGCGCTCGGCGATACGGGCCCGCAGCGGGATGACTCCCTCCTCCTCGAGTTCGAAGATGGTGCGGAGGTACATCTCCGTCGTGTCGATGAGCCCTTGGGCGGTCAACTCCTCATCCCTCCTGCTGTGATGCTATGCCGGAGAGCCAAGGCCTTTGGCCGGGGAGCCGAGGCCTACGGAGACAGTGCCTACGGAGACAGGCGCTCGATGATCCAGCCATCATCCCGGCGCCGGTAACGCAAGCGGTCATGAAGACGATAGGCACCAGATTGCCAGAATTCGACGGTCTCCGGGACGAGCACGTACCCGCCCCAGAAGTCGGGCATCGGCACGCTCGCCGGGGGCGGCCAGCGTTGCTCGAGCTCGGCCGCCCGGCGGTCAAGCTCCGCGCGGGACCCGATGACCTGCGACTGCCTGCTGGCCCACGCTCCGATCTGCGACCCGCGCGCCCTGGAGAAGAAGTACGGCTCGCTGCTGGCCTGCGACATCGTGCGCACGCCGCCCTCGGCGGTCACCTGGCGGCCCAGCGCGTACCAGGGGAAGACGGCACACGCCCACGGACGCGCGGCCAGGTCCTGGCCCTTGCGCGAGGTCCGGTTGCTGTAGAAGGTGAAGCCCGCCTGGTCGTGCGCCTTGAGCAGAACGGTACGGGCCCGGGGGCGGCCCTGCTCGGACGTGGTGGCGAGCACCATCGCGGTCGGCTCCGGAATCCCGCGGGCCTCGGCCTGGGCCATCCACAGGGCGAACTGCGTCATCGGATCGCCCGCCATCGTGTCCTCGGACAGGGTTCCCAGATCGGTCTCACTCTGCGCAGCGGTCATGGGTAATGATCCTCGCACCTGATCCTGGCCACGGCACCGGCGCCGCTCCTTCCGGCTCGCTCTGTGTAGTGTTCACCGTAATGATGCTCACGCCCGGAGCCGCTGTCGCAACCCAGCTCAGGGCGGTTGAATAAGAGAACCTGTCCGGCATCCGCCGGCGCTTATCCGCGGTTGGCGCATGCCCCGAAGGCACGGCCCTACCATGTGACGGCCTCACACCCCATGAGGACCACGAGAGGAAACCGATGTCGGATTTCAAGCCGGGACTTGAAGGAGTCATCGCCTTCGAGACCGAAATCGCGGAGCCTGACAGAGAAGGCGGCGCGCTCCGTTACCGGGGTGTCGACATCGAGGAACTCGTCGGCCATGTCTCGTACGGCCACGTCTGGGGGCTTCTGGTCGACAATGCCTTCGCGCCGGGGCTGCCGCCGGCCGAGCCTTACCCGATCCCGGTTCATTCCGGCGACATCCGGGTCGACGTGCAGAGCGCGCTGGCCATGCTCGCGCCCGCCTGGGGCCTGCGGCCGCTCCTGGACATCGGCGACGAGGAGGCCCGCGAGGATCTCGCCCGCGCCTCGGTCATGGCCCTGTCCTTCGTGGCCCAGTCGGCCCGCGGCCCCGGGCTGCCGATGGTGCCGCAGCGCCGGGTGGACGAGGCGGCCACCATCACCGAGCGGTTCATGATCCGCTGGCGCGGCGACCCCGACCCGCGGCACGTCAAGGCGGTCGACTCGTACTGGACGTCAGCGGCCGAGCACGGCATGAACGCGTCCACCTTCACCGCCCGGGTCATCGCCTCGACCGGGGCCGACGTGGCCGCCGCGCTGTCCGGGGCGGTCGGCGCGATGTCCGGACCGCTGCACGGCGGCGCGCCCGCCCGCGTCCTGGGCATGATCGAGGAGGTCGAGCGGACCGGGGACGCCAGGCTGTACGTGACGTCCGCGCTGGACCGCGGCGAACGGCTGATGGGCTTCGGGCACCGGGTGTACCGGGCCGAGGACCCCCGCGCCCGGGTCCTGCGCCGCACGGCCAAGGAACTCGGCGCGCCCCGCTACGAGGTGGCGCTGGCCCTGGAGAGCGCGGCCCTGGCCGAGCTGCGGGCCCGGCGCCCGGACCGGGTGCTCGAGACCAACGTGGAATTCTGGGCCGCCATCGTGCTGGACTTCGCCGAGGTGCCCGCGCACATGTTCACGTCGATGTTCACCTGCGCGCGGACCGCGGGCTGGGCCGCCCACATCCTGGAGCAGAAGCGGACCGGACGGCTGGTCCGCCCGGCCGCCCGGTACATCGGCCCCCCGTCACGGTCGGTCCGCGACGTCCCCGGCGCGGCAGACGTGCTCGACCGCCGGGTCTTAACAGCCAGTAGGCTCCAAAAATGAGCGACCTGGTGATCCCGGCGGGGCTGCGACCGAAGGACGGCAGGTTCGGCAGCGGCCCGGCCAAGATCCGCCCGGAGCAGCTGGCCGCGCTGGCCGGGCCGGGAGCGGCCTACCTGGGCACGTCGCACCGCCAGCCGCCGGTCAGGTCCCTGGTCCACCGGATCCGGGCCGGCCTGGCCGAGCTGTTCGGCCTGCCCGGCGACTACACGGTGGTGCTCGGCAACGGAGGCACCAGCGCGTTCTGGGACGCGGCCGCGTTCGGCCTGATCCGCCGTCACGCCCAGCACCTGAGCTTCGGGGAGTTCTCGGCCAGGTTCGCCGCCATCACCGGGCGGGCCCCGTGGCTGGACGCGCCGACCGTGGTGGAGTCGGCGCCCGGCACGCATCCGGCGCCGCGGCCCGAGCCCGGGACGGACACGTACGCGCTGACCCACAACGAGACCTCGACCGGCGTGGCCATGCCGGTGCGCCGGGTGGCCGGCGCCGATCCCGGGTCGCTGATCCTCGTCGACGCGACCAGCGCCGCGGGCGGCCTGCCGGTCAGCGCGGAGGAGTTCGACGTCTACTACTTCGCCCCGCAGAAGGGCCTGGCCTCGGACGGCGGGCTCTGGATCGCCCTGATGTCGGCGGCGGCCACCGAGCGGGCGGGTGAGATCGCCGCGAGCGGGCGGTACATCCCCGACTTCCTGTCGCTCCGGGTGGCGGTGGAGAACGCGGCCAGGGACCAGACGTACAACACCCCCGCGGTGGCGACGCTGTTCCTGCTGGCCGAGCAGATCGACTGGATGGCGAGCCACGGCGGCCTGGCGTGGGCCACCGCCCGGACCGCGCAGTCGGCTGCCATACTGTATACGTGGGCGGAGAAGGCGGCCTACGCGAATCCGTTCGTCGCTGACCCCGCGCAACGCTCGCAGGTGACCGGCACCATCGACATGGCCGATGGGCTGTCCGCCGACGCCATCGCGGCATCATTGCGGGCGAACGGCATCGTCGATACGGAGTCCTATCGCAAGCTTGGCCGCAACCAGCTTCGCATCGGCCTGTTCCCCGCGGTCGATCCGGCGGACGTGGAAGCCCTCACCGCCTGCATCGATTACGTGGTCGAGCACACGCCGACGGCTAGCGGATGACGGTCCCGATCACGACCGTCAGGACGAGAAGCACGAGCACGGCGGGCAGCAGCCATCGGGGCACCCGGTTCACGATGACAGCCTACAAAGCCGCAGGCGAGAAAAGATCCGAGGTGGGTCATGGGTAACACCGCTCCCAGGGCAGAAGTGCTCGGCGAGCGCACCGGTTTAGCTCGCCGGACGCCGGAGAGGATCAAGCGGCCCGCGGGATCCGGTGCCGCCCGGGGGGAGCTGATGCGGCTGTTCGTGGCCATCGCGCCGCCCGCGGCCGTGCTCGATGAACTCGACGCCCTGGCCCGGCCGCTGCAGGCCGGGCGGGCGGACCTGCGCTGGACCAACCGGGAAGCCTGGCACGTGACGCTGGCCTTCCTCGGCCAGGTCGACGAGTCCGCCGCGGCCAGGCTGCTGCCGCGCCTGGAGCGCGCCGCGTGGCGCCATCACGTGTTCAGGCTCGCGTTCGCAGGCGCGGGCGCCTTCCCCGCCGAGACCCGGGCGAACGTGCTCTGGAGCGGCCTGTCCGGTGACCGGGGGGCGCTGGCGCACCTGGCCGAGTCGGTGGCCGCGGGGGCGAGCCGGGCGGGCGCCCCGCCACCGGACAAGGGCCGCCGCTTCCAGCCGCACCTGACCCTCGCGCGGTGCCGGATGCCCGCCGACGTCACCGAGCTCGTCGCGGCGCTGACCGACTATCAGGGCCAGTCGTGGACCGCAGACCGTATTCACCTGGTCCGCAGCCGGCTGGGCGCCACCGAGTACCCCCGGTTCGTCACGCTCGGGAGCTGGCCGCTGCGCCCCGCCAATCCCCCCAGGGCCAATCCCCCCAGGGCCAATCCCCCCGGGGCCAATCCCCCCAGGGCCGACCCGCCCGCGGTCAGGACTGGCTGAGCTTTTCCAGGATGGGCACGGCCGCCCGGAGCGTGGCCCGCTCCTCGGTGGTCAGCTCGGCCAGCCGGCGGGCCAGCCACGCGTCCTTCGTGCGCCGGACCCGCTGCACCACCGCCCGGCCCTCCTCGGTGACCTTGAGGATGACCTGACGCCGATCGGTCGGGTGCGGTGACCGCTCCACGAGCTCGCGTTCCTCGAGGACGGCGATGACGCGCGTCATGGAGGGCGGCTGGACCTTCTCGTGCTCGGCCAGCTCGCCCGGGGTCATCGCCTGGTGGACCTCCAGCGCCGACAACGCGGCCAGCTGGGTCTCTGACAGCACCGCCTCGGTCATGCCCGAGGCCGTGCGCTGGGCCCGCAGGCGCCTCGCCAGCCTGCTCACGGAGATCCTCAGCGCGGTGGCCAGCCCGGCATCGGTCCTGGTCTGCGTAGCTGTCATGGTCCTGAACCTGTGCTCGCTCAAACGTCGGCCGACCTGGGGCGTCGAGGTAAGTACATCACGCCCGTAGCCTGGATGGGTGAACGAATCCCGCGCGCCTTCGCCGCCGCCTCCCCTGGAGGCCAACGATCAGCTGGTCACCGCGGTCGGCACGGCCGGCTGGGCGGTGGCCCTGATCGTCCTGCTCATCGTCAGGAGCAGCCTGCCCTCCGACGCGCGGTGGTGGATCTGGACCTGCGCCGCCGGGCTGGCGATGGGGCTATTCGGGCTCTGGTACGTACCGCGGCTCAAGCGCGCGCGGGCGCGGGCCGCGCAACGCCGCGCGGCGGATCAATCGGCTCCGCGCGAGAGTGGCTCGAACACCGTGTCCTCAACGGAAACGCCAGGCAGATCGACCAGGTTGTAACCGAACTCGTCGATCACCGGGACCAGGGACCGGGCCGTGGCCTGCCAGACCACCGACTCGGAGTGCGCGCCGCAGCCGTGATCGGAGGACACGATCCGGCCGTCGTCGGGGGCGTACGCGTTGGCGCAGGCGCCGAACAGGAGGCCGAGTTCGCCGCTCAACGGCACGAAAAAGCCGCAGCTGCCGCAGTGGGCGGGCGCCGCGTGCGCCAGCGGGGTCCGCGGGCCGTGCTCGCTGGTGTACCACCGCTCGGCGGCGCTCTCCCGGCCGATGGCCGACAGCACGCGTGAGCGTCCGGGTTCTGCCGGGCCGGCCGGTTCGCCAGGCTCGGCCTCTCCGCCGGGGTACCAGTCGGTCACGGCGTCGTCGCCTTCCAGCACGACCAGCGGAACCAGCCGCTCGTCGTCCGGCGGGGCGGGCAGCAGGTCGCCGACCCCGAGATCGCCGGGCCGCAGCCGGTCCTGCCACGGCACCCAGTCCGGGGCCAGCAGGGAGGCGGGCCCGGGCAGCAGCACGGTCTCGCTGACCGTGACCCCCTTGGCCCGCGGCGCGCGCACGACCGTCACCGCCCACCGCCAGCCGGCGTAGGCCGGATCCTCGCACGCGAACAGGTGGGTGACGATGCGTTCGCCCTCAGCTTGAGCCTCGAGGTGCTCGCCCACGGCGGCCGCGCCGACGACCGCGACGAGGGCGTCCCGTGCGAGGTCGACGGCCTCCGCGCAGGCCTGATCTGGTTCCCTGGTGCGGGTGCGGGCAGAACTCACGGTTACCAATTCTCGCTCATCACGCAGGCTGCGGGTACGGTTACCCGCCGATTGCGGCGAAGCCGTGCTCGCCGCACTGGCGGCTACCAACAATACTGGGTACATGCGGGTGTCCGAAGCGCTGCGCCGAACCGGGAGCGCAGCCCGCGCCACGACCGGCGCGGTCAGAAGCGGCACCCGCAGGACCGGCCGCCTGGTGGACCGGGTGGCCAGCGCCCAGGGGGCAGGCCGGACCGGGCTGTCCACGCTGATCGAGCTGACCACCGCGGCCGGGGCGGGCGACGCCTTCGTCATCGTGGCCCTGGCCGGGACGATCTTCTTCAACACCTCCATCGACCAGGCCCGCGGCAAGGTGGTGCTGTTCCTGCTCGTCACGATGGCCCCGTTCGCGGTGCTCGGGCCGTTCATCGGGCCGGCCCTGGACCGGGTCCAGCAGGGCCGCAAGTACCTGCTGGCCGGCACGCTGCTGGCCCGCGGCCTGCTGTGCTACGCGATGTCGGCCGCGGTCAGCAACCCGATCACGCTGCTGCCCGCCGCGTTCGGCGTCCTGGTGCTGCAGAAGGCCTACGGAGTGGTCCGCGCGTCGGTCGCCCCGCGGCTGCTGCCCGAGCAGATCACCCTGGTCACCGCCAACGCGCGGTCGCAGCTGATCGCGGTGATCGGGGCCACGATCGCCGCGGTGGTCGCGGAGGGCGTGCAGGTGACAGCGGGCGCCGCGTGGGTGCTGCGCGCGGGCATGGTGGTCTACCTGGCCGCCATGGTCCTCGCGCTGCGGCTGCCCGATCAGGTGGATTCCCCGCCGGTCCCCGCGGCGGGCGGGGCCGCCGCGCCCGCCGCCGCCGATGGCCGGCGACCGGGGCGGACTGACCCTGCGGCGCCGCCACAGCCCGATTTTCTACCGAACGGGCCGGGGCGATACCCTCGCGCACCCGACCGCGATCCGTGGCATGCGCAGGCGGACGAGACGATGCCGTTCGAGCCCGCGGCCCTGCCGCCCGGATCTCCCGGATCTGGAGGCGCGGCCGGGTCCAGGACCGCGACGGGCGCCAAGCGGTGGCGGACGCTGACCCGGGTGGGCCCGGTGGTGGCCGAGGCGATGGCCGGCAACGCGGTGCTGCGCGCGTTCTCCGGCTTCACGTTCTTCTTCTTCGCGTTCCTGCTGCAGACCGAGCACTTCGGCGTCTCCAAGCACTTCGCGCTGGCCGCGCTCGCGGTCGCCGTCGCGGTGGGCAGCATCGTGGCGATGGCCATCGGATCCTGGCTCCGCTCCAGGGCCCCGCTGCTGATCCTGTACGTGGTGCTCACCGTGGCGCCGGTGGCCGCGGCCGCGGCCGCCTGGTTCTTCGACCTGGCGGCCGTGATCGCCGTGGCGTTCGCCGCCATCCTGTGCGCCAGCCTGGCCAAGCTGGCGCAGGACTCGATCGTGCAGCGCGAGATCGGCGACGAGATCCGGTCCTCGACGTTCGCGGTCTCCGAGACCCTGAACCAGGTGGCCAACGTGGCCGGCGGCCTCGCCGGGGTGCTCGTCTCGATCCTCAACAACGGCCAGGCAGGCCTGGCCATCGCCGCGGCCCTGCTGGCGACGGCGCTGGTCCTGATGGTGGCCCGGCGCAGGCGCCGCATCCTCGCGCAGCGCCAGGAGGCCCCGGCGCAGCCCGCCCCGGCCGGCCGCCCGCCCGGCCGTCCATCCAGCCGTCCGTCCGGCCGCAGGCGCTAGCCGGCCGCCACGGGGCACGGGCTCACGGGGCACGGGCTCACGGGGCACGGCGTCACGGGGCGCGCAGGGCCTCGGCCGGGGCGAGCCGGGCGGCCCGCGCCGCCGGGTACACCCCGGCCAGGGCGCCGGCCCCGAGGGCGACGCCGAGCCCGGCCGCGACGCTGGCCGGGGGGACCACGGTCGGCTGGCCGCTGGCCATCGCCCAGCCCGCCGTGGCCGCCGCGCCGCCCAGCACCCCGGCCACCCCGCCGAGGGCCGACAGCAGCACCGACTCGGTCAGGAACTGGCGTCCGACCTGGCCCCGGGTCGCGCCGAGCGCGCGCCGCAGGCCGATCTCCGCGCGCCGTTCCAGGACCGAGATCACCATGATGTTGGCGATGCCGACGCCGCCGACCAGCACGGCCACCGCGCCGAGGCCCAGGAACAGCCCGGCGAAGGCGGTCCGGGCCGCGGCCCGCGCGGCGAGGATGCTGGACGGCAGGCTGACCTGCACCGCTTCGGGCTGGGCCGGATTGGCGGTGAACGGGAGCACGCTCACCACCGGCTGCACCTGATCGGGGGCGGCGCGCAGGTAGATCTGGGTCGGGTGGCCGCCGAGCGCCAGCAGCGAGTCGGCCACCGGGAACCCGACCAGCGCCGCCTCGTCGATCTGCGGGGCGAGCGGGACCGGCCGCAGGATGCCGATCACGGTGAAGTACCGGCCGGCCAGGTACACCTGGGTGGCCGGGAGGACCTGGCCGATGCCGAGGGTCTGCGCCGCCACCGCGCCGAGGACCACGGCCGGATACCTGGCCGTGGCCGCGTTGAGGAACGTCCCCGCGGCCACGCTGCCGCCGAGGGTGCCGAGCAGCCCGGGCTGGGCGGCGTACACCGAGATGCCGCCGCTGTCGACGGCGGGCACGGCCGCGGTCCGCCGCACCGTGGCGCCCGGCACGTACCCGACCGCGGTCACGGACTGCACCGGCGGGATGCGCGCGATCATCGGCTCGGCGGTCAGCGGCAGCGGCGCGGGCGAGCCGTCGAACGCCTGCCCGGCGGTGACCGTGACCAGGTTCCCCTCGGCGCCCAGCTGGGCGAGCAGGTCGGCCTTGGATGAGGCGGAGATGCCGAGCACCGCGACGGCGGCGGCGATCCCGATCGCGATGCCCAGCCCGGACAGCGCCGTCCGCAGCTTGCGCGCCCGCAGCCCGAGCACGCTGCCGAGCACCAGGTCGCCCGCCCGCAGCCTGGATCGCGTGGTGCCGCTCACGGCGTCACCGCCCTTCCGGTCCTGTCGTCGGCGACGATCCGGCCGTCCTGCATCAGCACGTGGCGGTCCATCGCCGCCGCCACGGCCGGGTCGTGCGTGACGACGACCACGGCCGTGCCGTCGGCGGCCAGCCCGGCCAGCAGGTCGATGAGCTGCCCGCCGGCCACCGAGTCGAGGTTGCCGGTCGGCTCGTCGGCGAGGACCACGTTGGGATGCCCGGCCACCGCGCGCGCGATGGCCACCCGCTGGCGTTCCCCGCCGGACAGCTGCGGGGGCCGGTGCCCGAGCCGGCGGCCGAGCCCGACCCGGGCCAGCGCGTCGGCGGCCGCGGCCCGCCTGACCCGGGCCGGCTCGCCCCTGTAGAGCAGCCCGAGCGCCACGTTCTCCACCGCGTCCAGATGATCGAGCAGGTGGAACTGCTGGAACACGAAGCCGAGACGCCGGCCGCGCACGGCGGACAGCTCGGCGTCCGACAGCGCGGAGACCTCCTGCCCGCCGATCCTGACGCTGCCGCCGCTCGGCCGTTCGAGGGTCCCCGCCACGTGCAGCAGGGTGGTCTTGCCCGAGCCGGAGGGTCCGAGGACCGCGGCCCGCTCGGCGGCGCCGATGACCAGGGCCACCGCGGCCAGCGCGGTCACCGGCGGCGAACCCGGATAGGTCTTGGTGACGCCGGTCAGCTCCAGCACGGCGTTCACGAGGACGGCACCTGCACGCGCAGGCCCGCGGCCAGCCCGGCGCCGCTGACCTGAACCAGGGTCTGGCTGAACAACCCGGTCTGCACCGCGACCAGGTGCACGGCGCTGCCCTGCACCACGTCCACCGCGTACCCCCCACCCACCTCCCCGTCCCCCTGCGCTGCCAGCGCCACCAGCGCGCTCACCGGCACGGCGAGCACGTCACGGGCCTGCGCGGAGATGATGTTGACGCTGACCGGTGCCTGGTCCAGGTGCCCGGCCGCGGCGGCCTGGGTGAGCCGCACGGTCATCTGCACGGTGTCCTGGCCGGAGCCCGGGCCCGGCGAGGCCGAACCGCCGCCCCCCGGTGCGGTGCCGCCGCCCGGGGAGGCGACCGAGGCGACGGACGTGACCACGCCCGGCGTGGTGCTCACCCCGTCGGGCAGCGTCACGGTCACGCTGTCACCGGCCTTGACCAGGTACTCCTGGGCCACCGGCACCTCGGCGATGACCACGGGGACCGGCGAGGTGGCGGTCAGGATGCTCGCGCCCGGCTGCGGCGGCGATCCCGGGACCGGGGTCACGCCGGTGATGCGCAGCGGACCCGGCGCGTAGGCGACCTGGCCGAGCGGCACCGTGCCGGTGACGGGCAGCCCGCGGGCCGCCTGCCACAGTTCCACGGCGTAGGCGGTCGCGCCGGTGAAGTACTCGCTCACGGCCAGGCCCGCGCCGTAGCCCAGGGCGATGAGGTTCCGGCCGAGCTGGGCCACGTCACGGCCCGGCGCGACGCCGACCGACAGGGCCCGCCACTCCGGCGTCGCGCCGTAGAACAGCGTGACGGGCGTCCCGTCCACCTCGTACAGGATCTGGCCGCGCCGGATCATCGCGCCCGGCGCCGGGAGGGCGGTGTACGCGGTCCCTTGGGCCTGGTTGACGATGGCGTACGACCCCGCGTAGCCGAGCGACCCGTCGACCTGGACGGTGTTGACCAGATCGGCCCGGACCACCGGGGCCGATCCGAGCGTCACCGCCGCCGAAGCGGCGGCGCCGGGTTGCGCCGGCCGCCAGGGCAGCCCGCTGAGCATGATCACGGTCGTCACCCCGGCCACGGCGATCGGGGCCGCGACCACCGCGGCGCGCCTGCGGCCCCTGCCCACGGCCCGGTCAGCCGTCATTGCTCAGGTTCCCGAGCGTCGACGCGCGGATCTCGGCGTCCAGAAGCGCGCGGCACGCGTGCGCGGCGGCCTGATAGACCGGGTTCTGCTTGCCCCCGGCCGGTACCTCGCTGCTCGTCATGCCGAATCCATGGCCCGGCGTGTAGGGCGTCTGGGCCGTGGGGTCCTGGACGTTCGGCAGGCCGTGTGCGCGCAGGCACTCCGCTGAGCGCACGCCGGCCTCGACGAGCTGCGGCGGCGCGGGCGGCTCGTAGAGCGGGTTCAGGCCGGCCCGGGCGGCCAGCGCGCCGCAGGCCTGCTGGACGGCGTTGACCGCCGAGTCGGACGCGTCCTGGATGCTGCGGCTGTCGCTGTAGACCGCGCCGCTGCCGGTCAGCACGGGATCCGCGTAGCCGGGAATGCCGTGCTGCCTGATGCACTGGGCCGCCGCGTGCAACGCGGCCGCGCGGGCACTTCCTGTCAGCTGGGTGCTCGGCTCCTGTGGTCCCTGGCTCTGTGAGCCCTGGGCGGCGGCGGGACTCTGCGCTCCCTGGTTCTGCGCTCCCTGGGCGGCGGCCTGGCTCAGCGCGGGCACGCCGGGCGAGCCGGCGGCCGAGCCCCCGCAGCCGGCCAGCAGCAGCCCGCCGGCGAGCGCGGCGACGACGTACCGGTTTCTCATCTGGACCTCCCGAATCGGCCCGGCGGGCCGGTCGGGATCAGTTGTACGCACCGGCCGATGACACCAGCGCAACACGAACCGGTGCTCCTCCCGCGCCGTCCGCCGCGGCCGCGGGGCGGCGACCTGCCCGGTTGTCATCCGCGCGGGCCTGCGTCCGGCCCGGCGTGTTATGTCCTTGTCATCCGGGGCGGAGCACTATGGAGACGTGCGGGTACTAGTAGTCGAGGATCAGAAGGTGCTGGCCGACCGGATCGCGGAGGGCCTGCGCGACCAGGGCATGGCGGTCGACGTGGCCTACGACGGCGAGGCGGCGATCCAGGTCACCGCGTTCACCGCGTATGACGTCATCGTGCTCGACCGCGACCTGCCCCGGGTGCACGGCGACGCGGTGTGCGCCAGCCTGGTCGCGAGCCCGGCCAAGGCCAGGATCATCATGCTGACCGCCGCCGCGGCGGTGGACGAGCGGGTCGACGGCCTCAACCTGGGCGCCGACGACTACCTCACCAAGCCGTTCGCCTTCACCGAGCTGGTCGCGCGGGTCCGGGCGCTGTCGCGTCGCAGCCCGTCGGCGCCTCCCGTGGCGTTCTGCGGGGATCTGGTCATCGACCGGGTCCGGCACCGGGTCAGCCGCGCCGGGCAGCCGATCGCGCTGACCAGGAAGGAGTTCGGCATCCTGGAGGTCCTGCTGGCCGCCGACGGCGGGGTGGTCAGCACCGAGGACCTGCTGGAGCAGGTGTGGGACGAGCACGCCGACCCGTTCAGCAACACGGTCTCGGTCACCATGTCGCGGCTGCGCCGCAAGCTCGGCAGCCCGCCGCCGATCGAGACGGTCACCGGCTGCGGCTACCGGCTCAGGGACCCCTCGTGAGGTTCGCCGCGCGGCGGCCGGTGCGGCTGCGGCTGACCCTGGTGTACAGCGGCCTGTTCCTGGCCGCCGGGGCGGTTCTGCTCGCGGTGACCTACGGCCTGGTCGCGCAGAGCCTGTCCACCACTCCGGCGCCGGCGGGCGTCTCGCCGGCCAGCCAGTACGTGGCCCAGGCGCTGGCGGCCTGCAAATCGGAGAACCTCGACCCGGCGGCCCTGGCCAAGTGCGAGAACGTGGCCGAGCAGTCGCTGACCGGCGTGAGCAAGGCCAGCGAGGAGTTCCAGCGGTCGCGGACCCTGGCGCACCTGCTGGATTACTCCCTCGCCGCGCTGGCCGCGGTGGCCTTCGGCTCGGCCTGCCTGGGCTGGATCGTCGCGGGGCGGGTCCTGCGGCCGGTGCACGCCATCACCGCGGCGGCCCGCCGGGCGTCGGAGCAGAACCTGGGCGAGCGGATCGCCCTGACCGGTCCCCACGACGAACTCAAGGAACTGGCGGACACCTTCGACGCCATGCTCGAGCGGCTGGACGCCGCGTTCGCCAGCCAGCGCCGCTTCGTCGCCAACGCCTCGCACGAGCTGCGGACGCCGCTCACCGTGATGCGCACCGCGATCGACGTCACGCTGGCCAAGCCGGACCGGACTCCGGCGCAGCTCGAGGCGATGGCCGCCGAGGTGCGCCAGGCCGTGGACCGGGCCGAGGCCCTGATCGAGGCGCTGCTCACCCTGGCCCGCAGCGACCGGGGCACCGGGCCGCGGGAACCGCTCGACGTGGCCATCCTGGCCGAGGACGCGCTGGACGCCGCCGCCCCGGCCATCAGGGAACACCCGGTCACCGTGCAGGCGGCGCTGGAACCCGCGCCTGCCATCGGCGACCCGGTCCTGGTCGAACGGCTGGTCACCAACCTGATCGACAATGCCGTCCGGCACAACGACGCGCACGGCTGGGTCCAGGTGGCGACGGGCACCCGCGACGGCATGGCGTTCATCGACGTCGCCAACGGCGGCCCGGTGATTCCCGCCGAACTGGTGCCGTCGCTGTTCGAGCCGTTCCGGCGGCTGTCCGAACGGTCCGGGTCGCCCGACGGCACCGGCCTCGGCCTGTCGATCGTGTGGTCCGTGGCGGCCGCGCACAGCGGCCAGGCCACGGCCCGGCCCCGGCCCGCGGGAGGCCTGGAGGTCTCCGTGTCGCTCCCCGGTTACGCCGGGTGAGATAGGCCCGTCAGGTAACGGCCGGGACGCCCGCGCCGGGCCCGTGCTCAGGGCTCGATGTCGTCGGCGACGGCGCGCAGGACCGCGGAGATCTTCTTCGCGTCCCTGGCATCGGGCTGCTTGCCGCGGCGGTAGGTCGTCGACACGTCGTCGAGCAGCTTGATCAGGTCCTCGACGAGGACGATCATCTCGTCCGGCTTCTTGCGCGCCTGCTTGGTCGCGGCCACGGTGGGCGGGGGCTCGAGGAGCCGTACCTGGAGCGCCTGCGCTCCCCGGCGTCCCTCGGCCACCCCGAACTCCACCCGCTGCCCCTGACGCAGCGCGGTGGTCCCGGAAGGCAGCGCCGACGAATGCACGAAGACCTCGCCGCCGTCGTCGCGGGCGAGGAAGCCATACCCCTTGTCGGAGTCGTACCACTTGACCTTGCCGGTAGGCACGCGCAGACCTCACGTTGATGAGAACTAACAAACAACCAGCGATCAGCTGACCGACAGGATGCTATGGGCACTTATAAGGCTATCGGTCCGGGACGCCGGATCGCAGCTTCGTTATCGCCGGCCGCCCCGTCGCCGGTCCGGCCTCACACGTTCGGATGGTGCTGGGACGGGTTCGCGTGCGAGGCCGGAGCCCGGATGCGATCTCACCCCGTTCCAAGATCGCAATGGGCGTATACCCAGCGCAAATGCCAGGAAACCTGGGTCCGGGAAGCGGGACGGCCCGGGGCTTGGCCCCGGGCCGTCCGCATGGTGACTTCCGGATCAGAAGTCCATGTCGCCGCCGCCGCCGGGGGCGGCGGGAGCCCTGTCCTTCTCCGGCTTCTCCGCGATCACGGCCTCCGTGGTGAGGAACAGGCCCGCGATCGACGCCGCGTTCTGCAGCGCCGAGCGGGTGACCTTCGCGGGGTCGATGATCCCGGCCTTGAACATGTCGACGTACTCACCGTTCGAGGCGTCCAGGCCATGGCCGCTGGCCAGGGTCTTGACCTTCTCGACCACCACGCCGCCCTCGAGGCCGGCGTTGACCGCGATCTGCTTGAGCGGCTCCTCGACCGCGCGCCGCACGATGGCCGCGCCGGTCGCCTCGTCGCCCGACAGGTCGAGCTTGTCGAAGGCGATCCGGCCCGCCTGCAGCAGCGCGACGCCGCCGCCGGCCACGACACCTTCCTCGACCGCGGCCTTGGCGTTGCGCACCGCGTCCTCGATGCGGTGCTTGCGCTCCTTCAGCTCGACCTCGGTGGCCGCGCCCGCCTTGATGACCGCGACGCCGCCGGCCAGCTTGGCCAGCCGCTCCTGCAGCTTCTCCCGGTCATAGTCGGAGTCGGTGTTGTCGATCTCGGTGCGGATCTGGTTGACCCGGCCGGCGATCTGGTCGGCATCGCCCGCGCCGTCCACGATCGTGGTCTCGTCCTTGGTGACCACGACCTTGCGCGCCCGGCCGAGCACGTCGAGGTCGACGTTGTCCAGCTTGAGGCCGACTTCCTCGCTGATGACCTGGCCGCCGGTCAAGATGGCGATGTCACCGAGCATGGCCTTGCGGCGGTCGCCGAAGCCGGGGGCCTTGACCGCCACCGACTTGAACAGGCCGCGCATCTTGTTGACCACCAGGGTGGCCAGCGCCTCGCCGTCCACGTCCTCGGCGATGAT
Organism: uncultured Actinomycetes bacterium; assembly: GCA_963705835.1. GTDB lineage: Bacteria > Actinomycetota > Actinomycetes > Streptosporangiales > Streptosporangiaceae > Palsa-504. The sequence goes on from CAVPLC010000078.1 coordinate 107,443, forward strand.
GACCAGCGACTTGCCGGACTGCACCACCTTGTCCAGCAGCGGGAGCAGGTCCTTGTTGGCCGAGATCTTGGAGTTCACCACCAGGATGTACGGGTCCTCAAGGACGGCCTCGAGCCGCTCGGGGTCGGTGACGAAGTACGGGGCGATGTATCCCTTGTCGAACCGCATGCCCTCGGTGAGCTCGAGCTCCAGGCCGAAGGTGTTGGACTCCTCGACGGTGATGACGCCTTCCTTGCCGACCTTGTCCATGGCCTCGGCGATCATCTCGCCGATGGCCGTGTCGCCGGCCGAGATCGAGGCCGTGGAGGCGATCTGCTCCTTGGTCTCGACGTCCTTGGCGAGCTTGGACAGCTCCTCGCTGACCCGCTCGACGGCCGCCTCGATGCCCTTCTTCAGGGACATCGGGTTGGCGCCGGCCGCGACGTTGCGCAGGCCCTCACGGACCAGCGCCTGGGCCAGGACGGTTGCCGTCGTCGTGCCGTCGCCGGCCACGTCGTCGGTCTTCTTCGCTACTTCCTTGACAAGCTCGGCGCCGATCTTCTCCCACGGGTCCTCGAGCTCGATCTCCTTGGCGATGGACACGCCATCGTTGGTGATCGTGGGTGCGCCCCACTTCTTCTCGAGTACCACGTTCCGGCCCTTGGGGCCGAGGGTTACCTTCACGGCGTCGGCGAGCTGGTTCATACCGCGTTCGAGGCCGCGCCGGGCTTCCTCGTCAAACGCGATCATCTTCGCTGCCATAGGCTCCAGTCCTCCGTGGCGTATGCGCGGATCGAGCCGACGCCCGCGACGGCCGGCACCCCTGGCGGACAGTCCCTTCCTGCCGCGAGGTCGTGCCTCATCGCTCGATCCCGCCATAATGCTGGCACTCACACGAGCAGAGTGCCAGCACCATGTTTAGCACTCTCATGGTGAGAGTGCAAATGCTGGGCCGACTGAAGGAAAGCAGATCGGCCCGGCCCCGTGGGGCCGGGCCGCCAGCTGAACCCGGCAGATCAGTGGCCCCGGCTCAATCCGGGGCCACAGGCGAACCTACGAGACCACGACGACCTTGTCGGCCTGCGCGCCCCGGTCGCTTTGCGTGATCTCGAACTCGACCCGCTGCCCCTCTTCGAGGGTGCGGTAGCCATCCGACTGGATAGCCGAGAAGTGGACGAAGACGTCCTTGCCACCGTCGACGGCGATGAAGCCGTATCCCTTGTCCGGGTTGAACCATTTGACGGTGCCCTGAGCCATTCCAAACAACTCCCTAACTGCGCTCGGGCCTCGAGCCCCGCCCTTGTCAACGCGGAACCCGTCGATCGCAAACGGTGAGAACGGCTACGTGCCCTAGCGCGCGAACCCCGTCCCCGTCCGACGGCGACCGGAAACGACCTTACCTTGTACCGAGCACGTCTGGCGCCACTTACCCACCAAACACGTCATCAGGCGCACGTCAGCCACATTTTCCAGGCGCGCCGCCGGCCACCGCCGGAATGAAGGAAACCCGCGCTCCGGCGGATACCCGCGTGTCCAGTCCCTGCGCGAAACGCACGTCTTCTTCCCCGACGTAGACGTTCACGAAACGGCGCAACCGACCGCCGTCGTCCAGGATCCGGCCGCCGATACCCGGGTAGGCGGCGTCCAGGCCGGCGATGACCTCGCGGAGGGTCCCCTCCGATGCGCTCACCTCCGCCGCGCCGCCGGTATAGGTCCGCAGGATGGTCGGGATGCGAACGAGCACCGTCACGAGAATGCCTCCTGGAATGCTTCGAGGGTCGGCCGGATCGGCACCGGCAGGTCGATGACCGCGGCGACCGCGTCGAGGGTCTTCAGCCCGTCGCCCGAGTTGATGATCACGGTCTCGGCCTCCGGATCGAGCCGGCCTTCGGCCAGCAGCTTGCGCAGCACGCCGAGGGTCACCCCGCCGGCGGTCTCCCCGAAGATGCCCTCGGTCGAGGCCAGCAGCCGCATCGAGTCGACGATCTCGTCGTCGCCGACGTCGGCGATCGCGCCCGCGGTGCGCCGCACCACGTCCAGCGCGTACGGTCCGTCCGCCGGGTTGCCGATGGCCAGCGACTTGGCGATGGTGTCCGGCCGCACCGGGCGCACCACGTCGTGCCCGGCGGCGAACGCGGCCGACACCGGCGCGCAGCCGGTCGCCTGGGCGCCGAACACCCGCCACGGGGCCTGCGGGACCAGGCCGAGCGAGACCAGCTCGCCGAAGCCCTTGTCCACCTTGACCAGCTGGGCGCCGGAGGCGATCGGCACCACCACCTGCTCGGGCAGCCGCCAGCCGAGCTGCTCGGCGATCTCGAAGCCGAGGGTCTTGGATCCCTCGGCGTAGTAGGGCCGCACGTTCACGTTGACGAAGGCCCAGTCCTCGTGCTCGCCCGCCAGCTCGGACGCGAGCCGGTTCACGTCGTCGTAGGTGCCGTCGACGGTGACGAACGTGCCGCCGTAGACCGAGGTGGTGATGATCTTCTGCGGCTCCAGGTCGGCGGGCACGAGCACCACCGACCGGATGCCGGCCCGGGCGGCCGCGGCGGCCACCGCGTTGGCCAGGTTGCCGGTCGACGGGCAGGCCAGCACCTTGAAGCCCAGCTCGGTGGCGGCGGCCAGGGCCACCGCCACCACCCGGTCCTTGAACGAGTGCGTCGGGTTGCCCCGGTCGTCCTTGATCCAGAGCCTGCGCATGCCCAGGGCGTGCGCGAGGTTGTCGGCGCGGACCAGCTTGGTGCAGCCGGGCTCGGTGGTCGGGCGTTCTGCGATGTCCGGCGGCACCGGGAGCAGCGGTGCGTACCGCCACATGCTGGGCGGGCCGGCCAGGATGTCGGACCGGCTCAGCCGGGGGTAGTCGTAACTGACCTCCAGCGGGCCGAAGCATTCCTCGCAGGCGTAGTGCGGACCGAGCGGGTAGACCTTGCCGCACTCGCGGCAGGACAGCCCGGTGGCGTAGCCGAACCCGGAAGAGGTGGGAGACGTGCGTGTCGTGGCGTTGATCACCGGCGAGGATTCCTTCCCCATCTTTCCCAGCGGTCACCTTGACCGCGGGCCGGAGTTGGCACCATGTCGCGCGCCTCGCCGTTCACGACGGGCATGCAGGCGCGATAGGTTGCCGGGGCTTCACAGGGCCGATCCCTCCACCCCTCTGGATGAGCGTTATTCAGTTGTGTCCCAAACGAGATAACAGTAGCAGCGTTCGTTTCGGCCGGGCGAATCCCCCCGGCCCCCTTGGGCCCCCTTGCTAACCTGCCCGGTTATGAAACAACGGGTGCTGGTGGCGTCTAATCGCGGTCCGGTCTCGTACCAGTTCGGCGCCGACGGCTCGCTGGCCGGCAAGCGGGGCGGCGGCGGGATGATCGCCGGGGTGATCTCGGGCCTGGCCGCCGTGGCGCCCGAGGCCCTCGTGACGTGGATCTGCGCCGCGCTCAGCGACGCGGACCGCGCGGTCGCGCGGCGGCAGGACGCCGGCGTCCTGGACCAGGACGGCATCCCGGTGCGGATGCTCGACATCCCGGCCGACACCTTCGACCGCGCCTACAACAGCGTGGCGAATTCGGCCCTGTGGTTCGTGCACCACATGTTGTTCGACACGCCGAACCAGCCGCAGTTCGGCCGCGGGTTCCGCCGTGACTGGCAGTCCTACCTGGCCTACAACGAGGCGTTCGCCGATGCCCTGGCCGAGGAGGTCCTGGCCGAGAAAGGGCCGGGCGGCGGCACGGTCGCCGACGTCCGCGTGCTGGTCCAGGACTACCACCTCAGCCTGGCCCCGCGGTTGCTGCGGGAGCGGCTGGACCGCGCCTCCCGTGACATCCGGGTCGGGCACTTCTCGCACACGCCCTGGGCGCCGCCCGACTACTACCGGATCCTTCCCGGCGACGTGGGCGTGGCCGTGCTGGACGGGATGCTCGGCGCGGACTCCGTCGGCTTCCACGCCGAGCGGTGGGCCGCCGCGTTCCTGGACTGCTGCCGGGCGATCCTGGGCGCGCAGGTCAGCCGGGCGGGGACGGGCCGCGCGGACACGGTGGGCCGGGTCATCCACCGCGGCCGCGTCACCGACGTGACCGTGCACCCGCTCGGCATCGACGTCCCGGCTCTGCGAGCCCGCGCGCAGGCCGGCGACGTGCGGGCCAACGTCGCCGCGCTGGGCCAGGCCGCCGGCGGCAGGCAGCTCATCGTCAGGGTCGACCGGACCGAGCTGTCCAAGAACATCGTGCGCGGCCTGGCCGCCTACCGCGAGCTGCTCGCCACCCGGCCCGAGTGGCACGGCCGGGTCATCCACCTGGCCTTCGCCTACCCGTCCAGGTCCGCCGTGCCGGAGTACCGGGCCTACACCGAGCGGGTGATCCAGATGGCGCGGGAGATCACCGAGGAGTTCCGCACGCCGGACTGGAATCCGCTGATCCTCGAGGTGCAGGGACGACTACCCGCGGTCGCTGGCCGCCTGCGCGGTGGCCGACGTGCTGCTCGTGAACCCGATCAGGGACGGCATGAACCTGGTGGCCCAGGAGGGCCCGGTGCTCTCCGAGCGGGGCTGCGCGCTGGTGCTGTCCCGCGAGGCGGGCGCGGCCGCGACCCTCGGCCGCGACGCGCTGCTCGTCAACCCCTTCGACGTCAGCGAGACCGCCGCGGCCCTGCATCAGGCCCTGGCCATGCCCGATGCCGAGCGCCGCCGCCGCAGCGCCGCGCTCGCCGCCACCGCCGCCGCCAGCCCTCCCGCCCGCTGGCTGGGGAATCAGCTGGCCTCTCTGGACCGGTGAGCCACGGCCCGTTCAGATTAAAAATCTTTTTCTACCGAACGGACGGTGGTATTTCCCCGCCGATCTCAGCCGGCCGCGGGTCTGCGGAGTTGCCTCGAACCGAGGCGGCTCTGCTCAGGCCCCGAGTTCGTCGGCGATCGCGGTGAGCAGCGCCACGATCCCCGCCGGACCGTCCACGACCAGGTCGGCCGTTGACGCGACCCGGGGCGACTCGGCGCTGGCACTGGCCACGGCACAGCCCGGGATTCCCTCCGCGCGCAGGGCCCGTATCGCGGCGAACGCGGGCAGGTCACCGAGATCATCGCCGCAGAAGATGACCGGATCCGCGGCGCGCTCGCGGGTCAGGGCGGTCAGCGCGGTGCCCTTGTCCACGCCCGGCGGGCGCAACTCGATCACCATCCGGCCGGGCTCGGCCGTCAGCCCCAGCCGGGCGGCGAGATGCCCGAGGGGGCCGCGCAGCGCGCCCAGCGCCGCTTCCGGGTCGGCGGTTCGGCGGGTGTGCACGGCCAGCGCGTACGCCTTGTCCTCGACCCAGGTGCCGTCCGCGGCGCCCGTCCGGTCGAGCAGGCCCGGGAGTGCCTCGCGGGCGGCCTGCACCTCGGGCGGCGGATCCGGCGTGGTGAGCGCGCCGTCCTGCCATCGCTGCCAGCCGTAGTGACCGAGCACGATGATGCCGGGGACGGCGGCGAGGCCGCCGTAGGCGACCGCCTCCGCGGCGGGCCTGCCGGTGATGACCGCGAGCGTGCCGACCGCCCCGGCCAGCCTGGTCAGGGCGGGTACCGCCCCCGGATGAGCGCGTGCGGACCGGGGGTCGGCCACGATCGGCGCCAGCGTGCCGTCGAAGTCGGTGGCGATCAGCGCCCGCCGCGGGTGCGCGAGCAGCGCGTCAAGCCCGGCCTGACCCTCGGGGGTCCGTGACCGCGGGAGGTCCGTCACACGGGCCGGCCCTTGGGCCGGGGGGACCGGATGCGCTGGCGGCGGGCACGCTGGGCCCGCAGGCGCTTGACGAGCGCCGGGTCGAACTCGAGCGCCTCCGGCCGGTCGATGAGCTCGTTCAGCAACTGGTAGTACCTGGTGGCCGGCATGTCGAGGACCTCGGCGATGGCCTGCTCCTTGACGCCGGGCGACCGCCATCCGCGCCGTTCGAACGCCAGGATCCGCATGTCGCGTTCTGACAAGCCGGACATGCGTTCTCCTCCCGTTCCGCGCCGCGGCCCGAAGTGGCCCGATCCTTCCCGAAGGTACCTCGCCATCCCGGGCTGTACCTAGCCGGGCGGCCGACGTACGCTCACGGTTCGTGACCCGTTTTCGTTACCTGAGCTTTCTCACCGACTATGGGCTCGAAGACGGATTCGTGGCCGCGTGCCACGGCGTGGCCGCCCGTATCGCGCCGGACGCCGGCATCATCGACATCACCCACCTGGTCCCGCCCGGCGACGTGCGGCGCGGCGCGGCGGTGCTGGCCCAGACGGTGGCCTACCTGCCGCCGGCCGTCCACGTGGCGGTGGTCGATCCGGGCGTCGGCACGGCCCGGCGCGGCGTCGCGGTGGCGGCCGGGCACTCGGTGTTCGTGGGTCCCGACAACGGCCTGCTGTCCTGGGCGGTGCGGGAGTCGGGCGGCGCGGCGCGCGCCTTCAGCCTGACCAATAGGGCATTGTGGCTGGACAAAGTGGCGGCGACCTTTCACGGCCGGGACATCTTCATGCCGGTCGCCGCGCACCTGGCGACCGGCACCGAACTTGCCCTGGCCGGAGAGGAGATCGAGGTCGCCGATCTCGTCTCGCTGCCGGTCCCGGAAAGGCTGATCCGCGATTCGGTCGCGGAAGGCGAGGTGCTGACCGTGGACAGATTCGGAAATGTCCAGCTCACCATTACCGGGTCGGACGCGGCGCAAATCAGCGTCCAACCGGGCGGAATGATGCTCATCCGCTGCGGCCGCCATCAGCTGACCGTTCCTTACCGGGAGACCTTCGGCGCCGTGGCCGCCGGTGAGCTCGTCGCCTATACCGACGGCGCGGGACTGGTCGCCATCGCGGTGAACGGCGGAGACGCGGCCCAGCGGCTGGGCCTGCCGCCCGGCGCGCGGGTATCGATCGCGGCGGTACCGTCAACAATTCGGCCATGACGCATTCCGCCTACCCCGGTCGCGTGGCACGATTACATAAGCCGACCGAACATCGCTACCGCGAGCCAGCTCGGCCAGCCTCGGAGGAGATATCTGACCACCGTGTCACACCGATTGCTCCGCGGCACATTGATGCCGTTCACCACGGGACTAGCGGCGGTAATAGCGCTCCTCGTGGTCCTTGGATCCGGGCCCGCGCTCGGCGCCACCACAGCCGCCGCGGCGGGTAATGCCGTCCGCGGCCAGGAATGGTGGCTGACCGGGCTGCACGTGACGCAGGCGTGGCAGAAGTCCGAGGGAGCCGGCGTCATCGTCGCCCTCCTGGGCACGGGTGTCGCGGCCGGCCACCCCGACCTGGCCGGTGACGTGATCACCGGACCCGACTACAGCGAGTCGGGCCGGACGCCGGGCGGTTCCTACTGGGGAGTCGAGGGAACGGCGGTCGCGGCCATCGTCGCCGGCCACGGGCAGGACGGCAACTGGGGTGCCGGCATCGTGGGCGTCGCCCCCGCGGCGAAGATCCTGTCCGTGCGCGTCACCCTGGAGTTCAACGACCCGCTGGTCTCGGACCAGGCCATCAGCCGGCGGCTGCCGGACGCCATCGCCGCCGGCATCGTGTACGCGGTCAATCACGGTGCCCGGGTCATCGACCTGCCCCTCGACCCCGGGACGCTGGGCCTGACCGCCAGCGGAGACCCCGCCGCGGCAGGCGGCAGCACCGCCGAGCGGGCGGCGGTCGGGTACGCCCTGCGCAAGAACGTCCTGCTGGTGGCCCCGGCGGGCGACAACGGCCAGGGCTCAGGCATCGTGAACTACCCGGCCGCCTATCCGGGAGTCATCGCGGTCGGCGCGATCGGGCGCTCCGGCCATCTCGCCTCGTTCAGCGCCAAGCGCTCGTACGCGTCGCTGACCGCCCCGGGGGTCGGCATGGTCACCGCGGCCCCGCCGGACGGCTACGGCCAGATCAGCTCCACGAGCACGGCCAGCGGCATCGTGGCCGGCGTCGCCGCCCTCATCGTGTCCAAGTTCCCGCAGCTGACCGTGGCCCAGGTAACCCGGTCCCTGATCGAGAGCACGGTCGCCGCGGCGGGCGGCACGTCCCTGCCGGCGGTACCTGGCCGGTCGGAGGGCGGGGCCGGATACGGCACCGTGGACGCGGCGCGGGCCGTCCAGATGGCCGCCCTCATCAGCTCCGCGGGCCAGGCCCGTCAGCCTGCGGTTCCCACGTCCGCGCCGCGCAAGCTCACGCCCCGGGCGGTGGCAGCGCCCCGCCGGGCCAGCGCCAGCGCGCTGGCGGGATCCGTGCTGCGTGACGCGGTGGCCGCGGTGGCGGCGCTCATCGTCATCGTCGTGATGGCGCTCCTGGTCGCACGCTCACGGCGCGGACGCGCCGCGGCGGCCGGCCGGTCCCGGGCCCGGGGCCAGCACGAGCACCGCAGGCCGGACCGTGACCCGATCGGCCCGGCGACGCCGGCGCCACACGCCGCCGTGGTGCCGGGCCGGCCGCAGGCGGCCGGGCCTGCGCCGGCCGCCGCGAACGGATGGCCGTCCGCGGCGGGCTGGCAGGGTGACGGCCTGGGCGAGATGGAGCACTCCCCCGGCGCGCGGTTCCTGGCCTCGGCGCCGAGATCCATCGCCGGATTCCGGGCCAGCCGGGGCACGGCTTCCCAGGCCGGATCGGCGGGCCCGCCGTGGGAGCCCGCGCCGGCACCAGAACCGAGGATCGGCCCGCTCCCGGTGGCCTCGGCCAGCTCGCCTCCGCCCGAACTTCGCCCCAGCATCCGGGTGCCCGGGGACATGGCGGTGCCGCCTGACGCGACGGCAGGCGCCCCGCCTCCCGATGGTGCCGCGGGCTTCGACCTGTCGACGCCACCCGCGGACTTCGACCTGTCCACGCCGGTCTTCGGCCTGGCCCCGCCCGCGTTTGACCCCGCGTTTGACGTCGCGCCGGCGGGACCGGGCGCGCCGACCAGGGAGAGCTTCGGCTTCGCGGCGGCTCCGGTGCCGACCGACTACGCGACGACGTCCCCGGCCGAGCCGGATCCGGCCGAGGACCCGGTACCCGTAGCGCCCGCCGACCCCAGCTATATCTGGGATCTGGCGGCTACCGATGTCTTCCCGGCCGCCGATCCCGGCCCGCCAGCCGAGACGACGCCAGCCGAGACGACGCCATCCGAGACGACAGAGGTCCTGGACGCGGTGCCACCAGAGACGGGCCCGCCGCCGCCAGACGATGCGTCCGACGACGGCGGGAGCTGAGCCTGACGACCTCAGGCGGCCTCGGCCACCGCGGCCTGAACGGGCTCGAGCGCGAGCCGTAGCACCTCGCGGACGTCGCCGACCGGGTGCACGTCCAGCTTCTGGAGCACCTCGGCCGGGACATCGTCCAGGTCCGGCTCGTTCCGCTGCGGGATCAGCACGGTGGAGATGCCGGCCCGGTGCGCGGCCAGCAGCTTCTGCTTGACCCCGCCGATCGGCAGCACCCGCCCGGTGAGGGAGACCTCACCGGTCATCGCCACGTCGGCGCGCACCGGCCGCCCGGACAGCAGCGACGCGAGCGCGGTGGTCATCGTGACGCCCGCGCTCGGGCCGTCCTTGGGCACCGCGCCGGCCGGCACGTGCACGTGCACGCCGCGGTCCTTCAGCTCGGTGACCGGAAGGCCGAGCTCGTCGCCGTGCGAGCGCAGGTAGGACAGCGCGATCCGGGCCGATTCCTTCATCACGTCGCCGAGCTGGCCGGTGAGCGTGACCCCGGTCTCGCCGGTCTCCCGGCCGGCCAGCGACGCCTCGATGAACAGGACGTCGCCGCCCGCGCCGGTCACCGCGAGCCCGGTGGCCACACCCGGCACGGCGGTCCGGCGGTCCGGCGCGGCCAGGCTGGTCTCCGGCGTGAACCGCGGGCGGCCCAGGTAGTCCTTCAGACCGCCCGTGCCGACGCTGACCGGCAGCGTGACCTCGTCCAGGGCCAGGCGCGCCGCGACCTTGCGCAGGATGCGCGCGATGGACCGCTCCAGCGACCGCACCCCGGCCTCGTGCGTGTACTCGGTCGCGATCAGCCGCAGCGCGTCCGCGTCGACCGACACCTCCTCGGCGTTCAGCCCGGCCTTGGACAGCTGCCTGGGCAGCAGGTGGTCGCGGGCGATGAGGACCTTCTCGTCCTCGGTGTACCCGTCGAGCTGGACCAGCTCCATCCGGTCCAGCAGCGCGCTCGGGATCGTCTCGAGCACGTTGGCCGTGGCCAGGAACACCACGTCGGACAGGTCGAGCTCGACCTCGAGGTAGTGATCGCGGAACGTGTGGTTCTGCGCCGGGTCCAGCACCTCGAGCAGCGCCGCCGCGGGGTCGCCGCGGTAGTCGGCGCCGATCTTGTCGACCTCGTCGAGCAGCACGACCGGGTTCATCGAGCCCGCTTCGCGGATGGCGCGGACGATCCGGCCGGGCAGCGCCCCGACGTACGTCCGCCGGTGCCCGCGGATCTCCGCCTCGTCCCGCACGCCGCCCAGGGAGACCCGGACGAACTTGCGGTCCATGGCCCGCGCGACCGACTCGCCGAGCGAGGTCTTGCCCACGCCGGGCGGGCCGACCAGGGCGAGCACGGCGCCGGAACGCCGGCCGCCGATGACGCCCAGGCCGCGGTCCGCGCGGCGCTTGCGCACGGCCAGGTACTCGATGATGCGCTCCTTGACGTCGTCCAGCCCGGTGTGGTCCTCGTCCAGGACCCGCCGCGCGTCGGCGATGTCGTAGGCGTCCTCGGTCCTGGTGTTCCACGGGATGTCCAGGACGGTGTCCAGCCAGGTGCGGATCCAGCCGGTCTCGGGTGAGGCGTCGGGGGTCCGCTCGAGCTTGTCGACCTCCTTGAGCGCGGCGTCACGGACCGCCTCCGGCAGGTCGGCCGCTTCCACCCGGGCCCGGTAGTCGTCTTCCTCGGTGGCCGTGTCGCCGTTCAGGTCGGCGAGTTCCTTGCGGACCGCGGCGAGCTGCTGGCGCAGCAGGAATTCCTTCTGCTGCTTCTCCATGCCCTCCGCGACGTCCTTGCGGATGGTCTCGGCCACGTCGAGCTCGGCGAGGTGCTCCCTGGTCCAGCCGATGACCAGTTCCAGCCGCTCGACCAGATCGAAGGTCTCGAGCACCTGCAGCTTCTGCGCGGTGGTGAGGTAGCTGGCGTACCCGGCGTTGTCCGCGACCGCGGAGGCGTCGGTGAGCTGCTGAATCGTGTCGATGATCTGCCACAGGCCGCGCTGCTGCAGGATAGAGGTGATCAGGGTCTTGTACTGCTGGGCCAGCTCTTCGGCGCGCGGGCCGCGGCCGGTCTCCTCGACCACGGTGCCCTGGACCCACAGCGCGGCACCGGGACCGGTGGTGCCGGAGCCGATCTTGACGCGGGAGACACCGCGGACCAGCGCGCCGGGCTGTCCGCCGGGCAGCCGGCCGACCTGCTCGACCGTGGCCAGCGTGCCCACGCCCGCCAGCCCGCGGTCGGGCAGCCGCGGCACGAGCAGCACCCGGGCGCTGGCCTCCGAACGCATGCCGGGCACCTGCCGGGAAGGCACCCGCGCCGCGTCGATCGCGGCGCTGACCTCCGGCTGTGACGTCTCCAGCGGTATCACCATCCCGGGCAGCACCACCTGATCGTCCAGCGGCAGGACCGGAAGCGTGAGCGTTTCACTCATTGAGAGCCTCCAAAGATTGAGTCATATACACTCAAGAAAGAAGAGCCCTCACAAATTTCCGCCCCGCGTTCGCCCGCAGCGATCAGCTCAACGCACGCCGGCGAGCAACGCCGATCCGTCCTTGACCAGCACCTCGTCACACCGGCCGATGACCGCCAGCGCTCCGACATAACCCCGTCCGGCGTCGAGGTCGTGCAGGGATACGCCCTGCGGGGCCTGCGGGTAGGGCCACGCCACGAGGCGGGGCGCTCCCTCGGCGCCGGCCACCACGACGTCCCCGAACGGAACCCGCAGCCCGTCACCCTTCGCCTTGGTCACGGCCTCCTTCCTGGTCCACGCGACGAGAAAGGCGCGGTCCCGCCCGGACGGCTGCACCGCGGCCAGGGCGGCCCGTTCGGTGTCGGAGAGCACCATGCGCGCAAGCGCCTCCGGGTCACCGCCGCCCGGCCGGCGCGGGCGTCCCTCCAGGCGCTCGACGTCCACGCCGACCGGAGCCCTGGCCACCGCGACGGCGACCACGTCGCCGGAGTGAGCGACCGAGTGCTCGAGGCCGATGTCCCTGGCGGTCGGCTTGCCGTGCGGCTTACCGCAGTGACGGCAGGTCCGGTCGAAGCTCACCTGCTCGGGCCGCCGGCCGGCGCAGGCCGCGATGACCGTCTTCGCCAGCGCGCAGCCGACCAGGAACCGCTCGCGATCCTCCTCGCGCCGGTAGGACGCCCAGCGCTGTCGTTCGGCCTGGTCGAGGAGCCCGGCGAGCCGAGGGGAAGCGTCCCGCCGCCGTCCCCACCAGACATGGGCGGTCTGCCCATCTGGCCCTGACAGCCTCCCCGCCTCGGCCATGTGGATCGCGGTCATTCCGGTCGGGTCCCGCGCTCGATGGTGATGACGGCGGTGTAGCCGCCGCCGGCGATGGGCTTGTGCACCTCGAGGCGGAGCCAGCGCATCCGGTGGTCGGCGAGCAGTCGTTCGGCGACCCGTTCGGCCGCGGTCTCGATGAGCTGGAACCTGCCGTCCCGGACCACCGAGGAGATGGTCTGCGCGACCTCGGAGTAGTCCAGGGCCTCCGCCAGGTCATCGGTCTCGGCGGCCCGCCGCACGTCGCCCGTTGAGGGGACCATGTCGACGTTGAAGATGAGCGTCTGGCTGATGTCGCGTTCCCAGTCGTGGACGCCGATGATCGCGGGGACGGACAGGCCCCTGACCGATACGTAGTCCATCACGGCACTGCGGCCCGGCGGCTACGCGACGTAAGGTTCGGCACCGTTCTCGCTGATCATCGGCCGCCCCGCGACCGCCCAGCCGGTCATGCCGTCGGCCACGTTGATGGCGTTCAGGCCCGCCCCGGCCAGCGCCTGCGCCGCGTACGCCGACCGGTTGCCGGTGCGGCATATCACGTAGACCTCATGATCGCGCGGCAGTTCGCCGAACCGCGCGCCGAGGTCACCGAGCCGCACGTGCACCGCGCCGGGAGCGTGCCCCGCCGCCCACTCGTCGTCTTCGCGCACGTCCAGCAGGTACGCCCCGGCGGGCAGGTCCGCCGACATCACTTCCGGCGCGGCGTCGGGCTGGTTCATGTCGGTCTCCTCGGGCGGCTTCACCGGCGGCCACCCCGTCCGTGGGTGGCCGCTGGCTACTGTACTCGCAGGAGCAGGTCAGCTCTCCGCAGCGGCCGTGACCGGCACCCGGGCCGCGTCTCCTCCTCCTTGATCCCGTACCTGCCGTACAGGCCGCGCAGCGGGCGGGGCACCCACCAGTTCGCCCGGCCGAGCAGCCGCATCGTGGCCGGCACCAGCAGGATCCGGACCACCGACGCGTCCACGATCAGCGCGACGATCATGCCGACGCCCATCAGCTTGATGAACGTGATCCCGGACGCGGAGAACGCGCCCACCACGATGATCAGCAGCAGCGCCAGGCTGGTGATCACGCCCCCGGTCCGCTGCAGGCCGGCCGCGACCGCCGCGGTGTTGTCGCCGGTCTGGTCGTACCGCTCCCTGATCCTGGACAGCAGGAACACCTCGTAGTCCATGGACAGCCCGAAGATGATGGCCAGCATCAGGATCGGCATCGTGGGGTCGATGGAGCCGGTCGGGGTGAACCGCAGCAGGCCGGACAGGTGTCCCCACTGGAAGATCCATACGATGACGCCGAACGTGGCCGACAGCGACAGCACGTTCATCACGATCGCCTTCAGCGGGAGCACCACCGATCCGAACGCCAGGAACATCAGCACGAAGGTGGACAGGCCGACCAGGAGCGCCATCCACGGCAGCGTCGAGCCCAGGCTGCCCAGCTCGTCGACCAGCCCCGCGGTCTGCCCGCCGACCAGTACCGTGGCGCCGGGCGGCGCGGTGGTGTCCCGCACCTCGGTGACGATGTGCCGGGCCGCCGACGACACCGTGGCCGGGGCGTAGCCGACGTCCACCCGGGTTACGTCGCCGCTGACCCCGGTGACCTGAGCGCCGGTGACGCCGGGGATCGCCTCGATCCGGTGCACGTAGGCGTCCAGCGCTGCCGTGGCAGTGCTTGCCCGGGGGGACGACCCCCCAAGACCCCCCCGCGGGGTGATAGTGCGCGGCAGAGTGATGAGCGCCTCGATGGGGGCGGTCGAGTTGACCGGGAACTCACTGTCCAGGGCCTCGGATACCTGCCTGATGGTCGAGGCGGCGGGCAGGGTCCTGGCGTCCGTGCCGCCCCAGGAGATGCGCAGGAACGGCGCGCCCAGGGCGAGCAGCCCGATCGTGATCACCGCGACGTAAACCAGCGGCCTGCGCATGACGCTGTGGGCCAGCCGGTACCAGGCGCCGCTGGCCTCGTCCTTGACGGGCCGCTGGACCGAACGGCGGATCCGCAGCGAGTTGACCCGGTGACCGAGCACGGCAAGCAGCGCGGGCAGGACGGTCAGCGCGGCCAGCATGTCGACCGCGACCGTCGCGACCCCGCCGTATCCCATCGAGCGCAGGAAAGCCTCGGGGAACAGCATCAGGCTGGTCAGCGCCAGCGCCACCGTGACACCCGAGACGGCGACCGTGCGCCCGGCGGTGGCCACCGTCCGCGCGACCGCCTGCTCGACCGTCGGCTGCCGGTGCAGTTCCTCGCGGAACCTGGTCACCATGAAGAGCCCGTAGTCGATGCCCAGGCCCAGACCCAGGATCGTGGTGATGTTGACCGAGTAGATCGACACCGTGGTGGCCAGCGTGATCAGCCGCAGCACGGTGAACGAGCCGAGGATCGCCATTCCGCCGATGGCGACCGGGATCCAGGCCGCGCCCAGGCTGCCGAAGATCACCAGCAGCAGGATGAGCAGGACCGGCATGGAAAAGCCCTCGGCCTTGGCGATGTCGGCGGTGACCTCGGAGTTGATCGCGACCTCCATCGGCACGTTCCCGCCGACCCGGGCCGTGACGCCGTCGGCGGCCAGGCTGGCCGGCGTCAGGCCGGTCTTGATGGCGTCGTACGTCGTATGCCTGGCGGCGTCGTCGGCCCCGGTGAGCTGGAGCACCGCGTACGTGGAGTGCCGGTCGGTGCTGACCAGGCTGGGCGATCCGCTGGACCAGTACGTCGTCACCCTGGCCACATCGGCGCGCGGCAGGCCGCTCAGCGCGCTCGTGACGGCTTGCCGGTAGGCCGGGTCGCTGACGGTCATGGTCGCGCTGCGGTACAGCACCACGACATCGGCGTCGTTCCTGCCGAACACCTGGTCGGCCATGTTGGCCTCATGCTGGCTCTGACTGGCCGGCGGGGTGAAGTTGTCGCCGGATGACAGCTTGCCGAACACGCCGGTCCCCCAGGCCGCGGCGAACGCGACGAACAGCAGGGTAATGGCCAGCGCCAGCCGCCGCCTGCGGGCCAGGGCCCGTCCCCATGCTTCGAACATAGCTGCCTCCCGAGCCATGTGCTTATGTTGATTACTCAAGTAAACGATGTATACTAATAACAGCGCTAACTTCGCATACGGCGTTCACAGTTGTCAAGTGAGTTAGCATCAGGCCATCGCCGGGCAAAGGACCAGCAGGGTCTCGTCAGCTACCGGCGGCTGAAGGTAAGACTGGGTCCAGGAGGAAACCGTGACACAGACCGTTGAGGTCACCGAGGACGCGGGAGCCACGGGATCGGAGCCGGGCGTCCAAGGGCCGGCACCCGTGCCGTCCCGCCGCGACCGGCTGCGCGCCGCCACCACCGAGGAGATCATCCGGACGGCCCGGCGGCTCCTGATCACCAGCGGCCCGAAGGCGATGTCGCTGCGCGCCATCGCCGCTGAGATGGGCATGACCGCGCCCGGGCTCTACCGCTACTTCGACAGCCACGAGGAACTGCACCGGCACGTATGCGCCAGCATCTTCACCGAGCTGGGCGAGGATATCCGCCAGGCCATCCACGCCGCGGCTTCCGTCCGCCGGGGAAGGGCCCGCCGGGGACACGCGGGAGCAGATGGTCACGAAGCTCACCCTCAAGATGGTGGCGGCCTGCCGGGGGTTCCGCCGCTGGGCCCTGAACCACGAGGCGGAGTTCGCCCTGCTGTTCGGCGTGCCGCTGCCCGGCCTCGACGACGGACGGTACGACATCGCCGACGAATGCGCCCTGGCGTTCGCCGGTACCTTCTTCGCCCTGTTCATCGAGCTGTGGAGCGCGAATCCGTTCCCCGTGCCGGACGCCGCGGACATCGACCCCAGCCTGCGCGATCAGCTCAGCCGCTACCGCGACGCGCTGGGTAGCGACATCCCGGTCGGCGCCGTCCTGACGTTCCTGCGTTGCTGGACGGTGCTGTACGGGGCGGTGTCGATGGAGGTGTTCGGCCACATGAGGTTCGCGCTGCAGGACGCGGCGCCGATGTTCGAGTTCATCCTCGGCGACCTGGCGAACCTGGTCGGCCTGCGCTACCCGCTGGACCGCTAGAGCGGCCGCGGCCGGCCGACCGACTATCCCGGGCGACCCTACGGGCACTGCTGGTAGCGTTTTCGTTGCGGGGGGCAGGCAGGCAAATTCCGATCCGAACGAGGCTGACGCGTAGCCATGCTGGACAAGCGATTCATCAGAGAGCACCCGGACGAGGTCAGGTACGCCGTCCGGGTCAAGGGCATCGACCTGGACGTGGACGAGCTCCTCGACCTCGATCGGGCCAGTCGCAAGCTGCAGCATGAACTGGACCAGGCTCAGGCGCGCAAGAAGAGCTCGGCGAGGGAGTACGCCAAGGCAGACGAGGCCCGCCGGCTCCAGCTCAAGATCGAGAACGAGGAGCTCGATTCCCAGCTCAAGGCCCTGCGCGATCGGCTCGCCGAGACGAACGAGAAGCTGAACGCGCTGCTGTTGCTGACCCCCACCATCCCGTGGCCGGGCGCGCCCGTCGGGCCCGACGAGTCGGCCAACGTGGTCATCAGGAGCGTCGGCACGCCGCCCGAGTTCGCCTTCCGGCCGCTGGACCACGTTCGAGCTGCTGGAGAGGCGCGGCTGGGCCGACTTCGCGCGGGCCCGCAAGGTCGCGGGGGAACGCGCCTACACGCTCATCTCTGACCTGGTGCTGCTCGAGCGCGCGGTGCACTCCTACGCCCTCGACCTGCTCCGCGCCAAGGACTTCACGCTGGTCAGCGTCCCGTCGCTGGTCCGCGAGGAGGCGCTGATCGGCACCGGCATGTTCCCGGCCCACCGGGAGGAGATCTACGCGATCCCCGCCGACGACCTGTACCTCGCGGGCACGGCCGAGGTGGCCCTGGTCGGGTTCCACGGCGACGAGATCATCGAGCACAAGCAGCTGCCGATCCGGTACGCGGGGATCTCGCCGTGCTTCCGGCGTGAGGCCGGCAGCGCCGGCCGTGACGTGCGCGGGCTGCTGCGGGTCCACCAGTTCGAGAAGGTCGAGCAGTTCGTCATCTGCCCGGCCGACGTGGCCGAGTCGGACCGCTGGCACGCCGAGCTGCTCGGCACGGCCGAGCAGCTGCTGCAGGGCCTCGGCCTGGCCTATGAGGTGGTGGAGTGCGCCACCGGCGACATGGGCGCGGGCAAGTACCGGATGAACGACATCAACACCTGGATGCCGTCCCTGGGTGCGTACCGCGAGACGCACAGCTGCTCGTCGCTGCTGGACTGGCAGGCCCGCCGGGCCAACGTGCGGTACCGCGACACGGACGGCACGGTGCGGTTCGCCTACACCCTGAACAACACCGCGGTCGCCACGCCGCGGATTCTCGCCGCGCTGGTCGAGAACTTCCAGACCGAGCAGGCCCAGGTCATCGTCCCCGCCGTGCTGCGCCCCTACCTGGGCGGCCGGGCTGCTCTTATCGGGGGGTCGGGGGGTCGTCCCCCCGGCCAACTGCTCTAAGCTGCGAGGCGTGAACCTTGACGCCGACCGCGTGGCTGAGCTGGCCGCCCGACCGCTCAACGAACTGACCAGGCGCGACGTGGCACTGGCGCTGCTCACCGTGCCGTCGGCCGACGCCCTGGCCTCGCTGCCCGGCATCAGGAGGGGGCTGCTCGCGGCGGGCAACCCGCTGTCCGCCGTGTTCTGGTCCTCGGCCGAAGCCGTCCTGCACAAGATCGACGACAGCGCGGCCACGGTCGGGGACGTCAGGACGTGGCTGGAGGCCACGGGAACCGAGCCGAACGGGATCATCGGCCTGCACGTCTGGGACGAGCAGTCCGAGCGCAGCCAGCTGGCCGCGGAGATGCACACCAGGCTGGTCAGCCACCTCGAGGAGCGGCTCGCCGAGGGCGAGATCGATCCCGACCTGCTGGCGGCCGCGGACCCGGCGGCCTGCCGCGCCTACATCGCCCTGCAGGAACGCTGGATGACCTCCGCGCTGCCCGACGGCCGGGTGCCGATGGACGTCCTGCTGGACGAGAAGGACGAGGAGTTCCTGGCCGAATGGGACGCCGCCGACGCCGAGGCGCTGGCCGCGATCCAGGATCTGCTGGACCGGGTGGGAGATCGCCCGCGGCCGGCCGATGACCTCCAGGCGGCCAGCGCGCGGCTGCGCGAATACGTCGCCAGGCCCGGCTGGCCCGGCCGGCTGCTGGTCGAGTGCGGCGGAATGCGCGCGGACGAACTGCCCGCCGACGACGCCGAGCTGTGGCTGCGGCTGGCCGCGGGCGTGGTATCCCCGCAGGGATCGGACGACTGGGCCGGGCCGGGCGAGGGCGCGAGCAGCGGGCTCGACGGCGAACTGGACGAGACGGACAGCGCGGTCGCCGCCATCTGCGCGATCGAGCATTTCGACTGGCTGGCCGTGATCACCGCGCTCGCCGTCGGCGGGCCTGGGACGTCGGCGTCAGCCGCCGACCTGGCCGAGTACGTCCGGGACTACGACCCCGACGAGGGGGAACCCGGCGAGGACGGCGACGCCGGCGACGGCGACTACGACCTCGGCGACCTCGACGAGGATGAGGACTTC
The DNA here is from genome assembly GCA_963705835.1 of uncultured Actinomycetes bacterium. GTDB lineage: Bacteria > Actinomycetota > Actinomycetes > Streptosporangiales > Streptosporangiaceae > Palsa-504. Next base: position 126,365 of record CAVPLC010000078.1, read on the forward strand.
GACGAGCTCACCATGGAGGGCCTGTTCCTTCCGGTCACCTCGCTGTGGCAGGTGCTGGGCGCGATCGACGACGAGGACTGCCTGACCCCGCTCGGCTGGTGGGGCCTGCCCGAGGCCATGCGCCGCGTCTGGGCCCATTCCGGCGACGCGCCGGGCTAACGTCAGTCAGGCTCTTTGTCGTCGGCGGCGAGCCGCTGATAGGCGGGCGCCAGCACCTCGGCCAGGTCCTTGCCCCGGACCTGCACGGGCGGCGGCGGGAACATGCGCAACAGCAAGTCGGGCGCACCCGGCGCGGGAGCCGTGGCCAGCGCGCGCAGCCTGGCCGGGCTCAGCCCCGGGGACCAGAACGCCTCCATGCACTCGGCCAGCGGCGGGGCCGCCGCGTCGATGCCGTCCGGGACCGTCCCGGCCGCCGGGCCGCCCTGGATCTGGCGCAGCGCCGCGAGCAGTTCGTCCCGGCCCTTGCCGCGCCAGGCCAGCATGGCGAACGGGTCCCGGTCGAACTCCTCGGCCAGCACGTAGCAGACCGCGGCCAGGTGCTTGCACGGCACCCCCCAGTCCGGGCAGCTGCACCGCATGTCCAGGTCGCTGGCCAGCCGCGGGAACAGCGGGGTGCCGCAGTCGGCGAACACCTCCTCGATCTCGTGCGGCATCTCCCCGGCGAGCAGCTTGGCGCGGAACAGCGCCTGGCCGGCCAGGCGCTGCTGCACCCGCTGCCACTGCGCGGTGGTGAGCGGCAGCACGCCGATCCTGACCTGGTACGGCCGCGGCCGTGACCCCTGGACCCGGGCGGTGACCTTGCCCTGCGACAGCTCGAAGTCGAGCACCTGCCCGGCCCGGGCGTAGCTGCGGCCGCGCGCCAGCCTGCCGCTCATGCCGTAGGACTCGAGCACGCCGATGAACCGCCGGGACCACCACTGCTCCCCGATCGCGCCGCGCTTGCTCCGCGCCTTGATCCCGCCCTCGACCCGGATCGGCCGCGCCGGCGGCCACTCATCCCAGCTCATTCGCTCACCGCATCCGCCGATAGGGTCAGCACGGCCCGGAGGTCGTCCGTGGACAGCTCGGTCAGCCAGCCTTCGCCGGTGCCGACGACGCGCTCGGCGAGGGCCTTCTTCTCCTCGATCATCGCGTCGATCCGCTCCTCCAGGGTGCCGACGCAGACGAACTTGCGCACCTGCACGTTCCTGCGCTGGCCGATGCGGAACGCCCGGTCGGTGGCCTGATCCTCGACCGCCGGATTCCACCACCGGTCGACGTGGATCACGTGGCTGGCCGCGGTCAGGTTGAGCCCGGTGCCGCCCGCCTTGAGCGACAGCAGGAACAGCGCGGGCTCCTCGAGCGAGGCGAACGAGGAGACCATCGCGTCCCGCTGCTTCTTCGTCGTGCCGCCGTGCAGGAACAGCACCGGGCAGCCGAGCCTGGCCGCCAGGTGCGGCTGCAGCATCCGGCCGAACTCGGCGTACTGCGTGAAGCACAGCGCCTTGTCGCCCGCGGCCACGATCTCGTCGCAGATCTCCTCCAGCCGGGCCAGCTTGCCGGACCGGCCGGGCAGCCGGGAGCCGTCGCCGAGCAGGTGCGCGGGATGGTTGCACACCTGCTTGAGCTTGGCCATGGTGGCCAGCACCAGGCCGCGGCGGCTGATGTCGTCGGCCGCGTCCTCGATGCGGGCGAGCATGTCGGTGACCGTGGCCTGGTACAGGCTGGCCTGCTCGGGGGTCAGGTTGCACCAGACCTTCATCTCCTGCTTGTCGGGCAGGTCGGAGATGATCGTCTTGTCGGTCTTCAGCCGGCGCAGCATGAACGGCTGGGTCAGCCGGACCAGCGCCCGCGCGGCCTGATCCGAGCCGTGCCGCTCGATCGGGATCGCGTAGGCCTCCCGGAACCGCTCGGCGGGCCCGAGCAGGCCCGGGTTGGTGAACTCCATGATCGACCAGAGCTCGGACAGCCGGTTCTCCACCGGCGTGCCGGTCAGCGCGATCCGCGTCGCGGCGGGCAGGGCTCGGACCGCGCGCGCCTGCTTGGTGGCGTGGTTCTTGATGTTCTGCGCCTCGTCGCAGACCACCCGGGTCCAGGTGACCGCGCTCAGCGCCGCCTGGTCCCTGGTGGCCACGCCGTAGCTGGTCACCACCAGGTCCGCGTCCGCCAAGGCCGCCACCAGCGAGTCGCCGTCCAGGCGGTCCGCGCCGTGGTGCACGTGGACCCGCAGCTCCGGGGTGAACCGGGCCGCCTCCCGCTGCCAGTTGCCCACCAGCGACATCGGGCACACCAGCAGCGTGGGCCCGCCGCCCGGGGCCTGAGCCGCGATCAGCGACAGCAGCTGGATCGTCTTGCCCAGGCCCATGTCGTCGGCCAGGATGCCGCCGAGGCCGAGGTCGCCGAGGAAGGCGAGCCACGATAGCCCGCGTTCCTGGTAGGGCCGCAGCGTGCCGGCGAATCCGGCCGGGGCGGCCATCGGCCGCAGCCGCCGGTCGGCCTGGCCGGACAGCAGGTCGCCCAGCCAGCCGTCGGCGTCCACGTCGACCAGCGGGACCTGTCCGTCCGGGCCTTCCAGTCCGAGGCCGAGCCCGGCCAGCAGCGCGTCGCCGGCGCTCATCGTCCCGGCCTGGCTCCGCTCAAGGAACCTCAGCGCCGCCTTGACGTGCGCCTCGTCCAGCTCGACCCACTGGCCGCGCAGCCGGACCAGCGGGACCTTGAGCCGGGCCAGCTCGGCCAGCTCCGCCGGATCGAGGGACTGGTCGCCGACGGCCACCTGGTACCGGAAGTCCACCAGGTCACCCAGCCCGAACCTCGGTGCGGTGACCGACGAGCCGGACGTGCTCTTGGTCCGCGTGGTCAGCTTCAGCCCGAGCCGGGCCTTGCGCACCCAGTCGGGCAGCAGCACGCCGAAACCGGCGCCGGACAGCAGCGGCCCGGTCTGCTTCAGGAACCGGAACGCTCCCGGCGTGTCCAGCTCGACCAGGGCGGGGCCGGCTCGTGCAGCGCGTCCTCGAGCTCGCCGAACAGCCGGGCCGCGGCGCCAAGACCGGCCAGCAGGTGCTCCACCGGGTCGCCGTCGGAACCCAGGCCCTGGCCCGCCCAGACCTCGGCGGCGGGCACCATCAGGCTCGGATCCTGGGTGGACTGCAACGCGAACTCGACCCGCCACGGGTCGGCGTCCGGGGTGGCGGGCTCGGCGAGCCGGAAGCAGGTCCGCAGGGGTCCGGTCGGGATCCGCGCGCCGTCCAGCCACGCGTCCAGCTCCGCGGCCAGGTCGGCGGCTTGCGCCTCGTCCTGCGGCGTCGCCACGTCGATGCGAGCATCGGTGCTGGTCAGGGCCACCACGTATCGTTCGGCCAGAGAAATGCGAGCCGGAGTACGGCCTCGCCTGGCGGGCAGGAGGGATGCGGGCAGCCGGGTCCGCGCCACGGCGTCCGCCAGGTGATCCAGCGCGCCGGCCAGCAGGTCCCCCGGCGGCTCACCGCCCGCGGCCCGGCACGACGGGGGCATGGCCGCGGCCAGGTCACGCGCGCGCTGGGCGTCGCCGCCGCCGAGCACGGGCCGCCACCGCGCCGCGTAGCCCGCGTCCTCGGCGGCCAGGACCGGCAGCACCCGGCCGCGCGTGACCAGATCGTCGGCGAACCGGGCCACCGCGGCCAGGTAGGGCAGCGACCCGCCCTCGGCCGCCAGGTCGCCGAGGTCCCCGACCGTGCCGAGCAGGTCCAGCGCGGCGGCCGGCCCGAAGACCAGGACGGGCACGCGCCAGCCGACCAGCGAGACCCGGCCTTGCGGCCCCGTCCGGGATCCCGCGGCGTCCGGACGGATGAGCTCCGGGGAGGCCAGCGGGCCCGGCCCGGCCGAAGGCAGCAGCAGCGTGAGCTCGTCGCCGACGGCCTTGCGGGCCGCCTCGCCTGCGGGACCGGGCAGCGCCGCGAGCAAGTCGGCCAGCTCCGCCGCCTGGCAGGCGAACGGATGCGGCTCGGCGACACGCGGACGCCGCCGCGAGGAGCGGCCCGCAGCTGGCAGGCCAGGATCCTCAGCCCACAGGCACAGCGCTCCCCGCGCCCAAAGCCCGTGGATGACCCGCATGATCTTCTTCCTTAAACAGGTCCGTCCGCAGCACGGTAACAAGCGGGTAGGACAATTTCCCACGCGAAACGCGGAAGATTACTCCGGGGTCTGGGCCGGAGTCTTGGCTTCCTCGCCGACTCCGTCGCCATCCGGGGCGTCGGGTGACGGGGTGATCTTGCGGAACTGCTTGTTCATGGAGCGGAGCAGGAAGACCAGCGCCACGCCCATCGCGGCGACGACCAGGAAGCCGAGCACGCCGGTCCCGATATTGTCGCTGGACGAGGACGACGCGGCCACGGCCGCGAGGGCGCCGAGGGTCAAAGGCTCACTTTCTCCCAGATACCGGTGAAGAGGTCATCTTCTGGCAGGTCGCTGTCGACAACGGACCTAGCCAGATGATAGTCCTCGGTCGGCCAGGCGGCTCGCTGGATATCCAGCGGGCAGCGGAACCAGAAGCCGGTCGGGTCGACCTGGGTGGCGTGGGCCTTCAGCGCCTCGTCCCTGACCTCGAAGAAGTCGCCGCACGGCACCTGGGTGGTGATCTCGAGCTCGCGCCAGTCCTCCCCCCGTGCCTTGGCGCGCTCCTCCCACTCCTCGAAGATCTTGGTGTAGGGGGACTCCAGGCCGCGGCGGAGCATCTCCTCGTGCAGCGCGACGAACTTCGCGCCGTGGAACGACACGAAGTAGTACATCTTGAGCACCTGCCACGGCTCACCGGACTCCGGGTAGGCGTCCGGGTCGGCCGCGGCCTCGAAGGCCGCCACGCTGACCCGGTGCGTCATGATGTGGTCGGGGTGCGGGTAGCCGCCGTTCTCGTCGTAGGTGAGCATCACGTGCGGCCTGAACTCGCGGATCGCCCGGACCAGCGGCTCGGTGGCCTCGGCCAGCGGGGTGAGCGCGAAGCACCCGTCGGGCAGCGGGGGCTTGGGGTCGCCCTCGGGCAGGCCCGAGTCGACGAAGCCGAGGAAGCGCTGCTCCACCCCGAGAATCTCCCTGGCCCGCGCCATCTCCTCCCGGCGGATCCTGGCCATGTCGGCCTTGACCTCCGGCCGGTCCATCGCGGGATTGAGGATGTCACCGCGCTCGCCGCCGGTCAGCGTGCAGACCAGGACCTGCACCCCCTCGCTGGCGTAGCGCGCCATGGTGGCGGCGCCCTTGCTCGACTCGTCGTCCGGGTGCGCGTGCACGGCCATTAGCCGAAGCTGGCTTCGCAACAGTGTCTCCCTCGTGTAAAACCCCTCGGTGGCGCAAACACCCGTTCGCCAGCCGGACATTCCCCGTTCCGCGCGGCTACGCCGTCCTGCCCATTTGACTAGTTCGCCGACTTCGCCGACCCTTGTAAGCTCAACAGGTTACCCCCGAGGACCGACGACGGTCCCGCGGACTTGACAGTCCCGCGTTGTACCTAGGAGTGCCCGTGACCGAGACGCGCGATGACACCGTCACCTGGCTGACCCAGGAGGCGTATGACCGGCTCAAGGCCGAACTTGACTACCTTTCAGGACCGGGGCGCGTCGATATCGCGAAGAAGATCGAGGCGGCCCGCGACGAGGGCGACCTGCGTGAGAACGGCGGGTACCACGCGGCCAAGGACGAGCAGGGCCAGATCGAGGCGAGGATCATCGTCCTCCAGCACATCCTGGAGAACGCCCGCGTCGGCGGCCCGCCGCGCACCGACGGCGTGGTCGGCCCGGGCATGACGGTGACGATCCGGTTTGTCAAGGACGAGGACGAGGTGACGTTCCTGCTCGCCTCCCGTGAGGAGAGCGGCTCGCCGATCGACGTCTACTCGCCCCGCTCGCCGCTCGGCGCGGCCATCATGGGCAAGAAGGTCGGCGACAGGGCCACCTACTCGCTGCCGAACGGCCGCGCCACCACCGTGGAGATCCTGGAGGCCGTCCCCTACGTCGGGGGCTAATTCAAAGACATTTATTCCGAACGGGCAGTGCTATCAGCAGCCACTGCCCGTTCACGCTGATCAGGGGCGCCGATGCCGTTCTAAGAGCGGTAGACGGAGAACGGGTGCGCGAACACCAGGACCACGATGATGGCGATCAGGACGACCGCCGCGACGAGCCCCGTGATGATGAGCTTGCGGCGATCCGCGGGAGAGCGCGCCGCGGTCGCGGCCGGTGCCTGTGCGGCCGCCGCAAGGCTCCCGTTGCGCTGCGCGGGACCGGGGGGCGGCGGGAATACAGCCTCTCCGGTGACGGCCTCGGACCCGGCAGGAACGGTGGTGGGCACGTCCTGACGGCGGGTCGCGGTCGCGCGCCCGGCGGTGCCGCTGATCGGGCCGGCGTCCATGATGGGCACCTGCTCGGCCGACAGCCAGCCCTCTCCCCAGGCCGTGGCGCCTGCCCCGGCCAGCGCGGCCCCGAACGCTTCGGCGGTCGCGAACCGGTCGGCCGGTTCGGTGGCCAAGGCCCGCATCACCACCGCTGCCACCGGGTCCGGTACGCCGGGAGCCGCGTCGCGGAGCGGTACCGGCGCCTCGTAGGCATGCCGGAACAGGAGCGCCATGGCCTCGCTCTCGCCCGGGAAGGGCAGGACGTCGGCCAGCAGCTCGTAGAGCATCGTCGCCACCGCGTAGATGTCGGTCGCGGGCGACAACGGCCCGCCGCGTAGCTGTTCCGGGGCGATGTAGGCCGGCGTTCCGATCACCTCGCCGTGTCGGGTGATGACCGTGCTTGTCCTGCCGAGCACCTTGGCGATCCCGAAGTCGGCGACCTTGAGCACCCCGCTGGCGGCGAAGAGCATGTTCTCGGGCTTGACGTCGCGGTGAAGGATCCCGCGCCGGTGCGCGGCGGCCAGGCCGCTCGTGCAGGCCAGGCACACCGCGACCGCGTGCGAGGCGGTGAAGCCGCCCGCGGCGGTGACGCGGCCGCGTAGCGTCCCTCCGGGGAGGAGTTCCATGACGAGCAGGCAGAGGCCGTCGCTTTCCACGAAGTCGTACACGGGCACCACGTGCGGGTGGTCGAGGGAGGCGAGGACCCGGGCCTCCGCCGTGAACCGCTGCCGGACCTCGGGGTCGGACGCGACGGCCGCGGGAAGCTGCTTGATCGCTACCCGGCGGCCGAGCTGGCGGTGCTGCCCGGAGACCACCACTCCCATGCCGCCCTGGCCCAGCTGGTCACCGATGTCATAGGCGGGCAGGGCCCTGGCGAGCAGTTCCCGGTCGAAGGTCATGAGGCGCGCCCGGTGGGCTCGAAGACGAAGACCAGCTGACCGATACGAAGGCTCCAGCCCGGAAGCAGCGGGCGCGGCTCGCGGCCGATCCGTGTCCACTCGTCGGCTCGCGGCGCGGCGATGAAGGTCCCGTGAAGCGAGGACGCGTCACACACCACGACCGTGTCGTTCTCGACGAAGACATAGGCATGCACGCGCGAGATCACGCTGTCTGGATCCTGCAGCAGGACCGGCGAGGCGGCGCCGCTTTCCACCGCTGGATCGTGGGAAGGTTCACGGCCGAGGACATAGGCCCGATCCAGGACGATGACCGGCCCGTCGTCGGATCTCAGGACGCCGAGCGGCGTCTGCGCCGTTACGGTCTCACGGCCGGGCGGAGCCCCGTCTTCGGGTTGAGGGCGCGCGCCCGTCTGCATCATGACGGTGGGTTGGTAATCCACAGCCGAGGGAGCCTCGGCGGCGCCCGCGTCGGACAGCGCAGGTTCTTCTGCGCTGGAAAGCGCGGGCTCGCCCGCGTCAGGCGGTACAGGTTCTTCTTCGTAGGGGAGCGCGGGCTCGCCCGTGTCAGGCGGTACAGGTTCTTCTTCGCTGGAGAGCGCACGCTCGGCCATGCGGGGCGGCGCATCCTCGCCCGTACCGGCCGCGGCTGGTGCCGACTGGCCGGTGCTTCCGACCCGGGTCAGCACGAAGCCCTGTCCGGGTACTACTCCTTCCCGAAGGTCCGACATCGGGTCCGCCTGCACCGGCCGGTCGGCCGTGCTGCCGATCGCCAGCCGCTCGAGCGTGCCAGGCAGCATCTGATCGACCCAGGTCAGCGCCTGTTCTCCGGACAGTTGCCGGGTCCACCCGCCCTCGGTTACCGCGCACCAGACCGCGCCACGCAGGAACACGACGACGCCGTTGTCTACCGGCGCCGCTATCCCGAACGCGGTGACATCTTCGGCCATATGACCGGCAACCCAGCCGGCCATTCGGGCCGCGATCATGCCGGCCGACTGCTGGCGGTCCGAGGCGACGGCGGCGGCGAGGTCGAGGAGTTCCCTGGCGGCCTCGTCACCGGAAGCGGCCGCGGAGCCGCGCGGGATCAGGATGACCGTATCGCCGAACCGGCCGATGAGGCCGCTGCCCGGCTCGATGCCGATGTGCGTTGTCGTCTGCTCCATCGCGTCTCTCCTTCTCGATCGCCGCGCGGCTCGCGATGTCAGGAGTGCACTCCCCGCGTGGCGAACAGCCACAGCGCCGAGGTCGCCCACAGCGCGATCAGCGACGCGAAAACCACGCCCCCCAGGACGGGAAGGACCCACCTGGGCATCGTGTCACGCCGGACGAGGCTGAGCATCTTGGCCACGAACGCGCCGTAGAACACGCAGCCGAGCACCGAGTGCGCGAGCACGCGGACCGAATAGGTCTGGAATCCCAGCGCGTAGACGCAGTGGACGATGACCGGCACGGTGAGCAGGATCGCGATCCGGCCCGACCAGCGGTGGACGGGAGCCATCCAGGCCGGCGCGGCCGGCCGCCGCGTCAGCCGGGAGCCGGTGACGAGCTGGACAACCGCGAACGCGGCCGCAGCGGTGGTCAGCCACGCCTTGGCGTACAACGGCGAGGAGAAGCCCCCCACGTCGAGGGCGTACTTGGCCGGGTGGTGCAGCCCGGCGTACAGGCCGAGCACCAGGGCGACGGCGCACCCGGTGAGCAGGGCGGCCAGGAGGGGCCTGGCGTATTGATCACGGGCCGGGGAGACGGCCGCTGGCTGGCTCGTCATCGCGCAGGGTCCTTTCGCGCGCCGTTTGGTTGTCCATGCTGGCCGTTCACGGGATGACCACCGTCTGGTTGCCGGCCACCGGGGCCGCCCGGAAGCTGGTCCCGCCCAGCGTGAAGCGGTCGTCGATGAGGTCGAGCGGCGGTGCGGGGGATCTGGCCGTGCCGGCCACCGCCACCCCGAGCTGAGTCCCGTCGGGCAGCACCGCCCAGCCGATCCGGGTGGCCAGGCCGTTGACGGTGATCCGGGCCTGATAGACCCCGGCCGGCCGCGGGGACAGTTCGGCCGCGAAGGGGAAGCTCAGCCCGGCGCTCGGCGTGACCATGCCGAACATCGCCAGGCCGGACAGCGAGCCGGTCAGGCCCGCGCCGTGGAGACCGGTCAGGTTGACCTGGTTGCCGTGCACCGAACCCTGCAGCCAGGCCTCGACGGTCCGGCCGTTGCAAACATACGCCGCGGCCTTGTCACCCTCGGTGACGACGGCCAGCGTCACCTGGTTACCGCTGGTCCGGCCGGAGTACACCGCTTCCACGACGGCCTGTGCGGCGGAGAAGGGGAAGCTCTGCCCGAGGAACCCGGTGATGGTGCCGAACATGTCCGGGCCGGAGAGCGACCCGTTCAGGCCGATCCCGTTCTGGGCGGTCATCGTGATATGACCGCCGGTCACCGAGCCCTGCAGCGATACCTCGCTGGCCAGGCCGGCGTTCAGGTCGGCGGCCGCCTTGCGCCCGTTGACGGCGATCGCCACCGTCACCTGGTCGCCGCTGCTGCGTCCCGCGTACAGGGCATGCAGCACGACCCCGGCCGACGCCGCAGAGGCTGACGTCGCCGGTACGCCTGTGCTGGCCGGCACTGTGCTGGCCGGCTTGGCGACTAGCGTGTTGGCCCAAAGGAAAATCACCGCCAATACCACCACGGCACCCAGCGTGACAAGAGGTCCGAGCCTGGTCATGCGGCCACCACCCACCCTCGGTCCGGGGCCCGTTGCGCCGCGAGCCGACCAGCACCAATCATGCCCGGTTCGCGCGGTGACGGCCATGACAGCAGGCAACATTCGGGTTACGCCCGTTGTACCAGGACCCCGTGGGCGTGGTCCCTCGGCAAGAAGGCTCTCAGGTGGAGCTCACTGACGGGGATCCAGACGTGCTCGGCGTTGTCGACGGAGACGACGACGGAGACGACGAAGAGGGAGACGGCGACGGCGAGGACGAGGATGGGGATGGAGACGGCGACTTCGACGGGGAAGGGGATTTGGACGGCGACGGGGACTTCGATGGGGACTTGGACGGGGACGGCGACTTCGACGGGGATCTGGACGGCGAGGGGGAAGTGCTAGGGATCACAGATCCCGACGGGGATGGGACCACGAGTGTGGATGCCGCCGCGGACGGGCTCAGGAACGCGGATACGGCAGGGCCCTGGACCACGGCCGCGCCGTTCCGGTTGTGACGATCGGATCGGGACCTGCTAGGGGCCACCGGCGCCGCGGCCAGGCCTGGTGTCGTCGCCGTGCCAGCCAGCGGCTGGGCTTGCGCCGCTGACGGTGTTGCTGCCGTCCCGGCCTGCCGCCCGGCAAGCGCCGCAGGTGAGGACGCAAAGCCGCCACTCATGACGTAGATCGCCGCGGCTACAGCCGCCAGGAGCGCGGGAATGGACAACGGCAGTGACCGCGAGAAGCGCCGTCGCGGGTCCCGGCCTGCGCGGCCCGGAGACGAGCCCGCCTCTGAGGCCCCCGAGGACATCCCCGCCAGCGCTGGAATTCTCGTGCTGAGGGTTGGTTCGGGGTCAGGGCCGGGCTGCTGCTGGATGGCTTGCACTTGGGTCAGCAGGCGGCTGGCGGTGGGTCGGTCGTCCGGGTGCTTGGCCAGGCAGCTTCCGACAAGGCCGCGCAATTCCCCCGGTACGGAGTCAAGAGCAAGCCGGGCTGTTGACCAGCCGGTAGATCAGCGCAGCGCTCGACCCGGAACCGAACGGCCCCTGACCCGTGGCCGCGAAGGTGAGCACCGCCCCCAGACTGAAAATGTCACTCGGCGGACCAAGGTCACGGCCAACGGCGTGCTCCGGAGACATGAACCTAGGTGAGCCGAAGCCCCAACCCGGCCTCGCGCTGGCCCAGGCGGCCCAGGAGATCCCGAAGTCAATCACCCGCGGCCCGTCGTCGGTAAGCAGGACGTTTGACGGTTTCAGGTCACGGTGGACCACGCCCGCGGCGTGGATGGCGATCAGGCTTTCTGCCAGCCCCGCCGTCAGCCATAGCACCCTGTTGACGGGCAGCGGCCCGCTGCTGCTTACCGCCTCGGCTAGCGACGGACCAGCGATGTAGTCGCTAGCCACCCACGGCACCGGGCCATCCGGGTCAGCATCGACCACCTGCGCGGTAAACGTGCCGGTCACCTTCCGGGCCGCGGCGACCTCGTGCCGGAACCGTGTTCGGAACTCACGATCAGCGGCCAGTTCGGCGCGGATGACCTTCACCGCTTTAGGTTGCCCATCCGCTGAGAGGCCCAGGTACACCCGCCCCATGCTTCCGGAGCCCAGCAGTGCGGATAGGCGGTACGGCCCGATCACGCGCGGGTCGTCAGGCTGCAGCGGTGCTATCACCCGAATCCCACTCCAAGCATCAGGTGGGCTCTTTGACCCGCTATATCAGGTGATGCGATCTAAAAGCCAACCTATGTCGCTATATACGAAGACGCGGGGCCGGCCTGTTCGGTTGACGGCCATCAACGGCCTTCGTGCCGCGGCCCTATGACACCAGCTCGGCCTGCTGGCTCGGGGCCTCGGTGGCCGGCGCCCGCCCGCGCAGCGGCACTTCCTTGATGAACAGGGCGAGCACGAAGATGAGCACGGCCGCGGGCAGGGCCCAGACGAAGACGCCCTGCACGGCGTGCGCGATGGCGTAGAACACGTCGTGCCGGATGGGAGCGGGCAGCGAGTTGACGGTGGCCGGGTCGAGCTGGCCGCCGCTGGCCTTGATGTGCACCCCGGAGCCTGCCGTCACGGCGGCCAGCGACTCGGTCAGCCGCCGGGCGAAGATGGCGCCGAACGCGGCCACCCCGAGCGACCCGCCGATCTGCTGGAAGAACATCCGGGCGCTGCTGGCCACGCCCATGTCCTTCTGCTCCACGCTGTTCTGCGCGATCAGCGAGACCATCTGCATGAGGAAGCCCATGCCCAGGCCCAGGACCACGTAGAAGATGGCCGAGGTGGTCCGGGTGGTGCCGATGCCCAGATTGGTGAGCAGGTAAAGGCCCAGGCCCATGATGCCCCCGCCCAGGATCGGGAAGATCTTGTACCGGCCGGTCCTGGTGGTCACCTGCCCGGCCACGATCGAGGTGACGGTCACGCCCAGCATCATCGGGGTCAGCATCAGCCCGCTCACCGTCGGCGAGGCGCCCTGGACCGTCTGCTGGTACAGCGGCAGGAACGTCAGCGCGCCGAACATGGCCAGGCCGGTGAGGAAGGTCAGCGCCATGGTGACCGAGAAGTTCCGGTTCTTGAACACGTGCAGCGGCAGGATCGGCTCGGCCACCCGCAGCTCGACCACGCAGAACGCGACGGTGGCCGCCGCCGCGAGCAGGGCCAGCCCGATGATCTGCGTCGAGCCCCAGGGGTACTCGGTGCCGCCCCAGGTGGCGAGCAGGACCAGCGAGATGGCGGCCACGGCGAGCAGGCCGCCGCCGAGGTAATCGACCCGGTGGCTGACCCGCTTCGCGGGCATGTGCAAGGTGGAGATGATGTAGACCAGCGCCGCGCCGCCCACCGGCAGGTTGATGTAGAAGATCCAGCGCCAGGAGAAGTCGGTGGTGATGAAGCCGCCGATCAGCGGGCCGCCGATGGTGGCGAGCATCATCACCACCATCATGTAGCTCATGTAGCGCCCGCGCTCGCGCGGTGCCACGATGTCGCCGAGCGTCGCCATCGCGCCGACCATCAGGCCGCCGGCGCCCAGCCCCTGGATGGCGCGGAAGGTGATCAGCTCGGCCATGGACTGCGACAGGCCGGACAGCGCCGAACCGGCCAGGAAGATCACGATCGCGACGATGAAGAACCTCTTGCGCCCGTACATGTCGCCGAGCTTGCCGTAGAACGGCGTGACGACCAGGGAGGCGAGGATGTAGGCGGTCACCACCCAGGACAGGTGCGTCACCCCGCCGAGATCGCCGACGATCCGCGGCAGCGCGGTGCTCACGATGAGGTTGTCGAGCATGGCGAGCAGGATCGCGAGCAGCAGCCCGGGCAACACGATCATGACCTCGCGGTGGGCTAGGAAGTGCCCGCCCCCGTCCGGCACCGCTTGCCCGTTCCCGCCAGGCCCCGTTGCTTGCGCCACGTACTCTCTCCCTCGTCTGCTCGTCCGCTGCCGTCTGGTTTCCCGTCCGCGCCCGGCTGCTTCCCGTCCGCAAGTCCTGCGGCTACACTTACTTACCGGCCGACAAGTTAATATGCTAGGGTGTCTACTAACCGGCCGTCAAGTAAATTACGAGCCAGCCGAACGAGGGAGCGCGACAGGAAGATGGACGCCGCGGGGCCTACGCCGCGGACCGATACCCGGTCCCGGGCGCAGAAGGTCGCGCTCGAGCTGTTCGCCGAGCAGGGTTACGAGAAGACCTCGCTGCGTGAGATCGCCGAACGCCTCGGGTTCACCAAGGCCGCGCTGTATTACCACTTCAAGTCCAAGGAAGAACATCGTCCACAGCTTCACCGACGACTACTTCGCCGAGATCGACGCTCTCCTGGAATGGGCCAAGGACCAGCCCAGGAGCGAGGAATCCCGCCGCGAGATCCTGGAACGCTACGTCGGGATCGTGCTGGGCGGCAGCGAGGTGTTCCGCTTCCTGGAGCAGAACCGGGCCTCGGTGCAGGCCATGGAGACGGGCAAGGACCGGCTCACGCGCTTCCGCGGCCGCCTGGACGCGCTCGTCGACCTGCTCGCGGGTCCCGACGCGTCGCTGCGCGACCGCGTACGCGCCACCACCGCCACGCTCGCGGTGGGCGCGACCTGCCATTTCTACCTGCAGCAGGTGGACGATCCGGACAAGCTGCGCGCGATCGTCCTGGAGATCGCCCTGGATCTGATCCACTGATCCACTGATCCGCGGAACGGCGCGCGCTCCGCGTGCTCAGCGTCAGCCAGCCGTCAGCTGGGCGAGGGTGGCGCGCGTGGCCAGGGTGTCGGGGTGCTCGGGGCCGAGGACTCGCTCGCGGAGCGGCAGCAGCGCGGCAAACTCATCCCGCGCGGCGGCCGCGTCCCCCGCGTGGGCGGTCCAGAAGGCGAGGTTGAACCGGGCGGTCAGGGTGTCGGGGTGTTCCGGGCCAGACACGCGCTCGCGGACGGGCAGCAGGGCGGCAAACTGATCCCTGGCGCCGATCGCGTCCCCCGCATGGCCGGCCAGGTTGGCCAGGTGGTGGCGGTTGATCAAGGTGTCGGGGTGTTCGGGGCCGAGGACGCGCTCGGCAACCGGCAGCAGCGCGGCAAACTCATCCCGCGCGGCGGCCGCGTCCCCGGCCCGCCCGGTCCAGTAGGCCAGGCTGGCACGGGTCGCCAGGGTATCGGGATGCTCCGGGCCGAAGACCCGCTCGGCAACCGGCAGCAGCGCGGCAAACTCATCCCGCGCGGCGGCCGCGTCCCCCGCCCGACCGGTCCAGTAGGCACGCTCGTTCCGTGCGGCGAGGGCGTCTGGGTGTTCCGGGCCGAAGACCCGCTCGACCGCCCGCACCAGCGCGGCGAAGTCATCCCGCGCGGCGGCCGCGTCCCCCGCCTCCCCGCTCCGTGCGGCACGGCCGGTCCAGGCGGCCAGGGCGCCGGGATCTTGATCGGCGTCGCCCGCCTCGACCGGCGCGGGCACCGCGTCGGCGTGCAGGGCCGCCTGGATCTGAAGGACCAGGGCGTGCAGGTCAGCCTCGGCGTCGGGGTTCTCCTCCAGCAGGTCCGCCAGCCGGCCGGACCAGCGGACGGCCAGCGCGGCCCGGGCGTGCTCCGCATCGGTGCCGACCGCGTCGGTGAGCTGCTCGTGTGTCTCGTCCAACCGCTGCTCCGCCAGCCGGGTCCGTCTGGCATCGCCGCGGCCCAGCAGCCGCGCGTACTCGCGCCTGGCTGTCTCCCACTCATCGGTGGACGCGGCGTCGACCAGCGTCCGCCCGGCCAGCGACGCCAGCGCGAGCAGGCTATCGGTCAGCATCGGATTCACCTATGGCCTAGCAGGCCGAGCGGGCTGGGCCTGGAGAACTCCACGCGCACGACGAACTGGTCGCCTTGCCGCACCGTGGCCGCGCTGCCGACGAAGGGCAGCAGCTGGGCCCGGACGAAACTGGTCAGCCAGCTCAGGTAGCCGGCGTCGGTCATGCCCGCCACCCCTCCCGAACCCGACAGGTCGGCCGAGCACAGCGGGACCCCCGGGGTGGCGCCCGGCCCGGGATCGCCGAAGGCCAGGATCTGGATCCGGTGCACCGCCGCCAGTGCCGGAAGCATGATCAGCAGCCGGGAGTCGACCTCGCCCGCCGTCAGCTGCCCCCTGGCCTGGGCCGTCACCACGATGTGCTTGTTGTCTAGCAGCTGAGCCCCGGCGATCTGCCTGGCCGCTACGTCCTGGCGCAGCGCCGTCAGGTAGGCCGCTGCCCCGGCCGGCGCGACAACCTGTACATTCACCCGGCCTGAGCCCGAGCCGAACTCGGCGATGACAGCCGGCGCGTACACGCTGTCCAGACGGCTGCCGAACTGGCTCCGCACGGTTGGCGTGGCCACCACCAGCTGGGCGTGGAGCCGGGTTCGCGGTGGCGGTCCGGAGTATCAGCAGGTTCGCCGCTGGCACCCCTTCGTCCTCGAGGGCAGAGCACATCGCGGGGTCGCACGCCACGATCGTGCTGCCACTGACCTGCTGCGAGATCCACTCCGCGGCCATCTGGACCGGTCCGGCGGCAGCGGGCGCGGCGTGGCCTGAGGGCCGGGGGTTTGCGTGCGGCAGGGCCAGGGCGAGCGTCACGCCCCCCGCCGCCATCAGGATCAGGAACGCCGCGACCAGGCCGACGACGCGTGTCCGCCGCGTGCGGCGGCCGCGGGGGTGCTGAGCAGCAATGGGCGGCCCCTCAAGCCTGGACCGTTCCGGCTCCGGCTCGTGTTCAACCTCTGGCTCCGGCTCAGCCACCGGTTCCTGCTGAGCCTCCGGCTGGTGCTCAGCTTGCGGCTCCGGCTCAGCCTCCGGCTCGTGCTCGGCCCCCGGTTCGCGCTCGACCCCCGGTTCGCGCTCAGCCACCGGTTCCTGCTGAGCCTCCGGCTTGTGCTCAGCCTGCGGCTCCGGCTCAGCCTCCGGCTCGTGCTCAGCCGCTGGCTCCTGCTCAACCGCCGGCTCGCGCTCAGCCGCCGGCTCCGGCTCAGCCACCGGTTCCTGCTCAGCCACCGGTTCCGGCTCAGCCTCCGGCTGGTGCTCAGCCTGCGGCCCCGGCTCAGCCGCCGGCTCCTGCTCGGCCCCCGGTTCACGCTCAACCGCCGGCTCGCGCTCAGCCGCCGCCTCCGGCTCAGCCACCGGTTCCTGCTGAGCCTCCGGCTGATGCTCAGCTTGCGGCCCCGGCTCAGCCTCCGGCTCGTGCTCGGCCCCCGGCTCGCGCTCAGCCGCCGCCTCCGGCTCAGCCACCGGTTCCTGCTCAGCCTCCGGCTGGTGCTCAGCCTGCGGCCCCGGCTCAGCCTCCGGCTCGTGCTCGGCCGCCGGGGCGGGATCGGGTGCTGGCTCGGCCGGCGCGTGATGGTCCGGCGTTTGACTTACCGCGGCGGGCGGCGGCTCCAGATCACGAGGCGGAGGCCGGACGTCTACGGGTACCGGATCCATCACTACGGCCGACGCATCAAGCCCCGGTCAGCGCGACAACGCGCGTCCGCCGCAGACGGATACGGCCGATGCGAGAGCGCCGGGCGGCGACGGGCGGCCGCTCCAGCCCGGCCGTCTCCGACTCCGGTTCTGGTTCCGACTCGGGTTCCGGCTCGGGTTCTGGCTCGCGCTCAGCAACCGGCTCGCGCTCGGCCTCCGGGGCGGGATCGAGTACTGGCTCGGCCGACGCGTCATGGTCCGGTGCTTGACCGGCCGCGACGGCGGGCGGCTCCTCGGCGGGATCGGAATGCACGCTCTGACCCGGATCACGGGGCGGAGGTTCGACGTCAATGAGTACCGGATCCATCACTATGGTCGGCGCCTCATCATTGCTCAGGGTGGCCAACAGGCGTGCGATGGTGTCGGGAAGCAGCGGTCCGGCAGGATCAGCAGGCGGCCAGCGGAAGCTGAGAGGAAGCATGCGCACGGCAGGATCGGCAGGCGACCGAGCGGACGGAGCCGACTCGACCGGCTGGATCGGTTCGCCTGCCCGGTTCGCGTCCGGGTGGGCGGCCGCCGGGTTGTGCCGCGAGCGCACGGTATCGGGATGGTCGGGACCGAGTACCCGTTCCCGGGTGGCCAGGGTCAGCTCGAGGAGCAGGATCGCCTCGGTGGCCCGGCCCGCGTTCTGGTAGGCGACGGCGAGGCTGTTCCGCGTGTTCAAGGTACTGGGATGGTCGGGGCCCCGCAGCCGCTCGAGGTCCGCGGTCAGCGGCTCGCCGAACGCGACGGCCTGCGTCGCGCTGTCGCCTAGCTCGATCAGGTGATCCAGCGCCAGGCATCGCAGGTCTAGCAAAATATTGGTGAGTTCCTCATCCACCTCACCCATGAGCCCCGCGCCTTCAAGGAGCGCCGTCACCTGCCCAGGGAGGTCCCTGACGGCCCTGCGGTCGCCCGACGCCTCCAGAGCCCGGGCGCGCACTTCCAGCACGGAGGCCACGGCCCGGCAAACCACCGTCAACCGCCGCCGCCGGGCCATTTCATCGTGTACCGCCAGCATCACCAGGCGATGCGCGATGACGGTCTGGCCGTCCAGGCTGAGGGTCAACAGCGACTGTTCGGCCAGTTGCTCCAGCGCCTGATCGACCAGGGCGGTGGTCACCCGATGTCCGCCGGCGGTCAGCGCGCCCGCGTACCCCGCGGTGTGCAGCAGTTCCCGGCGGACTCCCGCCGTCGGCAGGACGGCCAAGACCTCCATCACCCGGATGCACAAGCCCGTCTGGTCGGCCGCGTGGGTCGCCTTCAAGCACAGCAGCACCGCCCGCGCGACGCCGTCCAGGTATCGCTGCCCCTCGCCCTGGATCAGGGACTCCCGGACCGGCACCGCGCGCAGCCGGTCCAGGTACGCCCCGTATCCCAGGTGCTGCCCGGCGATCACCGCCGCGGCCTGTGCCAGCGCCAGCGGCAGGTACCCGAGTTCGGCGGCCAGCGCCGCGGCCCCCTCAGCGTCCACCTGGCCGGTCCGCCCGGCCAGGAACGCCTGTGCCTCATCGGCGGTGAAGACATCCACCGGGACGGCGGTCCCCAGGTCCGGCGCCGACGGCCGGGTGCTGGTGATCAGCACCCGAGCCGCACCGCCGACGGGGACAAACGGGCGCAGCACGTCGGGATCGGTCACGTCATCGAAGACCAGCAGGCAGCGGTCCCCGTCGGCCTCGAGCCGGTGCCGCACCAACCGGGCCGCATCGCCCTGGTCTGACTCGGACTCGCCGTCGGGCGGCCCGGTAGCGTCGGCCACCGTGGCCAGGCCAGCCAGCAGGCTGTCGGTGTCCTCGGCGCTGACCCAGGCCACCAGCCGCCAGCCCGCCGCCAGTTTGGCCCGCGCGAACGCGGCCGCGAGCTCGGTCGTGCCCACACCCGGCATCCCCGTGGGCGAGCAAATGACCGACACGCCCGCGCCAGCCTCGTCCAGTTGGGCCAGCAGGCCTGCCCGGGGCTGGAAACCAGGCGGCTCGCGAGGGATGTCACCTACCACTACCTGATCTGCTGCCGCCTCTGGTGGCGAACCAGGGGACCTGCGACTCCCCGGCACCGGCCACGGAGTGATCGATGACCGTCACGTCGTGCGCAGTGAACTCAACATCCCGCCCGGAATGTGTCTCCTGCTGGGCGTCACCGGTCCGATCCACCACCCGCCCCCACACTCGCGCGAAGAGATTCTCCAGGCTGGCCAGGTAACCGCCGTGACGTGGCGGTTACGCACATCAACATACCCACCCTGACCGGACTAAACAGGGCAGTCAGCCTCATGGTTAGCCAATTGAAAGACGCGGCCGGACCCGCGCCGCGGACCAGTGGGAGGATCCGGTAGCGGACCTGGGTGGCCAGAGAGGTCAAGGTGGCAGAGATGGACCAGATCATCGTGCCTGTAGAATGGTAAAGGCTCAGCCCTCTTGGCTTGAATCATCCATCGATGAGAGGGGGCGAGAGGTGCTGGGAGAGAGCCTGCTCGCGCTGGCGATAAAGGCCGGTCAGGTGGTGGTAGATGCCGCAGCCGCCGACGAGTGGGAGACGGCACAACGCGGGTTCGCCCAACTGCTGGGCTGTGGGGACGCCAAGCAGACCCGGCTGACCGAGCAGCGGCTTGAGGAAACACGCGAGCAGGTAACCGGTGCGGCCGGAACGGATGCGGGGCTTGTCCGCGCGGCTCTGGCGGTACGGTGGGCGGAGCGGCTAGCGGACCTGCTGGAGGAGAACCCGGACGCCGAGGCTGACCTGCGGGCCCTGGTCCAGAAGATCCAGGCAGCGCCGGCTAACCAGACGCCGTCCGCGCCCAACGGCGCGGTCTTGGCCAATGGCGATGTGAATGTCAACGCAGCCGGGATGCCCGGGCCCGAGCACCCCGGCGCCCTGGCCGCGCGGAGCGAACTCGCCTACTCGACCGGGCAGGCCGGGGACGCGGCCGCCGCACGGGACCAGTTCGCCGCCCTGCTACCGGTAGCCGAGCGCGTGCTCGGCCCTGAGCACCCCGACACCCTGGCCACCCGAGCCAGCCTGGCCTACTGGACCGGGCAGGCCGGGGACGCGGCCACGGCACGGGACCAGTTCGCCGCCCTGCTACCGGTAGCCGTGCGCGTGCTTGGCCCTGAGCACCCCGACACCCTGACCAACCGCCACAATCTCGCCAACTTCGCGGGCTACGCGGGAGACGCGGCCGCGGCACGCGGCCAGTTCGCCGCGCTGCTCCCCATCTGCGAGCGCGTATTCGGCGCGGACTCCCCCGACACCCTGGCCGCCCGGTTCAACCTGGCCTACTGGACCGGGCGCGCCGGTGACGCGGCCGCCGCGCGGGACCAGTTCGCCGCGCTGCTACCCGTCCGCGAGCGCGTCTCCGGCCCTGACCACCCCGACACGTTGGCCGCGCGGGAGGAACTGGCCTACTGGACCGGGCGCGCCGGGGACACGGCCGCCGCGCGGGACCAGTTCGCCGCGCTGCTGCCGGTCCTACGAACGGGTCCTAGGCCCCGAGCATGCCGAGACCATCGCCGTCTGGTACCAGCTTGCCCACTGGACCGCGCTAGCGGAGGACGAGGCCGCCCGACGGGACTAGTAGTTAGTCGCCTTCTTGCCCGGTCCTTCCTTCAGGGCGTCTTGGACGGAGACGGTGACGGTGAGCCTGAAGGAGACGGAGAACCTGAGTGCGAGGGCGACGGGGACGGGGACTTCGACGGCTTGGGTGAATTCGACGGCTTGGCCGAGCGCGACGGCGACGGCGACGGTTCGGTACGTATCGTCGGCGAGGCCGATGGCACATACGCGGGCGCCACGTAGGTCGGGGACGGCCTAGCGGTCCGCGACTTCCTCGCGGACGCGGACGTGGCGGCAACCGAGGGGGCGGTCCTGGTGACGGCAGGCGCCGCAGGAATGCTCGAGGAGGTCCTGACGCTTGGCTGGGCGTGTGCGGCGTGGGTGCTCGCGACGGTGAGTAGCGTGACTATCACCGCCGCTGCGGCCCACACCGCGACAGCCATGGTAGCGATCGCTGCTCCGGGGGTGGCCCGGATGCTATCCCACTTCCAGCTGATCTCCTCAGAGAAACGTGCGAACCACGTCGGTTCCGCGAGCCGGGCTACCGACCGGCGGTACGCCACTGCATCCTCAGCAGGGGAGGAGCAGCGGCTCAAGACCTGCTCCCGCAGTTCAGGGGGGAGCGGGGCCAGCGGTAGCAGGCGGGAAAAGGCCGCCGAGCGCAGAGCGCCCCGCCCGTGATTGGTGCAGGCCTGGCACTGCACGACGTGCAAATCGACCAGGTTACGCGTCCGCTTGGTCAGCCGCCCATCCCAGTCGGCCAACAGTTCCCCTAGCACCGGACAGACATGCCGCCTGGTGAGCGCGATGAGCAACGCGTCAAGGGCCTTCTCCAGCCGACGACGAGCGCGCGCGGCCAGCGCGTGCGCCCGGCTCCCCGTCACGCCGAGCGCGACGGCCAGATCGTCGTCATACAGGTCGTACCTGAAGCTCAGCTCGATGACCTCACGTTCACGAGGCCTCAGCTCGGCCAGGATGGAATAGATCAGAGCCCGGAGTTCGGCTTGTCCCTGGTCACCATCGACATGGGCCGAGCCGTTCGCCGCGTCGGTTATCTGCTTGACCGCGCGGAACGGCCTAGTGGCGTCAATCAGCTCCCGGGTCACCTCGGTCGGCTGGCCGATCGCGCGGAACCGCACAGTCGCGTCAACCAGCTCCTGGCTCACCTCAATCGGCCGGCCGATCGCGCGGAACCGCACAGTCGCGTCGGCCAACCCGTGAGTCGCATCGGTCGACTGGCCGACCACGCGGAACCGCACAGTCGCGTCGGCCAACCCGTGAGTCGCATCGGTCGGCTGGCCGACCGCGCGCATCGGCATAGTGGCATCCATCGGCAGGTCAACCGGGTGCGTAGACTGGCCCACCGTATCGGCCGGCCTGTTCGCCGCATCGGCCTCCGCATCACGGGCGACCGACGCAGTCCGCATTCGGCGTAGGCATTCTCTGCGGGCTAGCGCAAACAGCCACGGGCGCAGTTTGGAAGGCTCGGACAGGTCGCTGAGCGTGGCGGTGGCGATAACGAACGTGAGCTGCAAGGCCTCGGCCGCTCCCGCCGCGTCGCGCAGCATCCAATGGCAGTAGCCATACAGCGCAGCCGCGTACCTGTCGTACGCCATGGCAACGCCCGCCGGATCTCCCGCCATGATCGCCGCGGCAACCTCGCGGTCGTACTGGGGATCAATGGACGGCGGCGCAGCCGCGTATGAAGGGTCGGTCAGCTTGGCAGACGGGCGTGCAACACCGTCAGGAAGCACACGCCCGACCGGATCGGCGGGGGGTCGGCGAAATCCAGCAGGAAGAGCCCGCCTGACCGGGTCGGCGGGAGGTCGGCGCAAGCCGGAAGGACGAACGTGAGCGACGGCCTCGGCAGGTGGCCGACTCTCCCAGGCGGCCGAAGCCCGACCAGTTGGTGAGATCGGCTCTGGGATCAAGCTCCGGTTCAGGTAGGCGTTGGCGAGGCTTGTCCCTGAGGCCCACGCATCCGCGCGATCGGCACCCAGTACTCGCCGACCGTCCGAGATCTGCTCGAGCAGCCGGATCGCGTCCGCGGCCCGGCCGCCTTCCCGATAGGCAGCGGCGAGATTCATCCGTGACGTTCGGGTATCGGAGTGATCGGGGCCCAGCATTTGTTCCCGATCGGCCAAGCACTGCTCGAATAGCGGGATGGCCTCAGCGACCCGGCCCGCGTCCTGATAGGCGGCGGCGAGGTTACCGCGGGAGTTGAGGGTGCTGGGATGGCCGACGCCCAGCAGCCGCTCTCGTACGGCCAGGGTCTGCTCGTAGACCTGGATCGCCTCAGCCACCCGCCCGGCGTCCTGGTAAGCAGCGGCGAGGTTATTCTGCGAAGTCAGGGTGTCGGGATGGCCGGGGCCCAGCAGGCGCTGCCGGACAGCCAAGATCTGCTCGAACAGCGGGATCGCCTGGGCGGTCCGGCCCGCCGCAAGGTAGGCGGCTGCGAGGCTATTCCGCGAGTTCAAGGTGTCTGGATCGTCGGGACCCAGTAGCGTCTCAAGGTCTGAGGTGAGCGACTCGCCGATCGCGATGGCCTGCGAGGTACTGTCGCCAAGCTCGATCAGGTGATAGAGCGCCACGAACCGGAGACGCAGCAGGAGTTCGGCCAGCTCCTCGTCGGCCTCCCCGGCGGGCCCGGTGGTGTTATCCAGCAGCGCCGTCACCTGCTGGGGGATATTCCTGACGGCCGGACGATCCTGCGACGCCGCAAGCGCGCTGGCGTACGCTTCCAGCACGGATGCGGCAGCCCAGCATGTCTCCGCCAGCCGCTGTCGGCGGGCCATCTCCTCACAGATCAGACGCGCTACCAGGCGGTGAATGATGACAGTCTGGCCGTCCAGGCTGAACGTCAGCAGCGACCGATCGCTCAGCCACGCCAGCGCCCGATCCGTCATCGCCGCCGCTACCCGACGCCCGCTGCTGGCCAGCACGCCCGCCCGTCCGGCGACATGTAGCAGTTCACGGCGGACCCCGGCCGGCGACAGTATCGCCATGATCTCCAAGGCCCGAATACATATGCCCGTCCGGTCGCCCGCCCGAACCGCCTGCAAGGACAGCGGAACGGCCCGCGCGATGCCATGCGGGTGCGACTGCCCGTGGTCTCCGGTCAGGGACACGTCGGCCGGCGTCGCCTGCAGCCGGTCCAGATACCACTGGTACCCGACGTGCTGCCCCGCGATCACAGGCACAGCCAGAGCCAGCGCGAGCGGCGTATGCCCCAGTACGGCAGCCACCGCAGCTGCCCCTGCCTCATCGTCCAGCCCGGTCCCCGCCGCCAGAAACGCCGAAGCCTCCTCGGCACCGAACGCGTCCACCGGGACGCTGCTCCCGAGGGCCGCCGCCGATGGCAGAGTACTGACGATCAGCACCCGGGCCTTGCCCTCGGCTGGAACAAACGGCCGCAACACCGCAGGATCCGCCACATCGTCGAACACCAGCAGGCAGCGGTCTCCGTCGATCTCCAATCCGTGCCGCACCATCGCGCCCGCCTCGGCGACGTCAGGCCCGGAATCGCCGTCAGTCAACCCCGTAGCGTCGGCCACTGCAGCTAGTCCCGCTAGCAGGCTACCTGTGTCGGCACCGTTGACCCACGCCACGAGCCGCCAGCCTGCCGTCAGCTTCGCCCGCGCGTACGCGGCCGCCAGCTGTGTAGCACCCATGCCATGCTGCCCGGCCACCGCGTGAATCACCGATACCCGCGCACCAGGCCGGTCCAGCTCCGCCAGCAAGCCAGCCCGGGGCCAGAAGCCAGGTGGCTCTACCGGAATATCGCCCACCATGACCTGGTGACTCGCTGCCTCAGGCCGAAGCGGCTCCTGGTCATCCAACCGGGCGTCGGCCGCATGCCGATCGTCGGCTGTCAGGTCACGCGTGACGGCATCCACGTCCCGATCTTTGTGGATGTCCTGCTGGACGTCGCCGTCAACGATCCGGTCCACTGCCCTCCCGCCCGAGGATTCCAGGGGGCTGGATTAGCCACCGCCGTGTTACTGCGGTTACGCAAGTCAAGATACCCGCCCTGTCCGCCCTGAAAAAGGGCGGCAGTCCCAAGCGTAGCCAATTGAAAAGACGCACTTGACCCGCGCGGATCTGGCGCGGGCCATCACAAGGGCGGCGGTCCGGTGCCCGACGTGGCGGCGCGGATCAGGGGGAGGACCCTGTACCGGACCTGGGCAGCAAGCGAGATCACTGTCGAGGCGCGGACCACGCCTTCGACGGAAACGATCGCGTCGAGCACGCGCTGCAGGTCGGCGTTGGTCCGGGCGACTACTCGGCACAGCAGGTCCCCAGCGCCGGTGATGGTGTGCACCTCCAGCACCTCGGGGATGGCGGCCAGCCGCTCCGCCACCGGATCGTGCCCGCCGGCCTGGCGGATCTCGAGGGTGATGAACGCGGTGACCTCATAGCCGAGCGCGGCCGGGTCCACGTCCGGCCCGTATCCGGTGATCACGCCGCGATCGGCCAGCCGGTCGAGCCGGGCCTGCACCGTGCCGCGGGCCACGCCGAGCCGACGCGACGCCTCGAGCACGCCCACTCTCGGCTCGGCGGCCAGCAGGTCGATGAGCGCGGCGTCCAGCAGGTCGATGGTGGCCGGGTGGCTGGTAGTCATACTGCACACAAGTACCACGGACCGTTCGGAATAAGTAGACAAGATGCCTAGGAAGCTTGCACTTGGTTGCGCACTTTGAAGGCCGGTCCGCATGCTATCGGCATGACTACGGCATCGCGGGACAGTTTCGGGATCATCGGCATGGACGCCGTCGTATTCGCGGTCGGGAACGCGAGGCAGGCGGCGCACTACTACTCCACGGCGTTCGGCATGCGGCGGATGGCCTACCGAGGGCCGGAGACCGGATGCCCGGACGAGGCGGCGTACGTGCTCGAGTCGGGCCGGGCCCGGTTCGTGTTCCGCAGCCCGACCCGCGCCCGGACCCGGCTGGGCCGCCGGGTCGCCGCGCACGGCGACGGGGTCATGGACCTGTCCCTCGAGGTCAGTTCCGTCGACGAGGCCTATGACTACGCGGTAGCCCACGGCGCCCTGGGTCTCGAGGCGCCGCACCTGCTCGAGGACGAGTCCGGCAAGGTCATCGTGGCCGCTATCGCCACCTACGGCGATACCCGGCACACCTTGGTGGAGCGCTCCGGGTACTCGGGTGCCTACCTGCCCGGATACGTCCCGGCACCGCCCATTGTGACCCCCGGTGAGCGCGGATTCTTTACCGAGATCGACCACTGCGTGGGCAACGTCGAGCTTGGCAAGATGGACGAGTGGGTGGATTTCTACCACCGCGTCATGGGCTTCACCAACATGAAGGAGTTCGTCGGCGACGACATCGCCACCGAGTACTCGGCGCTAATGAGCAAGGTGGTCGCCGATGGGACCCGCAAGGTGAAGTTCCCGCTGAACGAGCCCGCGGTCGGGAAGCGCAAGTCGCAGATCGACGAGTACCTGGAGTTCTACGGCGGCCCCGGCGTGCAGCACATCGCGCTGGCCACCGACGACATCGTGGCCAGCGTCCGGGCCATGAGGGCGGCGGGCGTGGAGTTCCTGGCCACCCCGGGCAGCTACTACGACGAGCTTGGCTCGTGGGTCGGCGAGACGCGCGTACCACTGGACGAACTGCGCGAGCTCGGCATCCTCGCCGACCGGGACGAGGATGGCTACCTGCTGCAGATCTTCACCCAGCCGGTGCAGGACCGGCCGACCGTGTTCTTCGAGCTGATCGAGCGGCACGGGTCGCAGGGCTTCGGCAAGGGCAACTTCAAGGCGCTGTTTGAAGCCATCGAACGGGAGCAGGCCAGGCGCGGCAACCTGTGATCGTGGTTCATGGCGGGGCCGCCGTCCCCAAGATCGCGTGAAATATCGCTTTTGTGGTGTCAATGTGCTACACCGGTGCCTATGCGCAAACTACTGTTCATCGTGACAATGGCCTGGCTAATTGGCGTCTTTGTGACAGCAGCGCCTGCCTGGGCGTCCTCAGGCCTCGCCACCGTCTCCGGCTCCGGAACCCTCGGGCAGTTCGGTGACCCTACGGTTAACGTGGACGCCGCGCAGACGCCGGTGGGCGCCGAAGGCCAGTTCACAATCGGTTACCCGGACGGCACGTTTGTCATGGGCACGGCCACCTGCGTGTTCGTGAGCGGCAACACGGCGTATCTCACCGGCCGGATCTTCACCTCGGGCGGCCCGCGTCAGCGAGCAGAGGGCTGGTTCGTCGGCAGCTACGTCATTATCGGTGTCAACGACAATGACCCTACGGGCCCAGACCTGCTGAACTTCTCGCCGGGGTTCGCTGCCAATCCGGGCTGCGGCCCCAACGCGGCAGCGACGCCGGTATTCCCTATCACGAGCGGTGGCTACGAGGTCTCCGGCTGATCGGAGGGATGGCCGGGCTCAGCCGAAGGCGAGGGTGCAGCCCGCGGATCGCTGCGCGAGGCGATCCTTCCTCGCAGTGCGCGGGGCCGCGGGCTCGACCACCAGCACCACCTTGGCCTCGTCCACGTGCAGCCAAGGGCCCAACCGTTCGTGACCGACCTCGAGCCGCCCGCGCCCAGGTGGGCCACATCGCCGAACAGCTTGGCCAGCGACCCCGGATGATAGGGAAGCCGACAGCGGAACGCCAGGTAATGGCTGGCTGCGGCCAGGCCGTGACGGAGCAGCTTGGACAGCCGCAGCAGGTCGATGTTGCCGCCGGAAAGGATGCGATGCAAGTGTGCCAAGCCTGAGCAGACCCGGCGCCCGGGTATGTGACGTGGCCGATATGCGAAGACTCGCGATGACGACATAGTGTCGAATGGTGCAGCAACGCGACTCGTATCACCGTGCCAGCCGTCCCGACGGCCCCGAGGACCGGGATCCGACTACCCCCCGGCGCAGCCAGCCTCCGGCCGTCACCACGCTGGGCGAGCTACGCGCGGGCGGTCACGTGCACCGCGGCGTCAAGGCGGAGATCAGACAGAACCTGCTGGCCATGTTGCGGGCCGGGCAGGATCCGTTCCCTGGCATCGTGGGGTTCGACCAGACCGTGCTGCCGCACCTCGAGCGCGCCCTGATCGCCGGGCACGACATCATCCTGCTCGGCGAGCGCGGCCAGGGTAAGACCCGCCTGATCCGCACGCTCGCCGGGCTGCTCGACGAGTGGACCCCGGCCATCGAAGGCTGCGAGATCAACGACCATCCCTATCAGCCCGCCTGCGCGCGCTGCCGACGGCTCGCCGCCGAACTCGGCGACGATCTTCCCGTCACCTGGCGCCACGCCTCGGACCGGTACGGCGAGAAGCTCGCCACCCCGGACACCAGCGTCGGCGACCTGATCGGCGACATCGACCCGGTCAAGGTGGCCGAAGGGCGCACGCTCGGCGACCCGGAGACCATTCACTTCGGGCTGGTGCCGCGGACCAACCGGGGCATCTTCTCCCTGAACGAACTTCCCGACCTCGCCGAGCGGATCCAGGTCTCCCTGCTCAACGTGATGGAGGAGCGGGACATCGGCATCCGCGGCTACTCGCTCAGGCTCCCGCTCGACCTGCTGCTGGTGGCCAGCGCGAACCCGGAGGACTACACCAACCGGGGACGGATCATCACGCCGCTGAAGGACAGGTTCGGCGCGGAGATCCGGACCCACTACCCGCTGTCCCTGGACGACGAGCTCACCCTGATCAGGCAGGAAGCCGACATCTGGGCCGGCACGGAAGTGCCCGACCACCTCGTCGAGGTGATCGCGCGGTTTACCAGGGGAGTCCGCGACTCGCCCGCCGTGGACGCGCGTTCTGGCGTTTCCGCGAGGTTCGCCATCGCCGCGGCGGAAAGCGCGGCCGCCTCGGCGGTACGCCGGTCCGCGCTGGCCGGGCCGGCCCACGAACCGCCGGTGGCCCGGGTGTGCGACCTGCCCGCGGTGGTCAGCACGCTGCGCGGCAAGGTCGAGTTCGAGGTCAGCGAGGAGGGCCGGGAGGAAGAGGTCCTGGGCGCGATGCTGCGCCGGGCGATCGCGGACACCTTCCGCTCCCGGCTGGGCAGCGTCGACCTTTCCGGCCTGCTGGCCAAGTTCGAGGAGGGCGGCACGGTCGAGTCCGGCGAGCTGGTCCCGGCCACCGACCTGCTGCAGCGGATCGGCGACGTGCCCGGGCTGGCCAGGATCATGTCCAGGCTCGGCATGGACGGCGGCGAGTCCTTCGGGCACGCGGCGGCGGCCCTGGAGTTCGCCCTGGAGGGGCTGTACCTGATGCGCCGGCTGTCCAAGGACAGCGCCGACGGCACGAGCGTGTACCGGACCTGACATGGCGAAATACCGGTACGGCCGGTACGTCTACGGCCCGGACCCGCTGGCGGACTCCTATGACGTGCGCGGGGCCGTGGACGAGATGGGCGACTCGATCCTGTCCGGTGGCACCCCGGCCGACGCCCTGCGGGACCTGCTCAGGAAGGGCTCCGCCGGGCGGCGCGGCCTGGACGACCTGCTCCGCCGGGTCCGCGACCGGCAGCGCGAGATCCGCGGCAGCGGCCGGCTCGACGGCATCCTCGAGCAGGCCCGGGCCCTGCTCGACACCGCCGTCGGGCAGGAACGGGCCGAGCTGTTCCCCGACCCGAGCGACGAGGCCCGGCTGCGCGAGGCGGACCTCGACGCGCTGCCCGCCGACACGGCCCAGGCCATCCGGCGGCTGGCCGACTACGACTGGCGCTCGCCCGCCGCCCGCGAGACCTTCGAGCGGCTCAGGCAGCTGCTGCGCAGCGAGGTGCTCGACAGCCAGTTCCGCGGCATGCGGCAGGCATTGCAGAACCCCGATCCGCAGGCCATGCAGCGGATCAAGGACATGCTCGGGGATCTGAACGAGATGCTGGCCGCCGACGCGCGCGGAGAACACACCCAGGCCGATTTCGACCAGTTCATGTCCCGCTACGGTGACCTGTTTCCCGACCACCCGCAGAACCTTGAGGAACTGGTCGACTCGCTGGTCAGCCGGATGGCCGCCGCCGAGCGGCTGCTGCGCTCGCTCAGCGAGGAGCAGCGCCAGGAGCTGGCCGGGCTGATGTCGAACGCGCTGGACGACGCCGGGCTGGAGAGCGAGATGGCCCGGCTCGCCGACGCGCTGCGGTCCCGGCGGCCGGACCTGGACCAGGCGGCCATGATGGGCGGCGTCCAGATGTCGGGCGAGGAACCGCTCGGCCTCGGCGACGCGACCACGGCCCTGGCCGAGCTGGCCGACCTGGCCGACCTGGAAAACGCGTTCGAGCAGGACTACCCGGGCGCGAGCCTGGACGACATCGACGAGGAGGCGGTCCGGCGGGCCTTCGGCCGGCAGGCGGTCGATGACGTCGAGGCCCTGCGCCGCATCGAGCGCGAGCTCGAACGGCAGGGGTACCTGACCCGCAACGGCGGGCGCCTCGAGCTCACTCCCAAGGCGGTGCGCCGGCTGGGTGACACGGCGTTGCGCCGGATCTTCACCGACATGAGCTTCGGTCACGGGGCGGGCGACCACGACCAGCGGGACGCAGGCCAGGCGGGCGAGCTGACCGGTACCACCCGGCCCTGGGAGTTCGGCGACGAGCAGCCCCTCGACGTCCCGGCCACGGTGCGGAACGCCCTGCTGCGGGGCGACTTGGATGGGCCCATCAAGCTCTCCGCGCGCGACTTCGAGGTCGCGGAGACCGAGCGGCGCACCGCGGCGGTGGTGTCCCTGCTGGTCGACCTGTCCTATTCGATGCAGCTGCGCGGGACCTGGGCGGCGGCCAAGCAGACGGCCCTCGCGCTGCACGCGCTGCTGCGCAGCAGGTTCCCGCAGGACGCCATCCAGGTCGTGGGCTTCTCCAACTACGCGCGCGAGCTGCGCGAGACCGACCTCGCCGGGCTGGGCTGGGACATGGTCCAGGGCACCAACCTGCACCACGCGCTGATGCTCGCCGGGCGCCACATCGACCGGCACCCCGAGCACGAGCCGGTCGTCCTGATCGTGACCGACGGTGAACCCACCGCTCACCTGCAACGGGACGGGCGATCCTGGTTCGATTGGCCGCCTTCGCCGGAAACGCTCGAGCTCACGTTGGCGGAGGTGGACAAGATGACACGGCGGCACGCCGCGCTGAACATTTTCATGCTCGCTGACGACGCACGGCTCAGCGCGTTCGTTGACAATGTGGCCAGAAGGAACGGCGGGCGGGTCCTGCAGGCGGCACCCGAACGTCTCGGTGAGTACGTCATCCGCGACTTCTTGCGCACCCGGAGGGTCAGCCGACGGTAGATCCTCCCTAATTTGTTGCGACCTGGATCCGGGCTGGCAACAAAGGCTGGCAATCAAACAAGCTCTACTGCATGCCCGCACATGGAGGAATCGTGAGTTCTACGAGCGGATCAAGCGAGAGGTCGATGGGAAGGACGATTCTCGCCGTGATTCTCGGCATCATCGCCGTCCTGTTCATCGTGGCCGCCATCATCTACCTGGCCGAGCCCGCCAACTCGCTGACCATCCTGCCCGGACACATCGCCGGCTCGACCGGACACCACCCGCTTCGCGCGACTGGCTGCTTCGTCGTCGGCGTCGTGTTCGCGGTCGGGGCCTGGTTCACCCTGGTCTACAAGCCCAAGGCAGGCCACGTCACAGAGCGACGAGGAAAGCTCGCCCGCGGGGCAGAACTGACCGACTCCAGATTCGCCCCGATCCAGAGGCCACCGCCCATCTTGGCGGCGCTGCCGCGGGCAACCTGGGCGGACAGGCTCAGGGCGTTCGTTGGTAACGTGGCCAGAAGGAACGGCGGGCGGGTCCTGCAGGCGGCACCCGAACGTCTCGGTTAGCACGTCATCCGTGACTTGCGCACCCCGAGGGTCAGCCGACGGTAGATTTTCCTAGTCGGCTGACGACTCTGACCCTTTCGGCCGGCACTGAACCCGGGCGGACGCGACCGGCCGGCGCTAAGACAGCTTTACCGCATGCCCGCACCAAGGAGGAATCGTGAGTTCTACGAGCGGATCAAGCGAGAGGTCGACGGGAAGGACGATTCTCGCCGTGCTTTTCGCCATCGTCGCCGTCATCGGCGTCGTGGCCGCCATCATCTACCTGGCCGAGCCCGCCAAGTCGCTGCCCAGCTTCATCCCGGGCCACATCGCCGGCTCGAGCGGGCACCACCCGCTGAAGGCGACCGGCTCGTTCGTGGTCGGCATCATCTTCGCCGTCGGGGCCTGGTTCACCCTGGCCTACAAGCCCAAGCCGCAGGCCGCGGCGCCGAGTGAACAGGAAAGCTCACCCGCGGCGAAGAGCTGACCGCCGCGACACGCGCTTTAGCGCCCGTGTCCCCGCCAGGCGGGACACGGGCGCTTAGGTTGGGAAATCAGGAAGCTAACGAGCGGCCGACCTCAGCCGGTCAGCGAACCGCTGCCACGCGCCCAGGGTGAACCGAAGCACCGGCCCCTGACGGTCCTTGGTGTCGCGCACTAGCACGCGGCCGGCCTGCGGCTGCGCGCTGACTTCGACGCATTCGCCGCCGTTACCGCCGCTGTAACTGGACTTCCTCCAGGTCGCGTCCATGTTCACCAGCTACCTTCAGGATCAGGTTCCGCGAGGCTCCGCGCGGGAGCGCCGCCAGCTGGAAAGCGCCATCGCGTCCTACGACAGGCTGGACCCCGTACCCCAGGCGCGGGGCGACCTGCAGGCCAGGCTCGATGACGTGATAGCCGAGCAGGACGACCGGACCAGGCTGGCCGGCCATGCCTGACCAGGACCCCGGCCAGCTCACCGGCCGTCAGCTGGACCTGTACGCCAGCCAGCTCGCCCGGTGCCTCAAGGCCCTGGGCACCGACGCCCCCATCCGCGCCGACGTCCAGCGCGAGCTGGTGGCCGTCCGCGCCGAGCAGGAATCACGCGCCAGCGTCGGCCAGCCCCCTGGCTGCGCGGGGGCACGAACCACGGACCGTTCGGTCAAATGAAAACCTGGCTGCGGGCGGCCAGCTGGCCTCTTTCCGCAGGTATGGGCGCCGGGCGGGACCCGGTGTCACTCAGGCGCGCAGGGCCTGGCGCAGGTCGTCGAGCAGGTCGTCGCAGTCCTCGATGCCCACCGACAGCCGGATCAGGTCACCCGGGACCTCCAGGGCCGAGCCTGTCACCGAGGCGTGCGTCATCCGGGCCGGGTGCTCGATCAGCGACTCGACGCCGCCGAGCGACTCGCCCAGGGTGAACAGGCGGGTCCGGCCGCACGCCCGGACCGCCGCCTCCTCGCCGGCCAGCAGCCGGAACGAGACCATCCCGCCGAAGGCCCGCATCTGCTCCTGCGCCGTCTTGTGGCCCGGATGGGTGGGCAGGCCCGGGTAGAACACCTCGGCCACCGCGGGGTGCTCGGCCAGCATCTGCGCGACCCGCATGGCGTTGCGGCAGTGCCGGTCCATCCGGACCGCGAGGGTCTTGATGCCGCGCAGGGTCAGCCAGGAGTCGAACGGCCCGGGGACGCCGCCGGTCGCGTTCCTGGTGTAATCGATCCGCTCGGCCAGGTCGGGGTCCGCCACGACCACGGCGCCGCCGACGACGTCGGAATGGCCGCCCAGGTACTTGGTCGTCGAGTGGACCACGGCGTCGGCGCCGAGGGCCAGCGGCTGCTGCAGGTACGGCGAGGCGAACGTGTTGTCCACCACGAGCATCGCGCCCGCCTCGCGGGCCACCTGGGCCAGGGCCCTGATGTCGGCGATGTTCAGCAGCGGGTTGGTCGGCGTCTCGGTCCAGATCATCCGCACCGGCCGGGCGGCCAGCTGCTCGCGCACGGCAGCGAGATCGGACATGGGCACCACGCTGTGGCTCAGCCCCCATCCGGCCAGGACCCGGGCGAACAGGCGGTACGTCCCGCCGTAGGCGTCATCGGGGATGAGCACGTGATCACCGGGCGAGCACGCCGTCCTGAGCAGGCAATCCTCCGCGGCCATCCCGGAGGCGAAGGCCAGCGCCGCCGAGCCCCCTTCGAGCGCGGCCAGGCACTGCTCAAGCGCGGTCCTGGTCGGGTTGGCGGAGCGGGAGTACTCATAACCGCCGCGCAGGCCGCCAACTCCGTCCTGCTTGAACGTGGAGGCCTGGTGGATCGGCGGCACGACGGCCCCGGTCAGCGGGTCGGGTTCCTGGCCCGCGTGGATCGCCATGGTCTCGAACCCGTCGTGGCTGCTCATTCCGTTATCGCCTTTCGTGAGGATCAGGTATTCGCGGCGAAGAAGGTCAGCACGTCCTGCCGGGTGAGCAGCCCGGACGGCTTGCCGTCCACGTGCACCACGGCCGCCCCCGCCTTCTCCAGGGCCAGCACCGCCCGGGATACCGGCTCGCCCGAGCCCACGCTGGGCAGCGGCGGCGACATGTGCCCGCCGACCGGATCTGACGGCCTGGCCCGCCCGGCGACCAGGGCCTCGAGCAGATCGCGCTCCACCACCGATCCGACCACCTCGGCGGCCATCACCGGAGGCTCCTCCTTCACCACCGGCAGCTGCGACACGTCGTACTCGCGCAGCAGCGCGATGGCCGCCCCGACGTCTTCCTCCGGGTGGACGTGCACGAACTCGGGCAGGCTGCGGTCCCTCCTGGCCAGCACGTCGGCCACGAGCGGCTCCGAGGTCTGCGCGGACAGGAACCCGTAGTCGGACATCCACTCGTCGTTGAAGATCTTGGACAGGTAGCCGCGGCCGCCGTCGGGCAGCAGCACGACGACCACGGCGCCCGGCCCGGCCGCCGCCGCGGCCCGCAGCGCGGCCACCACCGCCAGCCCGGAGGAGCCGCCGGCCAGCAGCGCCTCCTCGCGCGCGAGCCGCCGCGTCATGCCGAACGACTCCGCGTCGCTGACCGCGATGATCTCGTCGCACACGGACGGGTCGTAGGTGGCCGGCCAGATGTCCTCGCCCACCCCCTCGACCAGGTACGGGCGCCCGGATCCGCCGGAGTAGACCGAGCCTTCCGGGTCGGCGCCGATGACCTTCACGGCGCCGCCGGACACCTCCTTCAGGTACCTGCCCGCGCCCGTGATGGTGCCCCCGGTGCCGATCCCGGCCACGAAGTGGGTGATCGTCCCGTCGGTCTGCGACCAGATCTCCGGGCCGGTGGTCGCGTAGTGCGAGGCGGGGTTCTCCTGGTTGGCGTACTGGTCGGGCTGCCAGCCGCCCGGTATCTCGGCCGCCATCCTGCGGGCCACGCTGTAGTAGGAGTCCGGATGGTCCGGCGCGACCGTGCCCGGACACACCACCACCTCGGCGCCGTACGCGCGGAGCACGCTGATCTTGTCCTGCGCCACCTTGTCCGGGCAGACGAACACGCACCGGTAACCGCGCTCGGCCGCGACGATCGCCAGCCCGACTCCGGTGTTGCCCGAGGTGGGTTCCACGATCGTGCCACCGGGGCGCAGCGCACCGGTTTTCTCGGCGGCCAGGATCATCCGCTGGGCGATGCGGTCCTTGACCGATCCGCCCGGGTTGAAGTACTCCACCTTGGCGAGCACCGCGGACCCGGGGATCCCCCGGGTCACCGACCGCAGCCGGACCAGCGGGGTGTTCCCCACCAGCCCGCTCAGTGAGTCATATACCTGCATGGCTGTCCTCTTCCTGGCCTCCCGGCTGGACAGACGCTATCGGATCCAGGCTGGTGCCCGCGCCTTCCGGGCTCAGCAGCCAGGGAATAGTCTGGAAAGAACCCTAATGCGAGGAGGCCGGTGCCATGCCCGAAGCAGTGATCGTCGCCACCGCGCGGTCGCCCATTGGCCGAGCCTTCAAGGGCTCGCTCACCGGCATCCGCCCCGACGACCTGACCGCGCAGATCGTGACCGCGGCCCTGGCCCAGGTGCCGCAGCTCGATCCCGCCGACATCAGCGACCTGATGCTCGGCTGCGGCCTGCCCGGCGGCGAGCAGGGGTTCAACATGGCCCGCGTGGTCGCGGTGCTGCTCGGGCACGATCACCTGCCAGGGACGACCGTCAACCGGTACTGCTCGTCGTCGCTGCAGACCATCCGGATGGCCTTCCACGCGATCAGGGCCGGCGAGGGCGACGTGTTCATCTCCGCGGGCGTGGAGTGCGTGAGCAGGTTCGTCAAGGGCAGCAGCGATTCGCTGCCCGACACCAGGAACCCGGTGTTCACCGACGCGCAGCGGCGAACCGAGCGGGCCAGCACCGGCGAAGCCGGGCCATGGCATGATCCGCGCCAGGACGGGCTCCTTCCCGACGTCTACATCGCGATGGGCGAGACCGCCGAAAACGTCGCGGAACTGCGCGGCATCACCCGCGAGCAGCAGGATGAGTTCGGCGTGCGCTCGCAGAACCTGGCCGAGAAGGCGCTCGCCAATGGCTTCTGGCAGCGCGAGATCACGCCCGTGACGCTGCCCGACGGGACCGTGGTCGCGGCGGACGACGGTCCCCGCCCGGGGACGACGATCGAGAAGGTCGCCGCGCTGCAGCCCGCCTTCCGCCCCAACGGCACCGTCACCGCGGGAAACTGCTGCCCGCTCAACGACGGCGCCGCCGCGGTGGTCGTGATGAGCGACGTCAAGGCGGCCGAGCTCGGCATCACGCCGCTGGCACGGATCGTGGCGTCGGGGGTGGGCGCGCTCTCGCCGGAGATCATGGGCCTGGGGCCGGTGCAGGCGTCCCGGCAGGCGCTGGCCAGGGCCGGCATGGCGATGCCCGACATCGACCTGGTGGAGATCAACGAGGCATTCGCGGCCCAGGTCATCCCGTCCTACACCGATCTCGGCGTCGATATCGCCAAGCTCAACGTGAACGGCGGAGCCATCGCGGTCGGCCATCCGTTCGGCATGACCGGCGCCCGCATCGCCACGACTCTGCTGAACAGCCTGCAGTTCCACGACGCGACCCTGGGCCTGGAGACCATGTGCGTGGGCGGCGGCCAGGGCATGGCGATGATCTTCGAGCGGCTCAGCTGAACATTTGGTAGCGGGTTGGGGGTTGCCAGGTGGCCTCCGATAAGGCACTCTCAAGCACATGGAGCTTTGATGGAGGTGCCCCTTGTCGCTGACCCACTCACCGACTCTGCACAACAGCCTTATCGCACGTATACCGGTCGTAACCGGCCGTGACCTCGCTGAGTGGTTCCATCGGCTCGAAGCTGGCCCCGCGTTCCTACGCCGCGAGGAACGCGCACACTGGCTAGCCGACGAAGGCGGCATCTCGTGCGGCTACGCCTACGCGATCGTGCACGAGTACGAGATGCGCAGGCGGCTGCGCCTCAACGGAGCGTAAGCCGCCGCAGCCAGACGGCACCGGCCTCGGGACCTCACCCAGGCCGCCGGTAGTTCACGGCCTTGGTGATCCGGCCGCACGCATGAGCGTTCACCGGGTCCCTGCAATTGCTGACCTCGCTTCGCAGTCCGCCATGTCAGTTGGTTTAGTCGTCTTTCAGCGGACTCCTGCCTTCGCCCGGCTTCGAACAAACGCGTGGCTTATGCCGGGCAGCATGGACCCGTGAAGATACCGGCGGCGATCACCGCGAACTCACCGACGATTACCGCCCGTCGGCCGCAAGGGGAATTGTCGGATTTATCCCCACAAATATTCGCCGGTATACAAACGACTGAGACATTACGCGAAACTGATCTCTGAGCTGGTTGTTTCGCCTGATACGGCACTGATCAATTGAGGAAAGCGGGAGCATGATCATCAGTGAGTACCCCCGGTCGGAGTCGAACCGACACTGGGGACCCTTTTAGGGGGCCGGCCTCTTCCCTTGGGCTACGGGGGCGGCCCCATAATACCGCGCGTGCAATTGTCAAAGCCGGGAGTAACCAAGACTGATGAAACTATTTTGCCGGCCCGAGTCCGCCTTTACGAAAGGAATGCAGAGCGTAACTAATTACATGATCAAATTAGCGCTAAGTAACCGGCCTTGTGGTTTCCAGGCCGGCGAAGTCGCGGGCGCGGTCAAAAACGGTGTCGAGCATGGCCGGCGTGACGCGGCCGGTGAAGGTGTTCTGCTGGCTCGGGTGATAGCAGCCGATGAGCAGCACGCCGTCTGGTGCGCCGGCACCCGCCAGCCGGACTTCGGCGCCGTGGCCGAACGCCGGGCGCGGCCTCGGCAGCGTGAAGCCGCAGCTGCTCAGGGCCGGCCATACCGCCTGCCAGGCGAACCCGCCGAGGCAGACGATGGCCCGCAGGTCGGCGACGACC
Organism: uncultured Actinomycetes bacterium; assembly: GCA_963705835.1. Classification (GTDB taxonomy): domain Bacteria; phylum Actinomycetota; class Actinomycetes; order Streptosporangiales; family Streptosporangiaceae; genus Palsa-504. Next base: position 163,887 of record CAVPLC010000078.1, read on the forward strand.
AGGCGGAGTTCGGCGACCAGCCATGCCGCGCACGTGTCCCGCTCGGCCGGCGTCGGCTTGTTCTCTGGCGGGGCACAGCGGACGGCCGCCACCATCCGCGCGCCGAGCAGGCGCTGGCCGTCTCCCGCGGACACGCTGGTCGGCTTTTCGGCCAGCCCGCACCGGTACAGCGACGCGAACAGGAAGTCCCCGCTGCGATCGCCGGTGAAGATGCGCCCGGTGCGGTTCCCGCCGTGGGCCGCGGGGGCCAGGCCGACGATGAGCACGCGGGCCCGTTCCGATCCCCAGCCCGGAATCGGACGGGCCCAGTAACGCTCGTCGCGGAACGCGCGGCGGCGGACGGCCGCCACCTGCTCGCGCCAGGCGACCAGGCGCGGGCACGCGCGGCAGACCGACTGCCGCGCGGTGAGCTCGCCGAGAGTGGCCGCGGTGCCCGCCAGCCTCACGACGTCCTCGGCGCTGCGCGCGACCGGCGTGTCCGGCCCGGCCGGATCGCCGGGCCAGCTGCCCGGCGGCACCGGGCCCGTGAATTCCTCGTCGGCGGCCACCGGAGCCTCAGCCGCGCGCGTCCCTGGCGGCCTGCGCCGCCAGCGACCAGGCGATCCCGTCGAGGATGTCGTGCTCGCTGACCAGCACCTCGCCGAATCCGAACCGCTGCATGATCCGGTCCAGGATGAGCGTGCCGCCGCCGATCACGTCTACCCGGCCGGGATGCATGACGCCGATCGCGGCGCGGGCGGCCCGGGTCTGGGCGAGCAGGCTCCGGGTTACCTCGTGCACGTCAGCCGCTGACACGCGGGCGTGATGGATGCGGGCCGCGTCATAGGCAGGCAGTCCCATCGCGATGGCCGCGACCGTGGTGACCGAGCCCGCCAGCCCGATCAGCGTCCGGGCCTGCCGGACCGGTACCGCACCGGCGGCCACGTCCAGAGCCGCGTCTATGTCCGCGGTGGCGGTCGCGATCTGGCGATCGGTCGGCGGGTCATCGTGCAGGTGGCGCTCGGTCATCCTGACGCAGCCGATGTTGACCGAGGCCGCGTGCACCGCGTTCTCGGCCGCTGCCCCTGCCGCTCCGGCGGCCGCCGCGCCGAGCACGAACTCGGTCGAGCCGCCGCCGATGTCCGCGACAAGGAAGGGACCGCCGTCGCGGGTGGCGGCCAGTTCCGCGGTCGCCCCGGTAAAGGACAGCACGGCCTCCTCGGCGCCGGTGAGGACCTCCGGCGCGATCCCGAGTACCTCCTTGACCCGGCGGGTGAACTCGGCCGCGTTGCTCGCGTCCCTGGTGGCGCTGGTCGCCACCATGCGCACCGCGCGCGCCGAGCACGCCGCGATGATGTCGGCGTAATCGCGGAGCATGCCGATGGTCCGGTCGAGCGCGTCCGGCGCCAGCCGCCCGCTCTTGTCCACCCCCTGGCCCAGCCTGACGATCTCCATCCGCCGGGCCACGTCCGTGACCTCGGCCCGGCCGAGGTCGACGTCCGCGACCAGCAGCCGAAGCGAATTCGTCCCGCAGTCCACGGCGGCGACCCTGCGGGTCATCAGCGCGGTCCGGGCACGCACGGTCCCGGTAGCCACCATTGTCCGGCGGCCTCCAGCGCCTCGCGGCCGAACGGGTTCACCTCACCCGCCGCGAGCTCGTGAGCCACCAGCGCATGCAGGCACTTTACCCGTTCCGGCATCCCGCCGGCGGACTGAGTACCGGGCGGCAGCGGCTCGATTCCCGCCGCTCGCGCCGCCGCCTCCCGCCGGGTCAGATAGTCGCGGTGCGCCGACTCATAGCGGCTGCGCACCGCGTCGTCGGCCAGCCGGGCGGTCATGTCGCGCATCAGCCCCGAGGCCTCCAGCTTGCTCACCGCCGCGTTCGCCCGGGGACAGGTCAGGTAGTACAGCGTGGGAAACGGGCTGCCGTCGGCCAGCCTCGGCGCCGTCTCCGCGACGTCAGGCAGCCCGCACGGGCAGCGGTGAGCGACGCCGACCAGCCCGCGCGGAGGGCGGCCGAGCTGAGCGGCGATGGCCGCCTCGTCCTGGGCCGTGATCACTTCGCCGGGCTCTTCGGGGGCGTCGGGGCCGCGTCCGCCTGTTCGACCGACTGCCACAGCTTTGCGTACCAGGGTGCCGGGCCCGACTGGCGCGGATGGGTGCTCGCGGCCGCTGATTGGCTGCCCTCGATGACGTAGCACTGGGTACCGGGGAAGCACATGTCAAGCTCCTGCCGGGCCAGCTGCTCGATATAGGACCGGTCGGACAGCCTGGCCTGCTGCGCCTGCAGGTTCTTCACCTGCGTCAGCATCGTCTGCCGCTGCGCGACCAGCTGGTCGATCTGCTGCCGCTGGGCTACGTACTCCCGCACCGGATACGCCAGGCTCAGCGCGATCGCGCAGATGACTACCGCGAGGACCGCGGCCCGGCTGGTCAGCCGGGTTGTCCGGGGGGTGGCGGCGGACGGGGACATCAACCCTTGCTACCCAGCGCTAGCCCTGCCCGGCCTGCGCCGGAAAGCGCGGGTAGGCGCCCGCGCCCGCATAGTTCGCGGCGTCGCCCAGGAGTTCCTCGATCCGCAGCAGCTGGTTGTACTTGGCGACGCGCTCGCCGCGGGCGGGCGCGCCCGTCTTGATCTGGCCGCAGTTGGTCGCGACGGCCAGATCCGAGATCGTGGTGTCGTCGGTCTCGCCCGAGCGGTGACTGATCACGCAGCTGAATCCGGCGCGGTGCGCGATGGTCACCGCGTCGAGGGTCTCGGTGACCGTGCCGATCTGGTTGAGCTTGACCAGCAGCGAGTTGGCCGAGTGCTCGGCGATGCCGCGGCGGATCCGCTGCGGGTTGGTGACAAAGAGGTCATCGCCCACCACCTGCACGCGGTTGCCGACGCTCGCGGTGAGCTGCTGCCAGCCCGGCCAGTCTTCTTCGGCGAGCGGGTCCTCGATGGACACGATGGGATAGGCGTCGAGCCATTCGGCGTAGATGCCCGCCATCTGCGCCGAGGTCTGCGGCGTCCCCTCGAAGTGGTACGCGCCCTCGCTGTAGAACTCCGACGCGGCCGCGTCTATCGCCAGCGCCACGTCCTGGCCGGGAATGAACCCGGCCTTGCCGATGGCCTCGACGATGAGATCAAGCGCCGCCCGGTTGTGCTCGAGGTCGGGGGCGAATCCCCCCTCGTCGCCGACGCCGGTGGACAGCCCGCGCTGCTTGATCACGGCCTTCAGCGCGTGATACACCTCGGCGCCCCAGCGCAGCGCGTCGGAGAAGGTCGCCGCGCCGATGGGGGTGATCATGAACTCCTGGATGTCCACGTTGTTGTCCGCGTGCGCGCCGCCGTTCAGGATGTTCATCAGCGGGACCGGGAGCACGTGCGCGTTGGGACCGCCGAGGTAGCGGAACAGCGGAAGACCGCTGGACTCCGCGGCGGCCCTGGCCACGGCCATGCTGACGCCGACGATCGCGTTCGCGCCCAGCCGCGACTTGTCCGGGGTCCGGTCCAGGTCGATCAGCGCCTGGTCCACCAGACGCTGGTCATCGGCCTCATGACCGAGCAGTTCCGGCTGGATCTCGTCGATGACGGCCTGAACCGCCCGGCTCACCGCCTTGCCGCCGTATTCCGATCCGCCGTCCCTGAGCTCGACGGCCTCGAACGCGCCGGTCGACGCCCCGCTCGGCACCCCGGCCAGCGCGACGGTCCCGTCATCGAGCGCCACCTCGACCTCGAGGGTCGGGTTCCCCCGGGAATCCAGGATCTGCCTGGCATGGATCGCTTCAATGGAGGCCACCGTCGGCTCCTTGCCTGTGTTCGTATGCATCGCTAGCGGGCCGAACCTCAGCTCGCCCATAGTGTGGAGCCTAATGGAATGGCGGTACGTCGGTGCGCGGGGCGCGCCGCTAAGCTCCGGCGGGATCTACGGCACGGTCCGGCCTCCGGTGCCGACCTGCCTCACCGGTCCGCCACACCGTGCGGCTCTCGCAGCCTGCGAGCCGCCACCTCCGGAAGGACATCATTGGACCAGACGCCCGCCGCTGATTCCGTTCCAGCCAGGAACTTTACCTCTCCAGGGCCTCTCCCGACCGGAAGCACCTGCAGGTGCAGGGCGAACTCTGCGCGAGCCGCACGGCCTCGCACCGGCGCCTGCTGCCAGGCCGCGATATAAGGCATTGGCGCGCCGAACAGCTCGTCCAGTCGCCGGAGGACATTGCGGTACACGGGAACGAACGCGGCGCGGAGAGGGTCGGACAGCGCCGGCAGGTCAGGGACTCGCCTTGCCGGGAACAGCATTACCTCGTACGGCCAGCGAGGCGCTCGCGGCACGAACGCGATCCAGTGCTCATTGAGCGCCACGACCCGGCGCCCATCCGCGAGTTCGCTGGCCACCAGATCATCGAACAGGTTGCGCCCGGTACGCACCCGGTGGGCGCGTGCACGTGCCAGCAGCCGACCCGTCCGCGGCGGCACGAACGGAAACGCATATACCTGGCCGTGCGGGTGGTGCAGGGTGACTCCGACCTCTTCGCCCCGGTTCTCGAAGCAATACACATGCTGCACGCCTGGCATCGCGCCGAGCACCCGGGTCCGGTCGGCCAGTGCCTCGAGCACAGTGCGGACCCGTCGGGAGGAGAGACTTGCGAACGAGGCGTCGTGCTCGTCGGTGAAGGATATGAGCTCGCAGCGGCCACGGCCAGGGCGCTGAACTAGCGGGAGCAGGCAGGTTCTGAGCCGGGAATCCGCAGCGGGCACCAGGTCTGGGAACGGGACCATAGCATCCGCCGCGCTCCGCAGCACCGGGAACCGGTTCTCGAACACCACGACGTCATAGCCGGGCGCCGGGATCTCCGTGTGGCGGCCGGGGCGGGAGGGGCACAGAGGGCACAGTTCGGCTGGCGGCAGGATAGGGCGGTCCCGGCGCCCCGTTGCGAACATCACCCATTCACCCAGCAGTGGATCCCAGCGCAGCCCGCCAGCCAGGCCGCCGTCCTGGCCGACCACGGGCTCATTGGCTGGCATGGACGGGGGTGTCAGCTTCCTGCCGTCGCGGAAGGCCGGACGGCCCAGCCCGGGTGATTCATCGAAATAGATGATCTCGCGACCATCAGCAAGCCGCCCAGAACTGCGCCAGACCCGATCGGTCGCCGCCAGGTCCCTACCGGGCCCGGCCTCCGCTACCGCCATATGATCGAGGCTAGTCGATGGGACCGCAGGCGGGCATAGACAGTATTAACCCCGTCCTGCGTACGCCGTTGGGTTCCGATGGGATCATCAACGGACTCCAGGGGTCGTCGGCGCTGTTGCTAACATCGGTGCCGGGAGGGGGTTCGTGAACGTCAATCCTGCTATCTTGCTGGCCGACGAGCCCGACTCCCGCGTTCCGCCACCTCGTGGCACGGGCTGGCGCAAGATTTTGATCGCGCTGGCGGCGATCTTCTTCGTCGCCTCCACGGCGACCGCCCGGTTGTTCATCTGGCCGCAACAGGGAATGCCGTCCCGGGTGGACGCCATCGTGATGCTGGACAGCCCGGGCCACCCGCTTAATATTGCCGTGCGTCTGGCCGAGCAGCACCGGGCGCCCTTTCTCGTGGTCTCGCAGGGCGCGCCGGTTTCCCGCGACCCCTGCCCGCGGCCGGTACCTGGGGTGACGCTGATCTGCTTTAACCCCACGCCGCCCACGACACGGGGCGAGGCAGAATTCGTCGGCCGGCTGGCGAAGAAATACCACTGGCGGTCCATCGCGGTAGTCGCGATCACCCCTCAGGACACGCGTGCCCGGCTGCGGATGGAGTGGTGCTTCTCCGGTCAGGTCTACGTGGTAACGGCTCCCATAAGGCCGAGTACCTGGCCGTTTCAGATCGCCTACGAGTGGGCAGCCCTCGTCAAGGCCCTGGTCGTCCAGCGCGGCTGCTGAAGATCTTCAAAGGTGGAGGAGGCTTGACAAGTAGCACTCGGGCAGTGGCGTATCAGGCAGGTGGCGGGCGTGTTCCCCTAGAAAGGTGACGCGCAACGATGGTGGACCGCCCGGTATGGAGCGACCACTGTCGGTCTAGATGTATCAGCGGATGCTCGCCACGAATCCCCTAGTACAGGTCGTGATCGCCGACTGGCTCGCGGCTCGTCTTAAGAACATGAGGAGCTAGCGATGAGCGTCCTGGTTGCGCCGGATCGTAGCTACACCGCAGCCGTCTTCGTCCCTTTCCTGTGCACAGCTGGACACGAGATCGGCGGGTAGTGAGAATATGAGGATACAAGGATGCCCGTTCTAGATTCGTCCGCCTTCGCGGGCAGTAATGCCCTACCAGACTTCCTTCGATGCGACATATGCATTATTGGTACAGGACCAGCTGGTGCTACGATCGCACGGGAGCTGTCGAATACGCCCCTTCGGGTCACCATCCTGGAGAGTGGCGGCACGGAGCGCCATGAAGAGACAGATGCTCTTAACGAAATTGAGAGCGTCGGGTGGCCCCGCGTGATGGACCAATGGCTGGTACGCAATCGAATCGTGGGTGGCACTTCCCATACTTGGTCGGGCCGCTGCGCGTCTTTCGATGAAATCGACCTACAACTTCGCGATTGGGTGCCCTATTCCGGATGGCCGTTCAAGATAGACGATCTGATTCCCTACTTCGACCGTGGCGCAAAGTACCTTGGGCTTGGCGCTGGTAGCGGGTTCTCGGACGATCGTGTCTGGGCGTACATAGGGCACCGGCCGCCGAAACTCGATTTTGATGAAGATAAGCTGCTGCCGATGTTCTGGCAAACCAGTCGTGACCCCATAAATTGGACCGATAAAGTCCGGTTCGGCCGCCACCTCGCTGCTGACCTTGGGCCGAATGTCACGCTTGTTACCAATGCGACTGTGCTTCGCATAAACGTCACCGAGTCGGGCGCCGCTGTTAAATCTGTGGAATTCGCTGCCGCAAGCGGACGCCGATGGTCACTCCCAACGTCAACAGTCGTGGTTTGTGCTGGCGCAATAGAAAATGCGCGGCTCCTCCTCTCTTCCGACGATATGGTGGCACAAGGTCTCGGAAATGCGAATGATCTCGTTGGCCGCTTCCTGATGGATCATCCTCGCGCCTTTGTCGCTCGATTCCAGATGAAACAGGGCAGAGCAGCGCTGAATCGATTCGGCCTGTTCAAGTCGCACGCTGCTAACGCCAATCGGTACCAGCTTGGAGTGCGACTGAGCCCAGCCATCCAGCGCTCTGAACAACTTCCCAATTGTGCGATTTACCTCGCCATGCTCAACGCCGGACCAGACGATCCTCCCTGGGACTCACTGAAGCGTTTCCTGAGGAGAGAGGCTAATGTTCGCCAAGATCTCCGCGCGATAATGATGAACAGTGGCCTCATATTCCGCGGTCTAAAGGATTACTTCATCCTGCACAGGGGTCTACCGCATAAGCTTGATGCGATCAATCTGGAAGTGATGTGTGAACAGCTCCCGAATCCCGACAGTCGAATTACCCTGTCCGACCGCCGCGACCCCTTGGGTATGAGAATCTCCCGTATTGACTGGCGCGTCTCGGAAGTGGAAGCGCGAGCGATGCGGCGAATAGCAGAGCTTATGGTTGAGCAACTCTCCCGCATGGGACTTGAGCCCCCAGTCCTTGAGGAGTGGGTACGTGATGGGGCGATGTTTCCTGATACCATCCGAGACATCGCACACCCTACAGGAACGACCCGCATGGCGGACGACCCAGCTTGCGGGGTTGTTGATGCACAATGCCAGGTTCATGGCGTACATGGACTTTTTATGGCGGGAAGCTCGGTCTTTCCGACCGCTGGACATGCCAACCCGACGCAGATGATCGTCGCCTTGGCGGTGCGCCTTGCGGACACATTGAAAGATCGCGCCGCTGCGTCGCCGAGATCGGGAGAAACCCAACGACCGGTATTCTAGACAGCAGCATCCGGAGTTGACACGATGAAAACGAATGCACAAATGCGGGTACTGGTAACAGGGGCCACTGGCAAAATCGGACGTCATGTAGTAAATGAACTACTCGCGCGCGGTTACCAGGTGCTAGCTCTGACATCCAAGCCTGTCGCTGCAGCCACAGCAAGCGACAGGCTTGAGTGGTGTCGGCTCGATTTCCAAGAGTCACTCGACTTTGATTCCCTGGTTCGGGAATGCGCCGCTGTTATCCATCTAGGGGCAGAAACCAGTGTAGATAGAGCGGATGCAGCGCTCGAATGTGGAGGCAACGCGTGCTCTTGCAGAGGCCAGTGAGCGCGCAGACGTAAAAGTTCTTTTGCTACACAAGCTCAGTGTCGGTATACGGCAGCAGTCGGCGCCGACGGGTTCTGGAGGATAGTCCTGTCCTGGCCACGGATCGCGATGTCCGAAGCGAGTACTGGGCCGAGGAAGGATTGCGTTGTTACGGCCGCACAAAGCTGCAGGGTGAGTTCGCCATCAGTGCAGTCGCGCAGAATGTCGAGTACGTCATACTCCGGCCCACGGTGGTCATAGATATCCAGGATCTAATGAAACTGCGTGATTGGAGTAAGGCAAGGAAGTCATTTGAGCGGTTCTAGTCACGCTCATCACATATATGTCTATGATGTCGCCGACGCCATTTTGTGGTTTATGGAGGGCAGCTTGAAGCGTGATCAACCTTTGGTTGGCGTGAGTACATTCAACCTGTCGGAAGACGATACTCCCATCCATACCTTTAGTCAGATCTTTAAAGCTGCTTACGGAGTTAGCCATGACCGAGAATGGCGTGCTACGACCGTGCCGTGGCCAGTTCAGTGGCTTTTGATGATGGCCAAGCATCGCACACTGCTCTTGCGCCAACCCCTTGGGCGCATGATCTTCTCGGAAGATAAATTGCGGGAATCGGGGTATAGAATTCGCTTTGGCATGTCCCACGCCATCGCTGCTTTTTGCGAGGAGCTGGCCTCCACTGGCACGAATGGGGTAAAGGATACCGAATCAATAAGGTCAGCGCATGACGCACATGCGGAGGCCAATTCTGCAGGTGCGTCGAATGACCCCTAGCTACTTCGACCTCGAAAACCTGGCGACGCATGACTGGCGGTTCTGGCGGCAGTAATATGGCCTCGACTCCTTGGGCTGGAGCAGCTGGCCGAACTTCGGGCAGCGGTCGAGCTGGACGCCCCTCAGAACCCCCGGTACTTCCATGACTGGCGATGGAGCCACCACTGCCCCTTCTGGTTAAGCATGTAATACACCCCGCGTGGCCCGATGCGCTTTCGTGACCGCAGAGTGCGGTACAACGGTAGTCTGCCCACCTCCGGCCAGCAGTCGAAGGCGAAGGCCACAAGTTCGTCAATATCCCGTTCCCCATCCTCGTTTGCCCAGGCACCCAGGAAGCGCCGGGCGAGCTCAGTCCGCCGGAGGCGTCCCCGGTCGTACACGCGGCCGGCAGCCCAGAGCGCCTCTCGGCCCAACTGGCGGTGCACGATGTCAGACAGGCGCTTTGGGTCTGGCAAGCTCTCGCCGTAACGGTCGAGCACCACCTCAAAGACCGATCGCCGCTGGCGCAGATCCATCAGCACGCTGACGCCGCTACTCATGTTCTGCCCATGCACACGGTAGAAGGCCTGGTCCACCCCGCGGAGGAAGCCAACATCGGCGTATGCTGCCAGCCGCATACACATCTCCATGTCGGCGGCTTTAGGCAGTTGCGGGTCATATGCGCCTACACGCTTCTGCAGCGATGTGCGCACGACGATCTCGGGCGACTTAATAGGATTCTCCGCTTGACGGAAACGGTGCTCGAGCCACCACGGGCCAGGCCACACCGACCAGCCCCGCACTCTCGTCTTGGGCGTCGGCAATGGCAAACCATCCATGGCATATAGTGCACGTCCATAAACGAATCCGACATTTTGGTGTGCGTCTAGCAAATCTCTGGCACGTCGCAGAGCTCCTGGGGTAAGCCGGTCATCGGCTGACAGCAGAATGCAATAGTCACCGTCAGCCCAGTCGAGCAAGCCCTCGTTAAAGGTCGCGATGTTCCCCTTGTTAGCCGCGTGGACGATCACCTCCACGCGAGGATCCCGCGCCGCGATCTTCCTGGCCACCTCGGCGCTGTCATCAGGCGAGGCGTCGTCGATGATGAGCACTCGCACATCGACGCCCTCCTGGTCATCCAGCGCGCTGGCCACGGCGTCCTCAAGGAAATGACCGTATTTGTAGCAAGGAATGAATACGCTGACTGAACTCACCGCATGCTCTCCAGTTCGAACGGGCGCTCGACCACGTGCAGCAATATCAATCAGATCCGCCTCCGTGTCGCTACGATAACCCAAGCCAAGATCCGCAATATCAAGCCTCCAACCCCCGGACGACGACTCAGCCACGGCAGCCAGGCGACCGCCTACGCTCGATCACAAGACTCACCGCGACTATGTCGTGATACATCCACCTGCGGAAGACATATGAGGCCGTGTCCGATGGACGGCAGGTTCAGTCAGAAGCCCGAAGGACGCCGTTCTCCTCTGTGTACAAGCTTCCTGTATCCGGGCAGCACCACGTATCGTTACCAGACGGCTCCAGGGGGATTCCGGTGCGACCCACCCATCCGATGCGCCGCGCCGGCGTTCCGGCGACGAGAGCGAAATCGGGCACATCGCGGGTCACCACGGCACCGGCGGCGACCAGCGCCCACCGACCCACCGAATGGCCCGCTACCACTACGGCACGCGCGCCGAGTGATGCACCTTCTCTGACGACCACACCCAAGGCATCCCAGTCCGCAGGCCGCTTGAGCTTGCCTGAGACATCGACCGAGCGGGGATACAGATCGTTGGTGAGAATGGCGGCGGGACCGATGAACACGTTGTCCTCCAGCCGGGCCGGCTCATAGACGAGCGCGTAGTTCTGGAGCTTCACGTTGTCGCCGATGATCACGCCAGGGCCCACGTAGGCGCCTCGCCCGACGATGCAGTCACGACCAAGCCGGGCGTGCTCCCTTATCTGCGCCAGGTGCCAGACGGTGGTACCAGTACCTAGTACGGCACTGTCATCTACATCAGCGGTCGGCTGGACCTGCGAACCGTCCACGCGCTACGCCTCTTCTCTTCGCGCGCTCGGTGGAGCGACCGCCGGGACGCGTAGGTCAGCCTTAGGGTTCAGTGAATACCACATCCACCCAGTAGTTGGTCGCATTGTAGGTGTTGTTGGGGAACGTTGGAGATCCGCTGTAGCCGTACAGGCCGTTGCCTAGGCTGACCGCTGATGACTGCGGCGCGGTGAGCGGGCCGTTGGTGACGCCCGTGCTGGCGAAGTACGCAGAGTTAACGGAATAACCGCCCTGTGGTGCGAAATAGGACGCGACGTAGGTCGTGCCCGCCGTCACCGGGATCGGGGAGGAGAAGTTCGCCTGCTGCCAGCCCGACGCGGACTCGTTGGTGAAGGTAACCTGGCCGAGCAGGGTCCCGCTAGTAGTCCACAGGCTTCCGATGTGGGTGCCGGTGTTGTCGGATCCCTTGTAGAAGCGGATGCCCGCGATCCACCCGTTGGTAGACGGCGTGAACTCCACACCGAGGTTTACCGAACTGGTGTCGCTCGCCGATGCGACCGACGGCGTCGCGGTCGCGGGCCACAGGCTGCACGGGCACTGCGACCCCGCGGTGGTGAAGCTCCACGAGTACGGGCTGGCCATCGTCGCGCCGGAACTGGTCTGCGCCCCGGATACCGTCGCCGTGTAGGTGGTATCGCGCGTCAGTGAGCTTGCGGGGATGAAGGTAGCCACGGTGTCCGTGCTGTCCATGGAGGTAGTGCCGGAAACCGTGTTCCCGCTGGAGTCCTTGAGCGTGAACGACACGGTACTGGGCACCACGGCCTGAGAGAATGTCGCCGTAGGTCCGACCGAGTCCGGGTTACCCGACGAGCCGGAACCCGGCGTGACGCTGGTCACCGTCGGTGTGAAGACACCCGACGCTGTCGTGTACACGACGTCTACCCAGTAGTTCGTCGCATTGAAAGTATTTGACGGGAACGTGCTCGAGGTGCCGTACGCGTAGACACCGCCGTTAGCCAGGGCCGTCAGCGGACCGTTCACCACAGGCGAAGATAGCCCGTTCGGGGTGTCTGCGTAATGCCATGCGCTGGTGTGATAGGAGGCCACGTAGGTGGTCCCCGCCGTGATCGACACTGGGTTCGAGAAGTCCAGTTCCTCCCAACCCTGCGTGGACTCATTGGTGAAGGTGCCGGTGGCCAGCACGCTCCCGGTAGAACTCCACAGGGTGCCCGTATGCGTGCCGGTATTGTCGGGCACCTTGTAGAACCGGATCCCAGTGATGGAGCCATCATTCGTGGCCGTGAACTTGATCCCCAGTTCTACCCCCGTGCTCTGGTCCGTCACGTCGGTGACATTAGACGGCACGACGTCGGGCCAGATGGCGCAGGGACACTTGCCTCCGGAGTCAAACGCCTTGCTGGTGGTGAACGTGTACGTGTAAGGCGCCAGCATGGTCTGGCCATTATTGTCCGTGGCTCCGCTGATGGTGACGGTGAAGGTCGTCCCGGCCGCCAGCGGGCTCGCCGGGGTGAAGGTAGCTACGGTGTCGGTGCTGTCCATCGAGGTGGTGCCGGAGACCGTGGTACCGTTCGGATCCTTCAGCGTGAACGACACCGAACTTGGCACCACGGCCTCGGAGAACGTCGCGCTCGGGTCAATGGAGACCGGGTTGCTTGATGAGCCGGTCACGGGCGTGGAGCTGGTCACCTCCGGATGGCTCGGCGGCTGCGTGGTGTCGAAAACCACGTCGACTGAGTAGCTCCAGCTATCGTTCATCTGGGTCGGGAAGCCGGGGCCGCCGGCGTTGAACACGCCGTTGCCGCCGCCGACCGTCAAGTAGTCGGCTTTGACCCCGATCAGTGGCGGCACGTTCACTTGGGAGGCGAAATACTCCTCGTCGATCGCATAGTGACCCTCGGGGTCGTAGTACGACACTACGTAGGTGGTGTTCGTGCTGATCTGGACCGGGCTGGCGAAGGTCAGCGTCTGCCAGCCGCTGGCTGTCTCACCGGTGAACGTCCCTGTGGCGAGCAGCGTACCCGAGGAGGACCAAAGCGATCCGGTGTGTGTCCCGCCGTTGCCAGCCCCTTTGTAGAAACGCACGCCGGCCACCCAGCCAGGGACGGTCGACTGGAACTTCATGCCCAGCTCGTACGCGCCGGAGTCGTTCTCTGACGTGATGTACGGCACATGGCTGGCGCCGAATATGCTGCACGGGCAGTTGACCGTCACGGACACGCCTGAACTGGGCGACCCCATGTTCGCGTCGTCGTCGGTCGCCCTCGACTCGATCGTTACCGCGCCATTTCCCGCGGCTGACCATGTGTAGCTCCAAGTCACGCTGGTGTTCGCGGGCGACATCGTGGTCACCGGGTGCCAGGTCGAGCCGCCGTCGGTAGACACCTCGACACCCGCCACGACACCACCGCCGGAATCGGAGGCGGTACCGGTGATCGTGACGGTGCTGCCGTTGGCGAACGTGGCACCGGTCGACGGCGATGTGATCGCAGAAGTGGGCGCGGCGGTGTCGTGAGGCTGCACGCCGGGAACCAGGTCAGATTCCAACGTCGCCGGCTGTACACCCATGTCGGCGAACAGGTTGACCGTGGCCTGCTGCATCACCGGATCGGGAGCATTCTGGGCGTCGCCGTCGTGATCGGACTCGAGACCCCACGCCCACTGGATCGTGCCCGCGTCGAAGACGAGCGCGCCGCTTGAGGCGCGGTACAGTGTCAGGCTGTTACACGCAGTGCCGCTGACCAGCTCCTCCGTGACAGTTGCCAGTATCTCCAGGACGTCGTTCTCGCACGTCTGTGACACGTCGATCTCGCCGGCTGGCCGGTACCCGTTGTCGACGTCCGAGTCCCACTCATAGCCGAGCGTCTCATTCGGCATCGTGTAAGTCTGGTTGGACCCCAGGCTGGCCACGGCTGAGTTCTTCCATAGTTGCAGCTTGGAGTATGCGGACGACACCGTGTCCGCGTAGGAGCAGCAGTTGACCATCCACAGCTGGCCGGTCAGCGCGTTCTCCGGCGACGCGTCGCCGGGCGGGTTGAACCGCTGGTCCCGCCACGCCCCGGTCCAGGTCGGCGGGTCCGCCGGATCGCTCTGGCTGCTGGCCAGGCTCTCCTTATAGGTGATCAGCGTCCGGTAGGGTTCGTTGTTGAACTGGCTGTTCGCCCAGCGCGTCTTCCACCACGCGGTATTCCCGGTGAAAAGCGCGAGGTTGACCCCGGCGTTGCGGGCCGCCGTGAGATTGGACATGTTTCCCGCGTCCCAGTACTCGGAGTGCCCGGCGTTTACAAGCGCCTTGTGCTGCTCGATCATCGTGGCGGCGCCGGGCTGAGCGACGTCTATCTGGCTCACGTAGCTGACGTCGTAGCCGTTCTTCTCCAGGAACTGGATCATCGGGAATTCGGCGTAGAAGAAGAAGTCCTGCCCGTTCGGCGAGATGCTGTCGTACCGGGTCGCCCACGGGCGGTTGTAGCTGAGCTGGACAGCGCGTCCGGGGTTCAGTGCGGTGCAGCACCAGGGGCTGCCCGTGGAGGTGCCTGTGTAAAAGCTGTAGCCGCCCCAGTCGTTGTAGGCCTGCCAGGTCTCGTCGGATGTCATGAACAGGATGTCCGAAGTGCTGGCGTTGTTCGTCACCACGAATGGGATCTGGTTCGCGCCGCTGGTGCCGTCGGTCCGGTAGATGCGAGCGAAATACACGCCGGATACGGCTGTGGACGGCACGTTCCAGGTTGCGGACACGCCCCAGTTGCCGCAGTCGACCAGGCCCGTCGTGGTATTGGTGCTACAGGCCGCCTGGCTCTGCGACACAGAGATGTCCGGAGTGAGGCTGGTGATCTTGCGCGCGCCGTCCCCGCCGTAATAGCCCATGCGGTAGATATCGACCGCATAGCTGCTCGCCGGTGACTCAATCTTGAAATTGATGGAGTTCCCGACGTTGACGCTGAACGGATCAGAGAAGCCCTGAATGCTCGTGCTGTAACTGCTCACGTCCCAGACGGACTGCGGCGTGCCCGGCAACTGGTTCTCGCAGACGATGGGGTTGCCACAGGCCGCCTGGGCCGGTGCTGCGGGCGGGAGGACAAGCAACGCGCCCGCCAGGACCACCACCGCGGGCACGGTGAGGCGATGCAGCAGCCGACAGCGCGAACGTAGCGCGGCAAGGCGTTGGAATGGTCTGCGCTCAGTAATGCCCGCAAGGTGCCCGCTCATGGCTTCTCTCCTGCCTCTGGGAACCGCGATGTGGCAGTTAGAGAGGTCCAGGACCCGCAGTCATGCTCGTACCTACACGACAGCGACCCCCCTACGTTAGGAAGACGCGGTACAGCGCCGTTTGGATCACCTCGTTTGCCGAGTCGACGCGTATTAGACCTGATTGAGACCATCCCGTGACCTCCCGCAGGACTATCGATCCTGATAGAGCAACGAGGGCTGCAGTGATGGGAGGGGTTCTGCGCAACGTTGGTCACATCAATGGCGCAGGTACCCAGCTAACCTGGGTAAACCCGGGTGCACCGCAGGGCGTCCACTAGCCATGACCATGACAGCGAAGCCATGACGAATGGCCGACACCGGCCTGCGGAGCCGCCCGGCTACCCGGACGGCCGACTTGCGGGCTCGGCCCGGAATCGCGGGACGAAAGGTACCGGGCCGCGCCGGGTGCTGCTGGTAGCAGCTGCGGTCGGCCTGTGCGCGATCGTGACCGGAGTGTCGCTAGCCGCGTTCTCCGCGCCCAGCCGACAAGCTGGTCGTGTCGTTGGAGCGACCCATGGCGGCTCGACGACAGCAACAGCCCAATCCCCGCAGCCGGCACTTCCGGCTGCGTCCAGCACAACTAGGCCTAATGTCTTGAACGCTGGAATCGCCAAGACAGCTCTGCGGTACCCCCCTGCGCTCAAGGACCAGATCCTGCACTGGGCCGCGGGCCGCGGCGGAGTCACATGGTCGGCGGTGACGACGCAGCTCGGAGACGCGACGCAGACGGCCGGAGCCCGGCTGTACTCGCAGTTGCGACTGGAATGCGCGAGCCTCACTTCGAGCGTCCAGACCGCCCAGAGTGCCCCGCCGATCCCGGACGAAGCCATGCAACGCCTATACGCCGAAGCGCTCGCAGGGCTATCCGCCACTGCGGCAGATTGCCGGAATGCGATATCCGTGCGTGCAGAAGGCGACGAGGGCCAGCGGATTGACGTGAACAAGATCCTCCTGAACCGGTCGCTGGCGCAGTTCGCCGCCGAATCCAAGGAACTCTACACAGCCACCGCCGAGATCCGTGTGCTACGCGGCTGACATCACTCGTCAGGGCGCTTCGGTTCATACTTTCCGTACACCATTCTCCCTTTCCTCGGCGTCTCCTAACCGGAAGAGCTTGGCCGCAGTGCCGCGCCAGGGGAGGGAAGCTGTGATTGCTGCCTGCATTCGGCTGACCCGGTAGGGGGCTGGCGGCGGTGGGGGCAGGCTCAGACGGTTACGGACTGCGGCTGGCGCTGCCGGAAAGGACCGCGGTGAGCGAGTACCTGCTGACCTGGAAGTTCTCGTTCTGACTCCCCGTACTGCAGATCTCGAACCCGTAGCCGACCAGGCTCAGCTGGGAGCCTTGCGGCAGGTACCCGTTGTTCATCAGCCAGGTGAGCATGGCACGGATGTCCACGCTGCCGGAATGCTCGCTGCCAGTGTGGAACTGCCAGATCCGCTCGCTGCCGTACTTGCAGAAGTCCCAGTCCTGAACGGTGCTGGTACCAGGCTCGGTGAAGCCGACAGTGGCCAGGATGGTGCCGCACCGGGGCCGGAGGAGGGAGAAATCATTCTGGATCATGATCTCGTCCCCGGCGGCCGTCCAGATGTCGTAGGCTGCCTCGGCGTCGGTCTGACTCGTCGCATCCATATTCTCGCTGAACGACGAGGTGAGCGTCGAATAGGTGCTGATCGCCGGGTTAGTGCCGTTACCTGAGGAGCCCTGGCTGGTGCTGGGGTAGCTCACTACCGCGGTGTTCCCGGCGGGCATATTGGCCGTCACGTACCAGTCGCCGGGATTGTTCGCGTACAGCTTCTGATGCCACCCTCTGATCGGATTCCAGACGTCATTGCCTACGTAGGTGTTGTACCCACTGCTGGCAGTATTCTGCGAGTAGTCATAGGGACCGCAGTTCCCGTTCGCCGCGCTGGTCGTGCATCCGGAAGACGGCGACGGCCTCGGGCTCGGGCTCGGGCTCGGCGAAGGCTTGAGCGTACTCGGTGATCGCTGGGGTGTAGAGGTCGCAGCGCCGCCGCACCCAGCAGCAAGTATGGCTACGAGCGCCAGCGCCGCGACCTTCAGGGGGGTCACGACCGGTTTCCAGGCAGGTTAACCACGGCAGGTCGGCCCTTTCTGAATGAGCCTTCTGGCGGGATTCCAATCCCGCATGGGTGGCCGGAAGGTCGCGGGTCGTCATGCTGCCCTTGTGCCCGTGAGGGGCATCATGAGGAGCGACGCGGCCACGACGAGATGGAGGAGATACGTCGAGGCGTCGGTGAAGCCGACCTCGGTGTATGAGGCCACCGTGCAGTACGTCACGAGGAACAAGGCGATTGCGCGCCGTACGCCAGGTGGCTGGAAGAAGGCGGTCACGAACAGGAATGCCAGCATCATGGCGCAGACGACCACCCCGACGAGCCCTTCCATCATGTAGCTGGCCAACCAGTTACTGTCGATGGGGAGGCCATTGACGCTCGCGTTGGACAAGCCGAATCCGAAGATCTCCTGGAATCTGGTGCGCGGCTGGTTGAGCACGAGTGCCCAGAAGTTGGTCCGGCCGGTCAGGGTGGTCAGCCCCTGTGCGTTCTCACCGCGTGCCAGCCAGGTGGTCACAACGCCGGCCACGGTCAGGATCCCGATGAACACTGCGGCCGCACCCGCCGCGAAGAACTTCCGCACCCGGGCGTTGTTGGTGAACAGGCTCAGGCCGGCGACCAGCATGCCCGCTACCAGGCCGAGCAGCGCGGTCCTCGTGTGCGTGAGGAGAAGGATAGCTACGGCGAATGTGACGCCAGCCAGGGCGACGCGTCCACTCAGCAGGCGGGCGAGCCACAGGACGGACGTCACCCCGGCCGCGACTGCCGCATACTGACCGACCTGCGTGGGGCCCATTGGCCAGATCACCCCGGAGAGCCTGTGGCCAGCCAAGGCATGACCAGGGGCTATCAGGAGGCCGAGGAACACCGAGCCGAGCGTAATGAAGAGCCAGCGAAGATGGCACCGGAGAAGCAGCATGTCGTGTCGGCCCCACCACGGCGTCAGCAGCCAGAGTGCGCCCACGAACTCGGCGAGCCGGAAGGTCCGGTACAGGGTACCGAGGTGCTGCGGTTGAAAGCAGGCGATCAGCGAATCCACGACGAGCAGACTTACGAGGCAGAGGAACACGTTCGGGCGCACCCTGACCTTGGGGTTCACGGTCAGCGCCACCAGAATCGCCAACGGCAGGGCTCCCTGTGCTAGACCCTTGCCAACGTGGGATGGTATGTGCAGGAACCCGCCAGGGACGAACGTCAGGGTGTTGAAATATAGCAGCCCCCACGCGGCAAAGACCCTGCGCCGGACTAGGCGGTCCCGCACCACGGCCGGGTCCACTGGTGCTGCGCCCCGGTAGCGGCGGAGCGCGATGACGGGCGAACTCATCCGCTTACGAATCCTGGAGCGGCCCCGTCGGCGCGGCGGTCACCGTGCCGACATGGCCAGGATTGACCACTGAGACCTTCACCGTGTCACCTCGCATTGCTGGCTACTCTCGTCCAGAGAGCCCCTATATGGGAGCGCCGAACGTATGGTGATGATACGGCCAGGTCATCGACGTGTGGTACTCCGGCAAGGCCCGTGCCCACGTCGGAAGATCCTGCCGGTGGCGTATCAGGCAAGCAGCGCGAATGCTCTCGTGGATGTGACGTACAACGATGGCGGACCGTCTCGCCTAGGCGGTGGACGACTGCTGGATGAGGCTTCACTACCACTAGTGATCACCACAATGCACCGAGAGGAAGGCATTACGGGCGTTCACACGCACGTCCGCCAGCTCCGGCGGTATCTTGAGGGCTGCGGTATGACCGCCCCGCTTGTCACGCCGTTCTCGTGGGGCCGGGCCCTCACGGTACCTGTTTTCGGGCCCCGCCTCGTTCTGGCGCGATGCAGCCGATCCGCTAGCGTCGCCTGGCATCGGCGTTGGCATGAGGTGTTCCTCCACAACGCGTTGCGCCGACGCCTCGCCGAGATCGGCGACTGCGTCATTTACGCTCAGGGACCGTTGGCCGCCCGGGCGGCCTTGCGTGCGCGGCGTGGGTCACACCAGCGCGTGATAATGGCCGTTCATTTCCGGATCTCCCAGGCCGACGAATGGGCCGATAAGAAGCAGATCAAGCGCGACGGGACCGTTTTCCGAGCGATTCGGCAGGTCGAACGGGAAGTGATCCCGCAGGTCGACGGTTTGGTGTACGTCTCCAGATGGGCGCGGGATGCACTCTTGAGCTGGCTGCCGGAAGCCGCGGCAGTCCCATATGCGGTCATCGGCAACTTCGTGGCTCCATTGCAACTTGAGCTGGATCCGGAGCCGTTCGCGGATCTGGTCACCGTCGGTAATCTTGAAATTGTAAAGAACCACCGTTTCCTGCTACGGGTCCTGGCCGAAGCCAAGCGGGCTGGACGGTCCCTCACCCTGGATGTGTTCGGCGAGGGACCATGCCGAACAGACCTCTTGCAGCTGACCCGCTCCCTGGGTCTGGATGAACAGGTCCGTTTCCACGGCTTCCGGCGCGATATGCGCGAATTCTTGCCGGGGTACCGCGCCTACGTCCACGCTTCATACTCCGAATCATCATCGCTGGCGATCATCGAAGCGATGGCCGCTGGCCTTCCCATCGTGGCGGGAAACATAGGACCAATCTCCGAACTTTGCGACGACGGCGTGGAGGCTCGGTTCTGGCCGCTAGACGACCCGGCCCAGGCGGCGGCCATCTTGATTGACTTGCTCGACTGCGAGCCGAAGCGGGCGATGGCCGCCGAAGCCGCGAGCGAGCGATTCCACCGTGACTTCGACGCAGAGTTCATCGCGCCCCGCCTGCTGTCCTTCCTTCTAGGGACAGCATCCACGGACCCCAGGGACGCTCCAACGGGGGTTTCAACTTCCGAATGACCTGGTGTCGCCGGACAGTGCCCGCCTACTCCAGCCTGGACGGCTTCTCTATGAATGGCATGTCGACAGTTTCTGATCGATCCCAGTGACGCAAGATGCGCTGTCTCCTATAGAGAATCATCTGATGCAAGAGTGGGACCTTGTGGCGCACAAATGGTCCCACTAGGCGAGCCTTAACGCCGTTCCCTAGCGAATAAAGTCCGATCGTTGATTCGAAATTAGGATTTTTGAAAACTGTCATGGGCGCGACGCATCGCACCCGATCGAGAATGCCTTCTTTGTAGAAGAGCCACCACTCGTCAGCGTTTATTCGAACCGGCAGTCCCCTTTCATTCATGCGCTTGCACGCTTCTCGCGTGATTACGAAAGCGGCTGCATTAACTAGTTGGCTGACGTCGATCGGCAGTGCGAGCAGGCGTGAGGACCGAAGATCGACCGAGTCATTCAGGCTTATTTTACATGTGCCAGGACTGCCGTAGTTGAGAAGCGCCACTTCCGCGCCGGTCAAATGAACGGCCAAAGCATCAACTATGGCACCTAGATCGGCCGGAAGCGTGACATCATCTTCCAGCACCAATGCTTCATCCACACCGTCTGCCAGTATTTTCTGATAGGCGCGTAGATGACTCAAAGCGCACGCAGCCGTGCCTGCAGGGAATTCATTTTTGGCAAGCATTGAAGAATCGATAACGGTAGAGTCATGCAGGTCCAAATCGCGTCCATCGACAGCCGTTATGATTTCGTAATCAAACCCAGCCTTCCTCAGCTCGGCAGTGATGTGCGCCCGTCGGTCATGTGAGCGGGCCAAGTTGATGACGTAAGCACGCATGGTAAATTTCCTTGCTGCCCTCGCGCGAGCCAACGCGAGCGAGAATCCTCTCTGACACCGCCGCTAGCCCGAGTCTGACCAGAAGCCGATCTTCCACCGTATAAGATTCGCGATCGCCTCGCCCTGATACAGCCCGGCCGTGGCGGAAGAGCAGTCCTTCTTCCGCGCGACGAAGACAGCACCGGCTGGCGCGGCGCCTATGGAGTCGAGTACACCAGGTCGACCCAGTAATTGGAGGCGTTATAGCTGGCCGAGGGGAAGACGCTGGCCGGGCCGTAGGAGTAGACGCCGCCGCTGGCCAGCGCGGTCAGCGGCCCGTTAGTCACCGCCGACGCCAGCCCGCCCAGGGTGATCGCGTAGTGTCCGGCATCGGTGTGATACGAGGCCACGTACGTCGTGCCTGCCGTGATCTGCACCGGGGTGGAGAAGTCCAGCTCCTGCCAGCCTGAGGCCGACTCGCCGGTGAAGGTGCCCGTCGCCAGCAACGTCCCGCTCGCGGTCCACAGGCTCCCGGTGTGGGTACCGGTGTTGTCGGTCTCCTTGTAGAACCGGACACCGGTGATGAACCCGCTGGCGCTGGCCTGGAACTTCAGGCCGAGGGTCACCGCGCTGGTATCGGCCGCGTCCACCGCACCCGACGGCGCCGTGTCCTGCCAGATGCTGCACGGGCACTGAGCCACCGCCCCGGTGCTGAAGCTCCACGAGAACGGGCCGGCCATCGGCGTGCCCGAGCTGTTCTGCGCCCCCGACACCGTCGCGGTATAGGTCGTGCTGGCCGCCAGCGGGCTCGCCGGCGTGAACGTCGCCACCGTGTCCGCGCCGTTGAACGACACCGAGCCCGCCACCGCGTTCCCGCCCGAGTCCTGAACCGTGAACGACACCGTGTTCGGCGTCACCGCCTGCGAGAACGACGCCGTCGGCGCCACCGACACCGGGTTCCCCGTCGACCCCGCACCCGGCGTCACGCCCGTCACCGCCGGCGCCGTAGTGGTGCCCGCGGACTGCGAGTACACGACGTCGACCCAGTAGTTGGACGCGTTATAGGCGTTGGACGGGAAGGTCTCCGCCGGGCCGTAGGCGTAGACCCCGCCGCTGGCCAGCGCGGTCAGCGGCCCGTTAGTCACCGCCGACGCCAGCCCGCCCGAGGTGATCGCATAATGCCCGGCAGAGGTGAAGTAAGAGGCCACGTACGTCGTGCCGGCCGTGATCTGCACCGGGGTGGAGAAGTCCAGCTCCTGCCAGCCTGAGGCCGACTCGCCGGTGAAGGTGCCCGTCGCCAGCAACGTCCCGCTCGCGGTCCACAGGCTCCCGGTGTGGGTACCGGTGTTGTCGGTCTCCTTGTAGAACCGGACACCGGTGATGAACCCGCTGGCGCTGGCCTGGAACTTCAGGCCGAGGGTCACCGCGCTGGTATCGGCCGCGTCCACCGCACCCGACGGCGCCGCGTCCTGCCAGATGCTGCACGGGCACTGAGCCACCGCCCCGGTGCTGAAGCTCCACGAGAACGGGCCGGCGCATCGGCGTGCCCGAGCTGTTCTGCGCCCCCGACACCGTCGCGGTATAGGTCGTGCTGGCCGCCAGCGGGCTCGCCGGCGTGAACGTCGCCACCGTGTCCGCGCCGTTGAACGACACCGAGCCCGCCACCGCGTTCCCGCCCGAGTCCTGAACCGTGAACGACACCGTGTTCGGCGTCACCGCCTGCGAGAACGACGCCGTCGGCGCCACCGACACCGGGTTCCCCGTCGACCCCGCACCCGGCGTCACGCCCGTCACCGCCGGCGCCGTATCGGCTGGCTGGGTTGTGTCGAAGATCACGTCGACGGCGTAGCTCGCGTCATGGTAGGTGCTCGTGGGGAATCCGGGGCCGCCCGCGTTGAACACGCCGTTCCCGGCGTTGGGCTGCGTGTACGACGATTTCAGCGCGGTCAGCGGCGGCGTGTTCAGCGGCCACTCAAACAGGTACTGGTCGAAGGCGTAGTGGCCGTCTGGATCGTAATAAGACACCACGTAGGTCGTGTTCGCGCTGATCTGGACGGGGTTGGCGAACGTCATCGACTGCCAGCCACTGGCGTTCTCGTTGGCGAACGTGCCAGTCGCGAGCAAGGTACCCGAGGATGTCCACAGCGATCCGGTATGGGTTCCGTCGTTGCCCGCGCCCTTGTAGAACCGCACGCCGGCCACCCAGCCTGCCACCGCGGACCGGAACTTGATGCCGAGCTCATATGGCGCGGAATCGTTCGCCGAGGTGACCGACGGCGTGTAGTTGTTTCCGAAGAGGCCGCATGGGCAGTTGACGGTGACGTTCACGCCCGGTCCAGGCTTCTCGGTGTTGCCGCTGTCGTCGGTGGCGCGAGATTCAATCGTCACAGGGCCGTCCCCGGCCACCGACCAGGTGTAGCTCCAGGTGACGCTGGTGTCGGCAGGTGACATGGTGGTCACCGGATGCCAGGTCGAGCCGTCGTCGGTAGAGACCTCGACGCCAGCGACTACTCCGCCGCCGGAGTCGGTCGCGCGTGCCGCTGATCGTGACCGTATCGCCGTTGGTAAACGTGGCGCCTGCCGAGGGCGAGGTGATGGTCGATGTTGGCGGGGTGGTATCGGTGGATGCTGCGGCCGCAGTCAGGTCCGACATCCAGCGTCGCCGGCTGCGCGCCCATGTCGGCGAGCAGGTTGACCGTCGCCTGCTGCATCACCGGGTCAGTTGGAGTCGTGGCCAAATCGTGATTGGAGTCAAGTCCCCACGCCCATTGAACGGTGCCCGCATCAAATACCAGTGCTCCGCTTGCAGCTCTATACAGTGTCAAGCTATTGCAGGCTTGGCCGGTTCCGAGGTCTTCCTGGGCATCCTGCAGGAGCTGGGAGACGTCCTCGCACGTCTTCGACATGTCGATCTCACCGGCGGGCTGGAAGCCGTTGTCGACGGGCTCATCCCATTCATAGCCCAGCGTCTCGATCCGCCATCGTGTAGGTCTGGCCGGGCTGCAGGTTCGCCACGGCGGTATTTCGCCAGATTTGCAGCTTGGCGTACGCGGAGGGCACCTGGTCGGCGTACGAGCAGCAGTTGACCATCCACAGCTGGCCAGTCAGCGCGTTCTCCGGCTGCCCGCCGTCGCCAGGCGGGCTGAACCGCGGATCCCGCCAATCCCCGGTCCAGGTCGGCGGGTCAGCCGGATCGGTCTGGGCGCTGTCCAGGCTTTCCTTGTAGGTGATCAGCGTCCGGTAGGGCTCGTTGCCGAACTGGCTGTTTGCCCAGCGCGTCTTCCAGTACATCAGGTTGCCGGTGAAGAACGCCAGGTTGACCCCGGCGTCGCGGGCCGCGGTGACGTTCGCCCGGCCCCCGGCGTCCCAGTACTCCGAGTGCCCGGCGTTCAGGAACACCTTGTGCTGCTCGAGCATCGAGGCGGCGCCGGGCTGAGCGACGTCTGTCTGGCTCGACGTAGCTGACGTCATAGCCGTTCTTCTCCAGGAACTCGATCATCGGGAACTCGGTGGAGAAGAAGAAGTCCTGCCCGCCCGGGGTGTCGAAACGGGTCGCGAACGGGCGGTTGTAGCTGACCTGCACGGCGCGGCCTGGATCAAGCGAGCTACAGCACCAGGGACTGCCAGTGGCGTTGCCCGTGTACAGGCTGTAGCCGCCCCAGTCGTTGTAGGCCTGCCAGGTCTCGTCGGATGTCATGAACACGATGTCCGAGTGACTCGAGTTGTCGGTCACCACGAACGGGATCTGGTTCGCGTCGCTGGTGCCGTCGGTCCGGTAGATGTGCGCGAAGTAGACGCCGGACACCGCCGTCGTCGGCACGTTCCAGCTCGCGGACACACTCCAGTTGCCGCAGTCGACCAGGCCGGTCACGGTGTTGGTGTTGCAGGCTGGCTGATTCTGCGAGACTGCGATGTTCGGCGTAAGGCTGGTGATCAGGCGTGCGCCGTCCCCGCCGTAGTAGCCCATGCGGTAGATGTCGATCGCGTAAGACGACGCCGGTGACCTGATCTTGAAATTGATCGACTGGCCGATGTTGACGCTGAATGGGTCGGCGAAGCCCTCGATGCTGCTGCTCGCACTGGTTACGTCCCAGGTCGATTGCGGGGTTCCCTGCTGCTGGTTTTCGCATGCGACCGGGTTGCCGCACGAGGAGGAGTCCTGCTCGGCCGCGGAGGATGCTGACGCAGCAGGCGCGTATACCGCCAGGGCGCCCGCCGCCATCAGGGCCATGGCGGCCATCAGGCCCAGGAATCGCCTCGAGCGCACGATCGCGATACGCGCAATCGGTCTCCTGGATTTTGCGCACGCAACAGCCTTACTCACTATCCCTCCCCTGCACCCGGCCGGCAAATGCATCGACGCAGCCGTACCCTATTAAGCACCCTAAAGGGTACAACCGGATGCCTTCCTGTTAGACGCGCAGGTGCGCAATCCGGATGACAATACTGATGCGATTAGGCTCCGATTCCCGGCGCACCCGTCAATCCGCCGGGACGACGGCCTGGAGTTCGGCCGTCAATTCTCTGTCGATCGCGGGCACGCCCTTCAGCGCGGCCCGCGCGCTCGACGCCGAGCCCCTGCTACCGACCGCGGCGTTCACGTGCATCAGCAGAACGCTCCAGTACCCCCTCGGGTCGGCGCAGGCCGGTACCGGGTAGCGGGCGGCCCGAGCAACATCCGGCTCGGCCTTCTTCAGCGCGGCCGTGAGCACCTTGGCATTCCCGGCCGTGCTTGCCGCGTTGACCTCTTGGAGGGCGGCGACGAGCCCCTTCCCTTGGCCGTGCTCCCAGGTCTGATACCGCTGAGCGCAGCTGACCGGCACTGGCGCGTTTCCCGCGACGGTGGCAGGCGCCCCGCCGCCGCTGCAAGCAGTGAGTCCAAGGACGGCAGCACCAACTGCAGCGAGGACAATGCGTTTCAATTCGTGCTCCGTTCCCCTCGTTCCCCCTGTCAAGGGGTCGAGTACACGACGTCGACCCAGTAGTTGGACGCGTTGAAGTTGCTGGACGGGAACGCGTTCCCTGAGGCATAGGCGTAGACGCCGCCGGCGGCGAGCGCGGTCAGCGGCCCGTTGGTCACCGCCGAGGCCAAGCCGTTCTGAGTGTCCGCGTAGTGCCCGGTCGAAGTGAAGTACGAGGCCACATACGTCGTCCCGGCGGTGATCGCCACCGGACTTGAGAAGTCAAGCTCCTGCCAGCCCGACGCGGTCTCGTTGGTGAAGGTACCCGTCGCCAGCAGCGTTCCGGTGGAGCTCCACAGGCTGCCGATGTGCGTGCCGGTGTTGTCCGTTTCCTTGTAGAACCGGATGCCGGTGATGTGCCCGCTGGCGCTGGCCTGGAACTGGATGCCCAGGTTAACCGAGCTTGTGTCGTTCGCGTCCACTGCGCCGGACGGCGCCGCGTCCTGCCAGATGCTGCATGGGCACTGCGACACCGCGCCCGTGGTGAAGCTCCAAGAGAACGGGCTGCTCATCGCGACGCCGGAGCTGTTCTGCGCCCCGGAAACCGTGGCGGTGTATGTGGTACTCGCCGTCAGTGAGCTCGTGGGCGTGAACGTGGCGACCGTGTTGGCGCCGTTGAAGCTCACCGAGCCCGCAACCGTGTTCCCGCCCGAGTCCTTGAGTGTGAACGACACCGTACTGGGCACCACCGGCTGGGAGAACGTCGCCGTGGGCGCGACCGAGACCGGGACGCCCGTCGACCCCGCGCTCGGCGTGACCGTCGTCACCGCCGGCGGCGTGGAACCCGCGGACTGCGAGTACACGACGTCGACCCAGTAGTTGGAGGCCTGGAAGGTGTTCGACGGGAAGGCGTTACCAGAGCCGTACGCGTACACGCCGCCGCTGGCCAGCGCGGTCAGCGGCCCGTTGGTCACCGCCGAGGCCAGGCCGTTCGCGGTATCCGCGTAGTGCCCGGTCGAGGTGAAGTACGAGGCCACGTACGTCGTCCCGGCGGTGACAGCTACCGGACTCGAGAAGTCAAGCTCCTGCCAGCCCGACGCGGTCTCGTTGCTGAACGTGCCGCTGGCCAGCAGCGAACCGGTGGAACTCCATAGGCTGCCGATGTGCGTGCCGGTGTTGTCCGATTCCTTGTAGAACCGAACGGCGGTAATAAAACCGCTGGTGCTGGACTGGAACTTCAGGCCCAGGTTCACCGAGCCGGTGTCGTTGGCGTCCACCGCGCCGGACGGGGTCCCGTTCTGCCAGATGCTGCACGGGCACTGAGGCCCCGCGGTGGTGAAGCTCCACGAGAAAGGACCGCTCATCGCGACGCCGGTGCTGTTCTGCGCCCCCGACACCGTGGCGGTGTAGGTGACGCTCGGCGACAGCGAGCTCGCCGGAGTAAACGTGGCCACCGTATTGGTGCTGTCGAAGGTCACCGAACCGGAAACCGCGTTCCCCGCCGAGTCCTTGAGCGTGAACGACACCGTGCTCGGCACGACGGCCTGGGAGAACGTCGCCGTGGGCGCCACTGCGACGGCGACGTTGGTCGCCCCTTGGCTGGGCGTGACGCTCGTCACGGTCGGCGCCGCGACCGGGGTGACGGCGTTGGATGGCGACGAGGCCGGCCCGGTGCCGATCGCGTTCGTCGCCGACACCGTGAAGGTGTAGCTGGTGCCGTTGGTCAGCCCGGTCACCGTGGTCGAGGTGGCCGGCGGGCTGCCGGTCACCGTCACCGGCGTCTGCGCCGTCGAGCCGATGATACGGCGTCACCGTGTAACTGGTGATCGCGCTGCCGCCCGTTGCTCCGGTGCCGTCCAGCTCACCGACGCCGACGCCGTTACCCGCGGTCGCCGTCACCCCGGTCGGCGCACCCGGCGCCGTCGGCGCGCGTCGGGGTCACGGCGTTGGATGTCGCGGAGGCCGGCCCGGTGCCGATCGCGTTGGTCGCCGACACCGTGAAGGTGTAGCTGGTGCCGTTGGTCAGCCCGGTCACCGTCGTCGAGGTGGCCGGCGGGCTGCCGGTCACCGTCACCGGCGTCTGCGCCGTCGAGCCGATGATACGGCGTCACCGTGTAACTGGTGATCGGGCTGCCGCCCGTTGCTCGACGGCGCGGTCCAGCTCACGGTCGCCGACCCGTTGCCCGCGGTCGCCGTCACCCCGGTCGGCGCGCCCGGCGGCACCGACGGGATTGGTGACCGACACGTCGTCCAGGTACATCCAGGTGTCGTCGGGCGGGCTCGATCCGTCCTGGTGCACGTTGAACCAGAGCACCACGTTCTGGCCCGCGTACGGCGTCAGGTCGTAGGTGACCTGGGTCCAGGTTCTGCGAGTTCGAGTTGCTCTTGAACACGCTGGCCAGCGTCGTGCCCGGCGTGCTCTGGATCTGGGCCTCCTGCCAGTCATACTTGCAGCTGCTGCCCGAGCAGAGCTCGTCCGTCGTGGCCGGCCAGTACCAGAAGCTAAGGGTCGTCGTGCCGCCAGCGGACGGCACGGTGACGTCTGCGCGAGGGTGCTGTCGCCGAGGGCTCGACTGGCCGGCTGACACCGTGCCGAGCAGGGCGGAGCCGCTGCCGGAGTGGACCTGGGCGCTGCTGGCGGTCGGCGGAGCCACGCCACCGGTCGTCCACACGGTCAGCCCGTTCTCGAAGCCGCCGTTGTGTGACGAGCGACGCGCTCGCCGACGGCGTCACCGCGTTGGAAGCGCCGACGGCGGGCCGGAGCCGTCGGGTTGGACGCGGTGACCGTGAACGTGTAGGTGCGTGCCGTTGGTCAGGCCAGTCACGATGGCAGAGGTCGGCGCCGGGTGACCCGGTCACCGTGGTCGGGGTCTGCGCGGTCGATCCGATGTACGGCGTGATCGTGTAGGTCGTCACCGGGCCGCCGGATGTCGGGGCGGTCCAGCTGAGACTGGCGGAGGCGTAGCCGGCGGTGGCGTTGACGTTGGCGACCTGGCCAGGCGGCGTGGTGAAGGTCTCGGGGAGAAGACGACGTCCACCCAGTAGTTCTCGGCGTTAACGGTGCTGGTCGGGAAGGTGCTGCTGCTGGAGTGCGCGAAGACGCCGTTGATGACGCCGTTGCTGTCCAGCAGCGCATGCAGCGGCGGGCTGTTCAGGATGCTCGTGCCGGTCGCGATCCAGCGGCGGCACGTGTAGAAGTACCCGTCGTCCTGCGAGTAGTGGCCCTTGGGAGCGAAGTAGGACGCGACGTAGGTCGTGTTCGGGTACAGCAGCACCGGCTGGGCGAAATTCACCTGCTGCCAGCCGGAGGCCGACTCGCCGGTGAAGGTGGCGCTGGCCAGCAGCTGGCCGCTCGCTGTCCACAGGTTGCCGATGTGCGTGCCGGTGTTGGTGCTGGCCTTGTAGAAGCGGATCGCCGGTGACAGTCCCGTAGGTGTCTGTCTTGAACTTGACGCCCACCTCGATCGAGCGGTGTCACCCGAGTCGACGGCTCGCCGGCGTGACGTTGGTGCCCCAGATCGAGCAGGGGCAGTTGACGTTGACGGTCGTGCCTGCCGCCGGCGTCTCCAGGTTGCCGCTGTCGTCGACGGCCCGGGACTCGATCGTGGTCGACGGGTTCCCGTGGGCGATCCAGAGTAGCTCCAGGTCACCGACGTGTTCGCCGCGGACATCGTGGTCACCGGATGCCAGGTCGTGCCGCCGTCGGTCGAGACCTCGACGCCGGCGACCACGCCGCCGCCCGCGTCGGTCGCGGTTCCGCTGATGGTCACGGCCGAGCCGTCCGAGAAGGTGGCACCTGAGCCGGCGATGTGATCGTCGACGTCGGCGGGGTCGTGTCGGTCGATGCGGTGGCGGCGGTCAGTCCGGGGATCAGCGTGGCCGGCTGCACGCCCATGTCGGCGAGCAGGTTCACAGTGGCCTGCTGCATGGCCGGATCGGTATTGCCGGTCCCGGACCGCCGTTGTCCAGGCCCCACGACCATTGCACGGTCCCGGCGCCGAACACTAGGGCGCCGCTCGGGGCGCGGTACAGCGTCAGGTGGTGGGTCGGTGGTCTGGTCGTGAGGTTGGCTCCCGTAGTCGGTGAAGACCTGTGCGTTGGAATGTCGGTCGTCGATGACATGTCCATGAGCCCGGGGGGCCGGAACCCGTTGTCGGCGTCGACGTCCCATTCGTAGCCGAGGGTGCCGATCCCTGGTCAAGCGTGGTCGACGGCCCGGCCGCCAAGGTGGCCACCCGGTGTTGCGCCAGAACCGGAGCTTGCTGTAGGTTGCCGGCACCGTGATGTCGGTGGTACCGCGTTGACGGCGAACAGCTGCCCGGTCAGCGCGTTCTGCGGCTGGCCGCCGTCGGCTGGCGGGCTGAACCGCGGATCCATCCAGGCGCCCGTCCAGGTGGGCGGGTCCTGCGGATCGATCGGGGCGTCGTAGTGCGTCTCCTTGTAGGTCACCAGGGTCCGGTTGGCGGTGTTCGACCCATCGATGCTCGGCTCGCACCGGGTCTTCCAGAACACCTCGTTGCCGCTGAAGAACGCCAGGTTGACCCCGGCGTCGCGGGCCGCGGTGACGTTCGTGCGCTGCTGCCCGGACCAGTACTCGTCGTGGCCGGCCGTACAGGAAGACCTTGTGCTGCTCGATGATGGACGCGAGCCGGGCTGCGACATGTCGACACCGCTGGTGTAGCTCACGTCGTACCCGTTGGCCTCCAGGAAACGGATCATCGGGTACTCGTAGTCGCTCAACCAGTCCCGGCCATTGTCATCGAGGGCGGGTGTGCCACGGCCGGTTGTAGGACACCTTCGAGGCGCCCTTGTAGGCCTCGGGACTCCCTGGCGGGCAGTTGACCGAGCACGTGTAGAGGCTGTTGCCGCCGTAGGTGTTGTAGGCCTGCCAGGTCTCATCCGAGGTCTGGAACAAGATGTCCGAGTGGCTCGCGTCGTTTCGGACGACGAACGGGATGAGGCTGCTCGCCGCCCGTGTCATTGCGGACCAGATGGGCCAGGTACAGGCCGGACACCGCGGTGCTCGGCACGGTCCACGAGGCCGACACGGCCCAGTTGCCGCAGTCAATGAGCCCGGTGGGCGCGCTGTCGTTCAGGCAGGCCGGCTGGGACTGCGGGAGCGTGGCCGTCGGAAGCATCCCCGAGACCACCTTACGGGCACCGTCCCCCTGGTAGTACCCGACGCGCAGGATGTCGATGTGGTACGACTTCGCCGGGGTATCGATCTTGAAGGATTCTGTCTGGCCGGCGTTGACGCTCATCGACGTGGCGAAGCCCTGGATCGTCGAGTCCCCGATCCCGTTCACCTGCCAGTCGCTCGTCGGATCACCAGGCAGTTGGTTCTCGCACGCAATCGTGTTGGCACAGGCGGCGGCGGCAGGCCGTGCGTTGGCGACAACCGAAAGCGCGGCAACAAGCACTGCGAGTATGAGGCCGGTAACAAGCCGTGGTGTTGCTGTCCGGGATGCACGAAGCCCGGCGGCTGACATATCGGCCCCCCACAGATGAAAGTGCTGCCTGTACTCGCAGGTGACCCACGAGAGATGCCAGTAAATACGCGAATCAGGTAACGAACTGGTGACGGCGGCCATCCGCTTCTTGCGCTTCGGGCATCCGTCCAGAGTCCGGTGTCCGGGCGGGGATCGCTCGGGATCGAGGCCCGGGCGGTGTGCCGCGATTGCGGTCACGGCATCGTGGCCGTGGTCATGGCCTGAACCTTCGCTAGCTGAAGGAGAGCGTGAGTGTTGCACGCGCCGGCCCAGGCCGTTATGCGCAGGCAGGACCGCCCGCCCGGGGCTTGCCGCCCCGGGTAGCGGCGCTCAGGGCCCCTGTTCGTAGTCCGTCATCCGAGCTGCACTTTTGGCGAGCCGGAAAAGAGGCAGGGAACGCAGTTTCGCGGCCTGCTTCTCGCTGAGCAACGCGACACCTTGCGGAGCAGCCACGACCACATAAATCACGCCGCCAACGACAAGGCCGACCACCAACTGCGCCAGCGGACTGGTGAACTGCGAGGCCGCGGTTCTAGCCGCAAGCGCCGCCGCCGAAGCAGCCACGAGGGGGAGCAAGACCGCCTTTCCCAGCATGGTGAAACGAACGCCGGTCGCCCTTCTCAAGGCGACCAGGTAACTTGGCAGCACGAGCGGTACGATGACCGCAATGTGAGCGATCGCAGCGCCGACGATTCCGTTCCTATGCACGCCGAGTGCCATGGCCGGTACCAGCGCACCAAGCCACAGTATTTGCACGACGAGAGTGAATTTCGCTTTGCCAAGGCTCGTCAGCACGTTCGCGAACAATATGCAGATAATGGAGATGGCACCGTAGAGGGAAAGGATCGAGAGCACTTCCGCCGAGGCCGCCCATTTAGCACCGTACAACGTGAATACAAGCGGACGAGCGAGTGCTATCATCAGAGCGCACATCGGCATCATGATCAGCGAGACCGCGCGCAACGCACTGGCTATCGCGTCCTTCAAGCGACCAGGGTCCTGTTTAACTCGTGAGAACGCGGGCATGGCAATGCTGTTGATCAGCCCACCCAGGAGCAGGCCGGGGGAGGACGCTATGGTAAAGGCCAGCACGTAAGCTCCGAGTGCAGCCGCGCCCATCAGATGGCCAACGAAGGCGTAGTCGACGTTGATGAGCGTGAAGTTGATGATGTTCGCACCTGCGAGAGGCAAGCCAAACCTGAAAAGTATAGAAAGGGCAGTGCGGGAAACACCGGGGATATAGATCTTCGGCACAGATGCAGCCATCACGCAACCCATAACGGATGCGGCGATGACCCTGGACCACGCAAAAGCCATCGCTCCGCTCCCTGATTTCGCCAAGATGAGGAGCGCGACCGTGGAGGGGACCAGGCTTATGACGTTAGCCCAAAATAGTTTATCCTGCTTGAAGTCCCGCGTGAGCTGGGCACCGGGCACCGCAAAAAGGCCGTTTATGAGTACCGCGAGCGCCATTACTCTGACCGCTTCGGCGCCGTCTGCCGACCCCAGGGCTGTGGCAATGGGCCGTGCGAAGACAGCCATTCCCCCGGCAGATATTGCGCTTGTCACCAACGAGACGGTAACCATGGTTGGAGCCATGGCATTGATATCCAGGTCTGCCCGAACTAGGCAAGAAGCAACACCGAACTCACTGAGATTGAATATAATAGTGTAAGCGGTCAAGGCTACCGCGAAAACACCGAAATCGTGGGGGAAAGAATATGAGCGACAACGGCCGTGACAGCGACATTAGACAAGCGCAGTAGTAGCGTGCTCAAAATGTTCCAGAGGGCCCCCCGGCGCACGCTCGTAGACAGTGACGGCGAACCCTCCCTGGACAGGGGTCTAAAACCAGATACCTTTCTGGATGAAAGCGTCGGCGTGCTGGCCATCGAATGATTAATTCCCATTCGGGTGCGAGGGCCGCGCCGGCACCGGTGGGTGCTCGGCACGCGCCGCTACGGCAGGTGCTGACTTGCCGCACCTGAGCATCAACGCTTCCTCATCGGGCTTAGGACCCGAACGGCTTGTCACTTGAGCCCGGTTCCTTTCCTGTCGCATCCTTCATGACGGTACCTCAGCAGGCAAGAGGTACAACACCTGCCACGACCTACGGCCTCTAGCTGGTCACGCTGAGTTAAACATGTCGGGCGGGAAACCCTTGACGTATCATCCGTCGCTGCAACGGATCTACTTCAGGGTGGGACTCGTTCACCGACACTGCACCGTAGACGAGGGGGACATCGGGTCATGTCTGGTATCGGGCTTGCGGTGATTGGCGCCGGCTACTGGGGACCGAACCTGGTCCGGACCGCGACCGCCACGCCCGCGATCCAGCTCGAATGGCTGTGCGATCTCGACGGGGAGCGGGCCAAGGCGGTCCTCGGCCGCTATACGACCGTCAGGGCCACCGCATCTTACGAGCAGGTGCTCGCTGACCCCACGGTCGCCGCCGTGGCGATCGCCACACCCGCCGCCACACACTTCGACCTGGTACGCGCGGCACTCGAGGCGGGTAAGCACGTCCTGGTCGAGAAGCCGCTCACCTCAACGGTCTCCGATGCGGTCAAGCTGGCCGGATTGGCGGAGCGATCCGGCCTGGTGCTCATGTGTGATCACACCTACTGCTACACCCCGGCCGTGCGGCGGATCCGTGAGCTCATCCGCGGCGGCGAGATCGGCGAGGTGCAGTTCGTGGACTCGGTCCGGATCAACCTCGGGCTCGTGCAGCCTGACGTCGACGTGCTCTGGGATCTGGCTCCGCACGATCTGTCGATCCTGGACTTCGTCCTGCCGGAAGACGTGACACCGGTCGCGGTGGCGGCCCACACCGGCGACCCGATCGGCAACGGGCGCGCGTGCCTGGGGTACCTGTCGGTCTGGCTGTCGACGGGCGCCCTGGCCCATGTACACGTCAACTGGCTCAGTCCCACAAAGATCCGTACCACGATCTTCGGCGGCTCGCGCCGCACCATCGTGTGGGACGACATGAACCCGGCAGCCCGGCTCATGCTCCATGACCGGGGAGTGGATTGGGTTCCGGGTAGCGTATTGGCACCCGACGACCGCCGACAGGCGCTCATTTCCTACCGGGTCGGCGACATCCAGGTCCCCGCGCTCCCGGAGCGAGAGGCGCTGACGTCGGTGCTGGCCGAGTTCGCCAGCGCGATCGCGGAGCGCCGAGCACCCGCTGACCGATGCCAGCGCGGGCATACGCGTCCTCGAGCTTCTCGAGGCTGCGACGCGGAGCGCCGACGACGGAGGTATCAGGATTCCGGTGAATATGGAGGCAGGCAGGTGATCAGCGGACAGCGTTGCCTTGTCACGGGCGGCGCGGGCACCATCGGCTCGACCATCGTGGATCAGCTCGTCGCGGCCGAGGCCAGCGAGGTCATCGTGCTGGACAACTTCGTCCGGGGACGAAGGGAGAACCTTGCGGGCGCCCTCGGCTCGGGCAAGGTGCGGGTCGTCGAGGGAGACATCCGTGACCGCCGCCTGGTCACCGGCCTCATGTCAGGGCTCGACCTGGTGTTCCACCAGGCGGCCATAAGGATCACGCAGTGCGCAGAAGATCCCAGGCTGGCCCTTGAGGTCCTGGTCGACGGCACCTATGAGGTCGTTGAGGCCGCCGCTGACGCAGGCGTCCGCAAGGTTATCGCCGCGTCATCGGCCTCGGTGTACGGGCTCGCCGAGCAGTTCCCCACGTCCGAGCGGCATCACCCTTATGCCAACGACACGCTGTACGGCGCGGCCAAGACCTTTAACGAAGGCCTGCTCCGCAGTTTCCACGCGATGCGCGGCCTCGACTACGTTGCACTGCGCTACTTCAACGTGTACGGCCCTCGGATGGACATCTACGGCCTCTATACCGAAGTGCTCATCAGGTGGATGGACCGGATCGAGGCGGGGCAGTCGCCGCTCATCCTCGGCGATGGCACGCAGACGATGGACTTCGTCTATACCGAGGACATCGCGCGCGCGAACGTACTAGCGGCCTGGGCTGACGCGACCGACGAGGTCTTCAATATCGGCAGCGGGACCGAGACCAGCCTGACCGAACTCGCACAAGCCATGCTGCGCGCGATGGGCAGCGACCTGCCGCTGGAGTTCGGGCCGACCCGCGGGGTGAACGCGGTGACTCGCCGGCTGGCTGACGTGTCTGCGGCCGCTGAGCGCCTCGGCTGGAAGGCGGAGATTAACCTCGACGAGGGCCTGCGGCGGCTGGTGGCATGGTGGCGAGAGCAGCGACGGGCGGAAGCCGAGCGATGAGAACGACAAAGCGGCAGCCAGTGACGGTGATTCGGGAACAGCTGTCCGGTGTGCGAGGTCCACGATGATCCCCGTGATGCGTCCATGGCTCGGCGAGGAGGAAGCAGCGGCCGCCGCCGCCGCTGTCTCCTCCGGGTGGGTCGCCCAGGGTCCCCGGGTGGCCGAGTTCGAGGAGGCATTCGCCTCAGCCATCGGCATCGGCCATGCGGTTGCGGTGTCCTCATGCACCGCGGCTCTGCACCTGGCCCTCATCGTTGCGGGGGTCGGCCCTGGAGACGAGGTGGTCGTGCCCTCACTCTCGTTCATCGCGACCGCCAACGCCGCGCGCTATGTCGGTGCCGTGCCCGTGTTCGCCGACGTGGACGACGCCACCCAGAACCTGACGCCGACGACGGTCGAGCCATGCCTGACGCCTCGTACGCGGGCCGTGATCCTCGTGGACCAGGCAGGCGTGCCGGCTGACCTTGATGCCATGCGAGCCGTTTGCGAGACGCGCAGGATCACGGTGATCGAGGATGCCGCGTGTGCTGTTGGCTCCGCATACCGTGGCCAGCCGGTCGGCGCGCACGCCGACCTGGCTGCCTTCTCCTTCCATCCGCGAAAGCTGCTCACCACGGGTGAAGGCGGCATGCTCGTGACCCCAGACTCCGATGTCGCCGGCCGGCTGCGCCGACTCCGCGAGCACGGCATGAATCGTCAGCGCCGCCGACCGCCACGTCAGCCGCCAGCCGGTGATCGAGCACTACGTGGAGCTCGGGTTCAACTTCCGCATGACCGACATCCAGGCCGCGGTCGGCCTGGTCCAGCTCGGCAAGCTCGGTCAGCTTGTTGCCCGGCGCCGCGCGCTGGCACAGCGCTATCAGCAGTTGCTGGCGGCCATCCCGGGCGTTAGGACCATTACCGACCCTGGATACGGCACCACGAACTACCAGTCATTCTGGGTGCTGCTCCCGGACGACTTCCCCGTCTCCCGCGATGAACTGCTGCAGCACCTGGCCGAGGCCGGCGTCTCGGCCCGCCGGGGCATCATGGCCGCCCATCTCGAGCCCGCATACGAGGGTTTCGCGCAGCGCCCGCTTCCGGTAACTGAGCAACTGACGGCCCGGGCGCTGATCCTGCCGCTTTTCCACGACCTAACCGAATCGGAACAGGACCTCGTCGTTTCGGTAATTACCGCTGCCGGACGGTACGCCGCACATGCTGGCGCCCTATCATAATGTCAGCTTCCGGAGTCGCGGCCTTTATCCTGGAGGTTAAGTCGCGACTCCAGCAATTCGATCCTCGCCAGAAGATCGGCGGTACGCAGGCCGAGCGTCTGCCTGGTTGACCCGATGACAGCCGAAGCAGGCCCTGCACTGGAGTCCCCTGCCGCCACTTCGTGGATCCTGAGCACGCCATCGCCGGTAAGCACGTCCACGTGGCCGTCCCGGCGTGACCGGCCTACCACCCTTCCAGGAATACGGCCGACATAACGTGGCGCATTCGTGAGTGGCAAGGCTCGTAGGATCGTGATGCGGCGCGCGTCCATATAGGTATGCGCACCGGGATACGGCGGCGCGAGCGCCCGCACGAGAGCATAGATCTGCCTGGTTGAGGATGTCCAGTTAATCTCGCCGTCGTCAGGAACACGGGTGCACCCGTATGTGGCGGCAGCCTCGTCTTGAGGTTCGCCCGCATACCCGGATATATAGCGGGCTACAGTTTCGCCGAGAACCTCGCGCTGCACTTCATTCAGCCTAGTGTAGAGATCCCCGACCGTATCATCCGGCCTGATCGGCATTCGCTGCTGGTAGAGTATGTTACCCGCATCCAAGCCAGGGACCATGACGTGTATAGTGATTGCGGTCTCCGGTTCGTCATTTATAATGGCCCAGTTAACGTTTGCCCGTCCCCGATATTCAGGAAGGAGGGCGTAATGGACGTTCACGAACCGGCACCGGCCGAGAACCCGACTTGGCAGGATCCGGTCATACGACGAGACAACGGCGCAATCCGGGCTGCTTTGGATAACCACCTGCTCGACGTTTTCGATGCTGAGATCTGAAAATACTGGCACCTTAAGGGCGTCGGCGCGCTTCACGACTTCGTCGTCTCCCTCGGGCGAGGAGCGTGCGTCGCGTACGAGACCGACGACTCGGAATCTCGCCGCCAGCGATTCCAGAGCACTATGGGCAGTGGGACCCATCCCGAGCAGCAGAACGTTATCCATGATTTCATCCCTACGGATAAATGAGATCTCAGAGTATCTGGACAAAAGCAAGGTCCTCCGGGGATGCTCTATCGAGGCCTTGCGCCAGCACCTGGCCGACCTTTAGCCCTCCGGCCTGGAGCCGGACGATCGGCTCAGGTCCTACATCCGACGGAAGAGTGCCCATGTGACCAGCATGGGGCGCTTCGGCTGGCCATACGGGCACTCCGGCGGCGGCAAGCGCCGCACGGTCCGCGTCCCCCCAGTACTGGACCACGACCGCGCCCGGAGCCTTTTGACTCAGCAGTCTCGCGTCACCGGCGTTGAATACGCGTGCCTCACGCGGTTGCATGGCCAGGATCACAGCGTCACACTGCGGAAGTATCGCATTTGGGGTCAGCTGGCGTGTCTCCGTGACTTCCGCTCCGGCATTCTTCAGGTCATGCATGATGAATGGCCCGAAGTCGTTGTCGCACAGCAAGAGTATGTGGCTTCCTCGCACGGCTATCCCTGCGTCGTGGAGTTGCATCACGGCCATCTGGCCCAGGAACGAAAATACGTCCACATCCGGGTGCCGCTCGTTGGTTCCAGCGACGATGATGTTGCGGGCACGGCAAGCTTTCAGGTCAACGTCCGCGTGCCGGTATTCCCAGCTTTCATACATCAGCGGGACGACCGATGATGGCTTCATGTGAGCAATCATCCCAGCGTCAATCGGACGGACCTGACCGCTGTTGGTGACAATGTCGGCTGCACCTACGACCGCACGGTCTTTGCGATATACGAACTGGATCCGGTCCATAACAGTTCCCCGCCTGGCGACCTCGGCAGTCAGCTCCTGAATCTCCTCGCTGGACGCGTAAGCCGTTCGGCCCCCAAGGGCGTAGACGTCCGCGCCCGCCATGGCGGCGAGGACGGGCGTCACCACGTATGCTCCGGTAGCTGCCTCAGTAAGAACCGTGAGTCCCGAAAGATCCAGGTGGCACCTATCGATAGCCGCGTTCATCAATCGGATGAGCCGCCGAGAATCGAGGCCGGGCCGCATATCAGCCATCACAATATCCCCCACGGTACGCCGCGGGTGACTTCATCACCATCGGCCAGACGTCGGTCTTAGCGGCGACAAGCACGACGCCGCATACCCGCATTCTACGGGGTGCCAATCTTGCAAGTCATCCGGTCCGGGGCAATCCCTGGACGGCACTCCGCGGTTCGCCGACGTCGGTGGGCATCCCACTGCGACGGTCCGGTCCGCGCACGCCTGCGATGGCCTCGCAGGTAGCAAAGCCTGCTCTCCGCCCCTCATGATCGTTCCGTCGCCCAAGCCGACGCGTCAGCCCTGGCCGAATGCTACGCATTCAGCGAAGATCGAGCTCGTAATGATCATAGAGAACGCCGCCGCCGCCGAACGAGACCTTGAAGTGGTACAAATCCTCATGCAGGCTGCGCCCTTCATCGAGCGTGCATGTCCCGAAGTCCATATAGCGGCATCCCAGCTTTCTGAGGATATCAATGGCATACTCCATGACCGGGTCCGTGGCGCACGCGGCCCGGCCATGCTCTGTCGTGGCCGAGTACTGTACGCGCGACACCCGATTTGACAAGAACAGCAGGATCCCGCCTACCAGATCGGCGCCAATCTTGGCAATTATCAAGCGGATGGCGTCAGGAAACCTTTCGTGCAGGATCTGGATCTCCGCCACCGAATGCACCGGGGAAGCATTGTGGCGTCTGACAAGGTTGTATTCGAGAATTCGCCAGAAATCCTCGATCTCATCCCAGCCTTCCCGTACGCGGACACCCTCGCGTTGAGCTCGCCTCTCCGAGCGGAGTCGCCGGTGCGTCACTCGCCCGCGTCCGGTCAAATCGACCGCCACCGACAGATCGCTGTGGTGGCGGTGTGCTCCGAGCCGGAACAACGCGTACAGGTCGTCCTCCGCTGGTGGTACCTGGTAGATGGACGGCACGGCCTTATATCTGAGACGCCGGTAACCAAGGCTCCGGTAGTGGCTCGTGATGGCCTCAAGTGCAGCGATCATCGAGGCGCCCCGTACTGAACCGTCATGGACGACCCCGCCGAAGGTCAGGCCCGGATGACTGATGATCGTCTCAGGATCGGCGGGTGCTTCAGCCGCAGGGAACACGCCGACAATGCGCTCCCGGCGGTTCTCAAGGATCAGCGACCGATCACGAAACCGATCGCCATGGTACGAAATAAAGCGACGAGTGTGTAGAAGTGTGCCGTTACAGGCCCGCGCGACCAGATCGTCCCACCCGCAGATATCGCCGGGACCGTAGATCCGGACCGCCGGGATCGCGGCCTCTTCGACGCCCATTCCCCCCCAATCCCGCACTGGCTCACAGACAACACTCTGCCGATCGCAGAACGGCAAGCTCTTAGTATTACGTCTGCATCCTGGACTTCGGTTCAACGCTGGTAATGGCATCGCCGGGCACGGACTCAGGTGGCGTCGTCGCCCAGCTGGCCGGTAATCTTGGTAGCTCTGGGGTGAGTGACGTAAGTGTGGGGACTTGGCAGCGCGGAGGGGATCCAGCACTCGTTGGACCCGCCGCCCCGGAGGTCCAGGTCAGATAGAGTAGGGAAGCTAATGTGCCACCCGCTGGACCATCTGGCATCCCAAGACCCGTGTCGTTTGCCGTGACGGGGAGAGCGGTCATAACGCGGTAGCGTCTGACCTCGGGCCCAACGTA
Organism: uncultured Actinomycetes bacterium; assembly: GCA_963705835.1. Taxonomy (GTDB): domain Bacteria; phylum Actinomycetota; class Actinomycetes; order Streptosporangiales; family Streptosporangiaceae; genus Palsa-504. Next base: position 204,398 of record CAVPLC010000078.1, read on the forward strand.
GGTGCCCAGAAGCCGTAAGGGGATCACAAGTGACCTCAATTCCGCTTGTCGACTTGAGCGCTCAGCATGCAGCCGTGGCCGATGAGGTCGCCGCAGGCTGGCAGGAGGTCCTTACCCGGGCGGCGTTCATTGGCGGGCCGCAGGTGCTCACCTTCGAACGCGAATACGCAGAGTTCCTTGGCGTACAGCATTGCGTGGCGATGGGAAACGGCACTGACGCGATCGAGATCGCGCTACGGGCGCTTGGCATCGGTCACGGTGACGAATGCATACTTCCGGCCAACACGTTCATCGCGACCGCCGAGGCCGTCGCCCGCGCGGGCGCCGCGCCGGTGCTCGTGGACTGCGCGGATGATGACACGTACCTGATCGACGCCGATGCCGTCGAGGCCGCCGTGACTCCCCGCACCGCGGCGCTCATACCCGTTCACCTCTATGGCCAAGCCGCGCCGGTCGAACGGCTGTCGCTGCTGGCCAGGCGAATTGGGGTCCGGATCGTGGAGGATGCGGCACAGTCGCAGGGTGCCCGTCGCAACGGGACGAGCGCCGGGACCCTCGGAGATGTCGCGGCCACCAGCTTTTACCCCGGCAAGAACCTGGGGGCTTACGGCGACGCGGGGGCGGCGCTTACCGGCTCAGCCGACACGGCGGCGCGGATGCGTATGATCCGCGATCACGGGTCCCCCGCGAAGTATCAGCACGAGGTGGTCGGCGTCAACAGCAGGCTCGACACCTTGCAGGCGGTGGTGCTGTCGGCGAAGCTCCGGCGGCTGGCCGGATGGAACGCGGCTAGGCAGGCAGCGGCCGCCCGTTACGATGAGTTGCTCTCCAGCTGCGATTCCGTCGTACGGCCGCGCACGCTCGACGGCAACGAGCATGTCTGGCACCTCTACGTAGTGCGGGTGCCGGACCGGGATCGGGTGCTCAAAGAGTTGCAAGCGGCGGGTATCGGCGCCGCAATCCACTATCCGGTGCCGATCCACCTCACCACCGCGTTCGCCGGTCTGGGATACGAACCAGGCGCGTTCCCCGTTGCCGAGCGGACCGCGCGCGAGCTGCTGAGCCTGCCGTTGTTTCCTGAGATCACCGTGGAGCAGCAGCAGCGCGTGGTTTCCGTGCTGTTGTCAGCCCTGTAGCGCGGGCTCCCCCGCGACCCGTCGGCTCAGCCCCAGATGTCGCGCAGCACGTTGAGCACGACGCGCGAGCCGAGGCGGTCCAGCTTCACCGGCAGTTCCCGCATGTCCGCCAGGCTCTGGCGCACGGCGCGCTGCTGCTCCATGGGGCAGATGACGAGCAGGAAGCCGCCGCCGCCGGCGCCGGTCAGCTTGGCGCCCGACGCTCCGGCGTCGAGCGCCCGGCCGACCGCGTCGTCGATCTGGCCGTTCGACACTCCCGACGCCAGCTTCCGCTTGGCTTCCCAGCTCTCGCGCAGCGCGGGGCCGATGGCGTCCACGTCACCGTTGCGCAGCCGCTCGACGGCGAAGCCCGCGAGGTCGCGCAGCAGGTCGAGCTGCGGGCGGGTGGCCGCGATGTTCGCGTTCTGCTCGGCCAGGATCGAGTTCGCGCTCCGGGTGACGCCCGTGTAGAAGAGCATGATCTGCTGCTGGAGGGCCCGCCGCTCGGCCGCGGACAGACCCAGTTCCTCGGCCACCACCTCGTCGCCGGGCCCGAAGCGGATGTCGCGGATCCCGCCGAGCGCGGCGATGTACTGGTCCTGCTTGCCGATGGGCTTTCCGCAGCGTTCGATCTCGATCGTGCAGGCCCGCTCGGCCAGTTCTTCCGCCGATACCTGATGGCCCTGGTAGGCGAACAGCGCATGCAGCAGGCCGACGGTCACCGCGGACGACGACCCGAGACCGGAGCCCGCGGACGGGATGTCGGCCAGCGTGGTGATCTCGACCCCCTCGTCACGCCGGTCATCCGCATGGCCTCGCGGACCAGCTCGTGCTCGAGGTCGTCGACGCGCGAGACGATCTCCTTCTTGGAGTAGTTGACGTAGATGTCGTCGTCGAAGCGCTGCTTCACGATGACGTAGACGTACTTGTCGAGCGCGCAGTTGAGGACCCGGCCGCCGTGCTCCCGGTAGTAGTCCGGGCAGGTCGGTCCCTCCGCCGAGCAGGCCGATACGCAAGGGTGTCTGGGTGATGATCATCGTCCGGCCCGTACGGGCCACTCCTCACGGGCTCGTCGGTACGCGTCGGCGGTGCCGATGTCGCGGAAGTACCCCTCGACCAGCACTGCCCGGGCCCGGCCCACCAGCCGCGGCAGCAGGTCGTAGCCGATGTCCTTCGGCGGCGCGCCGTCGATCTCGTCGAGCACGCTCGGATGGAAGGCGTACATGCCGGCGTTGGTCAGGTCGGAAACCGGCTGGCTCGGCTTCTCGGCGAACCCGATGACCCGGCCGGCCGCGTCGAGTTCCACGACGCCCCCGGCCGACGGGTTCGGCGAGTGGAACACCGTCAGGGTCGCGATCGCGTCGTGTTCGCCGATGCGCGTCGATGAGCGACCGCAGGTCGAAATCCGTGAGGTTGTCGGCGTTGCAGGCCAGGAAGAGCTCTTCACCGTCGACCCACTGCCGGTTGGCGAGCAGCGTGCCCGCGCTGCCGAGCAGTTCCGGCTCGAAGAACGTGCGGACCGCGGGCGGCCCGGCACGCGCGGCGAGGTGACGGCGCACCACGTCCGGCAGGTGGTGCAGGTTGACCAGGACCTCGTCGACACCGGCACGGTCGAACGCGTCGAGCCAGATGTCGAGCAGAGGCCGGCCGTCGATGGCCAGCATGCACTTCGGGGTGGTGTCGGTGATCGGCCTCAGGCGGCTGCCGACTCCCGCGGCGAGCAGGAAGGCCTTCACGCCTCCGCCTTCCGGACGACGCCGAGGGCGCGCATCCGCGCGTTCGCCTCGGCCAGCACCCCGTCGAGGCCGTCCATGCCCTCGAGCCACTCGGCGTACGCGGCGACCGAGTCGGCCGGCGTGCGCTGCGGCTCCCAGCCCAGCGCCCGCAGGGCGCTGATGTCCGAGACAGATGTGGCGCGTGTCGCCGAAGCGGTACTCGCCGGTCACCACCGCCGGCTGGCTGGACCCGTACTGGCGCCTGACGACGTCGGCGAATTCCCGGGTCGTGACGGCTTGGCCGCCGCCGACGTTGAAGACCCGCCCGGCGGCGCGGTCGTCCTCCAGCACGAGCACGTTGGCGTCCACGACGTCGTCGATGTTGACGTAGTCGCGGATCGCCCCGCCGTCCTCGTAGAGGGTCGGCGGCATGCCCAGCAGGTAGCTCAGGCAGAAGATGCGGCACGCACCCGAGTACGCGTTGTAGACCGACTGCCGCGGTCCCTGGACGATGCTGTAGCGCAGCGCGACGGTCGGGATGCCGTACCGGCGGCCGAGGTTGATGGCGACCATCTCCTGGCCGAGCTTGGACATGCCGTACGCGTTCTGCGGGTTGGAGATCCGCTCGGGCGTGACCTGCATCTCGAGCGGGCCGCCGCACACCGGGCAGGGGATGTCCCACTGGCCCGCGGCGAGCGCCTTCTCGGGGCGCATGCCCGGTACCTGCTCGCCGTCGGCCGGGCACCAGTAGAGCCCTTCGCCCATCGCCGACTGCGACGACGCCACCACCACTCGGGCGAGGTCGAGGCGCTCGGCGACGATGATCTCGTAGAGCAGGGCGGTCGACACCACGTTCACGTCGGAGAACCGCGAGAAGTCCGGCAGGTAGTCCTGGTAGGCGGCGAAGTGGTAGACCGCGTCGACGCGGCGCAGCAGGTTGGTGAGAAGGTCCCGGTTGCGGGTGTCGCCCTGGTAGAAGTCGGCCCCCGGGCTCAGGTAAGCCGGGCGCCCGTTCCGGTGTACCGGCGGGGTCAGCGCGTCGAGCACGACGACGTCGTGCCCGAGCGCCAGCAGCCGGTCGCAGGTATGCGATCCGATGAACCCCGCCCCGCCGGTGACGAGGATCTTCATTCCCGTCGCTGCCTTCGGCGTTCGGCGACCTCGCGGTATACGTCGAGGGTCGCCGCGCCCGTCGCGGCCCAGGTGAACTGGCGAGCCCTTCGCAGCCCCGCGTCGCGCAGCCGATCCCGCTGCGGTCCCGCCGCTTCGACGATGGCCCGGGCGATCGACGCCGGCTCCTTCGGGTCGGCCAGGATCGCAGCCCCGCCCGCGGTTTCCGGCATCGCGCTGGTGTCGGAGGTCACGACCGGGCAGCCGCAGGCCATGGCCTCGAGGATGGGAAGGCCGAAGGTCTCGTTGAGCGACGGATAGACGAACACGTCGGCCGCCTGGTAGAAGTGGACGGTTTCCTCGAGCGGAACCCCGCCGACGAACACGACGTCTCCCGAGATGCCGAGCTCGGTCGCGAGCGAGTGCAGCGAGGCGACGTATTCCTCGTCCCGGCCGCTGCCGACGATCGCCAGCTGGCGATCCCCGAGCTCGCCGCGGGCCAGTGCCCACGCCCGCAGCAGCCCGTCACAGTTCTTGTACGGCCACAGCGACGACACGAACAGCACAAACGGCTTCGTGACCCCGTATGAAGCCACCTTGGCGCGCGCGACTCCGGCGTCGCCGGGTTTGAACAGGTCGTGGTCGACCGCCTCGTAGATCAGCTTGAGCTTGCGGTCATCGACCTGGAGGTATTTACCGATCTCCGAGCGCAGGCTCTCGGAGTTGATGATGATCGCGTCCGCGGCCCGCGCAGACCGCGGATAGCTCAACCTGCGGTAGGCACGGGTCAAGGGCGGGATCGCCTCCGGCGTGGTGAACGCGTGCATCGTCTTCATGTGGATGACGAGCGACCACGAGAGGTTCACGACCGGCGCCATCAGCGTGTTGAAGACGTCGATGCGGCTGAGCGGCAACCGCAGCGGTGAGTAGAGGTGCTCGCTAAGCGTGCGCGGTGTGCGCCGCTCGTTCGACCACGGATAGGTGATGTAGAAGACGCCCGGTCCGTATCCCTGGTACAGATGCCGTGATTTCGGGCTCACCAGCAGGTGCAGTTCCTCACTCGGTTCGAGCCGCTTGGCCATCTCCGGAATCACCCGGGTCCAGAACCAGTGAGCACCCGACGGGTGCTCGGGGTCCTCCGTCAGCAGGTTGATCGCCACGCGCATCGCGCTGCCGGCCTCGTCCACAGCATCGGACAGCTCCCTTCGCGTCGCACCCAGGCTTGAGTGGCTGTCATGTTCAGAACACACTCGATGAGATCGTGTCGGCGGTCATCCGCGACTGACGGATGTACTGGGCCAGGGCGTGCATGATGGCCTGGTGCAGGTCCTCGACGATGCCGTAATTGGTGCAGTCGACATGAATGCTCACCTCGGCCACGGTCCTGGCCTCGCCCCCGTCGAAGCCGGTGAGCGCGATCGTGCGCAGGCCATTGTCGCGGGCCCAGGTGAGCGCGCGCACGATATTGGGCGAACGACCTGACGACGAGACGGCGATGAGCACGTCGCCGGGCCGCGACTGGGACTGAAGCTGGTAGACGAAGACGTTCTCGTACCCCATGTCGTTGGCGATCGCGGTGAGGAGTTCGACGTTGGTGCTGAGGCTCAGCACGCGGGGGGCCAGGTCGGTCGCCGTCCGGACGCCCTTCACGTGGTCGCATTGCAGGTGATTGGCGATCGACGCCGAGCCGCCATTGCCGCACGAGAACATCCGGGCGCCGCGGGTATAGGCCTCGAGCAGGATCGCCGCCGCGCGATCGAACGCAGCGGGATCGACTGAGTCTTGCAGCCCGGGCCATCTCCTCCGCGTAGGCGTCGAAATACGAGGCTGCGCTCGGGTACGGCGCGGCCGGGAACTTCACCGCGCTGCCGTCGGCCGACGCGGCCAGGGCCTGCAGATCATAGACGGAACTCATACGGCGATCCGCTCCAGGATGAAGGGGGCCGCGCGGCGAGGCTCGGGAACGACCAGACACCTGGTCGTCGGCAAAGGTCAGCTCCCAGGTAGACGGCCGATGCTCCGATCGCCTCCGCGAGGCCGATGTCCTCGGGCCGGTCACCCACCACCCAGGAGGCGGTCAGGTCGAGGTTGAGCGCGGCCGCCGCCGCCTTGGCCATGCCCGGTCTCGGCTTGCGGTCCTCGCTGGTGCGGGCGAATGCCTCGACGACTCCTGCCGGGTGATAGGGGCAGAACAGGAACAGGTCGATGTGCGCCCCGTACTCGGCCAGGCGCTCCGCGATGTACCGATGCACCCGAGCGACGTCGTCGATCCCGTACATGCCCCGCGCGACGCCGGCCTGGTTGGTCACCACCGCGACCGGAATGCCGGCCCGGTTGAACCTGGCGATCGCCTCCGGCGCCCCGTCGATGAACTCGACCCGGTCGACCGAGCCGACGTATCCGTGGTCGACGATGATCGTGCCGTCGCGATCGAGAAGGATTCCAGGTCGCAAACACGAGTTCCGCGCCTCCAGCACGGCGGCACCATGGCCGCCTAGCAGATCGTTCAAGACCACCTCGCCCCAGGCACGCAACTCGTAGGTCACTGTGCATAAGAGCGGTGAGGAGGCGGCAGTGATACTGTTCGGCCTCGCTAGTGCGGTGTCCATGAACGTTCACCGGGTTACCTGGCTGTCGTCTGCGGGTGCTTTCTGCGCTCAGCGGCGGCCAGTTACGCGTGGACTTGCTGCTGGGCTGCTTATGACAGCATCGGATCATGGAGCTGTGCGTGCCGGTCGATGACGGGTATCTGTGGGCCGACGATACGGGCGGCGATGGCCCGGTTCTGGTTCTGGTGCATCCGGGCTGGGGCGACTCCTCGATCTGGCTGCCTGTCCTGGACAGGCTGCCTCCGCATTACCGCGTCATCCGGTACGACACTCGCGGGTTCGGCCGATCGCCCGCTCCGGCGGCGCCGTTTACCCAGCTTGGCGATCTGGCCGTGGTGCTGGATCACCGGTGCGCGGATCGGGTGATGCTGGTCGGGCACAGCGCCGGCGGCGGCACGGCGATCGGGCTGGCGCTCGCCGACCCGGCCCGGGTCCGCGGGCTGCTGCTGCTCGCTCCCGGGGTTGCGGACTATCCATGGCCGCCAGATGATCCCTACGGCCAGCAGTTCGACGCGCTGTTCGCGGCCGGGGACCGGGACGCGCTGGCCGCCCTCGGCCTGCGGACCTGGGCAGCGGCCGGCGCCGACCAGGCCGCGCAGGCTCAGGTCCGCGGGGCGGCGGATGCCTACTTCCGGCTCGGCGATTACGAGCGGCCCGACCCGCCCGTTTACGCCAGGCTCGGCCAGATCCGGACACCGGCCGCAGTGGTGGTTGGTGATCAGGAGTACCCGATGGTGGCGCGCTGCGCCGCGGACATCGCCGCCAGGATCCCCGGCTGCCAGCAGATCGCCGCGCCGGGTGCCGACCATCTGCTGCCGCTGCGGGTGCCGGCCATGATCGCGGAACTGGTCAGCAAGCTTGACGGCCAGGACCGGCACGCCTAGCGCGCTCCATGAAGTCCACCGGGTCTGATCATGCGGCTTTCGGCCGGGGCCGGCCCCAGCGTTGCTGGCGTTCGCTGCGGACGCGGGCCCGTTCGCGGCGCTGGGCGGCCAGGACGTCGGGGTGGCGGGCGTGGGCGTTGCGCCAGCGCAGGTAGGCCTGGAGTTTGCGGGCCAGCACGGTGTGGCTGGGATGGTCCGAGCCGCCCATGACAAAAGTGCGGACCGGACCGAATTGCGCCTCGATCGGATTGGCCCACGACGCGTTGACCGGCGTGAAGCACAGCTCCACGTTCTCCCGTCTGGCCCACCGCCGGATCGCCGGGGTCTTGTTCGCCGAGAGGTTGTCCATGTTCTGTGCCCGGCTGGGTTATGTGCCCGGGAAGGGCAGCCGGGGGCTGGCGGGCCGGTCGGGACGGGGTGAACGACCGGACGGCGGCGGCTTGGGGCACATAACGGTCAAAGTGATGAGAGCCAGTTGAGCAGCCTTTGGTCGGAGCGCCAGACGGGCGTGGTGCGGGATGCCGCCGAGGTACCTGGCAGTTCGGTGGCTCGCAGGGCGGCGAGTTTGGCGCGAGTGGTGATCTCGGCGTAGCGGTTAGTCGTGGTGAGGTCGGCGTGGCCGAGCCAGCCGCGGATCACGTTGACCTCGACCCCGGCCTCGAGGAGGTGAACGGCCGCAGTATGACGGAAGGTGTGCGGGCTGACCCTGCGCCCGGTTCTGGGGTCATCGAGACTTGACGCGTGGCGCCGGACGATCTTGTAGATGCCGGAGCGGGTGAGAGCATGGCCGTTTGCCGTGAAGACCGGCGCCTGCGGGTTTGACGGGGAAGCCGGGTCTGTCAGCGTCCTCAGCAGCTCGGCGGTCTGGCGCCACAGCGGGCAGGTGCGCCACTTGTCGCCCTTGCCGTGCAGGCGGACGAGCGGGTACTCGCCGAGATCGAGGTGCCCGGCGCGAAGGTCGGCGACTTCTTGAACTCGCGCGCCGGTGTTGTAGAGGAACAGCAGCAGCGGCGCGGTCCCGGAGGGCGAGCCGCCCCGCGCTGGGCAGCTGGCGGAAGAGCAGCTCGACCTCGTCGCGCTCGAGGAAACGGGTCTCGGCGGGGGCCGAGCGCTTCATCGGGATCGCTGCGACGCGCTGGCAGACCCCGAGCATTTCCGGCGCCCGGGTGGCGATGTAGTCGAAGAGGCTGTGGAGGGCGGCGAGCCGCTGGTTGCGGGTGCGGACGTGGTTGTGACGGTCGGCCTCAAGGTGGCGGAGGAATCCGACGACACGCTCGAAGCTGAGGTCGTCCAGTGCGAGCCGGGTGATCCGGCAGCCCTTGTCGGCCGCGGTGAACACTAGCAGCATCCGGATGGTGTCCCGGTAGCTGCGCACCGAGGCTGGCCGGAGGCCCTTCACGGTGACGAGGTGGTCGATGAAGAAGGAGTGCACGACCGCTCCGAGGGTCGGGGCTGGCTCGCTCATCGCGCCGTCTCCCCGTCTGCTGCCCAAGCTGGTGCGGCGAAGGCCTCGAAGCGCCGGTTGGCCTCCTCCAGCAGCGCCGGAGTGATGGTGAGGTAAACGGCCGTCGAGGCCGGGTCTACGTGGCCCATGAAGGTGGATAGCTGGTGCAGCCGGCTCGACGGGTCGAGCCCTTGGCGGTACCAGCGCAGCAAGGTGGCGACCGCGAATGAGTGACGCAAACTGTGCAGGCACGGCGGCGACACGCCGTCGGGGACCGGCAGTTCCAGGCTGCTCACCAGCCGGTGAAAGACCTGGCTGGCCGTACCGGGGCTCACGCACCGGCGCCCGTCGAAGGTGAACAGCGGCGCACCGGCATCCGACGCGCCGGCTGCCTGACGACGCTGGAGTTGTTCGCCGGCCAAGCTGGCGATGCGCGGCCCGTAGGGGACGAGGCGGCTTTTGCCGAACTTGCCGCCCACCACGACGAGCAGGCTGCGCTGCACGTCGACGTTGCCCAGGCGCAGCCCGCAGGCCTCTCCGGCCCGCAGCCCCAGCCCGTAGCAAAGAGCGAAGATCGTCCGGTACGTCGGCCCTCGCTGAGCTGCGCGGGAGTTGTCGGGCAGGGCGCCCGCCGCGTCGAGCAGCAGGCGGGCCTGGGCGGGATCAAACAGGAACGGCACTCGCACCGATGTCACCCGCCGCCGGCGGACCCGAAGCGGCGAGGCTGCCAGCAGCTCCTGGGCCACCGCCCAGTCCATGAGGCAGGCGACGACGCCGAGGAGGTGGTTGAAGCTTCGCGGACGGGATCTTGGCCGCGACGCCAGGAACTCCTCCAGCAGCGCCGGCGTGAGCTGGTCGAGCCGGCCGACGCGGCGTTCGCCAGCGAAACGCAGGAGCAACCGAAGCTCGGACTCCTCGCTGCGGTACTTGCGTCCCAGCGCCCTGCGGCTGGCCAGGAACCGCTCGACGGCAGATGCCAGGGTCTCGCTCATCGGAGCACCTCCTCCCCGTCGCCGAGGGAGACCTGCCGCAGCGACTCGATGGCTACCTTGGCGTAGATCTCCGTCGAGGCGGCCGAGCGGTGCCCGACGAAGTCACCGATCTCCTTCAGGCTGAACTCGGCGTCGACGAGGCGCTGCACGCAGGTATGGCGAAGCGTGTGAGACCCGGGGCGGGGGACGTCCACACCGGCGAGGAGCAGGTAGCGCCTGGCGCATGCCGACAACCCCGCCGCCCCGAGCGGCCTGACCGGCGCCAGCGACCGCATGAACAGGTGACGGTCGGTCGTCGCGGGCCGGCCGTGGCGAAGGTAGTCCACGATCGCGTCGCCGACCGGGGGCGACAGCGGGAAGGCGGTGGAGTGCCCGGCCTTACGCTCCGGGACCGCCAGGCGCTCGCGCTTCCAGTCGATGTCGTCGAGCCTGAGCGCGGCGACCTCACGGCCGCGAAGGCCGTAGATCACCAGGAGCAGCAAGATCGCGTAATCCCGCCTTCCGCACGGTGTCCGCCGGTCCACGCAGGCGAGCACACGGTCGACCTCGGACCAGGTGATCGAACGGGGGATCGTCGCCAGCCGGTAGGCCTGAGGCCGCTCCACCGTGCCGGACAGGTCCCGCCCCAGCACGCCCTCGCGGTGCGCGTAGCGCAGGAACACCCGCAGCACGCCGCAGCCTTCCCGCACGGTCGTCTTGGCCAGGCCGGCTGCCGACCGCTCCGTCACGAACGCACTAAGCAGCGCCGGGCAGACCTCGCTGACACCGGCGCCGACCCTGATGAGGTAGGCCTCGAAGCGGTCCAGGTGGTGCCGATACGACTCCACCGCCGCCGGGCGAAGGCCACGCTCGGCGACCAGGTACTCGAAGAACCCGGGCAGGACCCCCGCGAACGGCGGTCGGCGGCGCCGCCGGCCAGTCCCCTCGAACCCGGACAGCACGACGGTCAGCATCTGCTCGACCGGGCCGCGGACCTCCTTGGCCATGGTCGAGCTCACCACCCCGTCCCGGCGCGCCCGGGCGCGCCTGGCGACCCGCTCGGCCACGAACGCCTCGACATGTCCCGGGAGGTCTTGCACCGTTTCGGCGCCCCTGGCACGGGCGAACTCGCCGAAGGCGACAAGCACCGGCACCCGGCGCGGCACATTCCGAGCTCGATACCCGTGCCCGGACAGCCACTCGACGTAATGCTCGATCTCCGGGCCGATCCACGACGCCCGGATCCGGTCCACGGTCTGGGGCTTGACGAAATAGTCCTCCAACATGGGCAACTTCCTCTCTGCGAGTAGCTAGAGGAAGCAGCCTGCTTCATTAACGACCGCGTTATGTGCCCAGGCCGCCGCCGCCCGGCCATTTACCCCGTCCCGACCGGCCCGCCAGCCCCCGGCTGCCCTTCCCGGGCACATAACCCAGCCGGGCACAGAACATGGATTATGTCCCGCGGGACATAATGTAGGGTGGGCTGCCCAGCGAGGTCCCGTGTTCACGTTGGGTGAACCCGGGCCTTTTCCGGGCAGCCTCCCTCCAAACCCGGCGTGCATCCTTTCGATGCACCGGGCTTTCCCGCGATTTATGCCGCGTGCGCGACGGGGTTCGCGTGGATCCAGTCATGGCAGGTTGCGCAGATAATGAGGGTCTTGCGCCGCATTTTCGCCATGAGGGCGGCCCACGCGGGCTGGCCCGGTCCCGGCTGCCCGAGCGCTTTGAGGCCGGTGACCTGGTGGACCGCCACCGTCGCGCCGGTCTCGCATAGCTCACATTCCCGTCTGCGGAGCCGTCTGATCAGCTCCTTAAGGGGGTAGGGCGCCGGGGCGGGCGCGGGGTCACGGATGACCGCCCGCCGGTCTTGCCGCAGGATGATCCCGCCGAATCGCGCTACTAGGTCCGGCTTGCCCTTGCGGTGCTTCCTGGCCTCGAAACAGGCTCGCAGCCCGTCACTGGTCTCGATCTTGGCCTTGTGGCGGGCCGCAATCGCGGTGACGGTGGAGCCATGCTTGGCGGCCAGGGTTTTCAGCATCGACGTCAGGGCGTTCCATTGCAGGCGGCTCAGCCGCCACACGTCCTGGGCGAGCAGGTAGTAGTTGACGACGCCGCGATATTCAGCTCCGTAGATCCTTACGATGTCGTAGTCGTCCAGGTTCTGGAGCCGGGACCGGTGCCAGGGTTTCCCTTGCTGCCGGTAACGGGCGCACTGGGCCCTGACCACGTCCGGCGGCACCCGCAGCGCGATCTTCCCGTTGACCGTCCTCTGGCCTCGGGTGCGCCTGGTGTCGCGGTACTGGACGATGATGTCATAGCCGAGGAACCGTGCGGGCTGGCTGCGGGCGCGGGTGATCAGGGTCTTGGCCTGGCTGAGTTCCAGTCCGAGGGTCTCCCGGAGGAACGCCGCCAGCCTCGTCTTGATCTCCTCGGCTTCGGCCTTCGGCCCGATAAATCCCAGTATGTGATCATCCGCGTACCTTACGTACCGGAGGCGGCGGTAGCCGGGGTCCATCGGGTCGCCATAGGGGAGAGCGTGCAGCTGCTTTTCCAGGTCGCGGGCTTCCGCCCGGTCCTCGTGCCCCCGCGCGCGTCTCAGCCGGGACTTTACCCTTTCGTATTCCGGGTTAACTTTCCGGCTTGCTCCCCGCGTGTACTGCGGGATCAGTTCCCGCTCGACAAATTCGTCGAGCTTGTGCAGGTAGATATTACTGAGGATGGGCGATGCCACGCCGCCCTGCGGACAGCCGCTGAGCGTTTCATGGTATTCCCAGTCTTCCAGGTACCCGGCCCTGAGCATGTTCCGGATAAGCCGCAGGAACCGCTGGTCGTGGATTTTCTCCGTCAGTATCCCGAGAAGGATCTCATGATCCAAGGACCCGAAGCAGTCGGAGATGTCACCCTCGATAAACCATGTTGCCCCGGTCCAGGTATCGCGTATCTCCCGCAGCGCGGTATGACACCCTCGCCCTTTCCGGAACCCGTGCGACCGGTCGGAAAACCCCGGTTCGTAGTATGCCTCCAGCAGGAGACGGACCACTTCGCCGACAAGTTTACCGGACCATGACGGCAGGCCGAGAGGGCGGAGCTTCCCGTTCTTCTTCGGGATACAGAGGCGACGGGCCGGGGAAAACCGGTACCGTTCATGCCGCATCAGCCCTATGATCTGGTCGATCTTGTCCTCGGACATGCCGTCGGCGGTTTCCGCGCTGGCACCGGGCGTCATCGCTCCCTGGTTGGAGTAGATGTTCCCGTAGGCCAGCAGGTACAGTTCCCTGTTGAACATCTGCCTGTAAAGCTGCGTGCACGGCAGGCCCTTCCTGCCGCGCTCGCGGAGAACGCTCAATACCACTCCGGCTTCCTGCATTTCGCATCCCTCATGGTCCTTAACCGTTCATCGCCTGTGCCCCTTCGCCCTGTGGACCGTCATTAGCGGTCTCCAGATTGGGCGGACGTTACCCCGCCGACTACTACGGGCACTCCGTCGCCATAGAACTCGCGTCCCTTAGACGATCCCATGTTCGCAACTGCTGTACGTATCGAGCGTGACTTAGGCGTCCCTTCTATCTCCTTAAATACCCTGACAGGGCATCGCTCCTGCGCCCCGGAGGATTACGGCGAGCTCATAGACATCTCGCCGCAGGGGCCGGCGCCGGTTACGGGTGTCTTTCCGGCGGGCGTCGTCTTACGCCTTCTGGAGACTGGGATTCAGGCAATCCGGCTTTCGCCATATCACGCGGACCCCCCGGCACACCGCCCCTGACACCTGGGCACGGCCACCGGTTTTCTGGCATGCTATTTTCCCATGCACCCTTTCGGATTCCGGTTAGCCATCAGATCCAGAGATATCTCCTCTCATCTCTGCCCGCTGCACGGGCTATACAACAGTGCGCCTCATGGCGCACCCATGATGACGAACAGCCGGTAGCCGTCGGGCCGGGCGGCCCGGATCGACTTCAGCGCGGCCCGGGTGTGATCGGCGCCCTTGCGCTCGCGGACCACGCCCCACAGCTGGTCATCACCGACGGAATAGCAGCCGTGGAAGTAGCGGATGCCGTGCCTGCGGTGGTAGGTCGCGCGCAGCCGGGCGGGCCGCTTGCGCGGCGCCCAGCACGTGCCGTGGCAGGGCCGGATCGACAGCGGCCCGAACTGGTCAAAGGCGAAGCACCGGTCCGGGTAGGCGCTGGTCACGTACTCGATCCGGTCCAGCTTGGCGTCCTTGTCCGGATCATGGGAGTCCTTCCAGGTCCGGGTGCGCTGGAAGCTGATCCCGCGGGCGTGCAGGATCTGCCGCAGCCGCTCCCGGCCGATCCGCACCGGCCGGTCCCGGCCCGCTAAATAGCCGCCCAGCTTGCGCAGGCTCCAGTGCGTGAACGGCAGGCCCAGCTTCTCCGGCCGGATGCGGGCCACCGCGACGATCACCTCGATGTCGCCGTCACCGATCAGGCGGGGACGGCCGCCCGCCCACCGAGGGTCCAGCGCGGCCAGGCCCTTGGCGTTGAACGCATGGATCACGTCGCGGACGGTGTCCTCATCGGCGGCCACCAGCCGCGCGATCGCGGGCACCAGCGTGCCCGACGCGGACGCCATGATGATCATCGCCCGCCGCACCCGGACCGACCCGTGCTTGCCCCGCCGCACGATCTGCAGCAGCCGCCTGCCCTCCTCATCACTCAGCCGCCGCGCCCGCACCGGCTCAGCCATCACGCCTCCCGCCACTCGGCTTCCATTACAAGATCGAGTGTGCGAGCACCCACCCAGCGTGTCAGCAGACCCGGTGAACGTTCGTGGTCAGCGCACTAGACCGTTTCCGGCCTCCGTACCAGGCCGAGACTCTCGTCGGTCTTATCGGCTCCGACAAGCACCGCCGAAGCCAGCCGCGTGCCGGATAGCCGGACCAGTTCGGCTACGCCATGGATCTTCTCCCATGACGACCGCCCGGCGGTCACGACGGCAACGGCATCGGTAGCCCATGTGGCTAGGTGGTCGCCGCCGAGCGAAGGATCAACACTGGCGAGGGTGAGCAGCAGGCTCGCGGAGGTGCAGGCGTCAGCCACCGCCTCGGTAAAGGAAGAGCGCTCACCCGAAACCGGCCCGCGGCCGAGCGGTCCGGTGGGTATCAGATCATTATGTTCGGGTACCGCGACGGTCAAGCTGACATCCTGCACGTTGACCACGCGGACCCCAGGTTCTGCAGTGCCCAGTAGCCTGGCTGCCGGGGCACCGCTGCACAGGTCGGCCACGACGACCTGTCTGCCCTCTTCGGCGCACGACGCAGCCAATGACACCAGAGACCACGCGGGAACCTGCAGGTCGTCCACTGGAATGACCGCTAGCGAGGCCGCGCCCTTGGAACTGCCGGGCACGGCATGACGAAGGTGCGCGGCGATCCGCCAGACGTCCGCGTCCCGGGCAGCCGATCTCCCGAGAACGGGCAGCCATCGCCGCTGCCGGACGGTGCCGACACTAAGCCGCACCGGCGTCTCGAGTGCGTGCGCGACATCGTCGCGTCGGCGTAGCCGGTCGGACCCGAGCTCGCCGATCACCACTATGGCCACGCCGAGGAAAAGTCCCCCCACCATGCCGACGGCAGCGTCAAGAATCAGCGGCTTCAGCCGCGAGTGCACAAGCGGTATGGCCGGGTCCAGCACGTAGCTGCCCTTTACCGCCGCCTCCGTGGCCGAGCCGTTGCCAATGCGGGTACCGGATGCAGTCTGCTGAGACTGGGACAGGGTATTTTCCGCAAGGGCTTGCTCTTCCTGCAGGCTCTTGAGCTGCGCGGACGACGCGGACTGGGCCTGTAGCTGCTTGATCTGCGAGTTGATCGAGCTGAGGCGCTGCTGGGCCTGGTCAACCTGCTGGTTGAGCGCCGCGAGCACTTGCGCTTGCTGCGCCTCCATTTCCTGTGCCCGGAACTTGAGGAACGCGGCGGCCACGGCTTCCGCGTTGAGCACTGCCTGATTGCTCGACCGGGCACTGACAGTGATATCTATCACCCGTTCGGTTATGGGAATGACCTTGTACGTTCCGAGGAAGCTGGCGGCACTTTCCGGCTGCCCAAGCTGCTGCACGGCAAACGCGGCCACGGTTCGGGTCTCGCCCATAGCCACATCATCGTTCGCCGCCGTCAGGCTGTTCTCGTAGGGGCCAGGCGTGAGCAAGAGGTCCGTGAAAGCCTGATAGGTCGGTGGGGATTTGAAGTAAAAGGCGCAGCCGCCGACCAGTCCGAGGACGGCGGTGATGCACCAGACCTTCCAACGGCGCTTCACGCCGGCCGTGATGAATTTCAGGCTGGCGAGTTCCCCGGTCGCATAGGATGCGAGAGGTTCCCCGTCGGCCGTGAAGTCGTTAAGCGTCCACGGGCCCTCCGGCAGGTAGTCACCTATCCCGTTCCCATTGGGCCACGTGATCTTGTCAGGATCATTCACCGTCGTATCTCCGTCGTGATGCCTTTCAGGCGGGTGGGCCGCCGGTGTTGCACCGGCCGTGATAGCTGCGGAATGCGGCCGGTGGTGTGGTCCGCAGGCTCCGGATCCGCCACGAGGATCCCGGTGATCTCGCGGCCGTCGACGTCCGCGCTCACCGCGGCCCGGGCCAGTTGCTCGGCCGTGGTCGCGCCCGACGAAACCCCAAGCAGCGTTGAGGTGGTGTGCGTCGTGTCAGGCATCCGCGGGCTCCGGCTGTCGACAACCGAGACGACCACGGTCAACGCGGCGTCCAGCGGCACGTCAACAGGACCATCAGAGACACAGACCTGCAACTGGCTGGGCCATTTCGATGATGTCGGCGGCGCGGCGCATGCGGTGCGCAGGGTGGCCGTTACGTCTGGTTCTTGCTGCGGGCCGATGACGAGGACCGTGGGCAGCCCCTGGGAGGCAGCGAAGGCCGCCAGTTGGGGGCCGAGGGCGAGGGCGCTGGGGTCGGAGGAAATGGACAGGACGGTGACCGACGACCTGCCGCCGACATCGCCATTGTTGCTATTTACGGCGGCCATTCCCAGATAGTGCAGGGCCTGCCGCAGCTGCAAAGCGTGCGGCGCTCGGGGCCGGTAATCCTCCAGGAGCTTGATCCACCCCGCCGCGCTGGACGGGTGTCCTACGGGGAATGAGGCGACGACGGGAACGCCAATTGAATCTGCGATCTCATCGCGCTCGCGTAGGCGCCGGTCATGCCGCCCGATGGCCAGCGCGATGACCGCTCCTACTAGGGCACCAGCGATCGCGCCGAGCAGGGCGTCAACGATTAGCTGCTCTAGCGGCCCGGTGCCTGCGGCACTCGCCGCCCGTTCGAGGGATACAGCGGGCACATGCTCGGCCGAGTTGCTAACGGAATTGACGTAATGGACGTAGCTATTGGCAACGGCATTGGCGGTTGCCTCTGCGTCCGTGGCGGTCTTACCTTTTGCGGTGACCGAAATGACGTAAGCCGTCACGTTTCCGATTTGGATCTTGCTGCGGAGCTGGGGGAGTGTCATAGCCGGACGGACATCTGGCAGCGCAGCCAGAAGCACCTCATTGCTACCCGCTATAACCTCTTGGGTTGCCGTAAAGGGATCTGGTCCGCTGCTTCCAGCTCCCACCTGTTGGCTCGGCGAGGGCGGCGGGAGAACGACTAGGGCGGTGCTGGTCAGTGTCGGCGGGTGGACCTTAGCGTAAGCACCGCCTGCGACGATGCCCAGGGCCACCATGACACCCATGAGGATCTTGCGTCGCCACACGATCTGGATGGACCTGGGCAGGTCCAGTGCCTGCTGGCTCATCTAGCCTCCGCTCGGGATCTCCGGCGCCATATGCAACCCCACATCGGATGCGCTCAATGATACGGCTTGCCGGGAAACAGTTGCCTTCGGCGAGATGGGGGCTTCGATGAACTCGAGGCGCGTGGCGAGCGGTGCGCCAGGCACGCAGCGGCCGCAGCCGAGGAGGGTGAAGGCGGGCACGCGGCGCCCGAGGCCGGGCGAGTACCAGCCGAGGATAGGGTCGGTCTCGCCCCGGTGCAGGCTCCACCGCAGCGTGGACGGCAGCTCCAGCCGCGCCGTTCCCGCTGCGGAGGACCCGGGCCAGTACAGGACCGCGCAGGACCCATCCATTTCGGCCTGAACCTCGGGGCCGAGATGGAAGGCAAGGCGGATGTCGTGGCCGCCGCCGATCTCATCGATGATGTCGATGCTGCGCGAGGCCCGGTCTAGCAGCACCGAGCGGCGATGCCACGCCGACGGGTCAAGGGAAACGTAGCCGTCGTGTTCCGCGGTCCACCTGGCGATGTCGCCGTCGTCGATGACC
Source organism: uncultured Actinomycetes bacterium (assembly GCA_963705835.1). GTDB lineage: Bacteria > Actinomycetota > Actinomycetes > Streptosporangiales > Streptosporangiaceae > Palsa-504. The sequence goes on from CAVPLC010000078.1 coordinate 222,528, forward strand.
TCAACCTCACGGGCCTGCGCATGGCGCGCCCACATGAATGGGCCACGCTCGCTCGACTGGCTCCGGCCGTCGAGTTCGGCCGTGTTGTGCGCGATCGTCGACCGGAAATATGAACGCCATGCACGCTCGCCGTGGTAACTGTAGGTGCCCGGGTCGGCCAGGATGTCGATGCCCGCGTAGCGGACCTCGACGGACAGGGCGTCCGCGTGGGCGTGAGCGGCAATGCTGAGGAAACCGTGCGGACCGCCATCGCACCGGCACCAGATCTGGTTCGGCTCGAACGTGCGGAGCAGCGTCACCCCCGCGTCAGCGAACCGCGACGGCCGCTGGCCGGGCCTGCCCGCGATTTGGTGGCGGCTTCCAGCCAGGGCGCCGACGAGCACGCTCCCTACGTCGGCTGGCGGCCGCGGCCACCAGTCGAGCCGACCCACGAGCGCATCGGCCAGCCCCAGCAGCGACGGCCAGCGGTTGGCCGTCGGCGCGTCCAGCAGCAGCCCGCGGCCCTCGTCGGAATCGCCCTGGCGAGGCGGGCGCAGGCGCTCGTCGACCAGGGCCGCCGCGCTGTCCGCCATCGCGCACAGCCGGGTCCACGTGGCGGCGCCCAGCGGATGGCCAGTCGCCTCGGCCTCCACGGCCGCGACAAACCCGAGCTCGGCCACAAAGCACTGATAATCCGAGGCCAGCTCCCGGCCGATACCCGACGGGAACGTATTGCGGATGAGCTCTCGTTCCAGCAGTAGTGCGGACTTGCGCCGCCAGCGCTCGCTTTCGCGGAACCACGGAAAGGCACAGCTGGCCACCAGCTGCCCGGCTGCCTCGGCGATGACGTGGTTGTTAGCCGAGGAACCCCGGCTGGGGAACGCGGCGAGGTACTGCTGGTGCCAGCGGATCTGCCGCACGGCTAGCGCGTCGCGCTCGAACAGATCAGCCACGCCCGGCCAGTCATCCAGCAATCGCCGGATCCAGGCCAGGCTGATCAGCCGGATGCCGAGCTCGATGCCGCTGGTCCAGTGAACGCCGGACAGGAACGGGTTCTCCCTGAACCAGGAGCGCAGATGGTCGGCGACCCGGCGAGCGTATCGCTCGTCCCGGGTGAGGAACCAGGCGGTAGCCAGCAGCGTGAGGTGCTGCAGCCGGGACAGCTCCCACACCTGCTTGACGTTGCCGACCTGCTCCTCTGAGCGGTGATCGATGCGGAACGCATACCGGTCGTGAGCCGACCGGCGACCGGTCACCGGATCGCGGAACCAATCGGGCTGGACCAGGTCCGTCCGGAGGACGCCAAGGACTTCCCATTCGCCGCGCAACAGCTGATCCGCCGCAGAGACGACCGCAGCCTTAGCCTCTTCGGCGACAAGCTTCGCGGTGCCCGACGGCAGGACGGCGGCGAACGTCCGATCACCCAACGGCGTTGCCGCGTCCGTGTTGAGCCGTCCCGGCCTCACCTGCCGCCACGACCACAACGCCCGCAGCGCCTGATCACGCGCCCGCCAGGCCACCTCGGCCGGTGACATCGCGGCCGCCCGGCGAGCGTACCAGCCAAGCCGTGACATCGCAGGTGCGCTCATATGCGTTCCGGCTTCCCGCTCGATAGGCTCTCGTCCACGGCGATGGTCGCCTTGGTCACCGCCACCAGGGTCTCCAGCGGGATAGGCATCGCGGCACCGGTCAGGCAGGCCTCGACGAAGGCCGTAAGCTCGGCCCGCTGACCCTTGTCCTGGCCGCCACGCGTCCGCGTGGTGCGATGCCCGCGTCCGGTCCAGACCGTAGCCTTCCTGAAGTTGTCAAGCCGCGCGCTGCCGCCGCCGCCCGCGGCGTCGAACGTCTCCTTCGGGAAGCGCATGTTACCGCCGGTGGTATAGGTGATGACGCCGCTGGAAGCGTTCTCGAAACGCACGGTGACCTGGACGTCGTCGTGCCCGGGGCCCGGAACGGCATAGACCTCTTCGGGAAGGCTGGCCGCCCACCAGGTCAGCGTGTCGATGAAGTGGCCGCCTTCGCCTGTGAAGCGCGACCCCTCCAGCGCATCGTTCCGGTACCAGCTGTCGGCGGCCAGCGGCCCCGCGCTGACCAGATAGCGGGTCATCGCGCTCGAGCACGCCGGGCCGAACTGCGACTTGAGCTCGGTCAGCAACGGCGCGAACCGCCGGTTGAAGCCCACCATCAGCCGGTCATTGCCCGTCTCGGCGACCACCTCGACGATCCGGTCGAGCTCATCGCGGGTCAGCGCGAGGGGCTTTTCCACGAAGACCGCCTTGCCTGTCCGCAGGGCACGGCAGACCAGGTCCGCGTGCGTGTGATGGCGAGTCACGATGAAGACCGCATTGAGGTTCTTGTCTTCCAGCACGGCGTCCGCATTGGTGGAGGCCGTGGTGAAGCCGAAGCGCCGCTGGGCGTTGACCGCGGACAGCGACCGGGTCGTCGCGACATGCGCCAGCTCGGCGCTCGGGAGCCCGACCAGACGCGGCAGCAGCGTGCCTGAGGCGTAGTTGCCGGCGCCGATGAATCCGATCGCCAGCCGACCGTCGCTCCGGCCGCGGGGCGCGGCGACCGAGCCGGCCCGGACCATGCTGGTCGCGGCCTTCGCCGGGCTGTCCACGGGCGGTGCCGGGTACTGGAGCAGGACGCCGACCGCCTTCAGCGAGCCCGAGGACAGGTCGGCGTAGACGGTGCTCGCGTTTTCCAGCGGGAAGACACCGGAAACGAGCGTGGCGACCTCTATGTCCTTCCGTGCGAGGAGGTCGAGGAAGCACTCGAGGTTGCGGCGCTCGGTCCACCGGACGTAACCGGCCGGATAGTCGATGCCCTGGAGCTCGTATCGCTCGTCGTACCGGCCGGGTCCGTACGACCTGGAGAACCGGACGTCGAGCTCCTTGTCGTAGTAGGCGTTCCACGGCAGGTCCAGGCGGGTCTTGCCGATGTCCACGACGCGGGCGCGGTCCCTGGCCAGCCTGGCGGCGGTCTCGACCGGCCCGTTGGAAGATCCGCCCGCGGCCAGGAAGACGTGGTCGGCCCCGCGGCCGCTCGAGATCTCGTCGAGCGATGCCCGGATGCCGGCCATGCCCTCGTCGGCAGGCGCCGCGCACAGCACCGCGCCGGCCTGCTCGGCCAGCCGACAGCGTTCCTCGATGACGTCGAGCCCGATGACGCGGACCCCTGAGGCGACAAGGAGGCGGACCACGAGCTGGCCGATGAGGCCGAGGCCGATGACGCATGCTGTGTCGCCGAGCTGCGCCTCGGCGCGCCGCACGCCGTGCATCGCGATCGCCCCCACGGTGGAGAAGGCGGCGTGCTCGGGCAAGACGTCCCGCGGGACCGCCGCGCACAGGTTGACCGGGACCCAGTTGTACTCGGCGTGAAGTGCATACTCGTTGCCCGCCGCGGCGACGATCTGGCCGATGCGGAACTCCTCGGCGCCCTTGCCCACCTCGGTCACCACGCCGCACAGCGAGTAGCCGAGTGGTGTGTAGGAATCGAGCCGGTTCATGACCTTCTTGTAGGTCTCGACCGCGCCTTGCTGCGCGACCGTGTCGAGAACCTTGCGCACCTGATCCGGACGGGCTCGGGCCTTGCCGACCATCGACATCTTGGCCTCGGAAACTTTCATCATCTCCGTGCCGATGGAGATCAGCGAGAACAGCGACTGCACGAGGACGCCCCCGGGGCGGCATGCCGGAGCAGGCGTGTCCAGGACGAGGAGTTCCCCGGACTTGTAGTTCTGGGCTATCTGCTTCATGGTGTCTTTGGTGTCCTATTCAAAGGTCGCGTTACGCCACGCCGAGGGACCGCATGTTGCGGTACCACAGTTCCAGCGTCAGCAGCTGCCATATCTGCTTGGCATGGTCCTCGCGGCCAGCCTTCTCGTCCTCGATCAGGCGCCGTAGCGCGTCGGCACGGATGATCCCCGAGCCCACCAGCTCTCCACGAATCAGCGCGTCGTTGATGACCTCTTGCAGGTCGTTTCGCACCCATGCCCGAAGGGGCGCGCTGAAGGAGGCTTTCGGCCGGTATACGATCTCTCGCGGCAGCCAACTCTCCGCGGCCCGTTTAAGCGCGACCTTGCCCTGCCGGCCCCGGATCTTGTCGCGGCCCGGGATGGTGAACGCGGCCTGTGCGACGAGCGGGTCGACGAAAGGCACGCGTACCTCAACGGAGGCGGCCATGCTCGCTCGGTCGGTGTAGGCCAGGTTGAGCCCGGCTAGGAACAGGCGGGTGTCTGCCAGGCACATCCGGTTGACCTCGTCCTGCAGGGAGTTGTCGTTATAGATGCCGCTGTGCTGGTCGATGACCTGGTCGACGTGGTCGGCGAGGTCGGGACTCACGAGCGCGGCGAGGTTGTCGGGGTCATACAGCGTGTAGCTGCGCCGGAACCGCGGCTCCTCGGGCAGATCGGCGAAGGTCAAGAACCGCTTCGCCCACCGGGCATACCGCAGGCCCCGACCGCCGGCGCTGACCGGGATCCGCTCTACGGCCGACCGCACGCCCGCCCGCGCGCCCGCGGGAATCCTGCCGTACCTGCCGGCCATGATGCAGGCGAGATGCTTGCGGTAGCCGCCGAACAGTTCGTCGGCACCCATGCCGGACAGGATCACCTTGACGCCGCGCTCGCGTGCGGCCTCGCACATGAGCAGCGTGTTGATCGCGGCGGGATCGCCTATCGGCTCATCGAGCACGTCGACCATGCGAGGCAACAGGTCGACGATGTCCGGCGCGATCTCGATCTCGTGCAGGTCGACGCCGAACTGCGAGGCGACCTTCCGGGCGTAGATGGCGTCGTCGGGCATGGCCTCCAGCCGCTGGTCTTCCGGCCGGAAGGTGATGGTGTAGGCGTCAATCCCCTGGCCGGCCTGATGGGCCAGCACGGTCACGATGCTCGAGTCCAACCCGCCGGACAGGAAGCTTGACACCGGGACGTCCGACACCAGGTGCGCGGCGACCGATTCCTCGATCACCGTCCCGAGGTCCGCCGCCGGGCTACCTGCGGCCTCGTTCGCCACGTCCGCTATGCGCCAGTAGTACTGAACCGACAAGCTGCCATCGGGGCCGATGCGTCCCCACGAGCCGGGCGGAAGCTTCCGCACCCCCTCGATGGCGCACTGCTGATCTGGCACCCAGTAATAGAGCATCGACGCCACCATGGCGCCTGGCTCGATCCGCAGCTCGGCCCCCACCGCGGCCGTGAGTGCCTTCAATTCCGAGGCGAAGACCAGGCCTTCGCCGCGCGGGAGATAGTAAAGCGGCTTGATACCGAGTGGGTCACGGGCCAGGACAAGATCACCAGTCGTCTCGTCGGCCAGAGCGAACGCGAACATGCCGCGGAAGCGGCGCAAACTCTCTGGCCCCCAGGCGCGCCACGCCTCGAGCACCACCTCGGTATCCGATTCGGTGGCGAATCGCACACCGCGAGCCTTGAGGTCGGCCTTCAGCTCCTTGAAGTTGTAGAGCTCGCCGTTGTAGACGAGGGTCAGGCCGTCCTTGGACATCGGCTGGTTGGCGGCCTCGCTCAGATCGATGATGGAAAGCCGCCGATGACCGAGGTGAATGGCCACACGGTCGCTCTGGTGGCTCCAGGTCCCAGCCGCATCCGGGCCGCGGTGCGCGATCCGGTCGGTCATGATGTCGACCAGTTTCTGGCCGTCGGTTTGCTGGTAACACCCCGTGATCCCGCACATTTCAGACCGCTCTGCCCCCGGAGATCAGGCGTCGGTAGACGTCGAGATAGGCACGTTTCTGGTCGTCCCAGGCCAGCTCCTGCTCGACGCGGGAACGGCCTATCTTGCCCAGGCGAGCCCGTATCGGTTCATCGTCTATCAGGGCCACGATTGCCTCGGCGTAGGCATACTCGTCGTTGGGCTGGACGTAAACGGCGGCCTCACCCGCCGACACCCGCGTTTCCCGCAGGTCAAAAGCGACTACAGGAAGCTCGAACGCCATATACTCCATCGTCTTGTTCATCGTCGACACGTCATTCAGCGGATTCTTGGGGTCCGGCGAAAGGCCCACGTCCGCGGTCGACAGGATGCGTGCGACAAGTTCGTCCGGTGCCCGTCCTGTGAACTCCACGTGACCCGCCAGGTCGAGCTCATCACGCAAGGTCACCAGGTCGTTGAAGCAGTCCCCGGATCCGATCAGCGTGAACGCGATGTCGTCGCGGCCGAGTTTGTGGACCACGATGTCGGCGGCCCGCACCACGATGTCCACCCCGTCCTGTGGCCCCATCACGCCGATATAGGCGGCGAGAAAGCGCCGGCCTCGGCGCAGCCCGGGCTCGGCCCCGCCGGGCTTCAGCCGCTGCGGGTCGGGCCCGGTGCGGACGACCGTCACGTCAGCGGCCCGCTTGCCGCTGCGCCTTATGGCGATCTCCTGGTAGGAGTCATTGGTCGCGATGACATGATCGGCGGCCCGGTGGGTCCTGCGTTCCAGGGCCAGCAGCCCCTTGCGGGGTAGCTTGGCCCCGTCAGGGAAACGAGATTCGTAAAGCTCTGGGCAGAGGTCATGGTGGTCGAACACGAACCTCGTGCCTTCGATCGCCCGGAAAGCCATGGCGAGAGGCCAGAAGATGTCAGGCGGGTTGCAGGCCTGAATCACCGCGAAGCGCCCTGAAAGCCTGGCCCTGAGCATGGCCCAGGCGGTGGCCAGGAACGAGTAGGCGTACTCGGCAACGAAGCTGAATTTGCTGCCCCCAGGAGCGTACGGTCGGTACTTGTACAACTCCACTGAGTCAATGACCTGGTACGCCGGGTCGCCACGACCCTTCGGGCATACGACGGCGACTCGGTAGCCAGCGGATATAAGCGCCTGGCATTCGAGCCATACCCGACGGTCGAAGGGCACCGGAAGGTTCTGGACGATAATGAGGATCCGACGCTTCACTGCTATAGGAGCACATCTCGGGCGATCGTGATACGGCGAGCGGCCCCCTATTAGTTACTGCCGTCCCGGGTCAGGACGCCTGCAGCAAGACACGCAGCCGGGCCAGGCACCGCCCCCTGGTGGGCCCGATGCTGCCGATGGGCAGGTCAAGCTGGTCCGATATCTCCGCGTAGGAGACCGGCGGATCGGCCATGAGCATCTCGATCAGCCGCTGCCAGCGCCGGGGAAGGCGGGAAAGGGCATCGCGAACCACCTGGGCCCGCTCGTCCGCGAGCAGGCGCGCGTCGACCTCGGGCTGATGGGCCACGGCGTCACTGAGTTCCTCGTCATCAGGCCTCAGCACGACCTTCTTGTGCGCCGCCAGGCTGCGCAGGCACTCATTGCGAGCGGTCGCGGCCAGCCACGAGCCGACGCGGTCGGGATACTGGATTCGGTCGATGTGCTCCAGTAGCCGCAGCCAAGTGACCTGGGCGACATCGGCAGCATCGCTCTCCGCCAGTCGGAATTCCCCGGTAATGGACCAGATGAGCCTGGCGTACTGATCAACCAGCCGTTCCCAGGCCCGCCGGTCACCCTCGGCGGCACGGCGCACTAGCCGTGCCGTATCGGGAAGGGTCCGGGCACAGCCCTCTCCGCAATGGTAGCCGACCGTGTCACGATGAGGACAGGCTCTGGCAGAGCGCATATTAGATTCAGCGCGCGTCTAGGACCGAGCCGCGACGCGTCGCGGACCTTAGTAGGCCCCTGACCCTCCGCACTAGAACCGAGATGGTCTTCCAGAGGATCTGCAGGTCGAGGGCGAACGACCAGTTCTCTACGTACCGCAGGTCGAGCCGTACCGACTCTTCCCAGGACAGATCCGATCGGCCGTTCACCTGCCACAGCCCGGTCAGGCCCGGCTTGACGACCAGCCTGCGCCGGACATGATCGGCATACTGCGCCGCCTCTTCCGGAAGCGCCGGTCGCGGTCCCACCAGCGACATGTCGCCCAGGAACACGTTGATTAGCTGCGGCAGCTCGTCGATCGACCAGCGCCGCAGATGCGCACCCACCGCCGTGATACGCGGATCCTTGCGGAGCTTGAACAGGACGCCATCGTGGTCATTGCTGGCGAGCCAACTCCGCCCTGCGCTGCTCGGCGTCGACGACCATAGTCCGGAACTTGTAGATCCTGAACACGCGGCCGTCCTTGCCCACCCTGACCTGAGTGAAGAGCGCCGGGCCGCCGTCATGAAGCCAGATCATAGCGCCAAGCAGCGCTATCAGCAGGGAAGAGCACGATCAGCGCCAGCCGCGGCGGCGCACCGATCGAAGAGGTCTTTGAGGACGAGGCGGAGGCCGGATAGCTGCGGGTGATCAACGTGCAGCAAGGTGAGCCCGGCGGTCGGCCTGATCGTCGTCCGAGGGCCCGCGACATCAAGCAGTGCAGGCGAGACGCACAGGTCGGTGCCGGTCTTTTCCAGCTCCCAGGCGAGCCCTCTGAGCTTGGTGCCGCCCATCTCCGGGCAGGCGAGCACCGCGACCGTGTCCGCGCCGAAGGCCTGTACCGCGGCCGTGACATCGTCGAGGCCACCGTACACGGGCACTCCGGCGACCTCGGCGCACTCCGATGGCCGCGCCACGCAGGCACCGACCACGGTCAGCCCGTGGTACCGATCGCGCCCCAGTTCCTTGACCAGATCGGCGACTGCCGTCTCATGGCCCACCGCCACCACGCTGAGCAAGCAGTGGCCGTTGTCGCGCTGCTTGTGCAAGCGCTTGCGGATGACGTACCTGGAGGCCAGGTCGACCAGTGTGGTAGTCGGGCAGGGCGATGAGCACGTAGCCGCGGGACAGTTCGAGGTTGATCGCGTACGAGAAGACCGCGATCGCCGCGGTCAGGCCCACACCGGCGTTCAGGATCTTGCGGAACTCGTCCGAGCCTGTCCCGATGAACCGGACGTCGTACCCTCCAGCCAGCCAGATGGCGGCCAGCCAGACCACCGGCAGCGCGAGGCTCAGGGCTACGTAAGTCCCGGTGACATGTTCGCCGAAGCGAAGCTGCGCCGCCGCGAACACGCCAAGGATGGCGCAACCCAGATCGACCAGAGCGGCTCGGCGAAGATAGTCCCTCTCCCAGCCAGACGTGCGCCGGATGACCTGGCGATCGTACCGGTCACGAGCAACGGCAAAACCAGACATGCAAACACCCCCCGCGAGCTGTGCCCAGCATGCTCGGCACTGCCCGCGCTCCCGCTCAGTTCGCCCTGAGACTCCCGCAATAGAGACGCCTACGCAAATGCAGTGGTTTACGCGCACAGGTCGTAACTTATCGGACACATACCAATACGCTCACGGACAACATACATCCCAAAGTTCGGGAAGAATGCTAAACCGGATAAAGCAACCAAATTGCACCCGGGATGCTACCGACGTTCCCAGGCACGCACGAGATCGCGGTATCGCCGCGCCGCCGCGCGGAGCTCCATCTCAGGGTCACGGCCCGCAGCCCGCGCCTCGGCGACCAGCCGGAATAGCTCCCGGCCGATGTTCTCGGGGGCTCGATAGCCCCGATCGGAGCCACCTGGCTCGTCTGCGTCACGACCGCCGTCGAGGTCTGCTAGTCCAGCGGGCACTCCCGCCCGCTCCGCCCGGCGCTGCAACTGCGCGGCCAGCGCGAGGGCGGGCTGCCCGAACGGCACCCCGTCCAGTACGGACGAGCTGCCTGCTCCGTCCGCAGCCGTCCCCTGCCGTTCGGCCGCGAGCCCGTTTCTCTTCCCGCTTGATCTCGTCCCAGTTGCGCTTGACCTCATCGGGACCGGAGACCGTCACGTCCGCGAACACGTGCGGGTGCCGCCGGATCAGCTTGTCCACGATCCCGTCCGCGACATCGTCGATGGTGAACCCGGTACCGTCGCCGCGTTCGGCCGCGATGCGCGCGTGGAACACGACCTGCAGCAGGACGTCCCCCAACTCCTCACACAGCGCCTGCTCGTCACCGGATTCAAGCGCCTCGAGGGCCTCGTAGGGCTCCTCGAGCAGGTGCGGTGCGAGCGATGCGTGAGTCTGGCGCGCGTCCCACGGGCACTCGACACGAAGCCGGTCCATGGTCGCGACCAGGTCGATCAGGTGCGCACCGGGCAGGTCCGCCGAACCGTGCAGCAGCTGGGCACCGACCGGGAGCGGCGGGACAATGCCCGGCTCGGGCAGCCACACGACGATCCCGTCGGTATCGAGCGGTGCCTCGTTCGTCACCCGGTAGGCGATCCCGGCCTCGTCCAGGGCGGGCAACTGGGGATGACCGGCGGGCGCGAGTACGTCGTCGGCGGACCGCAGGGCCTGCCAGGCCGGCCAGCTGAGCAGGCCGGGCGCGACCCGCGGGCTCGTCGCGAGGACGATCAGCAAGCGGGCGCCAGCCCGGACAATGAGGCCGCCTTCACCGGTCCCTGAGCCCGCGATACCGCACCGGGCGCGGGAACGACCTGGTACTGCGTGTAGTCCATCCGCCCGAACTGCGGGTTGACGAGGATGTCGAGGGCCTTGGCCGCCTGGCACTGGGCCTGCTGGAGCTTGGCGCTCGCGGCCGTCTGGGCCGACGTCGACGTGGGCAGCGTGCCGCCGCTGACGTTCTTGACGAACTGGGTCTCGATGGCCTGGTACTGGCCGAGCTGGGCCGACGTGTCCGGCGGGATGCCGTTGGCGGCCAGGATCAGGCTGAGGGTAACGTTGGTCAGGCCCTGCGACTCCGCCGAGGCTTTCGCCGACGCGTAGATCTCCGCGAGCGCGGCCTCCACCTGAGCGGTCGTGACAGTGATTCCGTTCTGGGCGGCCAGCTCATCGTTGATCTGATACCGGATCAGCCAGGTGAGGGTCTGCTGGGTCTCCTGCGCCGAGCTCAGCTGAACGATGCCCGGATACTGCTTGGCGGTCTGGCTGAGGTTGGTGACCTGCGTGCCGAGGGTCGCGATCGTGATCCGCTGCTCTGGCCGTAGATCGCCGCCGCACCCATCTTGAGCGGCGAACATCCGGTCACCACCAGCCCCGCCCCGATCACGATGGCGGACGCCTTGATCAGCCTCCGAAGCACCGCAACGTCCCTTCTCACGCTAGTCCAGGCAGGTCGGAAAGTACCGACCGGACGACTTCGCCGCAACAGGCCAGCAGTTCAGTATCCCGCACCGGCTGCCCGCAGATGGCAGCGGCTCTCGGCACCGTTACGAGCATCGTACGCACAAGAGGCTCCAGCGCAGTGCCGGTCCCCTGGAGGTGCGGCCGTAAAATGGTGCCATAGTAGGATCGTCGCGGTCACCGGAGGGCGAGCTTGAGTGAGAACTCGAGCCGGGCGGGCCGCATGACGTGGTCCTTCGTGATCATGCTCGTGATCTTGCCCGTCGTCGGCTGCTCTGTGCAACATGCGTTCTCTTCCCGCGCCTCTACCTCCCGCACCGCGGCGGCACCCTCCTCGCAAGCGCGGCCCTCAGCCCGGCTGTGCGGCCAGGCGGGATGGCCCGAAGCACAGGTCGACGGCGGCGCCTACATCGTGCAGAACGATGAATGGAATTCGACCGCCCCCGAATGCATCACCACCAACGGCGGCCCCCAGTTCACGGTGGCCAACTCGTCGATCTACGAACCGGCCAGCGGTGACCCCGGCGGGTACCCGTCGATCTTCAGCGGGTGTAGCGCGGGGGTCTGCACCGTCGGCAACAAGATGCCGATCCAGGTTAGCCAGCTGAGGCCCGGCACGATCACCAGCAGCTGGGTCACCACTCAGCCGCCCGGCGGCGCCTACGACGTGGCCTACGACATCTGGTTCAATCACACGCCGGTCACGTCCGGATCGCCTGACGCCGGCGAGCTCATGATCTGGCTCGCGCATCGCGGCGGCAGCCAGATTTCCCCGGGCGGGGCTCCGGTCGCCCACGTCACCATCGGCGGCTACTCCTATACCGTCTGGCTGTGGTCAGGCAGTCCGGGCGGCGGGCCGGGTTACGACCGGATCGCCTATGTGATGAACCGCGCCACCGGGTCAGTCCGGGACTTCGACATCAGCGCCATCGCCGCCGACGCAGCCCGCCGTGGATACCTCGTAAGCGCGTCGTACCTGCTGAACATCCAGGCCGGTTTCGAGATCTGGCAAGGCGGGGGCGGGCTCGCGACCGAATCCTTCTCGATCAAGGTCGGGAAATAAAGGGGAGGCTGGGCCGAAGGCTGCTCGGAGCACCGGCGGAGTGGTCACGAGCGCCTCGGCGTACCGTACCGCCAGCAGCGCCAGCGACAGCCCGTACAGCCCGCCCGCGGCCCCGCCTGCCGCCGCCGCGGCGATCTCCAGGCTCGAGCAGGCGGTAAGGACAACCGCCGCACGGGATACCTTGCCTGCCGCGCGGCACACCGCGATGTACAGAGACTTCGGGACCGCAGCCGGGTAACCCAGGGTTATCAGCCACATCGGCACCGTCGCGACCGTATAGCCCTTCCCGAACAGGCTCAGCGCCGGGTGCGCGCCCAGGATCAGGACCGCCATTCCGGGTATCCCGATGAGGAACGACACTCGCAGGGCGAAACGCAGTTTCCTGGCCACGACGCCAGGATCGCCTGCCACCATGGCGAACAGGACCGTGGCCAGATGCGCCGGCACGATGAACAGGAAGGTGGTGAGCATCGAGGCGATGTAGAACGCGGCGTTCGCCGACGGCGACACGATCACCGTGACCAGGACGGGCAGCAGGTAGAACGGCATCGTCATGGCCAGGTTCAGCCAGTTGTGGGCCATCGCCGTGCGGCCCAGGTTCCGCAGGACACCGAAGTCCGGCCGGGGCAGAACGGGCTCGCCGGCACATCGTAGCCGGGCCGCGACCAGCACCAGCGACAGCGCCATGCCCGTCACCCAGGACAGGGTGATGCCGGCCCCGAACTGGTCGTGCACGACGATCGCCGCAACGGGCAGGACCGCCACCTTGGCGATCGCGAACGCTATGTTGCGGCCAAGCTGGAGTCCGCCTCGCATCAGGCCGATGGTGGCCTGATCGAACACCAGGGTCACCCCGGTTACGGCCACGCCGGCCGCGAACAGCGCTCCCCGGCCCGGTGTACCGATCATGTCGGCGAAGTTGATGCTGACGTGCGGGGCCACGACGGCGAAGCCCGTCCCCGAGCACCAGCGATCCCAGCCCGCAGGTGAGTAGCGCAGCCGACACCAGGCCGGCCCGGCCATTGCTGCGCCGGGGCAACTCGCCGATGAGCAGGGTGCCCAGACCGAGCATGCCGATCGTGCCGAGCAGGGTCATGGCCGACACCGCCGCGGAGCCGTACCCGACCGACCGCTGACTGAAGAACCGGGTCGCGAACACCCAGTAGACGACCCCGAGCAGTGACGCCACGCCGGTCGACACGACCAGACTGCCCGCGTTGCTGAGCAGGTCGCCATGTGCCCGCCAGGCAGCCGTGACGGCGGCCCGCGGTGAGCGCGGCAGCACTCTTCGCAGGGCCGTCCCGGCCTGCCCACGGGCGCCGGCACCGGCCCGCGTGGAGGTCATGATCCGGCCGCCTTGGCGCTGCCGGTGGAGACGTACCGGTAGGGATGGGTAACGTCGGGCAGCCGGTACAGGTCGGCGGACAGGGTATACGTGCCCGTGAACGGCACGGGCCGCTGCCAGGTCCGGCCGTTGGCAAGCGTGAGATCCCAGGTTGCGCTCGCGTGGCCGTTACGCAGCAGCACGAGCCGGTAGCTTGTCGTGCGGCCCTCGTCGTTGCCGATGCCAAGGCTCAGTGCGCGCTGGTTCTGGTGCTGCGGTGACAGCCACAGCTGGGTGAATCCGGGCTGTGGCTGGGCGGCCACGCCAACCCGGGCCAGCCCGATCGCGCACGCTGCGACCAGGACGGCAGCAGCGAAGGCCACCGCGTGCCAGCGCGGCACGCGCCACGCCGGTCGCCAGCTGAAGGGTGCCGCCCGGCCGGACCCGGAAACGCGGCGGCGCAGGAATAGCGCGAGGTCGCCCGCCAGGGTCACCCCGGCGAGCAGGCCAAGCCATCCGGGCCGGTGCAGCGGCACCCCGGCGACATAGAGCAACAGCCCGCCGAGGACCGGCACCGCCAGCGCGAGCACGGCGATCACCACCGCGCGTTCCAAGCCAGCGACCCGGGAGCCCAGAAGGAGCTGGCTCAGCAGGTAGCCGGGCGCGGCGAACAGCGCGATCCCGAGGACGGTCGTGACCGCGGTGGGGGCACCGCTCGCTGCCGCCCCGCAGGCCAGAGCCGCCACCAGCGCGGTGGCTGCAATGTCTGCCTGGTTACGACCCATAGTAGGCAGAGCCCTGGAGGTCGTAGATGACGATGTTCCCCGAGTCGTAGATGCGGGCGGCACCGGCCACGTGGTCGAATTTGGTGAGATCTGCCAGCGGCAGCGGACGGGTGTACTTGCCGACGTTCGGATCTACCGGGAAGTACTGGCCGGAGGCGGGCAGCATCTCGCTGAGCCGCCGGTCGACGAGGACGTAACCGATCGACTGGGCCTGGACCTGCTGGGCGACGGCCGGCGTGACGGTGGGCGAGGTGTACAGGAAGCCGTCGTCACCGATCGTGGTCTGGTCGCCGTAGCTGCCGAGGACCGGTAGGTCACCCTCATCGGTCGCGAACCGGTTTCCCGGCCCGAGCGCCGCCAGCGCCCAGTCGGCCGAGGCGATCTGCTCGGGGCCTACCGATCGTTCGGCCCCGGCGACCTGGTACGGCCCCGGCAGCCGTTCCCAGTACGGCGGCCAGCCGTTGACCAGGCCGTTGAGCACGAGCACCAGCGCTATCACGACCGCGGCGGCGATCACTACCGGCGCCCGCCGCCGCACGTCGGCGCGGACGACCGGCCAGCGCAAGCTGTTGTCGGTCAGCCGGATCACGGCGAGGGCGGCGATGAAGCCGGCCGGCAGGAACACGAACGTCGACGCCCGCCCGGCCAGTTCGCTGCCATCCGGGACGAACAGCCGGACCGCGACGATGACGTACCAGCTCACCGCCCCGATGACCAGGGCCACGACCCACGGCTGACGGCGGTACCGGCGCCAGGCCTGCCACCAGCCAACCGGAATCAGCGCGGAAAGGATCAGAACGGCCGCCGCGGCCAGCGCCTGGTTATCCAGCGGCCCGTTCACCGCCGAGACCGGCGGCGGCGCGCCCGCATGCCCGCCGGTGAGAATGGCCTTGAAGCCTTGGAACGTCTGGTCGATCACCGGCTGCAGGTAGCCCACGGTCGACGGGGCGACGAACACGAGCCAGGCGGCGAACGCCGCCGACGACAGCAGAGCCAGGATGGAGGCCCAGGCCGCCAGCGTGCGGTCACGTGCCAGCAGGGCACCCAGGGTGATGACCTCCAGGGTGGCCACGAGCAGGTAGCTGGTCACGTGGTGGGTGGCCACGGTGGCGAACGCCGACAGCGCCGCGACAGTGAACCAGCCGGCCCGGCTGCCCGCCGCCTGCGGCGCGGCGAGCCGGTATACGGCGAGCAGGGTCAGCCCGAAGAACGGCAACGCAAGCGTCTGGTAGACGAACATCGAGTCGAACGACTGGAAGAGCGACTCGCTGGCGTACAGGAGCAAGGCGACGCCTGCGATCCGGTGCGAGCCGCTGACATGGCGGAAGAGCACGAACAGCACGCAGACGAACAGCAGGTGAGCGACGCCGGCCACGATCAGCCCGGAGGTGAAGATCGACAGCCCGGTGACGGAGGCCAGCGCTGAGGTGACCTCCTCCAGGCCGGGGTAATACGGGCTGATCGGCAGCAGGTTGTTGGCCGTGAACAGCTTCCCGGTCTGCGCGATATCCGTCGCGGTGCGCCAGTGCATGAGCTCGTCGGCATAGGTGAAGGCTGCGGGACTGTAACAGACCTTGACCAGGTACTCCGCCACCGTCAGGACCACGACCAGGGTCACGGTCTCGCTCACGCCCAGGGCTCGCCGACTCAGCAGCCGGGCCGCTACCGGAGCCAGGATGAGAAGCTGAGCGAGCCAGTACAGGCGGTCGGCCCATGATGCGCCGGAGTGGCCGAGGCGCCCGGCCGTGTAGGCGGCGGCCGCCAGCAGGACGCCGGTCGCGGCGATGAGGGCCACGACGCTGACCGGCAAACGGGACCGCGCGACCGAGGTGTCGGCTGGACCGCCGCCTTCGGAGTACACCGCTGGCAGCCTACCGATCGACTCTCTGGCCGCTGTCACGTGGCGGGCCGCCCTTCCCGCGGATCCCGGCCCACCGGAGGAACCATCTGGCGTACGGCCCGCCAGGCGACCCGCTTGACCGCTGCCGCGCGCCGGCCGGCGGATGTCGGGCGGGCGCTGAGCAGGCGGGCGAGCCCGTCGACACCGATGCCGGCGTTGACCGTCAGCCGGGGCAGCGTAAGCAGGTCGTCGCCGGGCGCCGTCATCAGCTCGGCAACCGCGCAGGCGTAGCGGTACCCGGCGGCGGCTATCGCGGCGCGCGCCGTACGATTCCAGAAGCCGAACGGGTAGGCGAACCCGTCAACCGCGAGCCCGAGCTTGTCCTCCAGCAGCCCACGGCACCGCACGACCTCATCGCTGATGACCGCGGCGGGCACGCGATCCAGCTGAGGATGCGTATGGCTGTGCGCCGCCACCTCAACGCCCTCGGCGGCGATCTCACGCAATGCCTCCCACGACAGCACCGCGCGATTCTCCTCGCCGACGCTCACGTTGAAGCGGGTGGTGGCACCGACATACGCGGTGGGAACGTAGAGGGTGGCGCGGAAGCCATGTTGCCGCAGCACCGGCAGTGCCGCGTCGTAGAAGTCGGTATATGCGTCGTCGAAGGTCAGCACCACCGGCCGCGGCGGCAGCGGGCCGCCGGACCGCCGGCCTGCGAGGTCCGCCGCGGTCACGGCACGGTACCCCGCGGCAGCCAGGTACTCCATCTGAGCCGCGAATTCGCCTGGGTCTACCGCGAAGCGCCTGAACTTGCGGGTGGTGGTGCCGGTGGAGATGCTGTGATACATGAGCACAGGCACGGCCTCCGTGGCGCGCTCGGTGCTCTTCGCCGCCGGATGCGCGCTCATAGCCGTGCCTCTCGCCATCGCCGTGACTTGGTGACCCGGCCCTGCCTGCACACGCTCCTGACGTAGGCGGCAGGACCGGTGAGCATGCCCCATCGCTGTGCTCGCCTGAACGGCGCCGGCAGCGGCTGCGGCACCGCTGCGTCCGTCACGTTCCCGCCCCGCAGGTAGCCAGCCGCGGCAGGCAGCAGCCGGAGCAGCGCGGGAAGGGTTCCCGGCCGGTGCCGCAACAGCGCCGTGTAGTAGGCAGTCAGGCCGACGCCGTACCCGTGCAGCTGCCGGCCCAGACCGTCCATCTCCGCATAGTGGTCGTGACGGACCAGCGCCGCGGGCTCGTAGGCGATGCGGTAGCCGGCGAGCAGCACCAGCGCGAGGGCGAGCGTGTCCTCCGAAGCGCGGGCAGGCGTCCCGGCTCCCATCGCGACGTCGAAGCCGCCGATGCGCGCCAGCGCATCCCGCCGGAAGGCCATGTTGCCGCCGGCGCCGAACGCCGGCAGCGGGTAGAGCGGGCTCTGCGGGCCCTCGCGGGAGAAGATGGCAGGTGAGAAACCGCGGCCCTTGCTGTGCCCGCCGGACCGCTCGAACCACGCCTGCACCTTGGTGTCCAGCCGGGCAGGCAGGATCATGCCGGTGACGCAGCCGATGTCATCGCCGCGGGCGAAACCGCCTGCCAGCCCGGCCAGCCAGTCGCCGTCCGGCTCTTCGTCATCGTCGAGGAAGGCGATGATGTCGCCAGATGCGGCCGCCACCCCGGCGTTGCGCGCCCAGGAAAGGCCGGCCCGCGGTTCCGCGACGTAATGATACCGCCAGGCCTCGACCACAGCCCGGACGGTATCTCCGGCAGGAACGTTGTCCACCACCACGACCTCGAACCGCGGATACGCTTGCCGGTCGAGATGGCGCAGGCATGCCTCCAGCTGGTCCGGCCGGTCCCGGGTGCAGATGACGACGCTGATGAAGGGTGCCGCGGCCAGCGCGTCACGGCGGCGGCGCAGGAACGGCCACACCTCCGGATCGGCCGCCAGCCCATGACCGGTCAGCAGGCCCGGGCCGGTCAGGCCAGCCGCGGCGAAACGCGCGGCCACCGGCTCACGCAGTTCCGGCCAGAGGAGCGCGCCGAGCTGCGCGGGAGTCAGCCCGGCCGCATCGAGCGGGATGATGCAGGACCCGACCGGCTCGCCGTGTAGCCGCCCGAGCACCCATGCCCGGTTGTGCCGTCCGTCGTAACTCACCGCTGGCAGCGGCTCGGTCAGCTCTACCTCCATCATCAAGGCCGGCGAGAACCCGTCGCTGACCGACAGCGGACCGTCCTGGTGCGGAACGATCGCGGGCGCGCTCATGTCACCAGCTCCTGACTATCCGCAGAGGGCATCACCGGTGCCTTCTCAACCGCGTCCCTGAACCGCCCGTAGGCCTCGCGCCCGGCATGTCGCTGCCTGGTCGCCGCATCCCTCGCGGCGGCGCGGGCCGGGGAGGGCAGGTACAACGCCCGATCGATGGCCCGGCGCAGTCGGCCAGTGAAATCTGGCTGGTCAAGTGGGACGACGACGCAGGCATCGGGGAACAGCGCCTTCAGCCCGCCGAACTTGGCGTCGTAGTAAGCCGAATTGGTCAGGCAGACGGCCGGGACGCCCAGCGCGAGGCCGAACACCGCGGCGTGATAGCTGCCCGTGACGATGACCCGGCACCTGGCTGCGGCGGTGACCAGGGCCTCGGGGCTGGCGAGGTCGGTCAGTTCCGTCCCGACCCGGGAACCCGCAGGATGCAGTAGCACCCGGAGGGCGTCGAGGTCGCTGTCGACGGGATAACGCGAAACGGGCAGGGCGACGACGGGCGCCCGGAAAGCCTCCGCTGCCTGCACTACGACGCCGCCGACCGCGTCCGCGGCGGCCAGGTCAACGCCGGCGTAGTGCGAAACCCTCATGCTGACGCCCAGTGCGTGGCCATCAGGAGCACTGGTCTCGGGAATCAGTTCCAGCGCGTCATCCCCGGTGACGATCACCGCGCCGGGCCGGGCTCCGAGGGATACCGCCAGGTCCCGGCCGATCTGGTCTTCTCGCAGGCCGAGAACGGCCAGCTTCGGCAGCACGGCACGGGCCTGCACGCGCAAGAGGCCCAATCCGCCTCCCGATCTCCCCGCACTGATCGGCCCGATGCCCTGGCCGAACATGGCGGTCGGCTTGCCGAGCCGCTGGGCCAGGGACAGCAAGCTCA
This sequence comes from uncultured Actinomycetes bacterium, assembly GCA_963705835.1. Taxonomy (GTDB): domain Bacteria; phylum Actinomycetota; class Actinomycetes; order Streptosporangiales; family Streptosporangiaceae; genus Palsa-504. Next base: position 241,642 of record CAVPLC010000078.1, read on the forward strand.
GCACGCCCGCCGCATGCCACCACCACGTATCGGTTACGTAACCTCCGCCGCTGGCGACTACCAGGTCAGCCGCGTGCACGGCCTGGATTCCCGTGCGCGGCGGACCCGGCCGGACCCGGCCGGACCGCAGGCGCCCCGAGAAGTACGGTGCCGCCATCTTCCAGGCCTGCTCGGCGGCCAGCCGGAGGCGCCGCGGGAGCGCCTGGAAGAACGGGCGGTCGGCCCAGGTTCGCCCGATGGCTACCGCGCCAGGGCAATAGGAGGCCAGACGCTCGGGGGCATGGCAGATGACCATGATCTCGGCCTCGGGCCATAGCTGCCGGAGCCGGATCACGCATGAGCGCAGCATCGCGGCGTCTCCGATGTTCAGCAGGTCATAGCCGGACTGGTCAACGAGGATCCGGGGTCGCCCGCCCGGCTTGGGGCCCTGTGCCTGCCCGCTCCCGGAAGGCGGGCGAGCCCGCGGGAAGCCCCCACGACGGGCCATCCCGGCCGCTCTAGCCGAGACGAACCCGGCCGCGGCGAAACCGAACCCGGCCGCGATGGCCATGCTTCGCAAGCCCCCGGTCGCGTCGCCGCGTGCCGTGTCCCGCAAGCCACGGGCAGCCGCCCGGGGGAGTACGCGCCGGGTGTACTGCCGTTCGGCCGACATGCTCTTGCTCGCGCCGTTCAGGGCGGCCAGCGCCGCCTTCCCCGAGCCCTCAAGCAGGCAGCGCCGCAGGAAGTAGCCGACGGTGGCCCGTTCGAGCGGCACGCGATGGGCCACCATGCCGGCTGGCTCGTAGATCCAGATTCCCGCAGGCTGCGCCGCCACGGCGCGCAGGCACAAGTCAGTATCTTCCGGGCGGGAGCGGGTGCCGACCTTGCCGAAATCGTCGCGGAAACCCCCGATCGCGTCGAACACCCGCCGGGAGATCGCCATGCCGCAGGTCCACACATTACGCACGGGTGCGGCTTTTTCCGGCATGCCGCGGTATGACCCGCCCACCGTCCAGTCGAACTCCTGAGGGAACCAGCGCGGACGGGAACCCTCCCACAGCGGGACAACCCTGCCGCCTACCCCCACCACGTAGGGGTCTGCGAAGTGGACCAGCAGCGCCTCCAGCCAGGTGCAGGAGGCGATGGCATCGTCGTCGAGAAACGCCACCACTTGCCCGCGGGACGCCGCGACGCCGCTGTTACGGGCGCCCGACGCACCCCTCTTGCGCCTATTGGGGACCACGACAACGCCCTCAAGCTCGCGCTGCGCCTGGTCGAGAAGAGCCGGGTTGTGGTCGATCACGACGATCGTTTCCAGCACCTGGACCGTCTGTGCCCTGATCGAGGCCACCGCTTCCCGCAAGCCGTCCCAGCGGCCCATCGCGAACGCCGCGGTGACGACCGAGACGGTGGGCAGGTCCGCCAGGATCGCCTGATCGTTGCTCAACTAATGCTCCTGACTCATGGCGTCGCAGAGGACGATGCCGCCGCCGGCGACGATGGCGGGGGCGACGACGGAGGCGGGGACGATGGAGGCGGGGACGAAGGGGGCGGGGACGAAGGGGGCGGGGACGAAGGGGGCGGGGACGAAGGGGGCGGGGACGTGGGCGAGGGCGGGGACGAAGGCGGAGGCGATTTCGTGGGCGAGGGCGACTTGGTAGGCGAGGGCGACTTGGTGGGCGAAGGCGACTTCGTGGGCGAAGGCGACTTGGTCGGCGAAGGAGCAGGCGAGCCCGACGGCGAAGGCGACACCCCAGGTGGCGTCATGCCGAGGAGCCTGGCCAGGGGCGAAGGCCCGGGCAGAGTCGATCCGGCTGCGGACGGGACGAAGTCGGGCCCGGGCGATGGCCTGCGCGCCAGCGCCGGCCGGGGACCGGCCGCTGGTGGCGTTGGGTCACTGGATCTCGTTGGCGCGGACAGCGGCACGCGCGCACCGATGGCGGCTACGGGCCCGGGATGGCTCCAGGGATGGCCAACGTAGTACATGGCGCCGCCCAGTAGCGCCAGGGCCGCGGCAGCCGCGGCTGCGGCCGTTACGGAGGTGACTCGCCGTCCGGGCGCCGACGGCGCAGTGAGCTGTATCGGGAAGCCGCCGGCCCCGAACCGCGCCGCCCGATCCACCACGTGGACGCGATGGGCCACCCCGGTTGGTGACTCATCGGAAACGAGGCCCAGCAGTTGCTCTCGCAGACGGGTCGGCAGGGTGATCACAGGGACGAGACCGACCAGGATCGCGGGGTTGAGCCCGCCACGTTTGCGCTCGCCGCATACCTCGCAGTGCGCGATGTGCTGCTTAATCCGCCAGCGCAGAGTCGGTGTACCGCCCCGGCCGTCCAGGACGGCAGCGAGTTCCGGGCAGCGGTCCCGCTCGGCTCTGGCCACCAGTAGCACGCCCAGTGACCTAGCCAGCCGCGAGCGGGCCCGCGCGGCCAGTATGTGCACTCGGTTGCGAGGTACGCCGAGAACGTCCGCGAGGTCGCCGCCGTAGAACCCGTGGCACAGGTTCAGCTCGCTGATCTCGCGGTCCACAGGGTCCAGCCCGGCCAGCCCGGCGCGGACTAGGGCCCGGACGTCCGCCTGTTCGGTGACGGCGGCAAATGTCCCCGTGTCGTCCATCGCCTGGACCGCTTCGTAGAGCCGCGTTGACGGGACGGCTGCCCGCAGCCGCGAGTCGCACTCGTTACGGGCCACCGCGAACAGCCATGCCCGGAGCCGGTCAGGCTGACCTAGCTGGCAGACCTTGGCTGAGGCGATGACGAAGGTATCTACCACGGCGTCGGCCGCGTCGGCAGCCACAGTGAGCCGAGACCGGCAGTAGGTATACAACTCCCGCGCGTACCGGTCGAAGGCCGCTCCCACTCCGGTGGTATCGAAAGCCGCGCCGCCCGCTCCTGCGGCATTCCCCGCCATGAGCGCAGCCACGATCTGGCGGTCGTGCTCGGAGGCATCGTGGTCGAGGGCGGGCATGCGGTACGGGGCCACGGCAGTAGTCGCCATGACGCCGGACGCGACCGCGGCAGGCTCCGGAGCAGCGGCGATACGGCGCGATTCCCGCTTCCGCAGGTCACGGAGCCACTCCCGCATGATGACCTTGAGGATCCGCCACCCGTCCCTGACGGCGCGGAGATTGCTTGCCCCGAAAATCCGCGGGCACTCGTGGCTTGGCACCTCATAGATCTTCAGGCCAGCCTTCGCCGCCCGGATGCTCATCAGCGTCTCGACCTCGAAGCCCGGGCCGTTGCTGATCGCTATCGCGGCGAGATGACGCGCCCAGAAGGCGTTGTAGCCATAGCACAGGTCGGTGAAATGGGTTCTGAACATCCGGTTAACGAGGACGCTCAGCAGCCGGTTTCCGTAGCGGCGTATGCCGGTGATGTCATCGCTGCCGCCGCTGCTCGAGAAGCGCGAGCCTTTGGCGAAGTCAGCGCCGGCCACTAGTGCGCCGACGAACCTGATCATCTCCCCGCCGTCGGTGGACCCGTCCGCGTCGATCGTCACGAGGATGTCACCGGTCGCGGCGGCGAATCCTGCTTGCAGCGCGTCTCCCTTGCCCCGGCCAGGCTGGATGACCACCTTGGCCCGCGGGCACAGTGCCCGGGTGACCTCCACGGTGTCGTCGACGGAATGCCCATCCACCAGGACGACTTCGTTTACCCAGGACGGCAGTGTCCTGAGGACGTGCGGAAGATTAGCGGCCTCGTTTCTGGCCGGGATGATGACGCTCACTGTCGGTGTTATGGCGAATGCGGCGGAGATGGGTCGGTACGGAACCATGGCGTCGCTACTGCCCGGATTATCCGGGTCTACACCCCGCGCGGACCGACTGCCGTCCTGGGAGCCTGGGATGTTGGAAAGTACCACCTGAATCGTTGCCTAACCAAGGCCTCGTGCCCAGCTCGAGATCTCCCTAATTAGGGCCCACACGCCGTATCCACGCCTCCGCTGTAATTCCCGTGACGGATAGCCAGGCCTAATCGTCATCTGAAGAGGACCATTAATTGCGATCTGACGGTCCCGCGAGGCTTACTGGATCGGGGCGTCCCCTCCCCCGCGCCCTCTGCATATGCCGTTATGAAGGTTCGCCGCCAACCACCTCTGTCTCCAAGGCCCTAGGGACGGCGCAGCGAGGGACTGCGCCCTTACACATGGTTGACGCGCGGCAAGCATGACCGGTTCACACCAGTTGCGGGTTGTTTCTGCCAACCCAGGCGTTTTCTGCTGCACGGCGGCGTATATCCAGGTCATGGTGTCCCAGCGTGCTGCTCGCCGTCCCGGTGTCCCAGCGTCCTGCGCTCCCCGGACTGGTCCCGCCGGGCCTAAGCACAACGCGTCACCATCACGTCATGCACCGCATCCGGCGCGACGGCCGACGGGTGCCGGACGGACGGAATGCGCAAACAATGCCTGTTTGGAAGGCCGTGATACCTTGATATCCGACCAAGGCCATGCGGATGATTAGGTTTCGTTCCTGTATTCACGGACTGGGCGGCCGGGGCAGGACTAGAATTCATGGGACTATACGATGCTTATCAAAGACACACAACTCTATCGCACTGACCGGTCCACAGTCCTGTCTGCCCGGTGCAAGATTCGGAAAATAGGCTGGGACACAGTCTATTTCGGTCTCAATAGCGCCTGGCCTGACGACCGCATTCATAACGACGCCAGCCCGTTTGCGGCGGCCCTCCTGTTGCCCTCAATGAAGCAGGGCGAGGACCTGATCATCGAGGCCAGCATATCCGCGCAACTTTATATGGGCATGCATGCGATCATGCAAGAGGTGCTGCGGTGGGACATAGGCCTGCAGCCGATTAAAATCGAGGCCGCCTCCCTGGCCGCCGACCCGCCAAGACCGCAACGATCAGCGTCGTTTTTCTCTGGCGGCGTCGACTCCTTTTACACGTACCTCCAACATGCGACGGATCCGGTAACCACAGACCGGATCAGTAGCTTCATCCTAATCAACGGGTTCGATATTAACCCGCGTAACAGCCCGCTCTGGGACCGCACCCTGCAGAGCATTCAGTCCATCGCCGAAGCTGATGACGTCGAGCTGATCACAGTGCGCAGCAACATCCAGAACCTCGTGGAGCCAATACTGCTGTGGGACTACTCTCACGGCGGGTGCCTGGCGGCCGCCGGGCTGTTCCTGCGGGGAGCGTTCCACCAGATCTACATACCATCGACTCATTCGGCCGCGGAGCAGATCCCGTGGGGCTCGAACGTTGCCCTCGACGGGCACTGGAGCACAGAGAGCACCACCTTCATCCATGATGGCACAGAGGCGACCAGACTCGAAAAGGTAACCTCGCAGATTGCTAAGTCTCCGCTCGCGCTCCAACTTCTCCGGGTATGCTTTGCGAACGAGAAATCCGCCTACAACTGCGGCCGATGCGATAAATGCCTTCGGACCATGGTCAATCTCTACGTTGCTGGCGTGCTAGACCAGTCGGGCACCTTTCCGCATCGCATTGACCCCGAGCTGGTCGCCGCGATACCTACTATTCCCGGTGAACACGGCGGCATCTTCCACACCGAAAACCTACGCGCCCTGCAGGAGCGCAATCTCGCGCCGGAGCTACAGCAGGCTATCTCGACCAGCATGAGCACCGCCGTCGTCATGAAGCCCAGCCGTAAGGCTGTAATCGAAGACCGGCTCAAGTACCTGGACCATGTCTACACCCGCGGATACGTGTACTCAGTCTGGGACCGCCTGCTCGGCCGGAGGTTCTGATCAGGCCGTTCTCACGCCACGGGGAGGTCGGCCAGCACCGACCGGATGACCTCACCGCACCAGGCCAGCAGCTCAGTATCGCGCAACGGCTGCCCACCGATGGCGGCAGTTTTCGGCACCGGTACGAGCATCGTACACACCGCCGGTTTGAGCACCGTCTTCGGGTACAGGCGCTGCACCCGAACCTGCCGGGAGTCCGGCAGCTCGACCGGCGCGAACCTGATGTGGTTTCCCGCCGCGGTGATGTCGGTGAGCCCCACGCGCCGGGCCGCGGCGCGCAGCCGCGCCACCTCGAGCAGGTTGAGCACCGGCTCGGGCGGCTCGCCGTACCGGTCGGCCAGCTCTTCCTGCACCGCGGCGGCGTCCGCTTCGGAGTCGATGGCGGCGATCCGCGTGTAGGCCTCGAGCCTGAGCCGTTCACCCGGCACGTAATCGTGCGGTATGTGCGCGTTGATCGGGAGCTCGACCCGGACCTCGGGCTTCTCGGCTGGGCCGTCGCCCTTGAGCTCGTTGACCGCCTCGCCGATCATCCGCACGTAAAGGTCGAACCCGACCCCGGCGATGTGCCCGGACTGTTCGCCGCCGAGCAGGTTCCCGGCGCCGCGGATTTCCAGGTCCTTTAGGGCCACGTACATGCCCGCGCCCACCTCGGTGTGCTGGGCCACGGTGGCGAGCCGCTCGTGGGCCGTCTCGGTCAGAGACGTCTCGGCCGGGTAGAGGAAGTAGGCGTAGGCCCGCTCGGTGCCGCGCCCGACCCGGCCGCGGAGCTGGTGCAGCTGGGACAGGCCGTACATGTCGGCCCGGTCGATGATGAGCGTGTTGGCGTTCGGAATGTCCAGCCCGGATTCGACGATCGTCGTCGAGACCAGGACGTCGTACTTCCGCTCCCAGAAGTCGACCATGATGTTCTCGAGCTCGTGCTCGTTCAGCTGACCGTGCGCCACGGCGATCCGCGCCTCCGGGACCAGCTCGGCGACCTGAGCGGCCACCCTGCGGATCGAGCTGACCCGGTTGTGCACGAAGAAGACCTGGCCGTCGCGCAGCAGTTCGCGCCTGATCGCGGCGGTGACCTGCCTGGCGTCCCAGGGACCGACGAAGGTGAGCACCGGGTGCCGGTCCTCGGGCGGCGTCAGGATCGTGGACATCTCCCTGATTCCCGCCACGCCCATCTCCAGCGTCCGCGGGATGGGGGTGGCCGACATGCCGAGCACGTCGACCTCGGTCCGCAGCCGCTTGAGGTATTCCTTGTGCTCCACGCCGAACCGCTGTTCCTCATCGATGACGACCAGGCCGAGCCGGGCGAACCTGGTCTCGGGGGACAGCAGCTTGTGCGTGCCGATGACGACGTCGACCGTGCCGTCGGCCAGGCCGCGCAGCGTCTCGGCCGTCTCGGCGCTGCCCTGGAACCGCGACAGCGGCCTCACCTTCACCGGGAACGGGGCGTAACGCTCGGAGAAGGTGGAGTAGTGCTGCTGGACCAGCAGCGTGGTCGGCACCAGCACCGCGACCTGCTTGCCGTCCTGCACCGCCTTGAACGCCGCGCGGACCGCGATCTCCGTCTTGCCGTAGCCGACGTCGCCGCAGATCAGCCGGTCCATCGGCACCGGCCGTTCCATGTCGTGCTTGACCTCGTCGATGGCGCCGAGCTGATCCGGCGTCTCCACGTAGGGAAACGCGTCCTCCAGCTCACGCTGCCATGGCGTGTCCTGCCCGAAGGCGAACCCCGGCGAGGCCATCCGTGCCGAGTACAGCCGGATCAGCTCCGACGCGATCTGCCGGACGGCCTTGCGCGCCCGGCCCTTGGCCTTGGCCCAGTCCGCCCCGCCCAGCCGGTGCAGCGTCGGCGCCTCCCCGCCGGAGTACCTGGTCACCTCGTCCAGCTGGTCGGTGGGCACGTAGAGCCGGTCCGGCGGCTGCCCCCGCCGGCCGGGCGCGTACTCGATCACCAGGTATTCCCTGGTCGCTCCGGCCGCCGTCCTCGAGGTCATCTCGACGTACCGGCCGACCCCGTGCTGCTCGTGCACCACGTAGTCGCCCGGGCTGAGCTGCAGCGGGTCGACGCCGCCGCGCCGCCTGCTCGGCATCCGCCGCATGTCCCTGGTGGTGGGCAGTCCGGCCGGATGCCCGGCGAGGTCGCTCTCGGTGAGCAGCACCAGCTTGAGGGCGGGCCAGACGAAGCCGTTCTCGATCCGGGCCGTCGTGACGTAGGGGACGCCCGGCTCCGGCACGTCGTCGAGATCGGCCAGCCGGGCGCCGATCTCCTCGCCGCGGAGCATCTCGGCCAGCCGCTGCGCGGGGCCGTGCCCCTCGGTGACCAGGACGACCCGCCAGTTCTCCGCGAGCCAGTTACGCACGTCCGTGATCATGCGGGCCGTATCGCCGCGGTAGGCCGGGGCCACGGAGGCATTTATCCGGAACGGAACTCGGTCTCCCGGTCCTGCCGCGGGAATTCGGAGTCCGGGGCGGTCGTCCAGCCCCGGCTCATCCGGCTCGGCGTCGGTGATGCCGAACGGCGCGATCGTCCACCAGGGCAGCCCGAGCGCCGCCGCGGCCGCCCGGATCCGCGCGATCGGCTGGAAGGCCGAGGGCCCCAGATCGATGGGCGCCTCCCCTCCCCACGCGGCGTTGACCCACGACGCCTCGAGGAACTCCTGGCTCGTCCTGACCAGTTCCTCGGCGCGGGCGCGGACCCGTTCGGGATCGCACACCAGCACGATGCCGCCCGGCGGCACGTAATCGAGGAGAAGATCCATCCGGTCGGCCAGGACCGGGGCGAAGGCCTCCATGCCCTCGACGGCGATCCCCTCGGCCAGCTTGCCGAGGATGTCGGCCAGCGCCGGATGGCTGGCGGCGATTTCCTTGGCTCGCTCCCTGACCGCGGGGGTGAGCAGCAGCTCGCGGCACGGCGGCGCCCACAGCCCGTCCTCGGCGGGGCCGATGCTGCGCTGGTCGGCGACCTTGAAGTAGCGGATCTCGTCGACCGTGTCGCCGAAGAACTCGATCCGCAGCGGGTGCTCCTCGGTGGGCGGGAAGACGTCGACGATGCCGCCGCGAACCGCGATCTCGCCGCGGCTGGACACCAGGTCGTCGCGCGTGTAGCCGATCTCGACCAGCCTGGCCAGCAGGTCATCGAGCTCACAGGCCTGGCCCACCTGGAGGCTGACCGGCTCGAGATCGCCGAGCCCGGCCACGATGGGCTGAAGCAGGCTCCGCGCCGGCGCCACCACCACGGTGAGCGGCCCGTTCGGCTGGCCCCAGGAAGCGGGGTGGGCGAGCCGCCGCAGCACGGCGATCCGCCGCCCGACCGTGTCCGACTGCGGAGACAGCCGCTCGTGCGGCAGGGTTTCCCAGCCCGGGAAGCAGGCCACGGTCCCGGCCGGGAGAAACGAGCCGAGGCTCGCGGTCAGGTCGTCCGCCTCACGTGCCGTGGCGGTCACCGCGAGCACGAACCGGCGCGACAGGGCTGGCCCCTTGGTCAGGGCCGCCGCGAGCAGCGGCCGCAGCGTCGGCGGCGCGACCAGGTCTTCCCCGGCCAGCGTGGCAGCGCTTCGTTCAAGATCCGGGGTAGTGTCGTATTCCGCACGTGAGACTACGTTATGTAGTTGCGGATCGTCGTCGAGAGTGGTGAGCAGTCCTGCGAGGCTCATGATGTCCCTGTGATCGCTGTTTGTCCCTTGCCCTGGCTGCCCGGTGACCGCGGCGGGACCCGCAGCGAGGGTCAACCGCCCGTGATCTGGGCAGCATGAATCAGCCGGGTTTTGGTGCACCCGGCTCTTTCGCGGAACCCTTTTATTCTACGCCCCCGCCGCGGCCCGATGACTGGCGCCGCGGTGAGCTCCTCTACCAGGTCCGGCGAAGTGCGTTCGCGTGATAAGAAGACCAGAAGAACATCGGAGGCCCTGCTGACTATTCCATCATCCCCAGGATTGCCCGCGCAGCTCGCGGACTGGCCGGCGTACCCGCTCGATGAGGTGCAGCTGGGGGATCTGGAGCTGCTCACCTCGGGAGCGTTCGCGCCGTTGCGCGGCTTCATGGGTGCGGCCGACGCGGCCTCGGTCGCCGAGCGCGGCCTGCTGATCGACGGGACACCATGGCCGGTGCCGGTGACGCTCGAGGTGCCCGCCGACGCGGTCCCGGCTGACGCCCCGCACGTGGTCCTGGCCGATCCGGAGGGCTCCCCGCTGGCCGTGCTCTCGGTCGCCGAACGGTCGGCCGTCTTCGAGCCCGGCGACCCGGGCGACCCGGCCCGGGTCCGCCTGGCCGGTCCGGTCACGGCGCTGCGCGACCCGGAGCACGGACCATTCCGTCAGCTGCGGCGCCGGCCCGAGGATGTGCGCCGAGAGCTGTCCGGCGGGACGGTGCTCGGCTACGCGACGTGGCGGCCGCTGAACAAGCGCCACATCGGCCAGTTGCGCCACTACGCCGACCAGCTGAACGCGCGGCTGCTGGTGCTGCCGCTGGTCGCCGGGCGGGCCGAGGTCGTCACCCGGCCCGAGGCCCTCGTCCGTACCGTGCTCGCGGCCAGGCAGCACCTTCCCGCCGACACGCTCGTCGTTCCGGTGCCGCTGGCCCGCCGCGCCGCCGGGCCCGCCGCCGACCTGCGCGCGCACGCGATCGTCGCCGCCGCCTACGGCGCCACGCACCTGCTGGCCGACCCACCCGAGCTGCCGGAGGCGGCGGGCGGCCCGGCCGGTACCAAGAACGGGACCGTCGCCCTGCCCGGAGTACCGATACCGGTCATCAGCGCGGGCGAGTGGGCGTACGACCCGCGGTCGGAGGTCTGGCGGCCGCTCGCGCTGATCGAGCCCGGCGCCGAGCACGGCGAGCTGACCGATTCCGAGCTCGGCGCGCTGCTCGATTCCGGTGCCGAGGTTCCGTTGTGGTTCGCTCCGCAGAGCGTGGCTCGTGAGCTGCGGCGAGCCCGCCCGCCCCGAGCCGAACGCGGCCTGGCCATCTTCTTCACCGGCCTGTCAGGTTCCGGCAAGTCCACCATCGCCCGCGGCCTGGCCGAGGCGCTCACCGAGCGAGGCGACCGCACCGTCTCGCTCCTTGACGGCGATCATGTGCGGCAGCTGCTCTCGGCGGGGCTGAGCTTTTCCCGCGCCGATCGCGACCTCAACATCGCCCGTATCGGATATGTCGCGGCCGAGGTCGCGCGCCACGGCGGCATCGCCATCTGCGCTCCGATCGCGCCCTACGCCGCGGCGCGGGCGGTGGCCAGGAAGCTGGTCACCGAGGTCGGCGACTTCCTGCTGGTTTACGTCTCGACCCCGGTCGAGGTATGCGAGGCGCGCGACCGCAAGGGCCTGTACGCCAAGGCGCGCGCGGGCCTGATCAAGGGCTTTACCGGAGTGTCCGATCCTTACGAGGTACCGCGCGACGCCGACCTGGTACTCGACACCTCCGCCATGACCCGCGACCAGGCCGTCGACGCGGTGCTGAAGCTCCTGATCACCGGGGGATGGCTGGCCGACGCGCCCGACGAGCCCAACGGATCCCCGCTGTCCGGGACGCCTGCGCCGATGATCCGGATCGGCCCTGCGATCCGAAAACTATAGGGCCATCAGGAAGCTATAAGTCCTCGTCCTCGGCCCGGGCGCCTTCCTCGATCCTGGCCCGGAACCCCGCGGCCCGCTGGCGCCCGTTCTTGATTCGCGCCATCAGCGCGCCCGACATCACATCCCGCTGCCTGGACAGCAGGACGAAGCTGGCTATCCCGCTCACCACGAACGCCAGCGCAAGCAGCAGCAGCCCACGCGCACCCACCAGGTAGAGCAGGATCATCGAGATGACCAGCAGCAGGATCCGCGCGGAGGTGTAGGCAAATGTGGCTCGCATGACAATCTCAGGATAGCTAGCTGGCGTCCCGCGCAAACCATCGCCTGACGGTCGGCAGGTCTAGAAGGAAGGCCAGACCGAAGACTGTTCCGATGCCTACAGCGGCGCCAGCTACGGTGTCAGTGAAGTAATGCCACCGCAACCCGATGACCCCGATGGCGACCACAGCTCCCAGCACGCAGGCTGCCTGCCGGGATCAGCACCCGTAGCGTCATGGCCTTAGCCGACTTAGCCGGGGCGAGCAGCAGCATCGCGACCGTCGCGGCGAGAGCGAACACGGTGGCAGTATGCCCGCTCGGATAGCTAAGGATGCCCAGATAGGTACGGTGGACCAGAGGCTTGAACAGTCCGTCGTTGAGTCCGACGGCAGCTGGAACAGCGGCCGCGGCGAGTACGGCACCGTTGATCCGGCCGACGAGCGAGGCAGGCGACTACGATCGCCGCACTCAGCAGGACGGCTGGAACCTGCGAGCCCGGGTCAGCAAGCCTGGCCGCGAGGCCTGGATGGCCACTGAGCCAGGTGATGATCGGTGAGTCGATGGCATGGTCGAACGGATCCGTCGTGGCCTGGTGCGCGAATAGCGCGCCGAGCACTATGACGAGGATCGTGCAGCAAGCCAGCAGCGCGCCAGCCCAACGACGCGCTGAGGACATCATCAGAGGTCGGCCATACCGAAGATGCCCGCTGTTCATGCGTCAGCGCGGCCCGGGTGGCCGATGGCCCGGCCGGCCCAGGCGCCGAAGCCGCAGCCAAGCAGCGGGCTGAGCAGGAGCACGAGGAGATATCCGGCCGCGAAGGCGCTGTTGCCCGCCACGTAACCGAGATAGTTGCGGCCGTAGATTGGCGTCCAGCGGCTGACAGCCGGCGTCCACTGGCCGATGTGGCTTGCGGCCCAGTGCTGGAGCCCGGTGTCATAGGGCAGCAGCGCGATGGTGGCGGTAGACAGAACGGCGACAACCAGCGCGGCGGCCACACCGGTGCACAATCCGCGCCAGGGCGCCTTGTCTGGCACGGGAACCAACAGCGAGCGAGCTACCTACACGCCGGGTCGCTATCAGCCCTGCCGTCACGGGAGCACACAGCCCCAGCAGCACACCCAGAGCCATCGCGCTGTCATACAGGTGCGAGGGCCACGAACCGCTGAAGCGAAGCGGGAACCCAAGCGGCCCCAGCGCGTACGCCAGGACACCCATGGCGGCACCGGTCACTATGCCGACAGCGACCGTGGCCGGAAACGCCGGCGACCGCCGAGCGGTACAGGTCAGGATCAGAGCCGCGTAACCGGTCATCACGGCCAGGAAGACAATCTCTCCTAGTCCAGGCACGTGCTGAACCTTGATTGTTCGGCGGGGCATCGGCGACCCGTTCCACCGCCGCCTTGACCACGACCAGGGTGAGAACCGCCGCGTAACCGCCGATGCGCAGCAGCTGGGCCCGCCGGCCAGCTGCCACCGGGCCGCGAGTCCGGCGGATGACCCACGGCAGCCCGGCCAGGATCACCGCGATCGCGATCACATCGACCCGGTTGATCACGATGGCCGCGTCACCGGGCGGACCTGACCACGCGGTCCACGCCGCACCGGCGGCCGCAGCGGCGAACGCGAACGGGTACAGGAGGCTCCGGCCCAGCGCGGCCTCCCGCACGACCCACCGCGTCCCGCCCGCCAGCCAGGCCAGCCGGGGCCAGCCCTCCGGGACTTCGTACGCCTCCGTCCACAGCGCGCGCGCCCACACCTGGCGATCGGCCGGCAACAACGCCGTCGAGCGCCGGAGCAGCGCCACGATCACCCGCGTCAGCCAGTTCATGGCGACATCTTCTCCGCGAGCCGTTGCCGGAGCCTGGCATGCTGCGCAGCCGAGGTGGCGGAAGCAGCCTTGTCAAGCGCCGCCGCGGCGGCCGCGAGCCCTTCTGGGGTCAGCCGGTACAGGTGCCGCCGCGGCCGGCCGGCCGGCTGCTCGTCCTCCCAGCGCGCCTCGACCAGGCCGCGGTCGGCCAGCCGGATCAAGACCGGGTACAGGGTGCCCGACTTGAGCCCGGTATCCCTGGCGATCCCGTAGCCGTGCCGCCACTGCGTGGGCGTGGCGGCCAGATCGGCGAGCACGGCGAGCGTCTGCGCGGAGAATCCGGAACGGTAACCCATGGCCACGAATCCTACCTAGGTAGAGTTTGTCGTGTCTACCTAGGTAGGCTGCTCGTCATCAGTCCGCGGCGAGGATGCCCGCCAGCAGCTCCGGGTCGATGTTGCCGCCGGAGAGGACGGCCACCGGCGTCCTGGCCTCCGGCAGCTCGCCGGAGCGGAACAGGCACGCCGCCACCGCGGCCGCCCCGCCGGGCTCGGCCACCAGCCGGGCCTGCCGCGCGAGCCGCCTGACCGCGGTGATCATCTCGTCCTCGGTCACGGTGATGATGTCGGTCACGAGCTCGCGGATGTGGGCGAACGGCAGCGCGCCGACCTGCTCGACCCGCAGCGCGTCCGCGATCGTGCGCTGGACGTCGGCCGCGGGCCAGGCCACCCGCTCGCCGCGGCGGAACGAGTCGCGGGCGTCCGCGGCGAGTTCGGGTTCGACGCCGACCACCGCCGCCCCCGGACAGGTCGCCCGGATGGCCGCCGCGATGCCCGAGATCAGCCCGCCCCCGCTGACCGGCACCACGACGAGATCGGCCTCGCGGGCAGTCGGCCGCGATCTCCAGGCCGATCGTGCCCTGCCCGGCGATGACGGTCCGGTGGTCGAACGGCGGGATCAGCACGTACCCGTGCGCTGGCTACGAGTTCCTCGGTGGCGGCGACCCGGGCGGCGAGCGTGGGTTCCACGGTGACCAGCTCGGCGCCGTAGTGCTCGATGGCGGCGGTCTTGACCTTCGGGGCGGTGCTGGGCACCACCACCACCGCCCGCACGCCGAGCAGGGCCGCGGCGTAGGCCACCGCGTGGCCATGGTTGCCGCTCGAATGCGCGATGACCCCGCGCTCCCTGGCCTCGCTGCCCGGCGCCGCTGATCGCGGCGTAGGCGCCGCGCAGCTTGAACGAGCCGGTGGGCTGCAGCGACTCGGGCTTGATCAGGAGTTCCCGGCTCAACCCCGGGAACGGGACCAGCGGCGTGCGTACCACCACGGGCGCGAGCAGTCGCGCCGCATCCCGTATCTCGGTCAGGCTGACCAGATCATTCACTCTGCGTATCTCCCCGATCCCTACGTGTCCAGATCATTCGCATCGCCACTCAAGAACCAGTCGAAACACCTGCACAATCGCGTCAAACTTACTAGAAGTAGCATATTGGTTACTTTTTGGCTCATAACGATCCGCGAATCGCCGATCGAATTTTCAGAAATCTAGGTAGAAAGTACTCGTTCAGCGCCAAACTAGAGGGATACCTGACCTGAGGCACGAGGGAGACAGTCGGAGGGGACTGAAGGTGGACGGCAACAACGAGCGCCTGCTCACGCCGGGAGAGGTAGCGGCGCTGTTCCGGGTGGATCCGAAGACTGTCACCCGATGGGCGGCCTCCGGGCGCATCACGAGCATCCGCACTCCCGGCGGGCACCGCAGGTTCCGCGAGTCCGAAGTGCGCATGTTGCTGCGAGGCGACAGCGAGCCATCACCGCAGGGTCACCCGGCCGCCTTACTGTAGCCACCTCTCTGAGTCAGCCACTATCTTCATCGGGGTGCAGCGTCGTCGTTCCTCCTCGGTAGCCAGGCCCTCCCCGCTGCGAAGGACCGGTTCGCTGCTTGCCTCGGTCTCGGTCCTGTGGGGAATGGGGAGCCTCGGGGCCGGGCCCGCCTCCGCGGCGATCCTGCCGTCCCCGGCCGCTGGCGCTTCTTCGTGGACGGTGTACCACGATGATCCGGCCGGCACGGGCATCGCGGGGCCGGTGAGCGGCGTCGACACCAATGCTCCGGTGTGGACGTCGCCGGCCTTGGACGGGCAGATCTATGGCGAGCCGCTGATAGACGCGGGCCGGGTCTACGTGGCGACCGAGAACGACACCGTGTACGCGCTGTCGGCGGCCAGCGGCACGGTGGTCTGGTCGGCGCACCTGGGCCAGCCGGTACCCGCGGGATCGCTGCCCTGCGGCAACATCGAGCCCACCGTGGGCATCACCGGCACGCCGGTCATCGACCGGTCGCGGAACGAGATCTTCGTGGTCGCCGACGAACTGGTCGGCGGGAGCCCGGTACACCGGCTGGTCGGGCTCGGCACGGCGTCGGGCGCGATCGAGATGAGCCAGGGCGTGGACCCGGCCGGGGCGGATCCCGCGGCGCTGCTTCAGCGCACCGGGCTGACGCTGGACGCCGGCCGGGTGGTGTTCGGCTTCGGCGGCAACTTCGGCGACTGCGCCAGCTACCGCGGCCGGGTGGCCGCGGTTCCGGAAACGGGCGGGACGCCGGAGTACTTCACCGTCGACGCCGCGCCGGGCGAGTCGCAGGGGGCGGTCTGGATGGGCGGCGCCGCGCCGGTGGTGGACGGCGACGGCCACGTCTGGGTCAGCACCGGGAACGGATCGGTCCACTCCGCCGGGCAGGCCTACGACGACAGCGACGGCGTCCTGGAGTTGTCGTCCTCCCTGCGGCTGGTGCAGTTCTTCGCGCCGAGCACGTGGCCCGCGGACAACGCCCAGGATCTGGACATGTCCACCGCGCCGGTCCTGCTGCCCGACGGCCAGGTGATGGTGGCCGGGAAAGCTGGGATCGTCTACCTGCTCAGCGGCGTCCGCCTGGGCGGCATCGGCGGGCAGCAGGCCGATCTCGGGCGGGCCTGTGGCGACGACATCGACGGCGGCGCCGCGGTATCCGGCATGACGGTCTACCTGCCCTGCCTCAGCGGCACCATCGCGGTCCGGGCGACCAGTTCTCCCCCAGGGCTGCATCTGTTGTGGAGCTCGGGAACGGGTGGCGGGCCCCCCATCGTGGCCGCCGGCCTGGTCTGGACCATCGGGCAGAACGGCACGCTGTACGGCCTCGATCCAGCGACAGGAGAGGTCCGGCAGCAGGCCACGATCGGCGTCCCAGCCAATCACTTCCCGACTCCGACCGTGGCCGGCGGCCTGCTGATCGCGGCCAGCGCGGACAGGGTCGTGGCCTTCGCCGCACCCGCCCCTGGCGCGCAGCCCGTCACGGCCCCGCCCGTCAGTCCGGCACCTTCCGCAAGCGGTCAGGCCCATCAGGCGCAGGTCCATAAGGCGACGGCGGAGCCCATCGCCGCGATTGTCGTCGTCGTCCTGGTCGTGGTCATCGGCGCCTTGTTCGCCTGGCGATGGCCACGCCGCGGCCGCTAGCAGGACCCGGCGGGCACCGCCACCGGGTCAGGGTCCTTCGCCGTCCGCCGAATCCGACCAGGGGGACTCGCTGTTGCGCCGGGCGAACTCTAGGAACTCCTGGCGGAGCGCCTCGTCCTCCTGCCGCCAGCGGTCACGGCGCTGCTCGACTTCCTCGGCGGTCAGCGCCTGGGCGGCCAGCCGGGAATAGTCCTCGTCCTGCGGGCCGATCTCCACGTAGACGTCGCCGATGACCCGCCCGTCATGACCGATGGCGCTCTGCGGAACCTTGAGGTTCCCGTTCGGCAGTCGTATGACAAACATCGCATGATCACCTTAGATGCCATAGCGCCGGTTGAAGAACAGCATGACCCGAAGCGCCGTCCGCGTGTCGCCGCTCAGCATGTCCACCAGCGCCGGACGCTGGCCCGACGCGATCGCGGCAAACGCGTCCGCGAAGAACTCCTTGCGCCCGAGACCGCCGGGTTGGCGGTGGAAATCGCTGGCGAGATGCGGGTGGCACTGATCGTAAAGCATGAGGAATTCCGCCGAGTCGGATTGCCACGAACCCGGCGGGCTGTCCAGGTCATCGAGCGCGTGCCCGATCTCATGGCACATGACGTCCGGGGTCGGGGAGGGCTGTGAGCCGACCACGATCTTGCGGTCACCGTACGCGCCCGCGCACGCGTCCCACGTAGCCTGGCCCGAGGGCAGCCGGACGCCGCGCAGCGCGGTCATCTCGTCGAGTTCGGGGACGCCGCCGGGGCCGACGAAGATCGCCTCGAGCCCGGCGGCCAGCCGTTCCTTGATCTGGTCGGGAAGCTCGGCCAGCCGGTCGATCGCCTCGATCACCTGGGCGGGCGGCGGCGTCGCGGCATCCCATTGCCGCCACAGGATGCCCTCGAGCGAGCCGCAGTTCCTGCGGCCGTCCGCGGTACGCGGCCGCTCCCGCGAATGCGGCGCCGCGAAGGCCAGCCCCATCCGCATCGCCACGCGCGCCGCCCGGGAGAGCGGCCGGCCGCCGTCGGCGTCCCGGTGCGGCACGCCGGCCGCGACGCGAGCCACCGCCGCGGCACGCTGGTCGGGCACGGCCGCGGCGCGAGCCAGGTCCGGCGCCGCCTGCGCGTCGTACCAGCCAGCGCGGTGGCTGCGGGCCGCCGGGACCTGCGCCGCCACCTCACCCAGCCCCGGCGCCGCCTCGTCGGGGGCTTCGCGCACCCGGGCCCGGGCGGAGCCGAGCCGCACGGCGGGCGGGCCGGTAAATCTGGGCCTGCCCGGAGGCGGGTCGTGAGCGAAGGGTGCTCCCGGTCCTGGCCGCCTGTCCGGCGCGGATGCCGCAGGGCCGGCGAGCGTTCCCTGCGGCCCGCTCGGTCCCGGCCATTCGGCCGGCGGGGTGCTGCGCGCGGACCCGCGTTCCGGGCCCCGGCGGTGCCGCCCCTGGGCACCATTGCGTGCGGCCGCCGTGGACCGGCGGGAATGGGCGAGTCGCCGGATGCGGTCGAACAGCCCTAGCCGCATATACCGTCTCCTGCTCTGTGGCCCTGACGGCCAGCGTATGCCGAGATCGCGCGCCACGTCACCCGATGTCGCCAATAGCTGGGCCGACGCACTCGCCGGCGAGTTTGCGCAATTTCAGGCCACCGTATACACAACCGGACTAGGCTTCGGCGCATGTTGCTGTCCGGTGCCCTGTTTGCCCTTTTCATGACGGGCTTCTGGCTCTACTGCCTGACAGACGCCATCCTGACTCCCGCGCCCGAGTGCCGGGGCCTGTCCAAGCCGGCCTGGATCGCGGTCATCGCGGTCACGTTCATCGCCGGCGCGCTCGCCTGGCTCATCGTCCGGCGGCCGGTACACGATTCGGTCCGGTCGATGCCAGGCTGGGATCACCAGCGCCCCGACCAGGGTGACCTCGCCGACGAGCGGTGGACGACCGCGGACGACGCCGCGGCTCGGCATCCGGCGGGCCGGGCGATGGTCACCGATCCGCAGGCGGAGCCGAAGGGCCCCGACGACGATCAGGCGTTCCTTCGCGCGCTGGACCGCGCCATTCACGGCAACCAGCAGGCCGGCGGGGAAGCCTGACGCAGGCGGGGTGCCAAGGGGGAGGTGGCCGGCGGGCGTCAGTTCACGCCCGCGTAGGAGTGCAGCCCGGTGATGAAGACCTGCACGACCATGATGTTGAACACCAGGGCGGCGAAGCCGAGCAGCTGGATGTAGTGGGCGCGCCGGCCGCGCCAGCCCGCGGTGGCCCTGGCGTGCAGGAACGCGGCGTACAGCACCCAGGTGATGAAGGCCCAGGTCTCCACGGGGTCCCAGCCCCAGTAGCGGCCCCAGGCCTGGTCGGCCCAGATCGCGCCCGCGATGACGCCGAAGGTCCAGACCGGGAAACCGAACACGACGGTCCGGTAGGTGAGCCGGTCGAGCTGCTCGATGCTGGGCAGCCTGCGCACGATCCCGTTGCCCGGCTGGGCCCGCCCGGCCGCGACCCGCCTGGTGTGCCGGTCGACCGCGAGGTAGACCAGGCCGAGCACGGCCGCCACGAAGAAGATGCCGGTGGCCAGCGTCATCGCGGTGACGTGGATGTCCAGCCAGTAGGACTGCAGGGCGGGCACGAGCTGTCCGGCCGCGGTGTAGATGAGCGTTTCGGCGAGCCCGAGGGCCACCACGACCGCGCCCATGACGAAGACGCCGAGCGTCCAGGCCCGGTAACGGATCATGACGAACAGGAAGAACATGGCGGCGATGCAGGTCAGGGCGGTGACGAACTCGTACATGTTGCCCCAGGGCGCCCGGTGCACGGCCAGTCCCCTGGTCACGACGGCCACCGTGTGAGCGGCCACCGCGGTCGCGGCGAGCGCCATGGCCGCCTGCACCCAGCCACCGGCCTGGCGGATCGCGCGCAACGGCGGGGCCGCGACCTCGGGCATCGAGTCCGGGACGGCGGGGCCGCCCGCCTTCGGCCCGTCAGCGGCGGGGCTGACCTGGCCGCCTGCGGCGGCGGGCGTGCGCCACGCCTGGCCGCGCCCACGGTGGCCAGGGCGGCGGCTCGCTCCTGGGCTTGCGTGCCAGCCGCGGAACCCGCGCGCCGCGGCCGTCCGAAGGCGAAGTCGCCGGCGAACGCGACCACCGAGAGGGAGTAGATGACCAGCGCCGCGATCAGGAAGTCGTTGCTGGCGTGACCCAGGGCAAGGTTGACGGGCATGGCCCCTCATTCTCCCTCGTGTTGACGTTGCGCCGCTTGATCGTGCGCTGATCTCAGCTCGGCGGCGAGCGATGCGAACTCGTCCTCGAAGCCGCCGCTGGCGTCGGTCCGGGTCAGGCCGCCGACCTGAACCGTGCTCTGCACGCCATTGGCAGACCCGCTCGCCCTGGCGCGGACGAACACCCGCCTGCGCCTGACCATGAACGACAGCAGCAGGCCGGCCAGGGCCGCGATGCCGCAGATCAGCGCGGGCAGCTGGCCGGGGTCGTGGGTGATGGCCAGGCTCACCCACGGGACGTAGCCGGTAAACGTGATGGTGCCCTGGCCGCCGGGCAGCTTCAGCGACTGGCCCTTCAGCAGCAGCTGCGGGGCGGTGGTCAGCCGGTGCATCCCGGCGGTGTCCATCTGGTAGACCGACTGCGAGACGCCGGAGTTCAGGCCCAGGTTCCCGGCGTAGGCGATCAGGCTGACCACCGGGTTGTCCGGGGCGGGGAAGGCCGACTGCAGGACGCCGTTGACCTCGATGGCGGTCGGCACGAAGACGCCGCTGAAGCCGAGCTGCTCCGGCTGCGCGTCGGGAACCTTCACCACGCCCTGGGACAGGAAGTTCCCTGAGGTGCCGGAGATGAAGGGTGTGGCCTGGTCGTAGACCACCTGCCCGCGCGCGTCGGTCACCTTGAACACCGGCGCGTACCCGTGACCGATCAGGTAGACCTTGGCCCCGTCGACCGAAAGCGGGCGGTTGACCTCCAGGTTGTCCGTCCGCGCCGGCCCGCCAGGGTAGGCGGTGTAACTGACCTGCGCGTCGAACGAGGCGGGCTGGCCGCGCTGGGCACCCGAGGTGACGTAACTGGCGTCGAACTTGTCCAGCGTGATGCCGAACGGGCCGAGGTCGGCGGCGGTGACGAACCGCCCCGGGTAGAACTCGTCAAGCGCGCTCTGGGTGTCGGCGAAGCTGGACCCCTGCACGAGCAGGCGGTCGGCCTTGTAGCCGAACAGCCCGCCCAGCGCGACCGACACGAGCACCCCCAGCAACGCCAGGTGGAACAGCAGGTTGCCGGCCTCCCTGAGGTACCCCTTCTCCGCGGAGACCCACGGGCCGTCGGGCAGGTCGCCGTCTTCGGCGGGCCTGCGCTCAGCCGACCTACGCAGGCGGAACCCGTGGCCGGAAAGGACGTTCGCCGCCACCTGCACGGCCTGGGCGGGCGGCAGCGCGACGCTGTAGGTGGCCGATCGCGGCAGCCTGGTCAGGTGGCGCGGAGCGCGCGGCGGAAGCGCGCGGGCCGAGCCCGCCAGCCGGAACGTCCTCGGTACCACGCAGCCCACGAGCGAGGCGAACAGCAGCAGGTAGATGGCCGCGAACCAGGGCGCGCCGAAGACATTGAACAGCCCGAGGTGGTTCAGCAGGGGCGCCAGCGCCGGATGCGACGTGTAGTACTGCTGGACCCCGGCCGGATTCGTGCCCTGCTGCGGCAGCATGGACCCCGGCACGCTGCCCAGCGCGAGCAGGAACAGCAGCACCAGCGCGACCCGCATCGACGTGAGCTGCCGCCAGGCCCACCTCAGCCACCCGGCGAGCCCGAGCGCGCTCCCGGCCTGGCGGTCTGTATTGTCCTGCGCGTGGTCGTCCTGGTCGGCCGCTGACGACTCGAACGGGTCTGCCTCGGGCGCGCGCACGTCGGTCATCGGCTCGAACCTGTTCCGGTGACCTTGGCCAGGATCGTGTTCAGTTCCGCGTAGCTGGCCTGGCCGAAGACCGCTCCGGCGATGTGCCCGGTGCGGTCGACCACCAGCGTGACGGGCGTCCCCGCGATCGGCACCGCGGTCGCGAAGTCCTGGGTGATCAGCAGGCTGGGATCGCTCACGCTCGGATAGGTGATGCCGAAGTTGTGCGTGAAGGCCTCGGCGCTGGCCGTCGTGTCACGGACGTCGACGCCGAGGAAGGCCACGCCGGACGGCCGGTACTGCTGGGCCGCCACGCCCAGGGCCGGGGCCTCGGCACGGCACGGATCGCACCAGGATCCCCAGAAGTTGACGACCACGACCCGGCCGCGGTAGGAGGAGAAGCTCAGCCGCGACCCGGTCAGCGTGGTGCCGGTGAAATCCGGTGCCAGCGGCCGGTGCCCGGCCGTGTACAGCACCGCGCGGTCGGTGCTGTCCAGGTAGGTGACGTTGCTGCTCCCGCCGCCCGGCAGCACGAACAGCAGCACCACGGCCAGCAGCGCCCCGGCGACCACGGCCGCCGCCAAGACGACCACGCGGCGCCGTGCCCTCGACCACGGGGCTCTCACCACGGGGATCTCAACACAAACAGATCTCCTACAGGGGGTAGTACCGCCCTATTGTGCCGCATCGCCATGGGCGACCTGACGCCGGGCCGGCACGGTGTAGGACACGCCGACCAGGCGGTCGCCCGAGTAGGTGAAGCTGGTCACGCTGCCGAGCGCGGCCTCCCGCATCGCCGGGTTGTGCCACAGGTGCCGGCCTTCGGCCATCCGGCGGGCCACCCAGATGGGCAGCTGGTGGGTCACGCACACCGCCTCGCGGCCGGCCGCGGCCTCGCGCGCCGTTTCGATCATGGCGAGCATCCTGGCCGCCACGTCGTGGTACGGCTCACCCCAGGACGGCCGGAACGGGTTGACCAGGTGCGGCCAGTGCGCGGGGCGGCGCAGCGATCCGTCGCCCACGCCGAACTTCAGGCCCTCGAAGTGGTTCCACGACTCGATCAGCCGGTCGTCGGTCACGATCGGCAGGCCGAGCCGCTCGGCCACCGGACCCGCGGTTTCCAGCGCTCGCTCCAGCGGAGAACTGAACAACGCCACCACGGGCCGGTCGGCGAAGTAGTCCGCGGCGGCGTCCGCCATCATGCGCCCGTTCGCGGACAGGTGGTACCCGGGCAGCCGCCCGTAGATGATGCCGTGGGGATTGTCCACCTCGCCGTGCCTGAGCAGGTGGACGATGGTTGTGTCGGACATGGCCCGGCCAGCTTACCTAGTGCTCAGGCCTTCCCGTCGGCCAGTGCGGCAGCCGCGGCCCGGGCGGCCGCGGGGAGCGCGTCCGCGATGCGGGCCAGGGCCGCGTCGTCGTGGGCCGCGGACAAGAACCAGGCCTCGTAGGGTGACGGCGGCAGGTACACGCCGCCGTCGAGCATGGCGTGGAAGAACGCGGCGTAGGCGGGCGCCGACTGATCCCTCGCGTCGGCGAAGGACAGCACCGGGGCCGTCCGGCCGAGGAAGACGGAGAACAGGTTTCCCGCCTCGGATAGCCAGAACGGGACCCCGGCCCAGGTCAGCGCCTCGGCGGCGAGCTTGGCCACGGCGGCGGCGGCGGTATCGACGCGCGCGTACACCTCGGGGCCGCAGGCCCGCAGCGTGGCCAGACCGGCTGCCACCGCGAGCGGGTTACCCGACAGCGTGCCCGCCTGGTAGACCGGCCCGGCCGGCGCGAGCCGCGACATGATCTCCGCGCGCCCGCCGAACGCCGCGGCGGGCAGCCCGCCGCCCATCACCTTGCCGAACGTCACCAGGTCCCCGGCCACCCCGTCGATCCCGTACCAGCCGGAGGGGGTGACGCGGAAGCCGGTCAGCACCTCGTCCATGATCAGCAGGGCGCCGGCCGACCGGCACAGCGAGGCGAGCAGCGCGTTGAACCCCGGCGTCGGCGGCACCACGCCCATGTTCGCCGGGCAGGCCTCGGTGATCACGCACGCGATCGACTCGCCGCGCGCGGCGAACACCGCGGCGGCAGTGTCGGCGTTGTTGTAGGGCAGCACGAGGGTGTCGGAGGCGGCCGCGCCGGTGACGCCCGGCGAGTCGGGCAGCCCGAACGTGGCGACCCCGGAGCCGGCCGCCGCGAGCAGCGCGTCCACGTGCCCGTGGTAGCACCCCGCGAACTTGACCACCAGCGACCGCCCGGTGAACCCGCGGGCCAGCCGGACGGCGGACATCGTGGCCTCGGTGCCCGAGTTGACCAGGCGGACCTGATCCACCGGGGTGCGCGCCACGATCTGCTCGGCCAGTTCGACCTCACCCGGGGTGGCCGTGCCGAAGGAGGTCCCCTTCTGCAGCGCGGCGGATACCGCGGCCAGCACCGCCGGGTGCGCGTGCCCCAGGATCATCGGCCCCCACGAGCACACCAGGTCGACGTACTCGCGCCCGTCCGCGTCGGTCAGGTAGGGCCCCGACCCACGGACCATGAACCTGGGCGTCCCGCCGACCGCGCCGAACGCGCGGACCGGCGAGTTAACACCGCCGGGCGTGACCTCGCGGGCTCGCGCGAACAGCTCGTCGCTACGGTCGGTCAAACCGAGGACTCGCAGGCGTCGACGAGGTGCTCGAGCAGCCGCAGCGCGTCGGGCAGCGGATGCTCCCGCGGCGAGCGGAGCCAGCGCGCGGCCAGGCCGCTCCGCGTAGACCGACGGCGGCGCGAGCACGTAGCTGTCACGGCAGTGCCAGCGCAGGCCGGGTGTCACGCTCTCCGGCTCGGAGTCAAGCCCGCACGACCACCACTCGTCTTCGTCGGCCGGTGAGCCCCTGGTCACCACGAAGAACAGCATCCGGTCCTGGCCGAGCTGGGCCACCGGGCCGACCGGCGTGCCGGCCCGCTCCATCCGCACGAGCGCGGCGGACCCCGCGGCGGCGGGCACGTCAAGCACATCAAAAACCCGGCCGGTGACGAGTATGACGTTCGCCTCCGGCCGGGCTTCCCACCAGCTCTGGATCACCTTGGTGTCCACCGTCGCCTGCATCTGCCAGGCGGGTGACACCGGGTGGGCACCGGGCGCCGGGCAGCCGACCCGGTTGCAGGAACACGCGCGTCCCGGCTCGATCGAGCCGCGGCTGCCGCGGTAGGAATGCGCACCCGGGCAGACCGGCCAGCCCATGGACGCGTAGTGCGCCGCGACGACAGCGGACGGCTGATGACGCTCTGCCGCCCGGCCGTGGCCCCGAAGACTTCGGCGCCGCACCACGTCGACCATAGAACCCGCCACTCCCGTGGTTGGATGTCACGACAACAAGGGGGATTTTGCTCTCGCCGCCCGATTATCCCTGTTACCTATCGTAGGGCATGAACCACTATCCGTTCGGCGTAATAAGCCAGCCGGGCCGGCCGATACGGTCACGGTTTGCACACAGTGTCCGATAGCGGTCAGCCCTGCAGCCAGCGCGCCACCTCGGCCGCCCAGTAGCTGAGGATGACGCTGGCCCCCGCGCGCCGGATGGCGGTCAGCGTTTCCATGATCACCCGGTCCCGGTCCAGCCAGCCGTTGGCCGCCGCCGCCTCGACCATCGCGAACTCGCCGCTGACCTGGTAGGCCGCGACCGGCACCGGCGCGGTCTCGGCGACCCGCCTGATGACGTCCAGGTAGGCCAGGGCCGGCTTGACCATCACCATGTCCGCGCCCTCGTCGACGTCCAGCGCCACCTCGCGCAGCGCCTCGACCGCGTTGGCCGGGTCCTGCTGGTAACCGGCGCGGTCGCCGAACTGCGGCGCGCCCTCGGCGGCCTCGCGGAACGGCCCGTAGAAGCCGGACGCGTACTTGGCCGAGTAGGCGCAGATGCCGACGTCGCCGTGCCCGGCCCCGTCGAGCGCCGCCCTGATGGCCGCCACCTGGCCGTCCATCATCCCGCTCGGCGCGATCAGGTGCGCGCCCGCCTCGGCCTGGGCCACCGCGATCGCGGCGTAGCGCGCCAGGGTGGCGTCGTTGGCCACGTCCCCGTCCGGGGTGAGCACGCCGCAGTGACCGTGGTCGGTGTACTCGCACAGGCACAGGTCGGCCATGATCACGCACGAGTCACCGACCTCGGCGCGCAGGTCGGCCACCGCGAGCTGGGAAATGCCCGCCGGATCGTCGGCGGCCGAGCCGCGGCCGTCCTTGGCCGCGGGAACGCCGAACACGATCAGCCCGCCCACGCCGGCGGCCGCGGCCTCCGCCGCCGCCTTGCGCAGGCTGTCCCTGGTGTGCTGGACCACGCCGGGCATCGAGCCGACCGGCACCGGCTCGCTGATGCCTTCCTTGATGAACACCGGGAGCACCAGGCCGCCCGGGCGCAGCGAGGTCTCCGCCACCAGGGCGCGCAGGGCTTGTGTCCGGCGCAGCCGCCGGGGACGGATGACCGGGAATCCGGCGCTCATGTCTGGTCTGGTCCTCTCTTTTAGCGGAGGCGACGCCGGGCGCCGCGGCGGCGCTCGCTCGGCCGGCGGACGGGTTCTCCTGCTTCGGTGGCCGCGGCGCGCAACGCCGCGCCGTACTCGGCCACGGCGTCGACCAGGGCCGTCATCGACGGCTTGGGCGCCGTCACGTCGACCCGCAGCCCGAACTCCGCGGCGGTCTTCGCGGTCTGCGGGCCGATGACCCCGATCACCGTGACCGCGTGCGGCTTGCCGGCGATGCCGACCAGGTTCCTGACCGTCGAGGACGAGGTGAACAGCACGGCGTCGAAACCGCCGCCCTTGATCGCCTCGCGGACCGGGGCGGGCGGTGGCGCGGCGCGCACCGTCCGGTAAGCGGTGACGTCCTCGGCCTCCCAGCCGAGGTCGATCAGAGCGGCCAGCAGGGTCTCGGTGGCGATGTCGGCCCGGGGCAGCAGCACCCGGTTGATCGGGTCGAGCACGTCGTCGTACGGCGGCCAGACCGCGGCCAGGCCCTCGGCCGACTGGTCCGCGTCCGGGACCAGGTCCGGCCTGATGCCGAAGTCGAGCAGGGCCGCCGACGTCTGCTCGCCCACCGCGGCCACCTTGACCCCGGCGAACGCCCGCGCGTCCAGGCCGTACTCCTCGAACCGCTCCCGCACCGCGCGGACCGCGTTCACCGAGGTGAACGCGACCCACTGGTACCGGCCCGTGACCAGGCCCTTGACCGCGCGCTCCATCTGCTGGGGCGTCCGCGGCGGCTCCACCGCGATCGTCGGGACCTCCTCGGGCACGGCCCCGTACTCACGCAGCCGCTGCGACACCACGGCGGCCTGCTCCTTGGTGCGGGGCACCAGGATCCGCCAGCCGAACAGCGGCTTGGTCTCGAACCACGACAGCTCGTCCCGCGCCGCCACCGCCTCGCCGACCACGGCGATGGCCGGGCCCCTGGTGTTGGCCAGGGACACCCCGGCCGCCTTGAGGTCGGGCCCGATGCGGCCGAGGGTGGAGACCACGGTCTGCTGCGCGCTCGTCGTGCCGTCCCAGGTGATGGCGAACGGGGTCGTCTCCGGCCAGCCCGCCGCCACCAGCATCTTGCCCATCTCGGCCGGGGCCGCGTCGGCGCCGAGCACCACGAGGGTCGCCGGGCTGTACGCCACCCGGCTGACCTCGGCCGCGTGGATGACCCGCAGTTCGCCGTTCGGCTCACTGGCCAGCGGGATGCCCGCGTACGTCGGGACCGCGGTGACCAGCGGCACGCCAGGGACGATCTCGAACCTTACCCCGGCCTTGGCGCACGCGGTCGCGTCGGCCGCCGCGCGGCCCAGCAGCGGATCGCCGCCGTACAGCCGGACCGCGAGCTGGCCGTCCTCGGCGGCCCGCACCAGGACGCCGGCCGCCGCGCCGTCGGCCGGGTCTTCCAGGCGGGCGCCGGGACTCATGTGACGCCGCGCGATGGCCGCCTGGTCGGCGCCCGCGACCACCACGGCGGCCTGGCCGAGCAGTTCGGCCCCGCGGACCGTCAGCAGCCCCTCGTCGCCGGGGCCCGCGCCCACGAGGGCCACCCATCCCGCGGTCGGCCGCTCTACGGAGTCTTGACTAGCGCTCACTACACATCATTCCTGCTGCTCGTCCGGTACCTGCTGCTCGCTGATGAGATCGAAGGCCCCGCGGCCCAGCAGTTCCGCCGCGAGGTCACGGCCGAGCCGCTGCGCGTCGGCCGCGGGGGCGCTGCCGTGCGCGCGCAGCACGCGGCTGCCGTCGGTGCTCATGACCGCGGCCCGCATCGTTATCTGCCCGCCTCCCGCCGCGTACGCGCCGATCGGGGCGCTGCAGCCGGCCTCGAGCGCCTCGAGCAGGCTGCGCTCCGCGGTGACGGCGGCCACGCTCGCCTCGTCGGTCGCCGTCGCGAGCAGCGCGGCCAGCTCGGGATCACCGTCGCGGCACTCGACGGCCAGCGCTCCCTGGCCGGGCGCGGGCAGCATCTCGTCGGGCTCGAAGACCTGGGTGACGGCGTGCACGTACCCGATCCTGGCCAGCCCGGCGTAGGCCAGCACCACTCCGTCCAGCTCGCCGTCGGTCACCTTGCCCAGCCTGGTGCCTGCGTTCCCGCGGATCGGCACGCACCGCAGGTCGGCGCGGAGCCCGAGCAGTTGCGCGGCCCGCCGCGGTGAGCCGGTCCCGATCCGGGCGCCGGGCGGGAGATCGGCCAGCTTGGCGCCGTCCCGTGCCACCAGCGCGTCCCTCGGGTCGTCCCGGGCCGGCACGGCGGCCAGGACGATGCCCGCCGCGGGCCCGGTCGGCAGGTCCTTCAGCGAGTGCACGGCCAGGTCCACCTCGCCGCCGAGCAGGGCCTCGCGCAGCGCGCTGACGAACACGCCGGTCCCGCCGATCTGGGTGAGCTGCGCCCGGCTGACGTCGCCCAGCGTCGTCACGCCGACGATCTCCACCCGGCATCCGGTCCGCTCGGTGATCAGGTCCGCGACCTGGCGGGACTGCGCGATGGCCATCGGGCTCCTGCGGCTGCCGAGCCGCAGTGTCCGCTCTCTCACCGGTGTACCTCCTCGGCCGCCTCCGCCGCGCGGAGCTGATCAGGTTGGCTGGTCACCGTGCGCCTCGTGCTCTATGGCGGCGCGGGTGACCGCCTCGACCGCACGCGGGTCGAGGTCGAACAGAACCCGCAGGGCCGCGGCGTACTCCTCGCCCCCGGGAGATCCCGCGAGCTCCTTGACCCGTACGGTCGGCGCGTGCAATAGCTTGTCTACCACTCGGCGCA
The DNA here is from genome assembly GCA_963705835.1 of uncultured Actinomycetes bacterium. Taxonomy (GTDB): domain Bacteria; phylum Actinomycetota; class Actinomycetes; order Streptosporangiales; family Streptosporangiaceae; genus Palsa-504. Next base: position 270,559 of record CAVPLC010000078.1, read on the forward strand.
CCGTCTGGGCTATTTCATCCAGCACATGCGCGCTCGGGCCGTCCGCGCTGAGCCGGCCGGCCAGCCGGGCCAGCTCGGCGTCGACCACCGTGGCCGCCTTGGCCCGCAGGGCGACCACCGTCGGCGCGACCCTCGCGGCGTCGACCGCCGACCGGTACGCGGCCAGCTCGGCCTCGCAGATGGATCGCACCGCGGCGACGTCGTCCGCCCCGGCGGCGGTCCCGTGCTCGGTGAGCTGGTCCATGCCGATCACGACCGCGCCCGGCAAGCCGGTCACGGCCGGTTCCACGTCGCGTGGCATCGCGAGGTCGAGGAACACGAGCGGGCCGCGCCCGCCGGCGGCCTGCCGGTCCGCGAGCGCGGCGGCGGCCGCCTCGCGGGTGATGACATAGCCGGCCGCGCCGGTGCAGGAGATGACGATGTCCGCGGCCGCCATGGCGGCGGGCAGGTCCGCGAGCGCGGCGACCGTCGCGGCGACCTGGACCCCGACCTGGGGCCGACCTGGGGCCGACCTGGGCGGCGAGGCGCTCCGCGTGCCTGCGGGTCCGGTTGGCCACGGCGATGCCGGCCGCGCCGCTCCTGGCCGCCGTGGCCGCCGCCAGCGCGCTCATCGAGCCCGCGCCGACGATGAGGATGTCGCGGCCGGCCAGCCCCGGCCCGTCCTGCGCCGTGCTGTCCTGCGCCGTGCCGTCCTGCGCCGGGCCGAGGTCGGAGGCGGCGAGGCTGGCCGCGGCGAGCTCAATTCCCACGCTGACCAGGCTCTGGCCTGCCCGCCCGATGCCGGTCTCGGTCCGGGCCCGCTTGCCGGCCCGCAGCGCCATCCGGCCGAGCTCGCTCAGGACCCGGCCGACGGTGCCGTGCTCGCCGGCCAGCTTGAGTGCCGACCGCACCTGGCCGAGGATCTGCCCCTCGCCGACCACCACCGACTCAAGACCGCAGGTCACGTCCAGCAGGTGGCCCACCGCGCGGTCCTCGTAGTGCACGTACAGGTGCGGGGTGAGCTCCCGGGCCGGGACGCCGCAATGGCGCGCGAGCAGTTCGGCGATGGCCGTCACGCCGGCGTGGAAGCGGTCCACGTCGGCGTAGATCTCGACCCGGCTGCAGGTCGAGACGACGAAGGTCTCCGCCACCGGCTCGGCGAGGGCCACGTCGCTGAGCAGCTTGGCCAGCGTGTCCCCGCTCACCGCGGCCCGCTCCAGGATCGCCACCGGCGCGCTCTTGTGGCTGAGCCCGACCACCAGCACACTCACCGGGCCGCCGCCTACGCCTGGGCCGCGAGTTCGGGGGTCGCGGGCGGTCTCGGGCCGGCCGGCTCGTGGTGGCGTCGCGGGCGCAGCCCGTTGACGGCCGCGCCGCGCCCGTCCGCCGCCGGGCTCTGGTCGTGGGCCGGCTCGGATTCGGGCCTGGCCGCCGACCTGCGCTGGGCGTGGAAGGCGAGAATCTGCAGCTCGATGGACAGATCAACCTTCCGCACGTCCACCCCCTCCGGCACGCTCAGCACGAGCGGAGCGAAGTTGAGGATGCTCGTGACGCCCGCCGAGACGAGCCGGTCGCACACGGCCTGCGCGGACCCGGCGGGGGTGGCGATCACGCCGATCGCTACCTTGTGCCGGGTCACCAGGGCTTCGAGCTCGTCGACGTGGCGGACCGTCAGCCTCGCGATCCTGCTGCCCACGATGGCCGGGTCGCTGTCCAGCATGGCCGCGATCGTGAAGCCGCGGGAGACGAACCCGCCGTAGTTCGCCAGGGCGCGGCCCAGGTTCCCGGCGCCCACGATGACCACCGGCCAGTCCTGGGTCAGGCCCAGGGTCCTTGACACCTGGTAGACGAGGTAGTCCACGTCGTAGCCGACCCCCCTGATCCCGTAGGAGCCCAGGTGGGAAAGGTCCTTGCGGAGCTTGGCCGAGTTGACGCCGGCGGCGGCGGCGAGTTCCTCGCTCGCCACCGTGCTGATGCCCCGTTCGGCCAGGCCGTACAGCGCCCGCAGGTACACCGGCAGCCGCGCCACTGTAGCCTCAGGTATCCCGCCCGTCTGGCCGCTGATCTCTGGCGGCATTACGTTACTGTGCATCGCGGCAGCGCTCCCTGGAGTCGGGGCCTCCTGACTTCACGGTACGCCTTTGTGCATGGGTTCACAAAGTCGACGGCTGGCCATCCGGATTCCTCACGAAGGCCGGATTCCTCACGAAGGCCTGCCGAGCGCGGCCCGCAGCCGGGCCTCGCCCACCCGCCAGAAGTCGATCTGCACCCCGTCGACCAGGGTTACGGGGATCTTGTCCCAGTACTCCCGCATGTCCTCGGGCGAGGCGGTGATGTCCCGCTCCTCCCAGCCGACGCCCAGATCGCCGGCTACCCGCTCGATGACCGCCCGCGCGTCGTCGCACAGGTGGCAGCCCGGGCGGGCCAGCAACGTGATCCGCGGCCCGCCCGGCTGAGCGGCCTTGGCTCCGGCCTCGGCTCCGGCGGCCACCTCAGATGCCACCGTGGCGTCCGCCCGCCGAAGGCAGCCGCCGGTCCGGACCCGGCGGCAGCGGCTCGAGAGACTCGGGCCTGCGGGTTCCCTGGGTTCCGGGGTTCCGGCCGGGCGGCAGCGCCGCCCGCGGTACGGGCGGCGCGGCCTCGCCCGGGGACGGCGGGTTCGGCAGCGGGGCGACCTTGGCGTATTTCAGCCTTAGTTCGATGACGTTGGTCGCGAGCACGCACGACCGCCGCTCGGCGACGAAACGCTGCATATATGGCTGGCTCTCATGGCTGTCGAATGCGGCCCGGTCGCGGTAAATCTCATAGAAGATCCGCTGCATTGGAGCGTTAGGCACGAGGTGAATGACATACACCAGGGTGTCGGGCTCTCTGGCGCTCACCTCCTCCGCCGTTTGCTCGGCGAGCCGGTCGAAATCGGCGACCCGGTCATCGAGCAGGGTGAATATCAAGATCCGGCCGTACGGTCTGGCCGGCGCAGGGGCCGACGTAGGGACCGGTGATCCGGCCCGGTGGGCGGGCGCACCGAATTCGTCCCCGGCCGCGGCCAGCACCGCATCCGGCACCGTGGCATCCGGCGGCGGGACGGGACGCCTGTCGGGCGCGCCCGGCGGACTGACGTACGGCCTGGGGCCGGCCGATCCCGCGTCGCCGCGAAACCGCTCCGGACCAGGAGACCCCGGCGGGGCCGGCCGCCGGCCCGGATCCGGCCACTGGCCAGGCTCGGCCTCCTCGCCGGGCGGATAGGGTCCCTTGACCGGTTCCCGCAGGCCGCCCGCGCTGCGCCGGGTTCGCGGTGCGCCGCCGGCCGCCGCACGACCCCGGTCATCTCCGGCCGGCCTGGCCGGGCCGGGCAGGCGATCGAGCCTGGTCGCGCCGAACCAGGCGAGCGCGGCCGCCGCCATGCCGATCAGCGGGTAGGCCGACCTGTCCGGCAGCGAGAAGCGGAGCCCGGCGGTAATGAGCACGGCGAGGCCGACCGGAGCGGCGCCGGTCAGCGCACGGCGCATGCGCGGGTCGTTCCTGGCTTGCATCGCGGCCAGGATCGTGGCCGCGACCGTGATGAGGACCGCCACGACCTGGGTGGCGTCCACGGCATAGTGCGACGGCGGCTGGTAATGCTGATCAGCGAGCGGCCAGGACTTGCCGAACGCCGTTGCGGTCAGCGGGTCGGTGGCCAGGATCACGATCCCGATGACGGTCAGCGCGCCGCACACCAGCCTGGCCCCGAACCGGGCGGCCTCGCCCGGCCAGACCTGCTCGGCCAGCCCCCAGGCCAGCCACAGCGGGGCCAGCAGCAGCGCACCCAGCTGGACGGCACGGAACGTGGCCGGGCTGAAGCCTCTTTCGAAGCCCATGCTCTCGGCGGCCAGAGCCACCGTCAGGGCCAGGGTCGCGGCGGTCCATACGATCAGGGCGATCCTCGGCTGCGTGATCCTTTGCTGGCGAACGCACCGCCCGGCGAGCACGCCGGTGGCCACGGCCGCGACCAGCACGCCCGCGAACCCGATCAGGACCGGAGCAGACATTTAGTCCCTATGGTGCCCGATACCCGGCCGCGCCGGGACCATCACGACCGAGCAGGCTACTTCTTGTTCCTGCGCTGGATACGCGTCTTCTTCAGGAGCTTGCGGTGCTTCTTCTTGGCCATGCGCTTGCGGCGCTTCTTGATGACAGAGCCCACGGAACCACCCTTCTCGGCATTGCGGATGACGGGCACGCCAACACGCTCGCCCGGTCAGGGCGGCTGAACACACACCCAACGTTAGAGGTTACCCCTGATACGCCGTGCTAGTGCCGGGGACCGTGGCCACGGGGCCTTGACCCGGCGCAACCAGGCCGGTGAGCAGGCACATGCCAACGGCGGCCAGGCCCTTGCGGCGCTCGTTTCGCGCCGCCCGCCCTGCAGGCCCGGATCCCCGAGGTACCGGGATCCGGCCTTGGCGCCCCCCCTGACCCGGATGTCCTCACCCGGTGTCAGTCTTAGCTCACCCGGTACCGACGAAGGCAGCCCTCAGGTACTGATTGACTGCCTGCTCGGGGACCCGGAAGGAACGTCCGACACGGATCGCTTCCAGTTCGCCGGAGTGCACCAAGCGATACACGGTCATCTTTGACACGCGCATGATCAAGGCCACTTCGGCAACGGTGAGAAATCTTACGTCGCTAAGGGGGGTTTCGCCTGCCATCCAGTTGCCTCTTCCGCACGAAGCCGAGCACTTGACGGGATTCAGCGCACCAGTCACGTACGTCTCCAGAGTAAGTCCCGTACAGAAAAGAGCAACCCCGTCCATAGCCTCATTGTTGTTACCGTTCGGCCGCAATCCCCCATACCATGCCAAAGACCAACGACCCGGCCCGCCCGCTAGGTCATTTCGATCATGGTCACATCGGCGGCTGCAGGCCGTGCCAGGCAAAAGTGGCACGGCAGGTGTTGATGATCGAGGCGTCGATCCGGTCGCCGGGATCGATCCCCGAGGCGGCAGGAATATAGTCCGCGGACTCCCCGTCGGTCATCACCGAGGGCGCGTCTTCGCCCGCCCGGTCGGCGGCCAGGGACCGCCAGCTGGCCGGGATGGCCAGGCCGGGGTCGACCGGGCGGCCCGCCGCCACCGCCAGCAGGTGGGTCCACGATCTCGGCACGACCTGGACCAGCTGGTATCCGCCACCGCCGGTGAGCAGCCACCTCCCGCCCGCCGTCTCGTGCGCCAGGTCATGGATCATGACCGCGGCGCGGCGCTGCGCGTCGACGCTGAGCTCGAGGTGGGCCAGCGGGTCGAGCCGGTGGCTGTCGCAGCCGTGCTGGCTGACCAGGACCTCCGGCCGGAAGGAGCGCAGCAGCGGCGGCACCACGGCGTCGAACGCCCGCAGCCATCCGGCGTCGCCGGTGCCCGCGGGCAGCGCCACGTTGACCGCGTAGCCACGGCCGTCACCGGTGCCGATCTCCGACGCCAGCCCGGTTCCCGGAAACAGGGTCGCCGGATGCTCGTGCAGGCTGATCGTCAGCACCCGGGGGTCGTCGTAGAACGCCGCCTGCACGCCGTCGCCGTGATGCACGTCCACGTCCACGTAGGCGATTCGCTGCGCGCCTTCGGCCAGCATCCAGGCGATCGCGATGGCGGGGTCGTTGTAGATGCAAAAGCCGCTGGCCGACCGGCGCATGGCATGGTGCAGCCCGCCGGCGATATTCGCCGCGTGCAGGGCCTCGCCGCGCCAGACCGCGCGGGCCGCGGCCAAGGTGGCCCCCGCGACCAGCGCGGAGGCCTCATGCATGCCGAAGAAGACCGGGTTGTCGGGGGTCCCGAGCCCGTACCGGCCGTGGCCGAGCCCGTCGCGGCCGGCCTGGCGCACCGCGTCGATGTAGGCCGCGTCGTGCACCAGCTCGAGCTCGTCCGGCTGCGCCGGCCGTGGGGCCAGCACCGACACCGAGGGCAGGGCCAGCACGCCGAGCTCGCGCGCCAGCGCCATGGTCAGCTCGACCCGCACCGGCGCGAGCGGATGACCGGGCCCGAAGTCGTACTCGGTCAGGCGCTCATCCCAGGCCAGCGTGAGCGGGCCGGCCACTACGGCCGCCGGTCGGCGGGGTCGGCGGGGTCGGCGCCGAGTTCGCGGCCGCGGTCGCGCGCGGCCTCGATGGCAGCCAGGAACGCGGCCCGCACCCCGTGCCGCTCGAGCTCGCGGATCGCGGAGATCGTCGTCCCGCCCGGCGAGGTCACCGCCTCGCGCAAGATCACCGGATGCTCGCCCGATTCCCGCAGCATGGTGGCCGCGCCGTAGACGGCCTGGTTCACCATCTCCAGCGCGGCGCCGCGCGCCATGCCGAGCAGGATCGCGGCGTCCACCATCGACTCGACCAGGTAGTACACGTACGCCGGCCCGCTGCCGGACAGCGCGGTCGCCGCATCCTGCTGCGATTCCGGGATGCGCAGCACCTTGCCCACCGGGCGGAGCAGTTCCTCGGCCCGGCGCAGGTGCTCCTCGCCCGCGTAGGCCCCGGCCGAGATCACGCTCATGGCCTCGTCCACCAGGACCGGCGTGTTCGACATGACCCGGACGACGGGAACCTCCCCGGTCAGCCGGCGCTCGATGAACCCCGTGGTGATCCCCGCCGCGACCGAGACGACCAGCCGGCCGGGCGGCAGGGCGGGCGCGATCTCGGCCAGCAGCTTGCCCATGTCCTGCGGCTTGACCGCCAGGACCAGAGTGTCGGCGGTCTTCGCGGCCGAGGCCGCGTCCGTCACCTGCACGCCGTACCGGTCCCGCAGCTCGGCCGCCCGGTCCTCGCGCCGGACCGCGGCCACCACGGCCGACGGCGGCCGGCCCGCGCGCAGCAGCCCGGACAGCAGCGCCTCACCCATCTTGCCGGTGCCGAGAATCGCGATCATGACTTGCTCCGCAGGGAGCGCAGGAAGAAGGCGAGGTTGGCCGGCCGTTCGGCCAGCCTGCGCACCAGGTAGGCGTACCAGTCTCCGCCGTAGGGCACGTAGACGCGCATGCGCGCCCCGGTATTGGCCAGCCGGCGCTGCTCGCCCGGGCGGATGCCGTACAGCATCTGGTACTCGAAGGTGCTCGCGGCGCGCCCCTCGAGCAGGGCCACGGCCCCGGCGATCTCGATCAGCCGCGGATCGTGGGTGGCGAGCATCGGGTAGCCCGGTCCGGTCATCAGCACCCGCATGCAGCGCGCGTAGGACAGGTCCACGTCCCGGCGGGCGGTGAAGGCGACGCTCTCCGGCTCGCTGTAGGCGCCCTTGCACAGCCTGACCCGGACGCCGTAGGCGGCCAGCGTGCGGCAGTCCGCCTCGGCGCGCCGCAGGCAGGCCTGGACGACGCAGCCGAGGTCGGGGTGGTCGGCCCGCAGTTTCGCGGCGATCCGCAGCGTCGGCTCGATCGCCTCGTGCTCCTCGGCGTCGAGCGTCACCGTGGTGCCCGCCTCGGCCGCGGCGGCGCAGATCCGCGCGATGTTGTCCGCCGCGATCCGCTCGCCGAGAAAGAGCCCGACCGCGGTCGGCTTGACCGAGACCTCGGCGGTGCCGCCGTGGGTCAGTCCCTCGGCGCCGAGCTTGCCGAGCAGCTGGACGTACTCGTCGGCCACGGCCGAGGCCTGGGCCGCGTCCTTGGTGTCCTCGCCGAGGTAGTCCAGGCTGACGAGCAGGCCCGCGGCGCGCAGCGCCCGGGTCACCCGCACCGCGTCCTCGGACGCCTCCCCCGCCACGTACGAATCAACGATGGCCCGCGTCTGCGGCGCGGTCGTGATGAGCTGGCGCAGCCGGGGACTGGCTGAGGCCGCAAGCAGAACCCTGCGCAGCACGGGCGTACCTCCCCATCGGGCGGAAATTGGTCACATTATCTGCCGTCGGCGCAGCGTCACCTGCACGTTCGCGCCGGCGTCCGGCGGCACGATGACCTCTTGCGCCGCGGCGACGCCCCCGGCCAGCAGCGTCGCATCCACCGGCACGGTCCGCTTGACCAGGGCGAGGCCGATCGGGCCGAGCTCGTAGTGCCGCGCCGCCGACCCGACGAAGCCGACCGTAGCGGCCTCCAGCTCGACCGGGTCGCCGTGGGCGGGCAGCCGGTCAACGCTGCCGTCCAGGTCCAGGAACACCAGCCGGCGGGGCGGATGGCCGAGGTTGTGCACCCTGGCCACCGTCTCCTGGCCGCGGTAGCAGCCCTTGTTCAGGCGCACCGCGGTCTCGATCCAGCCGACCTCGTGCGGGATGGTCCGGTGATCGGTATCCACGCCGAGCCTGGGCACCCGGGCGGCGATCCGCAGGGCCTCGAACGCCCACATGCCCGCGATCCGGCCCCCGCGCCGGACCAGCTCGGCGGCCGCGTCCGGCAGCAGGTCCCGCGCCACGATCAGATCAATGATTCCGAACGGTCCCGGGTCCACCCGGGCCGCCACCCCGTCCAGCCCCGCGGCGAGATCGCCCCCCGCGGGCCCCATGACGGTGAGCACGGCGTAGTCCTGGCTGACGTCGGCGACCTCGACGCGCAGCATGAACCGCATGGACTCCAGGAATTTGGTGAGGGCCTCGGCGGTGCCCGGCTCCACGTGCACCCACACCGCGGTGCCGTCGTCGGTCAGCGTGAGGTGGTGCTCCACGTGCCCGGTCGGGCTCAGGATGAGGGCCTGCGCGCTCTGCCCGGCCGCCAGCCCTTCCAGCTGCTGTGTCGTCAGGCTGTGCAGCCAGCTCAGCCGGTCCTGGCCGGTGATCCGCAGCACGCCCCGGTTGGACCGGTCCACCAGCCCGGCGGACTCCGCGAGCGCGCGCTGCTCGCGCATCGGGTCGCCGTAGTGCGCGGCGACGCCCTCATCCGGCCAGGCCGCCTCGACCGCCCCCGGCAGGGCCAGCAGGGGACTCAGCTCGCTCATCGGGTGCTCCGGCATTCCTGGCAGCGGCCGAAGACGGTGAGGTGGCCGACGTCGGTCTCGAAGCCGTGCTGCTCGTCCAGCGCGGTGATCAGGGGGCGGATCGCGTCGGGGCCGATCTCCGTCACCCGGCCGCACTCACGGCAGAGCAGGTGCACGTGGTCGGCGTCGCTGGCCAGGTGATAGATGGGCGCACCGTGCCTGAGGTGGGTGTGGGTGACCATCCCGATCTGCTCGAGCAGTTCGAGCGTCCGGTAGATGGTGGAGATGTTGACCCCGCGCGCCGTCCGCTGCACCTGGGCGCCGATCTCCTCCGGGGTCGCGTGATCGAGTCGTGCCACCGCCTCGAGCACGAGCTGGCGCTGTGGCGTAACCCGGTAGCCGCGGGAACGAAGCTGTTCGTCCCAGGCCCGCACCGGGAGCGGTGCGTCGGCTGTCATGGCCCCATAGTAGTTGCGCTGCTGTGATTGGGCGCACGGCGAAATGCCCTTGCCTGACGGCATGCTTCGCGGCTAACGTGCGAGGTACGCGGGAAAGGAGGTGGTCCGAAAGTATGCATAGACGACGGACTCGCGAGGTGGCTGTCAGCTAGCCGCCTTCCCGCCGGCACGACGTCCCGTGGTGTCTTGGGGGTCGGCGGTCGGCTAAAACTTTGGCAGACACCGAGTCCCCGGGCTGGTCGACCTAGTCCAGTCGGCCCCGCGCTGTGCACCGCAGAGCGCTGGAGTCGCCCGGGGATCTCTTATTTCTCGTGTTCGCTGCTAACCCGCTTGAGCTGGGCGGACAGGTGCGGCTGCAGCGACTGGCCCACCGCGGCCATGTCGTAGGCGTAGGCCAGGTCCGCGCCGGCCAGGCCGTAGAGCCGGTGCCCGGCCGTCACCTCCTTGGCCGAGGCCGTGCGGGCCACCACGTCGGTGGCCATCTCGATCCGGGTGCCGGATATCTCGCCGAGGTAGATCTCGACGATCCCGGTCGGATGCGCGAGCATCACCTCGACCTGGTTATCGGGCCGGGGTCGCCAGTACCCGCTTTCCGTGCCCAGCGGCGGGCCGATCTGTCCCTCCTCATCCAGCCGCCAGGTTCTGCTGACGTAGATGAGGAACGGCTTGCCGTTGTGGCTGAAGCTGATCTCCTGCCCGAACCTGAACGACTCGATGGTCGGGTACCCGCCGATCCCGGCGCCTTCCCACCGCCCGAGCAGGAACGCCAGCGGCGCGAGGTCGGGATGTACGGCCCCGGCGTCAGGAAGCATCGCCCCGGCGCCTTCCGGCCAGGTGCACCCGCCCGACCACGTACAGGCACGCGCCGGCGATCGCGGCGAACGCGCCGATCAGGATCGCGGCGCTCAACATGCCGTGCATAGCCCGCAGTGTAAAGCGCGGGCCGCCCTCGCGGGGACGCGGCGCGCCGCATCCGCGTCCTGTTCCGTCCGCCCCGTCCGCCCGTCCGCCCCCTTCCGCCCGTCCGCCCCGTCCGCCCGTCCGCCCCGGACTAGAGTTCTGCCATGCCCGAACGTTCTCTGGTGATCAAGGTCACGGCCGGCAAGGACGACCCGGAACGGTGCAACCAGGCGTTCACGGTCGCCGGAGCCGCGGTCGCCAGCGGAGTCCGGGTCTCCTTGTGGCTCACCGGGGAATCCGCCTGGTTCGGGCTGCCCGGCCGGGCCGAGGACTTCTCGCTCCCGCACGCCGCGCCGCTCGCCGACCTGCTGGCCGGGGTCCTCGCCGCCGGTACCGTGACGGTCTGCACCCAGTGCGCCGCGCGCCGGGATATCACGGCCGACGACCTGATCAGCGGCATCCGCATCGCCGGGGCGGCGACGTTCGTGGCCGAGATCATGGCCGAGGGCGCCCAGGCGCTGGTCTACTAGGGCGTGCCCTCATGGAAGTGGCAGGGACGCGATCCTGGCGGATCAGCGAAGACCGGTGGCCTGAGGCGTTCGACGTGGCGTTGTGGTTCCGGGCCGCGGAACGGATCGACGTTCCGGCGGGTGGCGTGGTCCCAGGGCCGGCCGAGATCGATACGCTGCCGGACCAGAGCGCGGCTCCCGCCGACGCGAGCGAGCTAGCCGCGGGATGGCGTGCGTGGTGGCAGGCACTGGCCGGCCAGCTCCCGCTGCGGGAGCCACTCGACCCCTCCCGGCTGCCGTCGGCAATGGTGTTCACCGGACCGCCGGACTTCACCGGGCTGGCGGGCTGGCCCGCACTGCAGCAGGTCGTCGCTGCCCGGTGGCACGAGGCCACGGACTGGCACAGCCAGCGGAAAAGAGCTGGCCTGACAGCAGGGCCTCCGCACGATATGCGGACCGTTCATGCCGTGCGCGACCTGGGACGGGAACTCGGCCGCCCGGTTAAGCCCTTCGAGCTGGACTTCGTGCTCCTCCCGGTCCGCGACGACCAGATCCGCCAGCTCCGGCCGGGCAGGTACCTCGTCCCTGAGAGGCTGCGTGACGGGCCGCGCTGGCCGCAGCTGCTCCGTGAGCTTCTGCTCCCGCACGCCTGACGGCCCCGCCCTAAACCCCGGGGCGTCACGGCAGTTCACCTCGGGCGCCAGGACGCGTTGGTAGATCATGGAACAGGATCTCGTAGCCAGATCCGGATCGAGGCCAGTTCCGCCGCCGGGCGCTGACGGCAGCGGGCCAACTGCAAGCACGCGACACCAGCAGCCCAATGGGGCTGCTATAGCTGCGCGAGGTGTTCTTCGATCGTGCCGACGACAGCCGGATCACCGGGATCGGCGAGGAGACCGAGCGCGTGCCGGAGGCGAAAAGCGGTCTCCAGCGGGCCCGAGCCGAAGTCCAGCCCCCGTGCCTGGGCATACGCGCGCCACCCCCGCGCCCATAGGGCGCTGAAGTCGTGCCGGCGGCGCCGCCACAGCCCGGTACCCCACTCGCCAAGATCGAAATCCCAGAACGGGTGGTCGACCCGGGCCGTCTCCCAGTCGATGATGCCGGTCAACCGGCCGCCGTCGGCAAGCAGCTGGTCTTCGTGAATGTCGCCGCATCCTCCCAGCGGCCCAGCAGGCGCGGCACGACGCCCAGCTGCGTCTTGGCCAGAGCCCGGTAGGCGGCAAGTTCTCTCTCGAACCACTCCACGCCGATAGCCGAGCGCGGAAACAGAAACACCCGATCGGAATCGAGCAGGACCAGCTTGTTCCAGCCGGTCACGTTCAGCACCAGCCGACCCAGGTCCACACCGGCGACCTCCGCGAATCGCTCCGCCTGCGGGGGCGCCAGCACGGCGTTGACCGCCTGCCCCACGACCTCGCCGCTCATGCCCAAAGTATCGCCACCCACGCGGCCCGCCGCGTAGCCACCAACCGCCGCGGCATGCGTCAATCACGGCCCACATGACACGGGCTCGGGGACTCGTCAGACAGCCGTCAGCTTCGCCACCTGCAAGTTTCCGGACAGGCTCGAAAGGGATTCGGCCGGTTCGCCCGCCAGCCGGTGACGGTGGCGCGCCCGTGGCCCGGGCGGGTGGGTCACCCGGGTCGCGGGGGCGGGCTGTGGCTGCGGATGATCTTCCCTCTGGGGCTTTTGACCTGGCTGGTGCCGTCGGGGTGCACGGTGAGGGTCCAGCCGAGCTGGTGCAGCATGACGTGATGGTGCCACAGCAGCAATAATTTTTCAGGCCGGTCAGGCTGGTGCGGCCGCCGTCGGCTCGGTGCACCACGTGGTGCGGCTCGCAGGCGGCGACGGGCTGGTCGCAGCCGCCGGGGAACTGGCATCCCTGGTCCCGCAGGGCCACCAGGCGGCGCAGGTGGACGGGGATGTCGTCGGTTTGGCCGACGTCTAGCGGGAGGGAGGGCCCGTTCAGGCCCTTGCCGAGCAGGTTCCGGCGCAGGAAGGAGGCGACGCCGCCGGGCCCGGACACGACCTGGATGACGGTGGCGAGGATCTGGTGCTCCAGCATGGCCAGCACCTCGGCGCTCGCCCGGCCGGCGGGCGGAGTCAGCCGGGGCGACTCACGCCGCCGCGGCGCCGTGCCGCCGTCGGCTGTGCTGCGGCGGCCATCGCGTGTTCTGCGGCGGCCTCGGCGCGGATGCGGTGATACCGGACGCACGCGGCGATCAGGTCCTCGACCGCGCCCGGGTCCAGGTCGCCGGTGACCACGGGGACGGTCATCGCGTCGCAGACGATGGCGCGGGCCGCGTCGCCCTCCAGCCAGGCGCCGCCGTCGCCCGGTGACCGACCGATGCGGCGGCCCGGTGGGCGGCCCACCGGGCCCGGTACTCCGCGATCCACGTGTCCTGCAGCACCGAGCCCGGCGTCCAGCTCGCGCAGCTCGGCGAAGTAGATGTGGACCAGCGCCTTGACCGGCTGCCCGGCGCGGCGCGGCAGGAGATCGGAGGCCAGCAGCCGGCGCATAGCACACCTGCCTGTCCCCGAAGCCCCCCGCCGTAAGGCGCCAGCGAGAGGCCACCGAAGGCAGGGCTGCGGAAACGCCCGGGCCCAGAAGCTCCCCAAGGCGGCCAGGGCCTCGGCGAGCGGCCTGTTCTGACGCCCGGCGGACAAGCCTCCGGCCATCCGCGCCTGGGCGGCAAGCACACGATGCCGCTGTGCTTCACGCCCGCCAGCGCCTCCCGGGCCAGGCCGAGGCGCAGTCCGTGCCCTTGCGCACCTTCGTCATGAGCGCTTCACACCACTCCGATCACACCGTGCTGACCCGCCGTGGCTCAGCGTGTCAGGGAGCGGCCGGGAGCGGCCAGTAGAGCCATACGCGAGCGTCTTGTTATGAGGGGGGTAGTCCGGGTTGGCCGGGAGCCAGACGGTGAAGTTCCGCCCGTCCCGCACCGTGTTGTCAGGAGCAGCGGCGTACCTGCCCCAGGCGAACGGACTGCTCGCGCGCGCCGCGCCCGTGCTGGTGCCGTCGCTGGTCAGGATCATGTTCTGCACAGGCCACGGGGCCGACCCGATGGACCCCTGATTCCCGTCCTGCTGGTCACCACGGTGTTCGTGAAGCCAGCCCGGCGGTGGTTGCCGTTCACCATGTTCGGCGGGCTCTTACTCCAGGAGTGGCCCGAACTCGGTCCCGATCGGCGCCTGGGTAAACAGGTCGCCCGCGCTGGGGTCGGTGCGGCTCCCGGAGAAGTTCTTCGAGTGGTCGGTGCGGTCCGGCTTCGGGTGCCCGATCAGTGCATAGTGGACGCCACGCAGATGACGGACCCGGGTGCTCAGGTCGACGCCGAGCGCGGCCAGCCAATCCCGCAGCCAGCGCCCGTCACCGTGCCCGGCCGGGGTGTCCGCCCGGAACGGTCGCCGGCGTTCGCTGCGGACGCGGGCGCGTTCACGGCGCTGGGCGGCCAAGACATCGCGATTGCGTGTGGCAGGCTGCGGCGTGGCTGCCCAGCGGGGCAGCGTGTAACGCTATGAGAGCGGCGGACGGTTCTCTTTGTGCCAGGTCGATTCGTTCCCGCCACCGGGCTCGCTGCTGCCGGGCGTGCCAGAGAAAGGGCATGAAGACAATGAATCGTAAACAGATTGGCTTTGGCTTGCTGGCGGCACCATTCCTCGCTGCCGTAACCCTGTTCATCGCTCAGGTTCCTGCGGGAGCGGCCCCGGCGCCTGTCGTGACTTCCGTCACCCCGGCAGCCGACACGACGGGATCTCAGGTGGTGGTGAGCGGCTCTAACCTCACCCTGCCGCCGAAGCTGAAGCCGGACGCGATCTTCTTCGGCAGCCAGAAGGCGGTCATCAACTCCTGCGCTCCGCTGACCGGGGCGGCGTCAAGCTGCAACGTGACCGTACCCCCGCAGTGCCCCGGAGCCCCCAAGCGGGTGGACGTGCGGGTAATTGTCGGCAATCTCGAAAGCGCGGTCTCATCCGGGGACGGGTTCACTTACACGGATTCCGGCAAGCCGGGGCCGTCCTGCCCGTCGCCTAGCCCGAGCCCGTCGTCGTCAAGCCCGAGCCCGTCGTCGTCAAGCCCGAGCCCGTCGTCAAGCCCGAGCCCGTCGTCGTCAAGCCCGAGCCCGTCGTCAAGCCCGAGCCCGTCGTCGTCAAGCCCGAGCCCGAGCCCGTCGCCGTCGTCTCCGGCGCCTGTTCCTACGCCGGTTTCCACCACCGTTCCCGTGACCGGGTAATGCGAATAGCGTGGGTGACCGCGCTGGCTGTTCTTTGCCTGGTACCGGCATGCGGAAGTCCGCATGTCATTCCGCCAGCGCGCTCACCTGCGGTTCGCAGTGCCCCGAGGGTCGCGCTGCCGGTGAGGCTGCCGGCGGCACAGCTACGCGCCCTGCCGGCGGCAACGACATCCGGGAGCACGCCCGGGGCGCCTCGCGACCCGCACCCGTTCAGCCCCGAGCCTGGAGCCGTGCTTCATCCCCTGTCACCGCAGGTGGTGTACGCGGCTCCCGGCGGGGCGCCCGTGGCGGTGCTGCCGGTAACCGAGCTTGGCAGCCCTACCTGGGTTCCCGTGGTGCAGTCCGCTCCGGGCTGGGACCGGATACTGCTGCCGACGCGGCCGGACCGGTCTACCGGCTGGGTTTACCTGAGTAAGGGACTGCAGACGGCCTGGACCGCCTACCGGGTGGAGATCAGCCTGGCCAGCTACCGGCTGACGGTGACCGATGACGGACGGAGCCTGGGGACATGGACGGTTGCCATCGGCGCCGCCGGCACGCCCACTCCTGCTGGGCGCACATTCATCCTCGCCTCGGTGTCACCCGTTCATCCCACGTACAGCCCGCTGATCCTGCCGCTAGGCACGCACTCAGATACCCTGGACACCTTCGGCGGCGGACCCGGCACGGTCGGCGTGCACGGCTGGCCCGACCCCTCGGTTT
>CAVPLC010000079.1:0-241776 GCA_963705835.1 uncultured Actinomycetes bacterium
AGCCGCCGCCGCGGGTAGTGCTGCGTCGTCCAGTACGGAGTGGCGGGGTGTGCCTGACGTGGCGGGCAACGCCGACCCGGTCACCGGGTACCAGATCTACTCCGGCGGACAGGCCCAGGTGGTCGGCGGGACCAGCGCGGTCGCGCCGCTGTGGTCGGCGCTGGTCGCGCGGCTCGCGCAGGCCACCGGAAAACGGTTCGGCCTGATCCAGCCACTGCTATACGCGGGCGTGTCGCCGGGCGTGGACGTGCCCGGCTTCCGCGACATCACCAGCGGCAACAACGGCGCCTACGCGGCGGGGCCGGGCTGGGACTCCTGCTCCGGCCTCGGCAGCCCGGACGGCACCGCCCTCCTGACCAGGCTGCAGGGCTGAACCGCCTGCAGTAACCGGCTCGAACCAAGGGGGGTCCAGAACTCTGGACCCCTTTTGGTTGACACCACCAAATGGGTGACACATACTTTTGACAGTAACTTCCATTTAAGGGTTACTGCCGAAGGGATGTGAGTGTCATAGCGGACACCTCGGCTCGGAAGTGGTGGGCGCTGGTCGCGATCGCGGCGAGCGTGCTCGTGGTCGGGCTGGACCTGACCGTGCTCAACCTGGCCCTGCCCACGATCGCCACCGACCTGCACGCCTCGAGCAGCGACCTGCAGTGGATCTCGGACGCGTACAGCCTGGTGCTGGCGGCCGCGATGCTGCCCGCGGGCATGCTCGGCGACCGGCTCGGGCGCAAGAAGGTGCTGCTGGTCGCGCTGGTGCTGTTCGGCGCCAGTTCGGCGGCGTGTGCGTATGCCTCTAGCGTGGGCGAACTGATCGCGGCCCGCGCGGTGCTCGGCATCGGCGCCGCGGCCATCTTCCCGCTGTCCCTGTCGGTGATCCCGGTGCTGTTCGCCCCCGAGGAGCGGCAGAAGGCCATCGCGCTCATGGCGTCGGCCACCTTCATCAGCTTCCCGATCGGCCCGATCGTGGGCGGCTACCTGCTCGACCACTTCTGGTGGGGCTCGGTCTTCCTGATCAACGTGCCGGTGGTGGTGCTGGCCCTGATCGCCGTGGTGGTGCTGCTGCCCGAGTCGCGCAGCGAGCAGCGGCTACGCCTCGATGCTGGCGGCGTGCTGCTGTCCAGCGCGGGCCTGGCCGGGCTGACCTACGGCTTCATCGAGGCGGGCCAGAACGGCTGGACCGACACCGCCGCGCTGACCACCGTGGCGGCGGGGGTCGCGGTGCTGGCCGGCTTCGTGGCCTGGGAGCGCTGGCTGACCCGGCGCGCCGGATCCGTGCGGCCGCTGATCGAGCTCGGGCTGTTCCGGTCCCGCGGGTTCACCTGGGGCACGACGCTGGCCACGCTGGTCTCGTTCGCGATGTTCGGCATCTTCTTCGCGATGCCGCAGTACTTCCAGGAGGTGCAGGGCGCGAACGCGATGGGCAGCGGGCTGCGGCTGCTGCCCATGATCGGCGGGTTGGTCGTCGGGATGATCGGCAGCACGGTGCTGGCCCGGGGGGACGACCCCCCCAAGCCCCCCGCGAGGCCATAGCCACCCCGCGCCGTGTTTCCGGGGAGCTGCGCGCGCCGCTGGCCAGCGTGAAGGGCCTGGTCACGGTCGGGTTCACGGTCATGGCCGCCGCGCTCGCGTTCGGGGCCACGACCAAGATCGCCAGCGGGACGGGGTTCGCGGCGGCGTGGCTGGCGGCGTTCGGGCTGGGGGTGGGGCTGGCCATGCCGCAGACCATGAACGCGGCGCTGTCCGCCCTGTCGGCCGAGCGCAGCGGCTCGGGCTCGGCGCTGATCTCCGCGCTGCGCCAGGTCGGGGCGACCATCGGGGTGGCCGTGCTCGGCACCGTGCTCGTCACGGTGTACCGCGAGCACCTATATACCAACGGCCTGCCCGCGGCGGGCGCGGCGGCCGCGAAGAGCAGCGTGGTGGCCGGCGTCGGGGTGGCGCATGCGCTGCGGTCGCCGTCCCTGCTCCACTCGGCCCGGACCGCGTTCGTCCAGGGCATGGACACCATGTTGTGGGCCTGCGCCGGCATCGCGGTGGCCAGCGCCGTCCTGGCGCTGATCTTCCTGCCGCGCCGTCCCGACGGGATGACAGGGGCTCCTCGGGGCGACGCGGCCCAGGCCACCAATGCCGCTTCCGGCGCTTCCGGTGAAAGCGCCGCGGAGCGGGCACAATTGGAGGTGTGACGGACATACTCGACGCAAACCAGGGCCCGGCAGGATCGGACCGGGCCTCGTCCGGCTTGCGCGAGCGAAAGAAGGCCAGGACGCGTGCTGCCCTGCGGGAGCACGCGCTCCGGCTGTTCCGCGAGCAGGGCTACCAGGCCACCACCGTGGAGCAGATCGCCGCGGCGGCCGAGGTGTCGGCGAGCACGTTCTTCCGGTACTTCCCGACCAAGGAAGACGTGGTCCTGCAGGACGACATGGACACCCGGATGATCACGGCGCTGGAGCACCAGCCGCCCGAACTCAGCCCGGTCGCCGCCGTCCGCGCCGCCGCTCAGCAGGTGTTCGCCTCCTACACCGGCGCCGACATCGACGTGATCCGCGAGACCACCAATCTCACCATGACCGTGCCCGAGATCCGAGCCCGGGCGCTGGATGAGTTCGCCCGGACGATCACGGTGGTGGCCGAGGCGGTGGCCAAGCGCGCCGGGCGCAGTGCGGACGACCTGGCCGTCCGCACGATCGCCGGGGCAGTCGTCGGCGTGATCATGTCGATCACGATCCCGTGGGAGGGCTGGTCCGACCGGACCAGCTTCGAGGACACGTTCACCCGCATCGACCAGGCGCTCGCCCTGCTGGAAGCCGGCCTGCCGCTGTAACGGCGGCTGCCGTCGCCGCTGCCGCGGCTCTCGCCGTGCCTGGCCGCCCCTCACGCCTCCCGAGCCACTTGCGCCCCATTTTGGTGGTTGATCCGGGCTCCGTGGTTGATCGGGGGTACTGGAGTCCCCCGGATCCACCGCCACGCCCGGATCCACCGCGATAATGGAGCGGGTGGGTGCCGCGGTGCTAAAGAGGCTGAGGATGCGTTGACCGCGCCGCCGGGGGGAGCCGAGCTCACCGGTCAGCGGGCCGGCGGGAGGCGACCGTCTTCACCGACGCCGAACGGGCCGCCCTGGAGCTGGCCGAGCAGGGCACCCGCCTGGCCGACGCCGCGGGCGGCGTCAGTGACGAGGCCTGGGCGGCGGCGGCCAAGCACTACGACGACCAGCTCGGTGCGCTGGTGTCGCTCATCGCCCTCATCAACGTCTACAACCGCATCAACGTCATCACCCGTCAGCCTGCCGGGGACTACCAGCCGGGCTGGTGGGGCTGAGCACCGCCGTAACCGGCCGGTCACGCCGTCGGCCATCTCCCGGAGGATGTCGATGTGGCCGTTGTGCCGCGCGGTTTCCTCGATCAGGTGGAAGAGGACCCACCGTAGCGTGACCGGCTCGTCCCGCCAGGACAGCGCGCCCCGGGACGGGGTATCGAGGTCCAGCGGGGCCACCAGCCGGCTGAGCTGGTCGCTGCTGGCCCGGTACTCGGCCAGCAGCCGCGCGAGGGGGACGTCCAGCCCGAGGCGCATCTCCGCGTCGGGGTCGTCCTCCGTGGTCGGCGTATGGTCATCCTCGCCGAGCAGGATGACCCGGATCCAGTAGTGCTCCACCCAGCGCAGATGGCTGACCAGGGTGGAGATCGTGGTGAGCGGCGAGCCGGGCAGCGGCGCGCGGCGGGCCTGCTCGTCGGTGAGCCCGGCGCACTTCACGTGCACGGTGTCGCGGACGTAATCCAGCATCGTGGTCAGCACGGTCCGTTCGTCCCAGCTCGGCGGGACGTCGTCGGTCCGGGAGGACGCGGTGATCGGCGCGGCGGCGGCCGCGGCGCGGACGAGGTCGTCGCTCAGGACGGGTTGGGAATCAGGGGCCATGGCATCCTTCTGCTCGGCATCAGCGCGACCGAGGGCCTAGCTGACCCGAAGCCCCCGGGCGGCGCGAGCCGAGCGTAGGTCCGGCCGCGCCCGCTGCGCAACGGGTTATCCGCGGCGGCATGGTGCCAGCGCCGTCCCGCATCCGCTTCTCGCCGTCGGAGCTGGGGTCAAACGGGGACGATTCCCTTCGCGTCGGCGCCGTCCCGCATGCGCTTCTCCTCGTCGGTAAGGATCATGGCTGCACATCCAGGTCCAGGTTGGCGGCCAGCCGCTCGTGCAGCGGGTGCGGGTTGATATCGTGCACGCTGGTCTTGGCCCGTGCGGCCAGGTCGAGGGCGTGGGCCGCGCCCGCCCCCATGGCGGCGCACGGGCCCATGACCCGAACGCTGGACAGCGCGGCGGCGTCGCCGTCCACGCAGCGGCCGGCCGCCACCAGGTTGTGCGCGCCGGGCGGGGTCATGGCGCGCAGCGGCACGTAGTGCACGTGGTCCGGGCCGAACATCTCCCACACGTAGCCGTCGGACCGGTCGTGCAGCTCGATGGGCCAGGCCGTTCGGGCGACGGCGTCGTCGAACCGGGTCCCGGTTCTTATCTCCTCGGTGCTCAGCTGGTGGCGGCCCTTGATCCAGCGAGTCTGGCGACGGCCCGGGTAGCCGTAGGCCCGGACCCGGGCCTCGCCGAACGCCTTGGGGAACTCGGCCCTCAGCAGCGCGATGGCCTGGTCGGCCTGGTCGCGGCCGTCGAACTGGGCCTGCGAGGCCTTTACGGGGTCAAGTGGCGCCTCGATGTGGGTCACGTTCAGCACCGCGGTGCCGCGGCCGGGGAAGAAGAAGGCCAGCCCGCCGCGCCGCAGCAGCCCGTACTCCTCGCCCCGGGCGGCCAGCACCGCGTCGATCTCGCCCATGTCCGGCTTGTGGTTCTCATCGACGTTCTCGACGATGACCTGCTGGGAGCCGTAGATGGTGCGTTCGGGAACCCAGCAGGGCAGCCCGGCCTGCCAGGCCAGGGCGGCATCTCCGCTGGCGTCCACGAAGCCGTCCGCGCGGATCTGGACGTTGCCGTAGCGGGAGGCCAGATCGATGGCGTCGATGCGGCCGCTGGTGATGGTGACGTGCTGCAGCACGGTGCCGAGCACCGTTTTAATGCCGAGGCCGCGGACGGTCTGCTCCAGCCAGCGGCCGAGAGCGACCTCGTTGTAGAAGACGGTCATCGTGTGACCGCTGGAGAAATGCAGGTCGCCAGACGGGCCGAGGTCACGGAAAATGTCGTCGAAAATCCCGTGGGTTAGCTGAATGTAGTCCGGACCGTTACCGAAGACCCCGCAGAACAGGCCGATCAGGGAATGGACCATCTGGCCGCCGATCAGCGGCAGCGAATCCACCAGGACCACGTCGCGGTGCAGCCGGGCGGACTCGATGGCCGCCGACAGGCCCGCGATCCCGGCGCCGAGCACGCACACGTCGGCGCGTATCTCGTGGACGGGCTCTTTACCCGCGGGCCGCGTGACCTCGGCGAGTTTCAGCTCGGTCAGGGCATGCGGCATTAACGCTCCCGGCTGCGTCCGGCTGATGCATTTGCCTTTGCCTGGGACGTTAAATTCCCGGTCGCTGCGTGGCAAACAAAACGATTGTCTGCCGGGCATAAATGCGGTTTATACCCTTGCGCCGGAGCGGTCGGCTCGCCGGGGCTGCGCCCGCGCAAGCTAATGTTTGCCCGGTGGCTCAGCATAGGACTCTCAGCTGCCCCAGGCGTGCGCCGGTCGCAGGAACGTGGGTCAAAACCCGTGCCCCAGCACGGGTAACGACCCACGATGATAATTCAGCCTGCTGCGGTACTAGGTCCGGGTGACGGGATGAGCGTGGCGGCGCGCAGGGCGGCGGCCAGGGTGCCGGGCTGGCCGGTGCGGGCGTAGGCCTCGGCCGCGGTGTCGGTGAACTTGATGACGTGCTCGTCGCCGTGGTCGACGGCGCGGTCGAGTACCCCGGCGACCGCGCCGGGGCCGGCCAGGAGGGGCGGCTGCGGCCCGGGCGCGGCGTCCTCGGGATTGGCGGCCTCGGGGGGAGCGTAGGCGGCGAAGATCGCCGCGCTGGCGGCCCAGACCGCGGTCAGGCTGGGAGCCCACAGGCGGGTCGGCAAGGCGGGCAGGGCGTGCAGGACCGCATTGGGGGCGGTGGCGGTGTGGACCAGCAGCACCGGCTGGCCGTGGCCGTGGCCCAGGTACCGCAGCGTGGCCGCGGCGACCAGGTCGGCCAGTCTCGCCTGGACCTGGTCCGGGGTGGCGGCCGGACGCAGCCGCCCCACGGACGCGGGCCAGCCGGACTCCTCGGTCAGCTGGCCGAAGCGGGCGGCGAGATTGCCCTGCTGGCTGGCGATGCGGGGCACGGCGTCCAGCGCCGCCAGCGGATCCAGCGATCCGGCCGGGTCGGGCGAGGGCGGCACGGACCGGGACCGGGCGGCCCAGAAGGCGAGCGCGGAGGCGAGTTCGTCGAGCGTGGGCTGGTGGCCGGCGCTCCCCTTGTTCCCCAGGTTCCCCTCGTTCCCCAGGTTCCCCTCGTTCCCCGGGTTCCTCTCATCGGCGAGCAGGGTACGCACCACGTGACCGGTGCGGATCACCCCGTGGGTGGCCCCGGCCGCGATCCCCGGCAGCAGTCGCGGCCACCAGGTGGCGAGCACCTCCCGCCACGGCCGTCCGGCGAGCTGGCGGGTGAGGTAGGCCGTCCAGTCGCCGATCCGGCGCCCGTCGCCCAGCGCCTCCGCCCAGGATGCGTCGGTGATCTGGCCTGTGGGCCGGGGCAGCTCATCCAGGCGGCGGATGTATCGGTCGACCCAGCCCGGCACCACCTCGGGACGGCCCCGGCGGACGAGTACCTCGACCGCCATAGGTCCGTGGTTGGTGAGCTGGTCGGCGCCCCACTCCGGCCCGGTGTGGTGAAACCGCTGGTACGCCTCGATCAGCACCCCGTCGCTCACGATGACCTCCGCGGCCAGCCCTTTGTCGCGGCGAACCTGACCCGGTCGCCGGTCACGTCCACGCGGGCGTGAGCGAACCCGGCCGCGCGCAGCCTGGCCTCCAGCGTGCCCGGATCAACCGGGACGAACACGTCGCCCACGTGTAGCTCACGCCGGGCGGGCGTGTCCAGGCCGTCCGAGCCGGCCAGCATTCCGCCGGGCCGCAGCACACGAGCCAGTTCGGTCAGGGCGGCGTCCTGCAGCGCGGGGGACGGGATGTGATGCAGCATCGTGAGGCAGGCCGCCGCCGAAAACCGGTCCGCGGGAAACGGCAGCCGGGTCACGTCCCCGGCGACCACCGTGACGTTGCTGCCCGCCAGCCGGGACGCCAGCTTCCCGGCCAGGTCAAGGTCCAGTTCGACCGCGGTGACGCGGGCGGCCTTCCGCCGCAGGACATCGGTGGTCAGCCCGGGCCCGGGGCCGACTTCCAGCAGGTCATCGCCGAGCTCGCAGCCGTCCAGGACCCAGGGCAGCAGTTCGTCCTCGACCAGCCGGGCCCATTCCGGGCTGGCACAGAACTCCAGATGTGCCTCGTTCACAGGCCTTCAGGGTAGCCTGCCGGATGGGCTCGTCCATGGTGAGCAGGCCAGGGTCTTGGCGGCGGAGCACCACGGTCCGTTCGGCATATGCCTTATTCGATGAGGCGATCGGGGCCGGGTCGATTCCGCGCCAGCCTCATTCGAGCCCCTGCCGGAGCACGGTTATACCCCGGCGGAGCCGCCGGTGGCGAGGCGCATGAGGTCGGTGTCGAGGTCGATGGCGAGCTCGGTGCCGCCCGCGCTGCCGTACTCGTGCTGGTAGCTCTGCCAGGACTGGTCCTTGATCGCGCGGGCGAAGCCGCTTTCCATCAGCAGCACGAGCTCGAGCGCGGCCCGGTCGATGCGCGTGGCCAGGGCCGGGTCACTCCAGTCTTCGGGGGCGGCGAACAGGGAGGTCGGCGCGGTCATCGTGCGCAGGTAGGCGAACATGGGCCGCATCTGATCGTCCGCGACCAGGGCGTGCCGGGCGGTTCCGGCCGTCGCGGCGAGCACGACCGGCTTGGCGATGAGCAGGTCGTTGTCCAGCACACCGAAGAACGAGGTGAACAGGCCGCTGGGGCCGGCCTTGTAGACCGGGGCGGCGGCGATGACGCCGTCGGCTTCGCCGAGGACGGCGATGGCCTGCTGCAGCTTCGGGGTGATCAGCTGGGTGGTCAGCGCGGTGGAGATGTCGGCGGCGATCTCGCGCAGTTCGATGACGCTGACCGTCACCGCGTTCCCGTGCTGGGTGGCGAGGGCCACGGCGCGTTCGGCCGCGCGGTCGGCCAGCAGCCGGGTCGAGGAGGGGTCTGACGTGCCGGCGCTGACCACCACGAGCCGGAAGGACTCGGCGTGCTGCGGGCTGTTCATGCTGGTGTGTCCTCGTTCTGGTGGGCCAGTTTCAGGCAGATGGTCTCGAGTTGCTTGAGCTCGGCGGGGTCCAGCCCGGCGGTCATGGCCCGGGCCACGCCTCGGGCGTGCTGGCGCCCGATCTGGCGCTGCATGGCCCGGCCGGCCTCGGTGAGCGACAGGCGGACGCCGCGCCCGTCGGCGGGGTCGGAGCAGCGTTCGACCAGGCCGCGCTCGGCCAGCCGGTCCACCAGGCGGGACAGGGCCGGCTGGCTGAGCAGGACGTGACGGTTGAGCTCGCGCATGTTGATGGGTTCCCGGCACTTGGACAGCGTGTACAGCACGTCGTACTCACGCATGGACGCCTCGGTCCAGATGTCCTCGGCCGCGAACTGCTTCATCAGCACGGCGTGGGCGGACAGCAGCGCCTCCCACGCGTCGTTGGCGAGGTTCGTCACAGCTCCGGGCCCTCGGGGTCGCGGTCCTGGTAGGGCGACTCGCCGGCGGTGTTGTCACCGCGGTTGGCGTTCGGGCGCGGCTGGCGCGCGGGCTGGTCGCCGTACTTGGCCCTTATGAGGCTGGCGTGGGTGGGGGCCTCGGGGGTCTCCGGGTCCTGGCGGGCGGCGATCTCCTTGCGCAGCACCGGGCACGACCTCCTCTCCGAATAGGTCGAGCTGGTCCAGGACGGTCTTGAGCGGCAGGCCGGCGTGGTCCATCAGGAACAGCTGGCGCTGGTAGTCGCCGAAGTGCTCGCGGAAGGTCAGGGTCTTGTCGATGACCTCCTGGGGGCTGCCGACGCTGAGCGGGGTCAGGTTGGCGAATTCCTCCATGCTCGGCCCGTGGCCGTAGACCGGCGCCTCGTTGAAGTAGGGCCGGAACTCCTTTATGGCGTCCTGGCAGTTCTTCGCGATGTAGGCCTGGCCGCCCAGGCCGACGATGGCCTGCTTCTCGGTGCCGTGGCCGTAGTGAGCGTAGCGCTGCCGGTAGAACCGGATCAGGCGCATGTAGTGCTCCTTCGGCCAGAAGATGTTGTTGGCGAAGAAGCCGTCTCCGTAGTACGCGGCCTGCTCGGCGATCTCGGGGGTGCGGATCGAGCCGTGCCACACGAACGGCGGCACGTCGTCCAGGGGCCGCGGGATCGAGGTGAAGCCCTGCAGCGCGGTGCGGTACTTGCCCTCCCAGTCCACGACGTCCTCGCGCCACAGCCGGTGCAGCAGGTTGTAGTTCTCCAGGGCCAGCGGCAGGCTCTGCCGGATGTCCTGGCCGAACCACGGGTAGACCGGGGCGGTGTTGCCGCGTCCGAGCATCAGGTCCATGCGGCCCTTGCTCAGGTGCTGCAGCATCGCGTACTCCTCGGCGATACGCACCGGGTCGTTCGTCGTGATCAGCGTGGTGCTCGTGGTGACGATCAGGCGCTTGGTGGTCGCCGCGATGTAGGCCAGCAGCGTGGTCGGTGAGGACGAGAAGAACGGCGGGTTGTGATGCTCGCCGATCGCGAACACGTCAAGCCCCACCTCTTCGGTCTTCTGCGCGATCTGCACGATCGCGTCGATCCGCTCCGCCTCGCTCGGCGTCTCTCCCGACACGGGATCCCGGGTGATGTCGCTGACCGAGAAGATCCCGAACTGCATGGCGTGCCTCCAGTGTCCCCAGATATATGCGTTTGCATGTATCTCTAGCAGCGCGGGCCGCCGGATTATTCCGCTGAGGCGACTGGCTACGGCGTCAACGAACGAAGCCGTGCACGAACGCACGGGGAGTCAGAGCGGGCGGGCGGCGGACGGGGCGGTCAGAGGCGGCGGGCGGTCTCGGTGATGAGGCGACGGAGCCAGGCGTGGGCGGTGTCGTCCTCATACTGGCGGTGCCACCAGAGGGCTTCGGCGATGGGCTCGGGGTGGCCGGGGCACTCGAGGACCCGCAGGTCCATCCGGTCGGCGAGGGGGGCGGCGAGGCGTTCCTGCATGAGCGCGACCCGGTCCGTGCCGGCCACGAAGTGCGGGACGGCCAGGTAGCTCTCCACCCGCACCGCGATGCGCGGATGGATATCGAGCAGTTCGAGCTGGTGCATGATCGGGGCGGCCGACGGGTTCGGGGAGCTGCGGTAATAGGGAGCCACCCAGGGCAGCCGGGCCAGGTCCTCCAGCCGCAGCGGGCCCGCGTCGAGGACCGGGTTGCGCGCGTCCACCAGGCACACCCAGCGGTCCCGGAACAGTTCAGCCGACCGGGTGTCCGGCAGCGCGAAGCCGTGCGTGGGCGGCGCCACCATGCCATCGATGAACCGGATGCCCTCGGCGTACTCGGTCGACAGGGACTCCCGGACCAGCCGGATGTGCAGCCGGGCGCGGGGCGCGGCCCTGGCGATGGCCTGGGACAGTGCCTCGCCCATGACCACGATCGTGTAATCGGCCATGACCAGGGTGAACTCGCGCTCGGAGACGGCCGGGTCGAAGTCCGCGCTGGCCGCGAACAGCCGTTCCGCGGCGGCGCAGACCGCGTCCACCTGCTCGGCGAGCTGGGCGCCGAGCGCGGTCAGCGTGTACTCTCCCCGGTCCCTGATCAGCAACTCGTCGCCGAAGTGCCGACGCAACCGGGACAGCGCGGCACTGGCGGCGGGCTGGGTGACGCCGAGCCGTTCAGCGGCCCGGGTGACGCTGCGCTCCCGGACCAGCTCGCGCAGCGCCACGAGCAGGTTCAGATCGAGATTGGCCAGGTGAGCGACCGGACGCGGCATGGTCCATCCATCAAACTTCACCGTGACCCACGGTGACAAGCGGGCACGCGGCAAAATGGGGCTCGATAGCTTGGGGTGAGCCGGGAAGTCTGGTCGGCCATGGATCACGCTCGGGGAGCCGGCGATGTACCGCGGTCTGGGCTAAGACGCTGAGCGTGGGTGAGGTCAGGAGCGTGATCGCCTGCTCCTGCGTGAGCGCGCGGCCCGCGGCCAGCGCCGCGTCCCACGCGTCGCGGTCGATGGTGGCCCGGGCCGGGGCCAGGAACCGCTCGAGGAGGGCCGCGTCGGGTTGCGTGATCGGCGTGCCCGCCTGGTCCCGGATGGCTTCGGCGGCGCCGGCGAGCCGCGCCGCCCGCATGCCGTCGCCGAGCTCCGCGGCGATGCAGGCTGACTGCTCGATGGCCGAGACCAGGATGGCGGTGTCGCCGGCGGTGGCCACGTAGTCGAACGTGGCCGACACCAGCTCGTTGGCCTCCGCTATCCGCCCGGCGCGGAGGCTGACTACCGCGAGCGACTGCTGGTCGAGGACCACTCCCCACGCGTCCCCTTGCTTGCGGTCGAGCGTGAGTGCCTCCTGGAGGACTTGCGCGGCACGGTCAAGGTTGCCCGCCTCGCTTTCCGCCTGGCCCAGGTTCGTGAGGGCTCCGGCGAGCCGGTAGTCGCTCCCGATCTCGCGGGCGATGGCGGCGCTTTCCTCCAGCATCGATCGTGCGGTGTCCAGGTGGCCCAGCCAGCGATGGGTGATGCCGAGGCTGTTGAGCTCTCGTGCCTGCTGGTCGCGGTCGCCCAGTTCTCGCCAGATGGCCAGGCTGCGCTCCAGGAACCTGAGACCTGCCTCGAGTTCGCCCTGCTCGTCCAGCAGCACCCCCAGCCAGTGGGCCAGCCGGCCCAGCGGTGCTCCGGTGTCATCCGGGGCCAGGTCGATGGCCCGTTCCAGCCACCGCCGCCCTTCGGGGACATGACCGTGCTGGAACCAGAACTGTCCCAGCGCCTGGACCAGCCGCAGGCCGGTCGCGACCCGCTCGCCGTCGGCGGCGCCGGTCTCCAGCGACCAGCTCAAGGCGGCGCGCAGGTTGTCATGCTCGGCCTCCAGGCGGTCCAGCCAGGCCAGGTGCTCCCGGCCGTTCAGCTGCTGGGCGGCTTGCTCGGCAAAGGCCGCGTAATGCTCGGCATGCCGGCGCCGGGCCTGTTCTTCCTCGCCGGCCTCGGCCAGGCGCTCCAGGGCGTACTCGCGGATCGTCTCCAGCATGCCCACCCGCGGCTCGCCGTCGGCGCCCTCCGTCACCGTGATCAGGCTGACGTCCAGCAGTGCGGCGACCAGGTCCAGCGGATCGGATCCGGCTGGATCGCCGCCATCGGCCACGGCCACCGCGGCCAGGGCATCGAGGTCGCAGCCCCCGGCGAATACGCCCGC
The DNA here is from genome assembly GCA_963705835.1 of uncultured Actinomycetes bacterium. GTDB lineage: Bacteria > Actinomycetota > Actinomycetes > Streptosporangiales > Streptosporangiaceae > Palsa-504. The sequence continues at coordinate 12,431 of CAVPLC010000079.1, forward strand.
CCGGCGGAACGCCCCCGCAATGTCCGGCTCTAGCAGGTCATAGCTCCAGGCGATGGTGTTCCGGAGGGTCTGCTGGCGTGAGGGGCGTTCGAGGTCGGCGCCGCTCAGGCCGAGGCTGTGATCCAGCCGGGTGAGGAGGGCCCGGGGCGCCAGCAGCTTGACCCGGGATGCGGCCAGCTCGATGGCCAGCGGCAGCCCGTCGAGGCGCCGGCAGATCGCCGCGATGTCGGCGGCGTTGTCCGGGGTGACCGCGAAACCCGGCCGGACCATACCCGCCTGCTGGACGAACAGCTGAGCCGCCTCGCACCCGGCCACCTCCCGCACGCCGGTGTCGCGGGGCATCTCCAGCGGCGGGACGGGGAGCTCATGCTCCCCCTGAAGATGCAGCGGCCGCCGGGATGTCGCCAGCACCACCACGCGGGGAGCGGCCGAGAGCAGCGCGGCCACGACCTCGGCCGCGCCGTCCAGCTGTTCGAGATTGTCCAGGACCAGCAGGGCCTGACGGTCGCCGAGGTGCTCGGTCACGGCGCGGGATTCGCCGCCGCCCGCATCCAGGCTCTCGGCGATCGTCTTCCACATCACCTCGGCATCACGCACGGCCGCCAGCGCGACGAAGAAGACATCGTACGGAGAAGCAGCGCTGAGCGAGGCGGCGGCCGCCAGGGCCAGCCGCGTCTTGCCCACGCCGCCGGGCCCGGTGAGCGTCAGCAGCCGGACGTCCGGCGCCGAGATGGCAGCGCACAGCCGCTCAAGATCCTCGACCCGGCCGACTAGCGGTGTGGCCGGCACCGGCAGGCTGGTCTGGGCGCCGAGGCTCTTCAGCGGCGGGAACGCCTCTTCCAGGCCAGGTCCGACCAGCTGGAAGATGCGCTCTGGCGCATCAATGTCCTTGAGCCGGTGGGAACCCAGGTCACGGACGGACAGCTCCGCGGGCAGCCCAGGATGCGCCAGCTGCCACGTGACCTGGGACATCACCACCTGACCCCCGTGTGCCGTCGCCATGATCCGCGCCGCCGCGGTGCACGTCTATCCCGATGTACCCGTCTTCGTGCCGGGACGGCTCCCCCGAGTGCAGTCCCATCCGGACCCGGACCGCGACACCGCCAGGCCAGTCATGGGCGGCCAGCGCGCGCTGCGCCGCCGCGCAGCAGGCCACCGCGTCCGCGGCCGACTCGAACACCACGAAGAAGCTTTCGCCCTCCGCCCCCATCTCCCGGCCCCGCCAATCGGACATAGCGGCCCGCATTGCCGCCCGCTGGGCCGACAGCGCCTCCCCGTAGAGGTCGCCCAGCCGGCTCAGCAGCGCCGTGGACCCTTCGACGTCACTGAAGAGCATCGTCACGGTCCCCGCCGGAAGCTCCGGCGTCCCCCAGCTATCGCCACCCAGGGCAGGTCGGGTTACGTTCCCGTCGGGGACCGCCGCGCGGGCGCCGACTGCCGCTGCCTTCGCCCCGCTCGCCCCCGGATCGTGGTCATAGGGCTCGAGGCCGAACGCCTGGCGTAGCGCGTCGGCGAACTCCCGGCAGCTGGGATAACGGTCCTGTGGCACCTTGGCCATAGCCCGAGCCAGGACGTCATCAGCCGCGGACGGAAGGTCGGGACGCCGGGAAGCCAGCGACGGCGGCGGCAGGGACAGATGCGCGTAGATCACCGCCATGTCCTGATCGCGCTCGAACGGCACGACGCCGCTCAGCAGCTCGAACGCCGAGCACGCCAGCGCGTACTGATCGGTCCGGCCGTCCACCTCCCGCCCTTCGATCTGCTCCGGCGCCATGTAGGCCACCGTGCCCAGGAACATCCCGGTCCGCGTCAGCCGGACCGAAGGCGACCCGGCCTTGCTCAGCCCGAAATCCGCCAGGTACACGTGATCGGGCCGACCCGGCCGCGAATCCACCAGCATGTTCGCCGGCTTGACGTCACGGTGGACCAGCCCGGCCGCGTGCGCGGCGTCCAGCGCCGACGCCACGGGCGAGATGACGGCGGCGGCACGGGCCGCAGGCAGCGGGCCCTCCCGTCGCATCAGATCCCGGACGCTACCGCCGGACACGTAGCGCATCGAGATGAACAGGACGCCGCTCGCCTCGCCCGCCTCGTACACCGGAATGATGTGCGGGTCATCGACGGCGGCCGCCGCCCGGGACTCCCGCAGGAACCGGTGCCGGAAATCCTCGTCGGCCGCCAGCCAGGGGGTGAGGAGCTTCAGCGCCACGAACCGGTCGAGCCGCTCATCGAGGGCTCGGAATACCACCGCCATCCCGCCCGCGCCGATCTCTTCCTCCAGGCGGTACCCGGCGATCCGCGAACCCAAGGCGAAGGGAGGCGGTGCGCCGCCGGTATTCCCGGACAGTCCCTCGCCCACCGTGCCTCCAGCGTTCGCTGCCACGGTTCTCTCACCGTTTCCCGGCGTGGGGCGAAGAACGCTAGAAATGTGGCCATTACCGGACGCATCTGCCACCAGGCCTACCCAAGTATCCAGTCCGGCCAGAACGTGCCGCAACCTCGAGGCGGGAACCTCGAGGCCCGGGAACCTCGAGGCCGGGAACCTCGGGGGATGGAGTCAGAGCGGATAGACGGTCGGCGTGGTCGCGAAGCTGCGCCCGGACGGGGCACGCCACTTCAGGACGCCTGGCTCTGGTTGTTCGAGCCACCATCCCTCGGCCTGTTTGGACCGGTGGTGGTGCCTGCACAAAGGCGCGACGTTACAGGGACAGGTGAGTCCACCCAGGTGCCAGGGGGTGGTGTGGTCCAGGTCACATCGGGCAGCGGGCCGACCACAGCCGGGGGCGGTACATCGGGTGTTACGGGCGTTGACCAGGTGCCGGAGGGAGCGGCTGGGTCGGTAGGCGCGCTGAGCCTGGGCGTGATCACAGGGGCCGCGGATGACCGGGATGAGGGTGAGGTTAAGCGTCCGCAGGAACTGCCGCGGCCTGCTGGCCCGCGGACCAGCAGTGCTGGCCGGTGGCGCAGGCGTGGGCGGCGGCGGTGCCGTCGGGGTGCAGGGCGGTCACGCACCAGCGGGTCTTCGGGTTCCGGGACGCGGCGGCGACCAGGGCACGCGCGTCCTGCGAATCGACCAGGCCGAATCCGTCGGCTTCGCCGCAGGCTCCGGGGTCACCGTCCAGGGCGGCCAGGGGCACGGTAATGGTGACCTGCGCGGCCAGGCTCGGACCCGTCCGGTCGGGGCCGGCGTGCGCTCCTGGGTCAGGCTGGGCTGGGCGGTCGGCGCCGTTCGGGTTGGTCCCGCCTGGCCGGTCCGGCCCGGCGCTGGGGCCGTCGTTCCCGTCCGGGTCGGCGTTCCCATCCAGATCACCGTTCGCGTCCGGGTCGGCGTTCTTCGGGTTGCCGTTTGCATCCGGGTCGGTGTTCGGCCGGGTCGGCGTTCGCGTCCGGGTCGGCGTTCGCGGCCGGGGTCGGCGAGGGCGGCGCGGCTATCGCGTTCCTGGAGGAGATCGAGGTAGGCCTGGACGCGGAGTTCCCGCAGGCTGCCCGGGACGCCCGCGGCGCGCAGGTCCAGGGCCCGCTGCTCGACGTGCTGCCACGAGGCAAGGACCTCGTCGGAGGGCATTTCCCGCGCGATCATGCCCGCGTTTCCTGAGGCCTCGCGGAACGGGCGGACGTGGGTCTCCCGCCGGGCCGCCTCCTTGCGCCGCTGAGCCGCTTCCGGGTCCAGCTTGAGCACCAGGCGGTGCGCGGCGGACCGCAGTTTGCCGAACGTCTGGGACGGAGCTTGCTGCGAGAGGATCTCATCGGCGCGGGCGGCGTCCTCGGGCTTGAGGAAGCGGGTCTCGTCTTCGATGATCTGCAGGTGCACGGGATGGATCCGCCCGGCGCCCAGGGCCGCGAACGTCCGCGGCAGCCGTTCGGTGACCGACTTGGCGTACGAGAGCTCACCCGCGGTCGACTGCCAGGTCCGGTTGAGCACCCCGGCCAGCTCGTCGGCCGCGAACACGCTGATCCCGTCCGCCCCGGCAGCGGGAGCGCCGGTGGCGCGGATGCCCTTGTCGCGGCTGGCCGGGCGGCGGGCGGCGAATTCGGCCAGGGCCGCTAGCCGGATCCAGGCAGTCCCGGGACTCCAGCCGCAGGGAGGCGGAGAGGATCCCGGTGAGCTGGTCATCTGAAGTGCCCTTCAGGCCCCGGGCATCGTCGCCGGTGACGGCGCCGACCACGGTGGCCAGCAGCGGGCCGGGTTCCATGGTGTCGGCCCGGCCGTCCTCGGCGAACCCTTCCAGGGTCAGCTCCTCGGCGGGCAGGCAGACGAACAGGCCCTGCTCCGGCAGGCACTCCTCCGGCAGGCACTCCTCCGGCCCATCCCACTCCTCGCTGGGCAGCGAGGAATCGTCGGGCTCCTCATCTGGGCCGCGATCGGGGATCGGTTCCGGGGGCACGAACCACGCTCCGTTCGGAAGAAAAATAAGAATCCTCTTACGGACAGTGTATCATAGATCGAACAGTATACGAACACTTGTTCAAGATCGTTTAAGGGAGGCGCAGGGGTCGGCGATCAGGTGGGAGCGGGTCAGCGGTGTCGGGCGGTCGGGCGGGCCGGGCCGGGGGCGGTCGGGGCGGACGGGCCGGGGCGGTCAGGGGGCCGGGGCGGTCAGGGGGCCGGGGCGGTCAGGGGGCCGGGGCGGTCAGCGGCGACAGGGGGTTGGGTTCCCGGCATAATGGGGCTGGATAGGTTGGGTGAGCCGGGAAGTCTGGTCGGCCATGGATCACGCTCGGGGAGCCGGCCATGTACCGCGGTCTTTTCTCGTCGGCGCTAGCGTCGCACTGGCGGCGCGAGGTGCTGCGCACCAGCCTGTGGTTCGTGCCGTCCCTTGAGGTCGTGGCGGCGATCGGGCTGTTCATTGGCACGCTGGCCGCGGACCGGGCCGCGTACCGCGGCGAGTTCGGGCTGCCGGGCTGGGTGATCAGCGGGAGCGCGGACGCGGCGCGGCAGATCCTGACCACCATCGCGGCCGCGATCATCACCGTGGTCGGCGTCGTGTTCTCCATCATCCTGGTCACCTTGACCCTGGCCTCGACCCAGTTCGGGCCGCGGATGCTGCGGAACTTCATCCGGGACCGCGGCACGCAGCTGACCCTGGGCACGTTCGTGGCGACGTTCGTCTACGCGGTGCTGGTGCTGGCCTCGATCGGAACCGGGTCGCACGGCGACTTCGTGCCGCACATCAGCGTGACCGTGACACTGGGCCTAACGGTCATCGACCTGGCCGTGCTCATCTACTTCATCCACCACACGGCGATCTCCATCCAGCTGCCGCAGGTGATCGCGAGCATCGCCGGCGACCTGGCCGAGGCGATCCGGGAGCAGGGCAGCGGGCCGGACCGGCCGGGGCTGGAGGCCGGCCCGGCCGCGGTCGAGCTGGTGAACCGGACCGAGGCCAGCGGGGCCGTGCTGCTCGCCCCGGTCAGCGGGTACCTGCAGTTCATCAAGCACCAGAACCTGGTCCGGCTGGCGACCCGGGCCGAGGCGGTGATCAACCTGGAGTACCGGCCCGGCCACTTCATCGTGCGCGGGCACCGGTTCGCCACGGTCTGGCCGCCGGAAGCGGCGCCGCTGGTCCGGCAGGCGCTGGGCCGGGCGCACCTCATCGGCCCGCAACGGACGCTGACCCAGGACGTGTCGTTCGGCTTCGACCAGCTGGTCGAGATCGCGATCCGCGCCCTGTCCCCCGCGGTCAACGACCCCTTCACGGCGATGACCTGCATCGACTGGCTGGGCGAGAACCTGTGCAAGATCGTCGCCGGGTGGCATCCGGCCCGCGTGCACCGGGACGCGCAGGGCTACATCCGGGTCATCACGGCCGAGCCGGCCTACGACCGGCTGGTGCAGCGCTCGTTCGAGAAGATCCGGCAGTCCAGCCTGGGCATGCCCGCGGTCATGATCCGCGAGCTGGAGGCGCTGGCGCGGATCATGACCGAGACGACCGGCGACGGGCAGCGGCGGGTGCTGCTCGAGCAGGCGGCCATGATCGACCGGGCCAGCGAGCGGTCGGTGCCCGAGGCCGCCGACCGGGCCGACATCCGGCGGCGCTACGAGGCCATCTTGACCATGGAGTCGAGGCTGACCGCGAGCGAGCAGAAGGCGTAGGCAGAGGGCGGGGGGCGGAGGCGGAAAGGCAGAGGGCGGGGGGCGGGGGGAGGCCGGAGAAAAAGAGCGGTCCGTGTCGGAAACGGGGCCGGCCCGTTCGTGGAACGAGTGCGGGGATGCCATCGTGGCATCTTTGTAAGCAATGGAGGCAAACGTGAAGTACGTCATCCTGCTGCTGAACACCGAGGCGGCGCGGACCATGTCCGAGGCCGAGGGCCAGCAGTGGTACGCCGAGATCGGCGCCTGGTACGAGAAGGGCGGCGGCGGTTCGGGCAAGCTCGTCGAGACCGGTTACCAGCTCGCGCCGCCGGCCACCGCGAAGACCGCCCGCGCCAGCGGCGTCACCGACGGGCCGTTCATGGAGACCAAGGAGGCGCTCGGCGGGTACTCGGTGCTCGAGACCGACACCATCGAGGAGGCCGTCGAGATCGCCCAGACCTGGCCCGGGGTGGACAAGGGCTGGATGACGGTCGAGGTCCGGCCCGTGGTGGAGATGTAGTTTTCGGCGGGGGCTCAGAACGACAGACGGCGGGCGAGGAGCTCGCGCTCGGCCGGGTTGACGGCCAGCGCGAGCGCCCGCTCGCTGGCTTCCCGGGCCTCGTCGTCGCGGCCGAGCCTGGTCAGCAGTCCGGCCCGCAGCGCGTGGAACAGGCGGTAGCCGTCCAGCTCTGTGGCGAGGGGCTCGATCTCGGCCAGCGCGGCCTGCGGACCCTGGAGGTAGCGGGTCGCCACGGCCCGGTTGAGCAGGACCACCGGGGACGGGGTCAGCTCCTGGAGCCGGTCGTACAGCATGCGGATCTGGCGCCAGTCGGTGTGCTCGTAATCCGGGGCTTCGGCGTGCAGCGCGGCGATGGCCGCCTGGACCTGGTAGGGACCGGACGCGCGCATCGCGAGGGCCTGGTCGAGCAGCCGGGTGGCCTCGGCGATCAGCTCTTGGTTCCAGTGGGTCCGGTCCTGGTCGGCGAGGCGGACCAGCCGCCCCCAGCCGTCGAAGCGGGTCGCGGCCCGGGACTCGTGCAGCAACTCCAGCGCGAGCAGGCCGAGGACCTCCGGCTCGCGCGGCATCAGCCGGTGCAGCAGCCGGGTCAGGGTCACGGCCTGGGCGGCGAGGTCGCGCCGGGCGGGCTGGCGGCCCGCGCTGGCCAGGTAGCCCTCGTTGAAGACCAGGTAGACGACCGCGAGGACCTCGGCGAGTCGTTCGGCCAGGTGGTCGGGATCGGGCACGCGCACGTCGGCGTGCATCGCCCGCAGGATCTTGCGGGCCCGGAGCAGGCGCTGGGTCATGGCGGGTTCGGCGACCAGGAAGGCGGCGGCGATCTGGGCCGTGGTCAGGCCGCAGACGGCGCGCAGGGTCAGGGCGATCTGCGACTCGCGGGGCAGCGCCGGGTGGCAGCAGGCGAAGACCATGCCCAGCAGCTCGTCGTCTTCGGTGTCGGTGCCGTCCCAGGCGTCGGTCATCGTGGCGGCGAGCAGCACGAGCTTGTCCTGCCCGGCCCGGGCCCGGCGCAGCCGGTCGATGGCCTTGCGGCGGGCGGTGGTGGCCAGCCAGCCGCCGCAGTTGGCCGGGATCTCGCCGTCCCGCCAGTGCTCGATGGCCTCGATGAAGGCGTCCTGAACGGCGTCTTCGGCCAGCCCCACGTCGCCGAGCCGCGCGGCCAGCGCGGCCCTGATCCGGGTCGCCTCCTCGCGGTAGACCCGCTCGAGCTGCGACGCGTCCATGCGGCCAGTCTCTCATGGGCGGCTGCGTTGTGCTAACTTTGTTCGAATCCCGCCACATTGCTCGCGGTCGAGGAGACCTGGGTCAGGTGGATGCCCACGTTGACCGGGGTGGTCTGGATGCGGGCGCTGCTGCCGGTGCCGAGTTGCCCGTTCTGGTTGCCGCCCCAGGCCCAGAGACGACCGGAGCTGTCGATCGCGTAGCAGGAGTAGCCGCCCGAGTTGACCGTCGTGAACGTCACGCCCGCGGGCATCTTGACCTGGACCGGCACGTCGCTGCCGGTGGTGCCGCCGTCGCCGAGCTGGCCCTTCGTGCCGTTACCCCAGGCCCAGACGGAGCCGTCGGCGAGGATGGCGACGGTCTGGCCGTTTCCCGCGCCGCTGCCGCCTTGGGACACTTGGCGCACCGCCGCGGGCAGCTTGACCTGGACCGGCACGTCGCTGTCGGCGGTGCGGCCGTCGCCGAGCTGGCCAGCGGCGTTGTAGCCCCAGTCGTAGTAGGCACCGTTGCTGAGCAGCGCGCCCGATCCCTGCCAGGACGAGGTGAGCGCCGTGACGCGCGCCGCGGGCGGCAGGCCGGTGACCGGGACCGGCTTCGAACTGCTGGCCGTCGAGCCGTTCCCGAGGACGCCGTCCTCGCCGCTGCCGCAGGCGTACACCCGGCCGCCGGAGTCGAAGAGGGAATGCGTCCGGGCGCCCGTGGCCGCGGTCACGTCGCTCAGCGGGATCCGGCTCGGGCGGAGCTCCGCCAGGCCGGACAGGCAGAGGTCGCCGTTGGCGTTGAGGCCCCAGCCCCAGGCGCGGCCGAGCGAGTCGATGGCCAGGGCGCCGTCGAACGGCATCGGGTTCGGCAGGGCGACGATCCGGACGCCGGCCGGGAAGGCGACCTGCACCGCGCGGGTGACGTAGGCGCTCGTCCCGCCGTTGCCGAGCTCGCCGTAGCTGCCTACCCCCCAGGCCCAGACCGTGCCGGCCGACGTGAGCGCGTAGCTGTCGGAGTTCGAGGTCGCGATCTGGATGACCTTCCCGGTGATGCCGGCCACCACGGTTGGCGTGCCCCGCTCGAGCTGCGCGATCTTGCCTTGGTTCCCGACCACGCCGAACCGGTAGACGGGCGTGGCGGTCGCGGCGGGGGTCGGCGTAGCGGTGTTGGTCGTGGTGGTGGTGTTGGTCGCGCCGCCGCTGCAGGCGGCCAGGGCCAGGGAGGCGGCGAGCGCCAGAAGCGGCGCCGCGTTCGGCCGCCTCATGGTTCGTCTCCGCTGCGCAGGCCGGAGAACAGCCAGCGCAGGGCCCGGGCGAACAGGTCGTCCGGCACCGCTTCGGGGTCGAGCCGGCGCTGGCGCATCAGCCCCGGGAACAGCGCCAGCATGACCATGGTCGCCTCGCGTGGGGCGACGCCCGGGTCCGCGTCGAAGCGCTCGAGGGCGCGGGCCACGACGGGCTCGAGCGCGTCCACCTGGTCGCTGAGGCCGGCCGCGATCACCCCCATCGCGGCCGGATGACGCACCGCGTAGAGCCAGAATTCGGCCTGCAGCGGCGCGAACTCCCGGTCGCGGTCGGCGACCCGGACGAACAGCCGCGAGAGCGCGCCGAACGGATCGGCCTGCTGGTCGAGGACCTCGGCCACGGCCTCGGCCCGCCGCACCGCCGTCCGGGCCCGGCGGGTCGCGACGACCTCCATGAACAGCTGATCCTTGTTGGCGAAGTTCGCGTACAGCGCGCCGGTCGAATAGCCCGCCGACTCGGCGATCTCCTCCAGCGACGCACCGCCGAAGCCCTTCTCGGCGAAGGCCAGCGCCGCCGCGTCGAGCAGGCGCTGGCGCGTTTGTTCCTTGGCCTCGGCGCGGGTCAGGCGTTGGCGCCGCAGGGCCGGCTCATCAGCATTCACATTGGCAAGCCTATGTGAGTGGATAAACCAATACAAATATGGAACCCGATTTGAAGAGGAGCAGCGGCGGCCGACGTGGCATGCGTGAAGCCGGCCGGCCGACGTCTCTGCGTGGCCGGCCGGGCTGGCGTCTCGGCGTGAGCGGGTGAGAGCGGCGGGATCAGGCGCCGGAGAAGCGGGGCGGGCGCTTGGCCACGAACGCCGCGATGCCCTCGGCGAAGTCGCCGGAGGCGGCCAGCTCCCGCTGGATCCCGGCCTCGAACTCCAGCTGGGCGTCCATCCGCTCGTACATCCAGTGGTTCAGCTGCCGCTTGGTGCCGGCGTAGGACTGGGTGGCGCCGGAGGCGAGGCGGTCCAGGAGGGCGTCGGATTGTTCGGCGAACTCCGCGTCGGGCCAGACCCGGTTGATCAGGCCCCAGCTCAGCGCGGTCGCCGCGTCGAGCCGCTCCCCCAGCATGGCCAGCTCGGCGGCCCGGGTGAAGCCGACCCGGGCCGGCACGAACAGCGACGAGCCGCCGTCCGGGACCAGGCCGATGTTGACGAAGGCGAGCTGGAAGAACGCCGACTGCGCGGCGACGACGAGGTCGCAGGCCAGCGCGAGGGACAGGCCGATCCCGGCCGCGGGACCGTTGACGGCGGCGATGACCGGCTTGGGCATCAGGCGCAGGCCGGTGATGATCGGGTGGTACCGCTCGGTCAGCCGCCGGTACACGTCCATCGTCTGTCCGTCGGGCCGGTCGGCGGCCTCCTTCAGGTCGGCGCCGCTGGAGAAGGCGCGCCCGGCCCCGGTGACGACCACGGCCCGGACCTCGGGGTTGTCCGTGACCTCTTTTATCGCCGCCAGGAGGTCGAGGGAGAACTGGTTGCTCCACGCGTTCAGCCGGTCGGGCCGGTTCAGCTCGACCTTCGCCCCTGGTCCCCGGCGGTACACGTTGACCGTCTCATACTGGCGGTATAGCTCGTCGTCACCCACGCCGGTCAATGCTAGTCGCGGCGCCGAAGTGGGGGAAGACGCTGCTGTCGGAGAACCAGGTGATGGCGGAGATCCGGTCCTGCGTGAGGGTGAGCACGATCATCCCGTAGGGCCGCGCGATCGGGGCATGGGGGGAGGGGAGATAGCAGCCGAAGGCGGGCTGGGTGTTGGCCCGGGTGGGTACCAGGCCCGGACCCGAGATCCGTACCGGTACGCTGCCGGATCGGGCTGTGCCGTATTGCGTCCCCGGCGCGATGTGCCCGCCTAGATCCGGGGTTGCGCGCTAGTGGCGACGTGCCCTGGACCTTCGAGGGCTTAGGCCGGGCGGCTGGCTGAACCAAATGCCGAACATCGGCTTCAATGACGTGCTGCCGGCGGGCGCGGTCGCGACGATGTCGGCTAGAGCCTGGGAGTCGGCGATGACGGCGAAGTAGCGTTCCTGGTTCCGCGGATCGTCGTAGACGGGCCAGTCCACCCGTTCGCCGTTCTTCATGACCGCGTACAGCTCGGTGACGCTGGCGTGGACGCGGCCGTAGATGGCGGCCGTGCCGTGTCCCCGGGTCGCCATCGTCATCGCGGCGCTGGCCAGATGCTGCTCATCGACCTTAATGTCGCACGCCGACGGACCCGGGCGGCCGTCCCGGTCGATCGCGATGCACCGGCCGCCGGCCGTGTCCAGGTAGCTGACCAGGTCGAAGCGATGTCCGTCGACGGTGCGGGTGGCGAGCGTGGTGGCGGGCGTGTCCGGGAGCCGCGAGCCGGGGGGCCGGACCACGGGCTGCTGCGGCCAGGCCCAGTCCTGGCCGGCCAGCACGCGGCCCAGGGACTCCCGTGACAGGCCGGCCTCGTGCCACAGCGGGCGGAGGCCGTCGCCGCTCTCAGTACGGGGCTGGTGGCGGCGGATGGCATCGCCCAGCGCGGCCCGCGCGGCGTCGGCACGTACCGTCGCCGCGCGGTAGCGCAGGACCCCGGCGAAAAGGTCCGCCTTTCCGATGGCCTGGCTGCTGCCGAGGCGGGCGGCGGCCCGCTCCGCGAGGGCGGCGAACTCTTCCAGGGCTTCGTCCAGATCCCCGAACTGGCCGAGCGTGCGCGTGCCCCCGTTGTTGGCGGTGTCATCGAAGCTGGCCAGCCAGATTCCGCTGTCCTCCACGTTCACCACCGCGGCGTCGTAGAGGATGCCGTTCCGGGTGTCCGGGCTGAGCAGGAAGATGCTGGCGATCCGCTCGTCCCACGGAATGTGCAGCAGGTTCATGGCCTGCCAGGCGTCTGTGAAGGCGCGGCCCGCCGGCTCGCTGGGCATCCCGTAGACCTGGCTCCGGTCACTGGGGTCGGCGCCGGTGACCCACGCGCTGTACCGGCCTTCGTAGCGGACCAGGTAGCAGGCCAGCACGCCCCAGTGGCGGGCATGCACGGCATGCTCGCGCGGGTCGATGGCGGGCGGCCGGGCCAGCGGGGCCGGGCGGTCCGGCCCGGTCTGCACGGCCCGCCGGGCGGTGCTGTACGGCTCGCCGGTGGCGGTCATGCGGGCGCGGGCGGCCTTCTTCGCCGAACGATCGGAGGTCATGGCGTCATCCATCCACGGCACAGGAAACCCGCGCTTCCCGGGCCGGTTAGATCGTCATGACCGTGCTCGAGAACGACGCGAGTCGGTGACCCTTGTCCTCGTAACGTCGCAGCCGGCGCGGGCGGCCGCGGCTCGGAGGCGGGCAGGCGCTACTGCCTCTGCGGCCATCATAACCGCGCCGCCGCCTTCGGTATCTGCGGTGACGGGTCCATTCGCCGAGGCTAATTCCGCGCGGACGGTCAAGTAACGGCTCCGGGTCCCGTACCGGCGATGGCATGGGCCTGGCCAGCTAAAGACAGTTCACTTCTGCCAGCCCGCAATCAGGGCTCGCCGCGGACAGTCCCACAGAGCCGGTATCTCGGGAGTTCAGCTGCTGTTATCGACGGGCCGGAGGCGGGTCGCGGGGCGGGCATGAAACTATGCCGAGGGGAAGATGCGACATTGGAGGCAGCACATGGCGGTGACACCTCTGCCTGAGCGGAAGGCGTGGCGGGAGCTTAAGCGGCACCACGCCGAGATGGCCGGGCAGCACCTGCGGGAGCTGTTCGCCGCGGATCCCGGGCGGGGCGAGCGCCTGACCATGGAGGCGGCCGGGCTCTACCTGGACTACTCCAAGAACCGGGTCACCGACGAGACCATGCGGCTGCTGGTCGAGCTGGCCCGCGAGTCCGGCGTAGCGGAGCGGCGGGACGCGATGTTCCGCGGCGAGCACATCAACGTATCCGAGAACCGGGCCGTGCTGCACGTGGCGCTGCGCATGCCGAGAACCGCATCGCTGGTCGTGGACGGCACCGACGTGGTGCGGCAGGTGCACGAGGTGCTGGACCGGATGGCGGACTTCTCGAACCGGGTCAGGTCCGGGGAGTGGCGGGGCTACACCGGCAAACGGATCCGCAACGTCATCAACGTGGGCATCGGCGGCTCGGACCTGGGCCCGGTGATGGCGTACGAGGCGCTGCGGCACTACGCGACGCGGGACATCACGTTCCGGTTCGTGTCCAACGTGGACTCCACCGACTTCGTCGAGGCCACCCGGGACCTGAACGCGGACGAGACGCTGTTCATCATCTCCTCCAAGACGTTCGGCACGCTGGAGACGCTGACCAACGCCACCTCGGCCCGGGACTGGGTCGTGTCGGCGCTGGGGTCCGAGGACGCGGTGGCGAAGCACTTCGTCGCGGTGTCGACCAACGCCGAGCGGGTGGCCAAGTTCGGCATCGACGTGGCCAACATGTTCGTGTTCTGGGACTGGGTCGGCGGCCGGTACTCGATGGACTCGGCGATCGGGCTGTCCACCATGGTGGCGATCGGACCCGAGGGGTTCGCCGAGATGCTGGCCGGGTTCCACGAGATGGACGAGCACTTCCGGACCGCGCCGCTGGAGCGGAACCTGCCGGTGCTGATGGGCCTGCTCGCGCTCTGGTACCGCGACTTCTTCGGCCTGCAGAGCTACGGCGTCATGCCGTACGAGCAGTACCTCAAGCGCTTCCCCGCCTACCTGCAGCAGCTGACCATGGAGTCCAACGGGAAGCACGTCACGCTGGCCGGGGCCCACGTCGACTACGACACCGGGGCGGTGTTCTGGGGCGAGCCGGGCACCAACGGCCAGCACAGCTTCTACCAGCTCATCCACCAGGGCACCACGATGATCCCGGTCGACCTGATCGGCTTCGGCAAGACGCTGAACCCGCTTGGCGACCACCACGACATCTTGTCCTCCAACGTGTTCGCGCAGGCGCAGGCGCTGGCGTTCGGCAAGACCGAGGCCGAGGTCCGGGCCGAGGGCACCCCGGAGAACGTGGTGCCGCACCGGGTGATGGAGGGCAACCGGCCTTCGAACGTGCTGCTCGCGGAGATCCTCACGCCGCGGGTCCTCGGCACGCTGGTCGCGCTGTACGAGCACAGCGTGTTCACCCAGGGAGCCATCTGGGACATCGATTCGTTCGACCAGTGGGGCGTGGAACTCGGCAAGGTGCTGGCGGTGAAGATCATCCCCGAACTGACCAGCGCCACCGAGCCGGCGCTCGACCACGACTCGTCCACCAACGCGCTCATCCGCAAGTACCGCGAGCTCAAGGCCCACTGAACTTAAGGCCTACTGAACGGAGTGGATTAACGATGCCAACTGATACGCCGATGCAGCTCGGCATGATCGGACTCGGCCGGATGGGCGCCAACCTCGTCCGCCGGCTCATGCGCGACGGCCACCGGTGCGTGGCCTACGACCGGAACCCGGACGTGGTCAAGGCGCTGGAAGTGAGGGCGCGACCGGCGCGAACAGCCTGGCCGAGTTCGTGGCCAAGCTGGACAAGCCGCGTGCCATGTGGATCATGGTGCCGGCCGGCGTCGTCGCGTCCACCCTCGAGCAGCTCAAGCCGCTGCTCGAGGCCGACGACGTCGTGATCGACGGCGGGAACTCCTACTACCGCGACGACATCCCCCGCGCCGCCGAACTGAAGCGGGACGGCATCCACTTCATCGACGTCGGGACGAGCGGCGGCGTGTGGGGGCTGGAACGGGGCTACTGCCTGATGATCGGCGGCGAGGACGAGCCGGTGCGGCGGCTGGACCCCATCTTCAAGAGCATCGCGCCCGGCAAGGGCAGCGCCGAGCCCACCCCGGGCTTGAAGCCCGGAGGCACCGCCGAGCAGGGCTACCTGCACTGCGGGCCGTCCGGGGCCGGCCACTTCGTCAAGATGGTGCACAACGGGATCGAATACGGCATGATGGCCGCGATCGCCGAGGGCCTGTCGGTCATCAGGAGCGCGGACGTGGGCCTGCACATGGACGAAGTCGACGCGGAGACCGCGCCGCTGCGCGACCCCTGGGCCTACCAGTACGAGATCGACGTGGCCGACGTGGCCGAGGTGTGGCGCCGGGGCTCGGTGATCAGCTCCTGGCTGATCGACCTGACCGCCGCCGCCTTCGCCAAGTCGCCCGACCTGGCCGGATTCAGCGGGCGCGTGTCCGATTCCGGCGAGGGCCGCTGGACGGTGCTGGCCGCGGTGGACGAGGGCGTGCCCGCCTCGGTGATCGCCGCGTCGCTGTACGAGCGGTTCGACTCCCGCGACAACGGCGAGTTCACCTGGAAGGTCCTGTCCGCGCTGCGCGAGGAGTTCGGCGGGCACCTGGAGAAGAAGGCCTGAGCTGCCCGATGAGCAAGAACAACCCTCCGAAGCCGGACAATCACGTCATCGTGCTGTTCGGCGCCACCGGCGACCTGGCCAAGCGCAAGCTGCTGCCGGGCTGGTTCCACCTGTACGCGGCGGGCCTGCTGCCGCGCGAGTTCCGCCTCATCGGAACGGCGCCGCCGGCTTTTGCCATGACCGACGGGGAGTTCCGCGCCCACGCCAAGGAGTCATGCGCCGACTTCTGCATCACCAAGCCCGACGATCCGCTGTGGTCGGAATTCGTGAAGAACGTTTCGTTCGCACCCTCCGATCATGGTGACATGGGGGCCCTCGTGGGCGAGGTGGCGCGGGCGGAAAAGGAGATCGGCGGCTCGCCGCGGCGGCTGTACCACCTGGCCGTGCCGCCCGTCGCGTTCACCTCGGTGGTGCAGAGCCTCGGCGCCTCGGGGCTGGCCACCGACCGGACCCGGGTCATCATCGAGAAGCCGTTCGGCACCGACCTGGCCTCGGCGCGAGCGCTGGACCAGGCGATGCACGCGGTGTTCGACGAGTCGCAGGTGTTCCGCATCGACCACTTCCTGGGCAAGGAATCGGTCGACAACATCCTCTCGTTCCGGTTCGCGAACGGGCTCTACGAGCCGATCTGGAACCGCTTCCACCTGCGCTACGTGGAGATCGACGTACCGGAAACGCTGTCGATCGAGGGGCGGGGCGCGTTCTACGACGCGACCGGCGCCTACCGGGACATGGTCGTCACCCACCTGTTCCAGGTCCTGGCGTTCGTGGCCATGGAACCGCCGGTGTCGCTGTCGGCCAAGCACCTGCGGGACGAGAAGCTGAAGGTGTTCGAGGCGCTGAAGCCGATCGACGTCCGGCACGTGGTGCGCGGCCAGTACGAGGGGTACCGGTCCGAGCCCGGCGTGGCGGCCGATTCGCAGACCGAGACGATGGTCGCGGTGCGGGCCGAGGTGGATAACTGGCGCTGGCACGGGGTGCCGTTCTTCCTGCGTTCGGGCAAGGCCATGGGCGCCTCGCGCCAGATCATCGTCCTCGGCTTCCAGCCGCCGCCGCTGCGGATGTTCCCCGCGCATCAGAAGGACACGCCGTACGGCCTGCAGAACGAGATCGAGATCGATTTCGCCGACCCCGGCGCCATCAAGACCTACTTCCTGGCCAAGGTCCCCGGGGCGGAGCTGAGCCTGGGCAACGCCGAGATGGGGTTCTACTACAAGGACTCGTTCGTCGAGTCGCACGCGCTCGAGGGCTACGAGCACCTGATCCTGATGGCCATGGTCGGCGACCAGTCGCTGTTCACCAGCTCCGACGGGATCGAGCGGGTGTGGGAGATCTCCGAGCCGCTGCTGGAGAACCCGCCGCCGGTCGAGCCGTACCCCGTCGGGTCGTATGGCCCGGAGTCGGTCAAGCGGCTGATCGCGCCCTACCACTGGCACCTGCCCCACGTTTAGGCCCGGGTGTCCTGGCGGATGGACAGGCGGCCGCGGGACATCACCCCGATCCGCTGCGCCCGCCTGACCACCGAGCTGTCGTGGCTGACCAGCACCAGCGTCAGCCGGCGCTCGCGCCACAGCGTGTCGAGCAGGCCGATGATCTCGTCCCTGGTGTCCTCGTCCAGGTTCCCGGTCGGCTCGTCGGCGAGCAGCACCCTGGGCTCCTTGACCAGGGCGCGGGCGATCGCCACCCGCTGCTGCTGGCCGCCGGACAGCTCGCCCGGCAGGTGCTGGGCGCGGTCGCCGAGGCCCACGCTGTCCAGCGCGGCCGCCACCCGGGCGCGCCGCTGCGCCAGGCGGACGCCGAGCGGGATGAGGGCGGCCTCGACGTTCTCGTGCGCGGTCAGCGTGGGGATCAGGTTGAAGGTCTGGAAGATGAAGCCGAACGAGCTCGCCCGCACCTTCCGCACCTGCGCCTCGGCCGCGGCGGCCAGGTCCTGCCCGGCGAAGCTCACCCGGCCGCGGGTCGGCCGGTCCAGCCCGCCAAGGAGCTGGAGCAGCGTGGTCTTGCCGTGGCCGGTCTTGCCCTGCACGGCGAGCCATTCGCCGTCTCGGATACTCAGGTCAAGGTCGCGGACGGCGAGGATCTCGCGGCCGCCCTTGCGGTAGATCTTGCTGACCCCGGACAGCTGGTACAGCGGGGTTACCGGATCGGTGTCGTGCATCGTCGTGCGGTGTTGGCTGATGTCCATGACGGCCTCCTCAGGCGACCCGGGCCAGCGCCGCGGCCGGCCGCAGCCGGGCCGCCCGCCAGCCGCCGAACGATCCGGCGAGCAGCCCGCCGGCGACGGCGAGCAGGACCGCGAGCACGATCGCGCCGATCGTCACCGACGCGGACATGGGCACGGCGATGGTGCTGGTATGGCTGGCCGCCGGCCCGGAGATCACCGGCCCGGCCGCCGCGCCGCCTCCGCTGACGCTCTGGCTCGCGAAGCCGCTTCCGCTGGACGGGACCGCGGCGGACAGCTTCGGCGCGATCTTGTCGATGATCGCCACCCCGGCGAAGCCGAGGCCGACCCCGGCCAGGCCGCCGATGATGCCGGTGCCGACCGACTCGCCGAGGACCTGGCTGACGATCCGGCTGCTGCGCCAGCCGAGGGCCTTCAGCGTGCCGAACTCGGGCACCCGGCGGGCCACCGCGGCCATGGTCAGCAGGCTGGCCACGGCGAACGCGGCGATCAGCACGAGGACCGCGAGCCACTTGCCCAGCGCGCCCGCGAGCTTGGCCGCGGTCGCCGCCGAGCCGGTGATCTCGCTGGCCAGGTCGGAGGAGCTGGTCACGGTGGCCTGCGGCAGCAGGTGCTCGATTTCCTTCTGCACGGTCGCGATGTCGGCGTCGCTGGCCGCGCTCACGTACACCGTGTTCACCTCGCCCGTCATGGGCTTGCCGGTGGCGGGGTTGGTGGCCAGCGCCTGGGCGCGCGCCAGCGGGATGTACATGTCCGGCGGGCTGCCGGACTGAGGCTGGCTGACCAGGCCGATGACCTTGAACTTGGTGCCGCCGATGGTGGTCGTCGATCCGACCTTGATGCCGTGCGCGGTCGCGTAGTTGGAGTCGACCAGGGCCACGTCCGAGTTCTGGTCGGCGGCGGTGAACGTCCGGCCGCTGGTCAGCGAGGCGTTGCTCAGCGGACCGAGGCGGGAACGGGAAATGTCGGTGCCGTCCACGGTGAACGAGGTGGGCGGCTGGATGTTGGGGCTGGAGGCCGACGGGAGCACGATCCGGTTGTCGGTGAGCAGGAGCCCGCCCGCGGCGGCGGACACGTCATGCTCGCGGGCGATGCTCGCGACCTGGGCCTGGCTGAGCGGCCCGTAGTCCAGGCTGGCCAGGATGTCCACGGTCCCGCTGCTGTAGCACCTGTTGTTGACGCAGACTTCCGGGCCGCCCCCGCGGGGGGCGCTGCCGTTCGTTGACCCGCCGGTGGTGGGCTTGAGCGGCGGGGGCTTCGGCTTGGTGGTGACGGTGAGGTCGGTGCCGATGCCGTAGAGCGCCCTGAGCACCTTGGCCTGCGCGGCCTTGACCCCGGACGAGGCGCCGATCACGGTGATGACCAGGCCGATTCCGATGGCCAGGCCGAGCGCGATGAAGACGGCCTGCCGCATTCTCCGGCGCAGTTCGCGCCTCAGGTAAGTGATGAAGAACATGGCCGCAGGTCTACGCGGCGGGCAGTTGCACGGCGGTTACACACGTGGCCGGTGCGTCGCAGAGGTGTAACTGTCCCGCAACCGGGGGGCGGGCAGAGTGGACGGGACCAAGGAGGGAACGCGCTCATGGAACCCGGCGACGAGGAGTGGATACCCGCTGAGCCGACCGCGGGGGCCCGGCCGGACAAGGGCCAGCCGGAAACGGACCCGCCGGACGAGGACTGGCCGCAAGGGCCCGCGGGACCCCGGGAGCGCGGGGGCGTCTCGGGGTCCCTCGGGTTCTCGTGGTGGGTCGCGGCGCTGGTCGCGATCGTGGCCGCCGCCGCGGGCGTCGCGGTGGCGCTGCTGATCATGCCGGGTCATCGATGACCGGCCCTCGCACTCCAGGACCCTGCCGGCGTTTCCTGAGGCAACCTTCAGGCTGGCCGAAAAGACTGGCCGGGAACTGCGGAGGTGCGCCATGCGGGTACTGGTGATCGAGGACGACGTCGAGCTGGCCGAGGCGATCGGGACCGGCCTGCGGCAGGAGCAGATGGCCGTCGACGTCGCCTACGACGGCACGGACGGGCTCGAGCACGCGCTGTTCACCGACTACGACGTGATCGTGCTCGACCGGGACCTGCCCGGGCGGCACGGCGACGAGGTCTGCTCGGAGCTCATCACCGCGGGCGGCCGCAGCCGGGTGCTGATGCTGACCGCCGCCGCCACCATCGAGGACCGCGTCGACGGGCTGCGGCTCGGCGCCGATGACTACCTGCCCAAGCCGTTCGCGTTCGCCGAGCTCGTGGCGCGGCTGCGCGCGCTGCTGCGGCGGGCGCAGCCGTCGCTCGCCCCCGTGCTGACCAGCGGCGACCTGCGGCTCGACCCGGCGCGGCGCAACGCCACCCGGGGCGGGCAGGCGCTGGACCTCGGGCCGAAGGAGTTCGGCGTGCTCGAGCTGCTGCTGGCCGCCCAGGGCCGGGTGGTCTCCGCCGAGGAGCTGCTGGAGCGGGTGTGGGACGAGATGGCCGACCCGTTCACCACCGCGGTCAAGGTGACGGTCAGCCGGCTGCGGCGCAAGCTCGGCGAACCGCGGGTCATCGAGACCCTGGCCCAGGCCGGCTACAGGATTGCATCGTGAGCGCGGTCCAGCTCGGGCTGCGGCTGCCGCGGCGGACCGTGCGGATGCGGTTCACGCTGCTGTACGTCGGGATGTTCCTGGCCTCGACCGCGTGCCTGCTGACCATCACCTACTTCCTGATCGAGCAGACGCTGCCGCATCCGGTCACGACCAGCAACGGCGCGATCGAACTCATCGGCGGCAGCGGTCAGCTCAGCACCGGCGGCGCGGGCGTGGCCGGGGTCTGCTCGGTGCCGCAGGGCGGGGCGCTGCCGATGCCCGGCCAGCCCAACCCCTGCGAGATCGCGATCCAGCAGGCCGCGGTCGGGCTGCGCACCGACACGCTGAACCTGCTGCTGATCGAGTCCGGGATAGCGCTGGCCATCATGGCGGTGGCGTCGGTGGGACTGGGCTGGGTCATGGCGGGGCGGGTGCTCAGCCCGCTGCGCACGATCACCGCCACGGCCAGGCGCATCTCCGCGCGCAGCCTGCATCAGCGCATCGCGATGACCGGTCCCGACGACGAGCTCAAGGAGCTCGGGGACACCTTCGACCAGCTTCTCGGCCGGCTCGACGCCTCGTTCCGGGCCCAGCGGCAGTTCGTGGCGAACGCCTCGCACGAACTCCGCACGCCGCTGGCCCGGCAGCGGACGCTGCTTGAGGTCGCGCTGCGCGACCGCGAGGCGACCAGCGCCTCGCTCCGCGCGGCCTGCGAGCGGGCGCTGGCAGCGGGCGAGCAGCAGGAACGGCTCATCGCGGCGCTGCTCACGCTGGCCCGCGGCGAACGCGGCCTGGACCGGTTCGAGCCGGTCGACCTGCCCGCCATCGCGGCCGGCGTGCTGGCCGCGCGCCGCGACGACACCGACGCCGCCCAGCTGAGCCTGGTGGCCAGGATCGGGCCCGCGACGGCGTTCGGCGACCCGGGGCTCGCCGAACGCCTGGTCACGAACCTGGTCGACAACGCGATCCGGTACAACACGGCGGGCGGCCAGGTGGAGATCGCCACCGGCACGCGGGCCGGCCGCGCGTACCTCGCGGTGGCCAACACCGGGCCGGTCATCCCGCCGGACCAGCTCGGCCGGCTGTTCCGGCCGTTCCAGCGGATGGATCCGGCCCGCCGGGCGCCGGCCGACCTGGGGCACGGCCTGGGGCTCGGGCTGGCCATCGTGAGCGCGGTCGCGGCCGCGCACGGAGCCGACCTGCGCGCGGTGACCCGGGCCGCCGGCGGGCTCGCCGTCGAGATCGTGTTCCCGGTGCCCCCGGCCGAGCCGCCGCCCCGGGAGGTGGCGCCCGCCGGCCGGATCGCGGTGCCGGCCGTAGGCCCTGACACGGCGTTCGCGGGGCAAGCTGACCGGGGGTGGTGCGCGCGCACCAAGGACCGTTCAGAAAAAAAGATCTTTTGATTTTTGTGCTAGCTGACGGTGGTTTCGATGCCGGCCACGCGGAGGCGGGCGGAGTTCTGCTCGTGCAGGGCGGAGTAGGCGCGGATCTCGTCGGTATACGGGTCGCGGGCTGCTGGCTTGGCCAACGCGGCGGGGTCGACGTCGGCGCGGTAGACGAAGGTGGCGTTGCCCTCCAGGACGGGGAACCAGTGACCGTCGCTGACGTGCAGCGACGCGGTGGCCATCCCGCCGACGTTGCGGATGACGACCCCGCGCTCCGGATCGCCGCGGCCGATGCGCGAGTACACCGCGCGGGCGGCGGCCATGCCGGAACCGCAGGAGGCGGTCAGCCCGGCGCCGCGCTCGAACGTGCGGACGAAGATCTCGGCCGGGGCCAGCGGGAGCAGCACCGACAGGTTGGCGCCGGCCGGGAACAGGTCGCGGCGGGCGGCGACCCGCGCGCCCATCGAGACCAGGTCGGATTCGACGTACTTGTCGATGACCGCGACCAGGTGGGGGTTCGGGATGGTGACGGCGGTGAAGGTGAGGGCCGGGTCGAGCTCGGGCAGGCTGGCCTCGACGGCGGGCCGGTGGCCGGTGATGACGGGGACGTCGGGATCGAAGTCGACGGCGGGGTGCTCGAGGCGGACCTGGCGCACGCCCTCGGCGGTCGTCGGGCCGCGGCGGACCGTGTAATCGAGCGGGCCGCTGCGGATCTGGACGGTGCCGGCGCCGCGCTGGTCGAGGATGACCCGGCCCAGGCAGCGCATGCCGTTGCCGCAGAACTCGGCGGACGAGCCGTCCGGGTTGAAGAACCAGGCCTCGGGCACGGGGCGGGCGGCGTCGTAGAAGTACACGCCGTCGCCGCCGAACGGGCCGTGGCGGTCGCACAGGTTCCGCACGAACGCGCGCAGGTCGGCGTCGGACGCGAAGTCACCGGGGGTCAGGGCGGTGACGAAGATGTCGTTCAGCGAGCCGTGCGCGTTCAGGATCTCAGCCATCGCCGGCCAGCTTAGCCGCGCCGGTCAGGTGGTGCGGGCGTGACGGCCGGTCAGGTGGTCGGAGCGGGGGTGGCTGGCGGACGTGCGGGCGTGGCGGCCTGAGCGCTTGCGGTCGGCGGGGAGGGCCCGGCCGGCCAGATCCTCCGCCGGGTCCGCGGACGGCCAGGGGGGCGTCGTTCCCTCAGCCCAGGAGGCGGGCGCTGTAGGCTTCTTCCCACCGCGACGGGGAGCCGTTCCGTGATTCGTAGCCTTCAGTCCCAGAAATCCCATTAGCCGCATGTGACTCACCGCCGTGTAGCGCCTTACCGGTGCCGGACCCGTTCGGCCCGCTTGACCCGTTTGATGCGTTTGACCCGTTTGATCCGGAGGATCCGCCCACTACATGAAATCCGCTGGTCACGCCGTTCCCGCCGGGGGCGAACGCCGGGTACGTGGAGAACCGCATCCCGTCGGCGTAGTTCCGCAGCGCGACCCGCGCCCAGTCGAGCATGTTGGTCGGCAGGTCGCCCACCGGGAACCAGCGCACGTCGGGCGAGGCGGGCTGGCCGGCCCAGCCGGACACCGACAGGAAGAACGCGATGCGCCCGCTGCCGGACACGTCGTGCATGACGTGGGCGAGCGACACGTTCTCGGCGCCGATCACGACCCCGGCGGCCGAGGCCACCCGGATCGCGGTCTCGACGATCGTCTCCCGGTCGGCGAGCTGGCCCGACGGCGGCTCGTACGCGCCGTCGCCGTAGCCGGTGTTCGCGCGCTCCCGCAGCAGGATGCGCCCGTTCCTGGTCAGCAGCAGGATGACGTCGACGACGACCCTGCGACGCGGCGAGGAGTCGGCTGCGATCGAACCCTCGCCCGTTCTGCTCATGATGATCGCCTCGCCGCGCCCGCCCCAACGCCAAACCCGGGCCCCTGCCCGGCGCAGAGAGGTCTCATACGCACTGCCCAGGAAGCAGCACGGTACCCCGCGCGGCTTGTGGATCGCCATGTGCACAAGGCGCGCCAACCTGTGGACGACGGCGGGGAAACGGCGCGGGGGTTGTGGACACGGACGCGCGCAAGCCTTAGCAGACAGCCCACGCGGGCTGTGGAGAGACCGTTTCGGCGTGTGGACGACGGGCCTGGAGATTGATCCAAAAACGCACCGACGATGACTTACCGGTCCGGTATTCGTCGTAACACCAGAAGGGAGCACAGATGACACGGATACGAGTCCTGGCCGGGACGCGCAAGGGAGCGTTCATCCTGACCTCGGACGGCAGCCGCACAAAGTGGGACGTCAGCGGGCCGCACTTCGCCGGGTGGGAGATCTACCACATGAAGGGCTCACCCGCCGACCCGGACCGGATCTACGCCTCGCAGAACACCGGCTGGTTCGGGCAGCTGATCCAGCGCTCCGACGACGGGGGCGCCACGTGGCAGGCGGTCGGGAACGAGTTCACCTACGCCACCGAGCCCGGCACCCACCTGTGGTACGACGGCACCCCGCGGCCCTGGGAGTTCAAGCGGGTCTGGCACCTGGAGCCCTCCCCCGCCGACCCGGACGTGGCCTACGCCGGGATCGAGGACGCGGCGCTGTTCAAGACGGCCGACGGCGGTGCGACCTGGACCGAGCTGACCGGGCTGCGCACGCACGACTCGGGCCCCGGCTGGCAGCCGGGCGCCGGGGGCATGTGCCTGCACACGATCATCCTGGACCCGGCCCACGCCGGGCGGATGTACGTGGCGATCTCCGCGGCCGGGACGTTCCGGTCTGACGATCACGGGGAGACGTGGCGGCCGGTGAACCGCGGTCTGCACTCGGAGGGCACGCTGCCCGAGGACGAGCCCGAGGTCGGGTTCTGCGTGCATCACGTGGAGATGCACCCGGCCCGGCCGGACACGCTGTTCATGCAGAAGCACTGGGACGTGATGCGCAGCGACGACGCGGGCCAGACCTGGCAGGAGATCAGCGGGGACCTGCCGAGCGACTTCGGCTTCCCGATCGGCGTGCACGCCCACGAGCCGGACACCATCTACGTGGTCCCGATCACCAGCGACTCCCTGCACTACCCGCCGGACGGGCAGTTGCGGGTGTACCGCAGCCGGTGCGGCGGCCACGAGTGGGAGCCGCTCACCCGCGGGCTGCCGCAGGAGAACTGCTACGTGAACGTGTACCGGGACGCGATGTCGGTCGACTCGCTCGAGGAGTGCGGCATCTACTTCGGCACCACGGGCGGGCAGGTCTACGCGTCCGCGGACGCGGGCGACACCTGGGCGCCGATCGTGCGCGACCTGCCGGCCGTGCTGTCGGTCGAGGTCCAGACGCTGTCGTGAGCGCCGTGGTACGGGTGGTGCTGCCCGCGCACCTGAAGAACCTGGCTCGGGTGCAGGGCGAGGTCAGGCTGCGTCTTGACGGCTCGGGTGCGGGCGCTGACGGGGGCGCGGATGGGGCCGCGGATGGGGCCGCTGATGGGGCCGTCACGCGGGCGGCGCTGCTCGACGCGCTGGAGTCCGCGTACCCGGTGCTGCGCGGGACGATCCGCGATCACGGGACCGGGCGGCGCCGGGCCTTCGTCCGGTTCTACGCCTGCGAGCAGGACCTGTCCAACGAGCCGGCGGATGCGCCGCTGCCCGCGGCCGTGGCCGCGGGCAGCGAGCCGTTCCTCATCGTCGGGGCGATGGCAGGCGGCTAGCCGCGCCGCGGTGTATGACTGTTGCCATGGCGGTAACGGGTACCCGGGTCCTCGGCGGCCGGTACGCGCTGGCCGAAGTGCTGGGCGCCGGCGGGATGGCGACGGTATGGCGGGCCAGGGACGAGGTGCTGGGCCGCGACGTGGCGGTGAAGGTACTCAGCCCGCAGTACGCGGCGGACCCGGGGTTCCTGGCCCGGTTCCAGCGGGAGGCCCGGCACGTGGCGGCGCTGAGCCATCCCCGCCTGGTGACGGTGTTCGACTGCGACATCGACCACGGCACGGCGTACATCGTGATGGAGCTGGTGGCGGGCCGGACGCTGCGGCAGGTGCTGGACGACGCCGGGCCGCTGCCGCCCGCCGAGGCGACCGCGATCGCCGCGGCGGTGTGCGAGGGCCTGGAGGTGGCGCACGCGGCCGGGCTGGTGCACCGCGACATCAAGCCCGCCAACATCGTGCTGTCTCGCGGCGGGGTGAAGATGCTGGACTTCGGCATCGCCCGCGCGGACGGCTCGACCGGGGGGACGAGGACGCAGGGCGTTCTGGGCACGGCTGCCTATCTGTCTCCCGAGCTGGCCTCGGGCGCGCAGGCCGGCCCGCAGGCCGACCTGTACTCGCTGGGCTGCGTGCTGTTCGAGATGCTCACCGGCGAGCCGCCGTTCGCGGCCGACTCCGCCGTCGGGCTGGCCTACCGGCACGTGCACGACGACCCGGGACCGCCGTCGGCGCGCCGCCCGGGGCTGCCGCCCAGGCTGGACTGGATCGTCGGCCGGCTGCTGGCCAAGGACCCGGCCGCGCGGCCTCCGGGCGCCGCGGCGGCCCGGGCCGACCTGCTCGCCGCGCGGCCCGTGGACGCCACGGCAGGCCGTGCCGACTTGCTCGCTGCGCGGCCCGTGGACGCCACGGCGGTGCTGCCGCTGCCTGTCGACGGGACGGACCCGTCCTTTGCCGGGACGGGCGCGGCCTTTGCCGGGGCGGGCGCGGCCTTTGCCGGGGCGGATCCGGCCTTTGCCGGGGCGGACGGTGGGGGGCGCCGGGGCTCGCGGCGCGGCGCGCGGCGGGGCCCGGGGCGGGGCTCGCGGGGGGGTTCGCGGCGGGGCTCGCGGGGGGGATCGCGGTGGGGTTCGCGGCGGCGGGTGAGCCGGGCCGAGCTGTGGCTGGCCGGCGCGCTGGCCGCGGCCCTGACCGCGCTGGCGGTCACGCTGGCCCTGGCTCCGTCGGGGTCTCCTGCGGCGTCGCCTCCCAGCCCGGCTGCTACGCACCACGCCGGGACGACGTCGCCGTCGGCGTCCGGCACGCCGTCGGCGACCCCCACGAGTTCCCTGCCGCCTACCGCCGCGGCGGCGTCCGCGTTCGTCGGCGACCTGCAGGCCGGGGTGGCCGACGGGCAGGTCAGCCAGCAGGCGGGCCAGGACCTTTTCAACCAGCTGCAGCAGCTGCTGTTCCAGACGCCGGACCAGCAAGACGGCCAGCAGGTCCAGCAGCAGTACTCACAGCTCGTCTCGACCTACGACCAGCATCAGTCCCAGGGCGATATCACCGGCCACGCGACCATTGCCCTGCGGCAAGACCTGCAGGCGCTCGGTGCCGCGGTCGGCGCGCTGTGAACCGTGACGCGATACCCCTCGGCGTGCCTTTCGCCGTGAATCCGACCGTTTCCGCATCTGGAGCGTGACCATGTACACCAAGATCCAGGTGGTCTTCGACGCCGCCGACCCGGAGAAGCTCGCCGAATTCTGGGGGCTGGTGCTGGGCTATGTCGTCGAGCCGCCCCCGGAGGGCTTCGGCACCTGGGAGGACTTCGTCCATTCGAGCGGACTGGCGGAAGAGGAGTTCGGCGAGGTGGCGTCCAGGGTCGACCCGGCGGGCGAGGGCCCGCGGCTGTACTTCCAGAAGGTGGCCGACAAGACGGCGAAGAACCGAGTCCACCTCGACGTCCGGGTGGCCGGGCGCGAGGTACGCGGTGAGGAGCGCAAGCGGCTGGTCAGCGAGCACGTGGAGCGGCTGGTCCAGGCGGGCGCCACGCTGGCCTGGCGGACCGACAACATCCGCGGCAGCTCCATCACGCTGTACGACCCCGAAGGCAACGAGTTCTGCGTGGCCTAGAGGGGCGGGGCGCCGGTGGGCGGTGGAACCCCGGTTTCACCTGGTTCTAGCCAGGTGGAACCCCGGTTTCACCCGCAGCTCCGCCTTGGGCATGCCCTCGATGAACGCGGCGATGTCGGTCACAGGCTGGCGGTCTGGGCCGCCTCCCGCCGGACGCCGCGGCTCGCCAGCACCCAGTAGAGCAGGGAGCCGACCACGATGCCGATCGCCCAGCTGAAGTCGCCGCCGGCCAGGCCGGGGAAGTGGTTGGAGATCGGGCCGACGTAGGACGGGTACGCGGTGGACGCGTTGATCCACATCAGCGCGGCGACCATGCCGACCACCTGCGCGATTACGGCCGGCCAGTGGATTCCGCCGTTGCGCCAGTACAAGCCGTCCCGCGCCGAGCGCAGAGACAGCGAGTCATATCGGCGTCCACGCAGGACATAATCGGTGATCAGGATGCCGAACCAGGGCGCCAGCCAGACCACGATGTACAGCAGGAACCCGGCGAAGTCCTTGCTGAAGTTCCCGTGGAACAAGATGATCCCGGTGACCACCGCGCAGACCACGGTGTCGATGATGACCGCGCCCCACCGGCGGACCGGCACTCCCAGCGCCTGCAGCGTGACGCCGGAGGAGTACATGTCGATGGTGTTGATCGCGAGCAGCTGGAAGATGGCGAAGATGAGGAACGGGGTCACGAACCAGGACGGGAACGACTCGGGCACGCCGATCTGGGAGATGCCGACGAAGTTCTTCTGCGTGATCGTGAAGGCGAATACGCCGAGCAGTTCCAGGATGATCGACGGGATCGCGCCGCCCAGCGTCGCGGCCCAGAACGTCTTGTACCCAGGGGTGTCCTTCGGTAGGTAGCGCGAGTAGTCGTTGCCGTTCTCGGTCCAGCCCAGGCCGCCGGTCGAGATGATCAGCACCAGCGCCGTGGTCCACACCGCCAGCGACACCGGGTGCACGCGGAACGTCGACAGGTGCAGGCGGTTGAAGGTGAAGGCGGCCAGGACCGCGAAGAAGATGATGAACACGTAGCCGAGGTAACGCAGCACCTTGGTGATGGTGGCGTGCCCCAGCAGCGGCACGATCATCTGCAGCAGCGCGGCGACGATGATGACGGCGATCCTGGCCGGCCCGTCGAGGTTGGTCCCGTGCAGCGAGAACAGCAGGATCACGGTGGCGACGACGAAGAAGATGCCCTCGATCTCGAAGCCGACCTGGGTGAACCAGTTGAACAGGGCCACCAGCCGGTTCCCGTTCTGGCCGAACGGCGCCCGGCTGACCATGAACGCGGTGGTGCCGGTCTTGGGTCCCTGCAGGCTGGCGAAGCCGAGCAGCGCGTAGAGCAGGTTGCCGACGAGGATGGCGGCCACCGCCTGCGGCACGTCCAGGCCGAAGGACATGATCAGCGTGCCGTAGTAGAAGAACTCGACGTTGAACACCGCGCCGGACCACAGCCAGAACAGCCCGGACGGGCGCATCTTGCGCTCGGCGTCCGGGATCAGGTCGATGCCGCGCTGCTCGATCTTGAACGCGGCGTACTCCTGCGGCACCTCCTCCAACACCGACCGAGGTCTGCCGTGCCTGCCCGCGACGATGTCGCCACTCATCTGTCACTCCAGGAGTTGAGATGTGTAGATCTTGGGGATGTGTTGGGCCTTGGGTTGATGTGTTGTCGGCCTACGATCTTGCACGCCACCGGTAAATATACGGTTTCGATCACGTAATGAACAGGCAGTCCCCCTCTGATACTGATGAGTACAGATTTGTCATAAATGCCCATCTGCGCGGTCGACGGCGGGCGACGCAGCCCGGCCGCGGGAGTCCCGAGCCGGGCCGGACAGGGCCGGGGAGGCTCGGGCCGGACGAGCCGGGGAGGCCGGGCCGCCGCCCGCGGCGCGGGGATCGCCGAGGGCGTCCGGGCTGGTCGCATCATGGCCGACGGCCATCGGGTGACGTCGTTCGATCCCGGCCGACGGCCATCAGGCGATGTCGTTCGCGTCCTGGTCGGCGGCCATCGGGCGAGATGCCGTACCTAATGGATAACGACCATACCTTTCCGGTCACGGGAATCCGGGCGGGCCGGTTCCGGCCACGGTAAAGACCACGATGAGCATCCGGACCGTTACAGAACACCGCCGTTTGGGCCAACTGGACGAAAGCCAATACACATGTCATTACGGGTGACAGCCGACATTTTTTCGTCAGCTAACTAAGCGCTTTTCGCAAGATATAGCCAGGCGCGGGAATTACCACTAACATGCCTTATGCCTGACTGTGCTGCACGTGCAGGCGGGTAACCCGCAGCGATTTCAGCGGTGCTAGATCGCGCGTCAGCGTGAGCGGCCCTCACGGGGGCGGCCGCTCGCGCGTGGAGGAGGTGGCCGCGGCCCGGCTAGGATCGCTTGCGGCCGCCGATATTCACGGAGAGGCAGACAACGTGGTCGCGCAGCGTGCCGGTACGCCGCCGCCCACCCCGGTGCTGGTGTCGGGCATCATCCCGCCGCTCGCGGACCCGTACTTCGAGCGCACCGAGAGCGGGACGGACCTGACATCCGGGCTGTTCGCGGGCGAGGTCGTGGTGCTTACCCACGGCGGGGAGACCGACGCGGCGCCGATGGCGCAGGGCGGCACCGGCAAGACGCAGACCGCCGCGCAGTTCGCGCAGGCGCTGCGCGGCGCCGGGGCCGTGG
Source organism: uncultured Actinomycetes bacterium (assembly GCA_963705835.1). GTDB lineage: Bacteria > Actinomycetota > Actinomycetes > Streptosporangiales > Streptosporangiaceae > Palsa-504. Next base: position 42,391 of record CAVPLC010000079.1, read on the forward strand.
AGGTCCTGGTCTGGGTCACCGCGACCAGCCGTGAGGCCGTGCTGGCCGGGTTCGCGCAGGCCGCGCGCCTGGTCGGGGCCGACGACCCGGCGGCGGACGCCGAGGTCGACGCGGCCCGCTTCGTCGGCTGGCTCGCGCACACCATGCGCCCGTGGGCGCTGGTCATCGACGACCTCGCCGACCTGGCCGTGCTGGACGGCCTGTGGCCGGTCCTGGGGTCCGGGCCGGCGGGCCGGGTCGTCATCACCACCCGGCTGCCCGCCGCGGCCTTCAGCCCCGCCGTCTCCCCCCGGGCCGACCCGGGCGCCGCCGCCCGCGCCCTCGGCACCGGGCTGGCCGCGGCGGCCGCCCGCGGCCTGCGGATCGTCCCCGTCGGGCGGTTCAGCCGCCGCGAGGCCCTGTCCTACCTCGGCTCCAGGCTCACCGACTACCCGGACCAGCGAGTGGAGGCGCTCGACCTCGGCGAGGACCTCGACGGCCTGCCGCTCGGCCTGGCCCAGGCGGCCGCGGTGATGAACGTGAACCGGCTGAGCTGCCGGGAGTACCGCGAGCAGTTCGGCGAGCGGGTCAAGCACATGTCCGAGGCGCGCGTCGACGGCGTGTCGGCCGCGGTGCTGGCCACCTGGTCGCTGGCCGCGGAGTGCGCGCACGAGCTGGTGCCCGCGGGCCTGGCCTGGCCGGCCCTGGCGCTGATCGCCATGCTCGATCCGCACGGGATCCCCGGCGCCGTCCTGACCAGCCCGGCGGCCTGCAGCTACATCGCGGGCCGGCCGAGCAGCGCCACCGCGGCCGACCAGAACCTGGCCCGGGCGGCCATCACCAACCTGGCCCGGGTCGGGCTGGTCGGCATCGACCCGGTGAGCGCGGTCCGCACGGTGCGGATGCACACCAGCGTGCAGGCCGCCGTGCGCGCCTACCTGCCGCCCGCGGACACCGAGCAGGTCATGGTGGCCGCCGCGGATGCGCTGGTCCAGGCGTGGCCGGAACCCGCCGGCGGCCAGGCGGGCCCGGCAGCCCTTGACCAGGCGCTGCGCGACTGCGCGGCCAACCTGCGCGCGGCCGAGTTCGGCGCGCCGGGAGCGTCGGCGATGGCCAGAGTGGCGGGTGTTACTGACGTGTCGGGTGGTATGGGTACGTCGGGTGGTGCGGGTGCGCTGGGGGGCCCGGGTGCGCTGTGGCAGCCCGACGCGCATCCGCTGCTGTTCCGGGTGGGGCGGAGCCTGGAGGAGGCCGGGCTGGCCGGGTCCGCGCTGGAGTACTGGCAGTCCATGGTGACGATCGCCAGCCGCAGGCTCGGGCCCGGGCACACCAACGCGGTGGTGGCCAGGGACCGGCTGGCCACCGCCTACGAATCGGCCGGGCGCCTCGGCGACGCCATCGCGGTGTTCGCCAGCGTGCTCGCCGACCGCGAGCGCACCCACGGTCCCGAACACCCCGACACCATCGCGGCCCGCGGGCGGCTGGCCCACGCCTACGTCAGCGCGGGCCGCCCGGCCGAGGCCGTGGCGCTGTACGAGCACATGGTCGCCGAGGCCAGCCGGCAGCTCGGCCCCGGGCACCCGGTCACCCTCAGCGCACGGTCCGGGCTGGCCGAGGCCTACCAGTCGGCCGGGCGGGGCAAGGAATCGCTGGCCGCCTACCAGGGGCTGGCCACCGAGTGCCAGCGGCTGCTCGGCGCGCGGCACCCGACCACGCTGGCCGCCCGGGACAGCCTGGCCGCCTCACTCGCCGAGAACGGGCAGCCCGACCAGGCCGTCGAGCTGTACCGGGGCCTGCTCGCGGACACCGAGGCGGTGGCCGGGCGGGATCATCCCGACACCATCGCGGCCCGCGCGCAGCTCGCTTCGGCGTACCGCCGCAGCGGGCGGGCGAAGGACGCGATCGCGCAGTACAAGCGGGTGATCGAGGAGCGGGAGCGGCTCGCAGGGGCCGATCACCCGGACACCCTGGCCGCGCGCGCCAACCTGGCCTTCGCCTACCGCAGCGCCGGGCAGCTGCGCGAGGCGATCCCCCTCTACGAGCGGACGCTGGCCGACCGGGAGCAGGTGCAGGGACCGGACCACCCCGACGTCCGGACCGCGCACGCCAACCTGGCCGCCGCCTACCAGCAGGCCGGGCGGCTGGCCGACGCCATCGGCCATTACGAGCAGGTCCTGGCCGACTGCGAGCGCATGCTCGGGCCCGGCGACCAGCTGACGCTGACCACCCGCTGCAGCCTGGCCTCGGCCATGTACGCGGCCGGCCGCCTGATGGAGGCCATCGCGATGCTACGGCGCGCGCTGGCCGACAGCGAGCGCTATCTCGGCGTGGACCACCCGATGACCCAGACCGTCCGCGACAACCTCGCCGCCGCCACGGCCACCTGACACCCCTATCACTCGGTGAGAAGCGCTGGGCCGCGCCTCCACGTGATAGAGCGCCCGGGCCTGGAACGACCCGCCAAAAGCGGGCAAGACCCGCCAAGAGCCCAATACGGCCAACGGGAAGCCGCTAGACTCGGCGACCAGGAAAGTAACACGGACAGTGCCGGGGCGGATACGCCGGTCCGCCAGGTACAAACCGTTAAGAATGACCACATAAGCCCGCGCCGCCAAGATCCTTATTATCATCGTGCCTGATGGCCCTGGCGGACGACATTGCAGGCAAGAGAGGCTGTCGAAGGTGGCCGCGCAGCAACCGGGAACGCCGACGCAATCGGGCATCCTGCTGTCCGGGATCGTGCCGCCGCTCGCCGACACCTACTACTCGCGCACCGAGACCGCGCCCGATCTGGTCAGCACCCTGCACCCCGGGGAGACCGTGGTGCTCGTGCCCGGCGAGGTGACCACCTCGGCGCCGGTGACCCAGGGCGGCACCGGCAAGACCCAGCTCGCCGTGGAGTTCGTCCACGACATGTGGGACGAGCGCCTGGTCGAGGTCCTGGTCTGGGTGACCGCGACCAACGCCGAGTCGATCATCACCGGCTTCGCCCAGGCCGCGAACACGGTCGACGCGAGCAACCCCGGCGAGGGCGCCGAGGCGGCGGCGGCCCGCTTCGTCTCCTGGCTGGCGCACACCAAGCGCCCGTGGGCGCTGGTCATCGACGACCTGGCCGAGGTGGCCGACCTGGAGGAGCTGTGGCCGGGCGGCGCCGTCGGCCGGATCCTGATCACCACCCGGCTGCCGGCCGAGACGTTCGAGGCCAAGGACGTCCGGGTCATCCCGGTGTCCGGGCTGAGCAGGCGGGAGGCCCTGTCCTACCTCAGCTCCCGGCTGACCGACCATCCCGACCAGCGCATCGAGGCTCTGGACCTGGGCGAGGACCTGGACGGCCTGCCGCTCGGGCTGGCCCAGGCCACCGCGGTGATCAACGCCCGCCAGCAGGGCTGCCGGGAGTACCGCTCGCTGCTGGCCGAGCGCCGCGCGCACATGTCCGACATGGACGGCGCGTCGGCCACGGTGCTGGCCACCTGGTCCATCGCCGCCGAGACCGCGCACGACCTCCCGCCGTCCGGGCTGGCCTGGCCGACCCTGGTGCTGGCCGCGATGATGGACTACCACGGGATCCCCGGCGCCGTGCTGACCAGCCCGTCCGCCTGCAGCTACATCGCCGGCCGGCCGAGCACCGCGGGCGGGGCGGACCAGAACATGGTGCGCGCCGCCATCAACAACCTGGCCGCGGTGGGCCTGATCACCATCGACCCGGCCAGCCCGGTGCGGACCGTCCAGATGCACGCCAGCGTCCAGGCCGCGGTGCGCGCCTACCTGCCGCAATCCGACCTGGAGCAGGTGGCGCTGGCCGCCGCGGACGCGCTGCTGGAAACCTGGCCGGAGGGCGACGGCGGCCCGCAGCTCGACCAGGCGCTGCGGGACTGCACCGCCGCGCTGCGGGCCAGCGACGGCGGGGTGCTGTGGAAGACCGAGGCGCACCCGCTGCTGTTCCGCGCCGGGCTGTCCCTGGAGAACTCCAGGCTCGCCGGCGCCGCCATCGCGTACTGGCAGTCCATGCTGGCCACCAGCACCCGGCTGCTCGGGCCCGCGCACGCCAACGCCGTGGTGGCCAGGGACCGGCTGGCCGCGGCGTACGAGTCGGCCGGACGCTCATCCGAGGCCATCTCCGTGTTCCAGGCCGCGCTGGCCGACCGGGAGCGCAACCAGGGACCCGAGCACGCCGAGACCATCGCGGCCCGCGGCCACCTGGCCCACGCCTACCAGTCGGCCGGGCGCCCCGCCGACGCCGTCAGCCTGTACGAGCGGACGGTGGCCGACTCCGAGCGCCTGCTCGGCCCGGGCCACCCGGTCACGCTGGGCTCGCGGGCCAGCCTGGCCGACGCGTACGCCACGGCCGGGCGGGCCAAGGAGGCCCTCGCCGCCTGCGAGCTGCTGCTGAGCGACGCCGAGCGGCAGCTCGGCGCGGGCCACCCCACCACCTTGGCCGCGCGCTCCAGCCTGGCCGCCTGCTACGCGGCCAACGGGCAGGCCAAGGCACGCGATCGACCAGTACGAGCGGGCCCTGGCCGACCAGGAGCGGATGCACGGGCGTGACCATCCGGACGCGATCGCGGCCCGGGCCAGCCTGGCCTCGGCGTTCCGCGCCGCGGGGAAGATGAAGGACGCCATCGGGAACTACGAGCGGGTGCTGGCCGACCGCGAGCGGATCGAGGGCGCCGACCACACCGACACCATCGCGGCCCGCGCCAACCTGGCCTACGCCTACCGCAGCGCGGGACGGCTGCGCGAGGCGATCCCGCAGTACGAGCGCACGCTGGCCGACCGGGAACGGGTGCTGGGGCAAGACCACAGGGACACCCTGACCGCGCGGTCCAACCTGGCCGCCTGCTACCAGCAGGCGCGCCGGCTGACCGACGCCATCCCGCAGTACGAGCGCGCGCTGGCCGACAGCGAGCGGATGCTCGGGGCCGGCGACATGGAAACCCTGACCACCCGCTGCAACCTGGCCTCGGCCTACTACACCGCGGGCCGGCTGTCCGACGTGGTGGCGGTCCTGCAGCGCGCCCTGGTCGACTGCGAGCGCTACCTCGGACCCGACCATCCGATGACCCAGACCGTGCGAGAGAACCTCGACGCCGCCACCCAGGTCTGATATGCCGGGAACTTGGGAAGAAAGGCATCCAGGGCACGGAGGTTGATCCCATGACGGCTGGAATGTACGACTTCGTCATCGTCGGCGGCGGATCCGCGGGGTGCGCGCTGGCCAACCGGCTGTCGGCCGACCCGGGGAACCGGGTGCTGGTGCTCGAGGCCGGGCGGCCGGACTACATCTGGGACCCCTTCATCCACATGCCCGCCGCGCTCACCATCCCCATCGGCAACCGGTTCTACGACTGGAAGTACGAAAGCGAGCCCGAGCCGCACCTGAACGGGCGGCGGGTCTACCACGCCCGCGGCAAGGTCCTCGGCGGGTCGAGCAGCATCAACGGGATGATCTTCCAGCGCGGCAACCCGCTGGACTACGAGCGCTGGGGCGCCGACCCCGGCATGGGCGACTGGGACTACGCGCACTGTCTTCCGTACTTCAAGCGCATGGAGAACTGCCTGGCCGCCGACGACGCCGACCAGTACCGCGGCCGGTCCGGGCCGCTGGTGCTCGAGCGCGGCCCGGCGACCAACCCCCTGTTCGGCGCGTTCTTCGCCGCCGTGCAGCAGGCCGGGTACCCGATCACCCAGGACGTGAACGGCTACCAGCAGGAGGGCTTCGCCGCCTTCGACAGGAACGTCCACCGCGGCCGGCGGCTGTCGGCCGCGCGCGCCTACCTGCACCCGGTGATGAACCGGCCCAACCTCACCGTGGCCTGCCGCGCGTTCGTCACCGGGATCGTCTTCCGCGGCCAGCGCGCGATGGGCGTGGAGTTCAGCCATCAGGGCACGCTGAAGCGGGTCCGGGCGGGCGAGATCATCCTGTCCGGCGGGGCGATCAACTCCCCGCAGCTGCTGCAGCTGTCCGGGGTCGGGAACGCCGCGGACCTGACCCGGCTGGGCATCGACGTGGTGGCCGACCTGCCCGGCGTGGGCCAGAACCTGCAGGACCACCTGGAGGTCTACATCCAGTACGGATCCCTCCAGCCGGTGTCGGTGGCGCCCGCGCTGAAGTGGCGCAACCGCCCCATGGTCGGCGCGAAGTGGCTGTTCGGCAGGACCGGGCCCGGCGCCACCAACCACTTCGAGGCCGGCGGCTTCGTGCGCAGCAACGACGAGGTGGCCTACCCCAACCTGATGTTCCACTTCCTGCCCATCGCGATCCGCTACGACGGCTCCCAGCCCGCGGGCGGTCACGGCTACCAGGTGCACATCGGCCCGATGTACTCCGACGCGCGCGGCACCATCACGATCACCTCGCGCGACCCGAAGGTTCATCCCGCGATGCTGTTCAACTACGTGTCGACCCCGACCGACCGGCGCGAATGGGTGGAGGCGATCAGGATCGCCAGGACCATCTTGACCCAGCCGGCGTTCGACGAGTTCAGCGCGGGCGAGCTGTCCCCGGGCGAGAAGGTGCAGACCGACGAGGAGATCCTGGCCTGGGTGGCCAAGGACGCCGAGACCGCGCTGCACCCGTCCTGCACGACCAAGATGGGCACCGACCCGATGGCGGTGACCGATCCCGCCTCGCTGCGCGTGCACGGCCTGGACGGGCTGCGGGTGGTCGACGCGTCGGTCATGCCGTACGTCACCAACGGCAACATCTACGCGCCGGTCATGATGACCGCGGAGAAGGCCGCCGACCTGATCCTGGGTAACACGCCGCTGCCGCCCGAGCCGGTTCCTTTCTACCGGCACCAGCACGCAGCCGGCCCGGCCGGACGAACCCAGGACCGTTCGGAATAAAGATTTTTGGACGGAACGGACGGCGGTGCTTGCACCCACAACGTGGGATTCTTTACCCGGAAACTAGACAGACCGACGGTCACGAAACCATGATCGAACTGCACCGGTGGCACGCGGCATCGGTGCGCGCACAGCGAGGAGCGATGTGGGCATGACCACACCAAATGGGGCTCAAGGGGCTCCTGGGGCCGCGAGGGGACCCGCTGCCCGAGGCGATCGCGCTGGTGCGAGGCGCGGCGGACGCCGGCCACCGGCTCAAGATCCTCGGCGGCATGGGGGTCCGGGTGCTGTGCCCCGACTTCCCGCCCCGCCAGCGTGCGGGCCAGGACATCGACCTGGCCTGCCTGGGCAAGAACTGGCGCAAGGTGGCCGACCACCTGGAGAGCGCGGGCTGCCAGCCCGACAAGCGGTTCAACAGCCTGAACGGTCACCAGCAGATGTACTTCAACGCCCCGTCCGGGCGGCCGATCGACGTCATGGTGGACAAGCTGTCGATGTGCCACACGCTGGACCTGCGGCCGTCGTTCGACTCCCCCTCGCCGACCCTGGACCCGGCGGACCTGCTGCTGACCAAGCTGCAGATCGTCGAGCTCAACGCCAAGGACGCGCACGACATCATCCACCTGCTGTCCGGCGTGCGGGTCGGCCGCGACGCCACCCGGCCGTCCATCGACCCGGACCGGTTCGGCTCCGTGGTGGCCGGGGACTGGGGCTGGTGGCGGACCGTGACCGGGAGCCTGAACAAGCTGCCCGGCCTGCTTTCGGAACAGCCGGGCCTGGCGCCGCCGTACCCGAAGTTCGACCCGCTGACCCAGGCCAAGCAGCTACTGGACGTCGCGGAGACGGTGCCGAAGGGCCTGAAGTGGAAGACCAGGGCGAAGATGGGCGAACGGGTCCGCTGGTACGAGCTACCCGAAGAAGTCGGCCACTGATCCCGGCCGGGAGCGGCGGCACATAGTCACGAACTGGAAGGCGCGGGCATCACGATGAAAGTCTTCTTCGCCACAGACATCCATGGCTCTGAGATCTGCTGGCGCAAATTCCTGAACGCCGCCGCCTTCTACAAGGCCGATATGGTCATCCTCGGCGGGGACGTCACCGGCAAGGTCATGGTGCCGATCGTCAGCTCTTCCCCCGGCCATTGGGAGGTCACGTTCGGCGGCGGGCGAATCCAGCTGAGCACCCAGGCCGAACTGGACGACATCAAGCGCAAGATCCGCGACCGCGGGTACTACCCAGCCGTGATGTCGGGCGACGAGATCGACGCTCTGAACGAGGAGGACGGGTCGGTGGACCGGCGGTTCACCCAGGAGATGACCAAGGGCCTGGAGATGTGGCTCGACATGGCGGACAGCAAGCTGCGCGGCGGCGAGATCCCGTGCATCCTGAACGGCGGGAACGACGACATCTGGGAGATCGACGACATCATCGAGCAGTCCCCGAATGTCAGCTTCGGCGAGGCCAAGGTGATCGACATCGGCGGCTTCTACCTCGCCTCGATGGGCTGGACCAACCCGACACCGTGGAACACGTTCCGCGAGGCCCCGGAGGACGTGCTCGCCACCAAGATCGACGCCGTGGTCTCGCAGATCCCCGACATGGAGCGGGCGATCTTCAACTTCCACGCGCCGCCGTACGGCACCGGGCTAGACGAGGCGCCCGCGCTGGACGAGACCCTGCGGCCGACGCATGGCGGCGCGGTGATGAAGCCGGTAGGTTCGACCGCGGTGCGGGCCGCCGTCCTGAAGTATCAGCCGATGCTGTCGGTGCACGGGCACATCCACGAGAGCAAGGGCGTCAAGAAGCTCGGCCGGACCCTCGCGATGAACCCGGGCAGCTCCTACACCGACGGCGTGCTGCAGGGCGCCATTCTGGACCTGGACGAGAAGAAGGGGAAGGTCGCGAGATACATACTGGTGAACGGTTGAGATCAGGGCCTTTTGGGAGCTGCCGTGCGGTCGATGAGCTCCGGGCCTGAACCGCAGCCGGCGCGCCGTGCCCCGGCGGCGCGCGTTCTCACGAAGTGAGGCTCCATGCCAGCGAGGATGCCGTTCCGTAACCCGCCAACTTCGCAGACCGCAGCTCCCAGATGCCCCTAAAGCCCTATATTGGCGCTAGATAAACCCAAACATCCCCAGATATAGCGCTCTTACCTGCGTAAACCCGCTGCAAATCCTTACGAAAAGGACCACCTGGATAACCGGAGGATAGACATGGCGGCAGGAGCTCTCGGTGAAGAGAGACCGACTCTCTTCCTTCGCAAGGCGACGGGCCTGGTCCGAGGCTGGTCCGTCAGGGACTCGCTGATCTACGCATGCCTGGCCACCAACTTCGTGACGCTCGGCATCTACGAGTTCACCTTCGCCGGGCCGGCGTTCCCGAAGGGCCAGCTGATAACGGCGACGATCATCGGGGGAGTCTGGGTTTCCTTCCTGGTGGTCGCCTACACCGGTCTCGTCGTCACGATCCCGCGGGCCGGCGGCGACTACGTTTGGCAGACCAGGATCCTGACCAGCGGCATCGGCTTCGTGATGGCCGTGACCGGCTGGTGGTTCATCCTGTGGCTGTGGGCGCCGATCTACGGCAACATCTTGGCCGTGCAGCTGTTCCAGCCGCTGTGGGCGACGCTCAAGTGGACCTGGCCGGGCGGTGGGGCGGCGTGGTTCGGCACGCACAACGGGGTCTTCATCGTGACCCTGATCACGATCGCGCTGGCCGGCGTCCTGGTCTCCATCGGCATGGCCGGGTACGCGAAGGTCCAGCGCTGGTGCTTCGTCGGCGGCCTGATCGGCTTCGCGGTCATCGTGATCCTGCTGCTCTTCAACTCGCACGCCGACTTCATCGCCGCGTTCAACCGGGAATCGCAGCACCTCTTCGGCGTCAAGAACGCCTACGCGGCGACCAACGCGGCGGCCGTCAAGGCCGGCTACACCACATCGCCGATCGGCTTCGGCCCGATCGGGCCGACGATGCTGCTCGTCCCGGCGCTGATGTTCTTCCTCCTGTGGCCGAACTGGGGTACCACCCTGTACGGCGAGGTCCGCGGCGCGAGCGACTTCAGGCGGGTGTTCCTCGGCATGTTCGTCGGTCTGTGGATCACGGTCATCTGCACGGTCATCTTCCTGCTGCTGATGGCCAAGACCGTCGGCTGGGGCTTCTACCAGAACCTCAACTCGCTGGACTACAACGCCACCCCGCAGTTCGGCATCTGGCCGTATCCGTTCATGTTCGCGAGCTGGCTGGTGAACAACACCGCGTTCCAGGTAATCCTGATCCTGGTGCTCAGCCTGTGGTTCTTCGGCTGGGTGGGAACGCTGTTCCTGTCCTCGACCCGGGTCATCTTCGCCGCCGCGTTCGACCGCGTGCTCCCCGACCGGGCGGCTGAGGTCTCGGAGAAGCGCAGGGTGCCGTTCTATTCGCTGATCCTGATGCTGCTGCCTGCCGTCGGGCTGGCTGCGTTGTACGCGTACAACAGCACATTCCACAACTACACCCTGGACGCCACGCTGGTCATCGCGGTGACGTACCTGTTCAGCGCCATCGCGGTGGTCATCCTGCCGCTGCGCAAACCGGACCTGTGGTACGCCTCTCCGGCCAGCAAGGTCAAGCTGTTCGGCGTGCCGGTCGTGCCGGTAGCCGGGGTGGTGACGATCGCGCTGCTCGTGTTCTGCCTCGTCGAGTGGCTGTCTAACAAGCTGTACTTCGTGAACAATGGGTCCTCCCTCATCTACATGGGCGCGAACTACGTGCTGGCCATCGTCATCTTCGTGGCCGCCCGCATCATCCGTAACCGCCAGGGCATCGACCTGTCCCTCATCAACAAGGAAATCCCGGTCGAGTAACTGTTTTCGTGATCGTGGACCGTTACCTCGTTGTGGAAGAGGTAACGGTCCACGATCTTTCTTGGAGCTGAGATGCAGGAGCTGAGTGGGCGCACGTTCTTGGTGACGGGGGCCAACACTGGGATTGGGAAGGCGACGGCGGAGGCGCTGGCCGGGCGGGGGGCGTCCGTGTACGTGACTTCCCGGTCCCGGGACAAGGGCGAGGCGGCGGTGGCCGCGATCAAGGCTGCTACTGGTTCGGATTCCGTGTTTTTCCTGGCGCTGGACCTGGCGGACCTGGAGTCGGTGCGGGCGTGCGCGGAGGGGTTCCTGGCCCGGGAGGAGCCGCTGCACGTGCTGGTGAACAACGCGGGAATCGGAGGCGCGCGGGGGCTGACCAGGCAGGGGTTCGAGCTGATGTTCGGGGTGAATCATCTCGGGCACTTCTTGCTGACGCAGTTGCTGCTCGGCCGGCTCGTCGACAGCGCGCCGGCGCGGGTGGTGACGGTGTCGAGCGACTCGCACTACTCGGCGCGCGGCATCGACTTCGAGGCGCTGCGGCGGCCGGCGCGCGGCATCACCGGGCTGGGTGAGTACGCGGTCTCCAAGCTGTGCAACGTGCTGTTCAGCCAGGAGCTGGCGCGCCGGACGGCGGGGACCGGAGTGACCACGTACGCGCTGCACCCGGGGGTGGTGGCGTCGGACATATGGCGGCGGGTGCCGTGGCCGGTGCGGCCGCTTATCACCCGGCGCATGCTCTCGGTGACCGAGGGCGCGGCGACGTCGCTGTACTGCGCGACCTCACCGGAGGTGGCGGAGGCCACCGGGCTGTTCTACGACAACTGCGCTCCGCGGCCGGCCAGCCCGGTGGCGACCCCGGAACTCGCCGCTGAGCTGTGGCAACGCAGCGAGGCGTGGACTGCCGCTTATGTGGCCGACGCGGCATGATCATCTGGTGAAGCGGGCAGTAAACCTTCCTAGGCCGTAGTGATCAGGGAAGCTGGGGGAATGGATCTTCCTGTCAATCCGCCGGTGGCGCCGATGCTGGCCAAGCCGGTGGACGGCATCCCGAGCGGGGACTACGTGTTCGAGCCGAAGTGGGACGGCTTTCGGTCGATCGTGTTCCGCGACGGCGACGAGGTCGAGATCGGCAGCAGGAACGAGCGGCCGATGACGCGTTACTTTCCCGAGCTGGTCGCCGCGATCCGCGCGCAGCTGCCGGAACGCTGCGTGATCGACGGGGAGATCGTGGTCCCCGACGCTTCCGGCCGGCGGCTCGACTTCGAGGCGCTCCAGTTGCGGATCCACCCGGCGGCCAGCCGGGTTTCGCTGCTGGCCGAGCAGACGCCGGGGCACTTCATCGCGTTCGACCTGCTCGCGCTCGGCTCCGACAACTACATGGAGCGGCCGTTCGCCGCGCGGCGTGCTTTGCTGGAGGGCGTGCTCGCGGGGGTTGAATCGCCTATCCACCTGACGCTGGCCACGACGGACCGTTCGGTGGCGACGGGGTGGTTCAGCCAGTTCGAGGGCGCGGGGCTGGACGGGCTGATCGCCAAGCCTGCTTCCGGTACGTATGAGCCCGACAAGCGGGTGATGAAGAAGATCAAGCACGAGCGCACCGCGGACTGCGTGGTGGCCGGCTACCGGATCCACAAGAGCGGCGAGGACCGGATCGGCTCGCTGCTGCTCGGGCTGTATACCGATGACGGTCGCCTGGCGAGCGTGGGCGTGGTCGGCGCGCTCCCCATGGAGAAGCGGATCTCGCTGTTCGCGGAGCTGCAGCCGCTGGTCACGGGGTTTGAGGGGCACCCGTGGAACTGGGCGGCGCACGAGGCCGGGGAGCGGACGCCGCGGGCGGCCATGGTCAGCCGGTGGAACGCGGACAAGGACCTGTCGTTCGTCCCGCTGCGTCCCGAGCGGGTGCTCGAGGTCCGCTACGACCACATGGAGGGACCGCGGTTCCGGCACACCGCCCAGTTCGTCCGGTGGCGCCCGGACCGTTCGCCGCGGTCATGCACGTACGCGCAGCTGGAGGAGCCGGTCGGCTTCAACCTGGACCAGATCCTGCGGGGTGGTTCTTATGGCTGAACCGAAGATGGTGCTGGAGCTCGCGGGCCGCGAGGTCGCGATCAGCAACCCGAGCAAGGTGTACTTCCCGCGGGCCGGGGTCACCAAGCTGGACATGGTGCGGTACTACCTTCTGGTCGCCGACGGGGCCCTGGGCGGGGTGGGCGGACGGCCGATGGCGCTGAAGCGGTTCGTGAACGGGGCCGAGAACGAGCCGTTCTTCCAGAAGCGGGCCCCGGACAAGCGCCCGGCCTGGATCGAGACCGTCGAGCTGCGCTTTCCCTCGGGCCGCACCGCCGACGAGGTCGTGGTCAGCGACCAGGCCGCGCTGGCCTGGGTGATCAATCTGGGCTGCATCGACCTGAACCCGCATCCGGTGCGGACGTCCGACCTCGACCACCCCGACGAGCTCCGGGTCGACCTGGACCCGGTGCCCGGCGTGCAGTGGCCGCAGATCAGGGACGTGGCCATGGTGGCCAGGGACGTGCTGGCCGACTTCGGGCTGACCGGCTGGCCGAAGACCTCCGGGTCGCGCGGCATGCACGTCTACGCGCGGATCGAGCCGCGGTGGCCGTTCGGGGACGTGCGGCTCGCGGCGGTCGCGGTGGCGCGGGAGATCGAGCGCCGGGCCCCGGAGCTGGCCACCTCCAAGTGGTGGAAGGAAGAGCGGCACGGCGTCTTCGTCGACTACAACCAGAACGCCAAGGACCGCACGGTCGCGTCCGCGTACTCCATCCGCCCGGTCCCCGACGTCCGGGTGTCGGCCCCGCTGACCTGGGACGAAGTGCCGTCGTGCGACCCGGCTTCGTACACGATCGAGACGATGCCGGCGCGGTTCGCCGCGATCGGCGATCCGTGGGCGGGCATGGACGAGGCGGCCGGGTCGCTGGACGGGCTCCTGGAGCAGGCGGCCAGGGACGAGGCGGCGGGCCTGCCCGACGCGCCGTGGCCGCCGCACTACGAGAAGCAGGCCGGGGAGGCGCCCCGGGTGCAGCCGTCCAAGCGACGTTCTGACGTCGCGGCTGGCGTCGCTTCGCCGGCGGCGGGCGCTGCGGCTGGCGCCGCGGCTGGCGTCTCGGCTCCGGCGGCGACGGGCTCTACGGGTCGGCGGCGCAGCACGATGCCGCTGATCGAGATCGCGCGGGCCGAGACGCGCGATGAAGCGATGGCGGGCCTGGAGCGCTGGAAGGAACGGCATCGGTCGGTGTGGCCGTTGCTCGAGCCGGCCGACGTGCTGGTCGACGCGATGCGCGGCCGCAGCTCCCTGTGGTACCGCATCCGGGTCAACCTGCGGCACGTGCCCGAGGCCGAGCGCCCGGCGCAGGAACCGCTGGAGGTCGACTACGACCCCTGGGCCGGGTCCCGCCCTTGACGGACGGTGCGCGGTAGCGCCGGGGCGGGCTCGTGGAACGGGTCGGGGGCGGCCCGGTCGTGGCTGGCGTCAAGGCTGGCGGCCAGGTCGGCGAGGACGTCGGTGAGCTGGTCGAGCGGGAGGGCCGTGAAGCCGGCGACGGTCTGCTCGGCAACGCGGCACCAGGCCGCCTTCAGTTCGGGTAGCAGCGTGCGGCCCTTGTCGCTGAGCTCGACGAGGGTGGCGCGCCGGTCGGTGGGCGACGGCCGGCGGGCCACGAGCCCGGCCTCTTCCAGCTGGCGGACGCTCAGGGTGATGGTCGGCGGCTCGAACCCGGTGGCGGCGGCCAGCTGAGCCTGGGTTCTCGGACCCGCGGTGTCGAGCTCGAACAGCACGAGCTTGTGGCCGGGGTGGATGCCGAACGGCGCGAGCGCCGCGATGGACAGCGCGCGGTGCCGGACACCGACGGCGCGGATGACCTCGTTGAGCGCGTCGGCCTGCTCGAAGTTCATGGGGATCCTCTTGACTCTAAATACTTAGGCACCTAACATTAGGTGCCTAAGGTTAGGTGCCTAATAAGACATCTAAGTAAGTGTACCGCGGGTGGGAGACCTGCCATGAGCACCATCACCTGGGGCCGCGCCGCACCGGCCCTTACCCACCGGGCCCCGGCGCGGGCCCTCAGCGTGGCCGGAGCGGTCGCCGCCGCGGTGGCCGTGTGGGCCATCGCCGTGCCGGGCCTCGGCGTCAAGCTGCTCATCCGGTTCGGCAGCGGCAGCCCGCAGCCGGTCCACGCCGAGCTCGTCGTCGGCGCCGCCCTGGCGGCGTCCCTGTGCGGCTGGGGCCTGCTCGCCATGCTGGAGCGCCGCACCCCGCACGCCCTCGCCGTCTGGACCACGGTGGCCCTGGTGGTCACGATCGCCTCGCTCAGCCTGCCCGCCGTGGCCGGGATCACCGCCGCTGCCGCGACCGCGCTCGCGCTGATGCACCTGGCCGTCGCCGCCGTGCTCATCCCCGCGCTGCGCCGCAGCGCCGCCCGGACCGGAGCGGCGTCATGAACGCGCCCAGGTGGAGGCTGTCCCGGTCCGCCACGCTGGTGCTCGCCGCGGGCCTGGTGTCCGGCGCGGCGTTCGCGGTGGCCACCGGCATCTCGTCCGCCAGCACCACGGCGACGACCACCGCGGCCACGGCCACGACCATGCCGGGCGACGGTCCGTGGGGCGGGCCTTTTGGGCCCGGGGGTGCGGGGGGCGGGCCTTTGGGCCCGGTGGTGCTTGGGGCGGGCCCGGTGGTGCTTGGGGCGGGCCCGGTGGTGCTTGGGGCGGCTCGGCGCCGGCGTCATCGGGGCGGGCCGAGTACTTCCACGTGGCATCGACCAACCAGGCCGGTCCCGGCGCCATCATCGTGACGGGCGTGTTCAACGACGGCGGGGTCGAGCATCCGAGCAGGACCGTGGACAGCGCGGTCTTCGGCGACGGCACGTTCCGCATCGACCACAGCTCCGGCCAGCCGACCACGCGTTTCAACGCGCGGACGTGCGTCGGCACCATCACCCAGACCGGGCCGTTCCGCGTCTACGACGGGACCGGCCGCTTCTCCGGCCTCGGCGGCAGCGGAACCTACTGGTTCTACGCCACCTACACCACGGGGCGCAACGCGGCCGGCTGCACCAAGACCGTGACCGCCTACATCGAGACGATCGACGGCGCGATCACGGTCAGCACCTAGCGGGGGCTCAGCACGTAACGGAGGCTCAGGCCCTCGGCGGTTCCGCCGGTATCCTCGCCGACCGCGTGCCCTCACCGCATCCACCTCTCCAGCCTCACCAACCCCACTGGCACCTAAGCGGAGTCAATGAAAGTGGCACCCTGCCCGAAAGAACCAGTAGGGTGTCACTTTCATGTGTTCGAAAACGGGCGGCTAGCCAGCTGCGAGTGGTCAGTCACCGACGTCCGGGCCGACGTCCACCCAGTCGAGGGTGCGCTGGACGGCCTTGCGCCAGCCGGCGTAGCCGGTGGCGCGCTGGTCGTCGGTCCAGGTGGGCGACCAGCGCCGGGACTCGCGCCAGTTGGCCCGCAGCTCGCCGGTGTCCCGCCAGAACCCGGCGGCCAGGCCGGCCGCGTAGGCGGCGCCGAGCGCGGTGGTCTCGGGCACCACGGGCCGGCTGACCGGCACGCCGAGGATGTCCGCCTGCAGCTGCATGGCCAGGTCGTTGGCGGTCACGCCGCCGTCCACCTTGAGCACCCCGAGGCGGACGCCGGAATCGGCCTCCATCGCCTCGACCACGTCCCTGGTCTGGTAGCCGATGGCCTCCAGCGTGGCGCGGGCCAGGTGCGCGCTGGTGTGGAACCTGGACAGGCCGACGATCGCGCCGCGCGCGTCGGCCCGCCAGTAGGGCGCGAACAGCCCGGAGAACGCGGGCACGAAGTACACGCCGGCGGTGTCGGTGACCTGCGCGGCGAGCGTCTCGCTCTGCGCCGCGCCGCTGATGATGCCGAGCTGGTCACGCAGCCACTGCACGGCCGCGCCGGTCACCGCGATCGACCCCTCGAGCGCGTACACCGCCGGGTCGGCGCCGAACTTGTAGCACACCGTGGTGAGCAGGCCGCTCCTGGAGCGGACGATGTCGGTGCCGGTGTTCAGCAGCAGGAAGTTGCCGGTGCCGTAGGTGTTCTTGGCCTCGCCGGGCGCGAAGCAGACCTGCCCGACCGTGGCGGCCTGCTGGTCGCCCAGCACCCCGGTGATCGGGAGTTCACCGCCGAACGGGCCTTGGGTGGTCGTCGTGCCGTACGGCTCGGGCGTCGCCGACGGTTTTATCTGGGGCAGCATGGGCCGCGGGACGGTGAACAGCTCGAGCAGTTCGTCGTCCCAGTCCAGGGTGGCCAGGTCCATGAGCATGGTGCGGCTGGCGTTGGTGACGTCGGTGACGTGCACGCCGCCTTCGGTGCCGCCGGTGAGGTTCCACAGCAGCCAGGTGTCGACGGTGCCGAAGAGCGCCTCGCCGCGCTCGGCGTCGGCCCGCAGGCCGTCGACGTGGTCCAGCAGCCAGCGCAGCTTGCCGCCGGAGAAGTAGGTGGCGGGCGGCAGGCCCGCCTTGTGCCGGATCAGGTCGCCGTGGCCCTGGTCGGCCAGGGCAGCGGCGATCGAGTCGGTCCTGGTGTCCTGCCAGACGATCGCGTTGCCGTACGGGCGCCCGGTGCGGCGGTTCCACACCACCGTGGTCTCCCGCTGGTTGGTGATGCCGAGCGCGGCGAGGTCGGTGACCCGCAGGTCCGCGGTGTTCAGCACGGTCTTGACCACGGCGCAGGTCCGTTCCCAGATCTCCACCGGGTTGTGCTCCACCCAGCCGGGGCGCGGCAGGATCTGGGTGTGCTCGAGCTGGTGCCGGGCGACCTCGGCCCCGGAGTGATCGAAGACCATGAACCGGGTGCTCGTGGTGCCCTGGTCCACGGCCCCTACGAAATCGGCCACTGCCTCTCTCGTGTCCCTCCCGGTCGAACCGTTTCTCCTCGATCCTGACATCACCGGGTAAACAGGTGTTCACCGGCGCGTTCTGGATTGCGAGTAGATTGACGATGTACATACTCTAGAGCCATACAGAGCGCGTCCGCATGGGGGATGGCGATGACGATCTACGGGGTCCTGGACGCCCGCGAGCGCGGCGCGACACTCAGCAGGCTGGCCACCGAGCGGTTCGACGTGCTGGTCATCGGGGGCGGCATCACCGGCGCCGGGGCGGCCCTGGACGCCGCGTCCCGTGGCCTGCGGGTGGCCCTGGTCGAGTCGCGCGACCTGGCCTCGGGCACCTCGAGCCGGTCGAGCAAGCTCGTCCACGGCGGCCTGAGGTACCTGGAGCAGCTCGACTTCAAGCTGGTCTACGAGGCGCTCCGGGAACGCGACCTGCTGGTGTCGAAGCTGGCGCCGCACCTGGTCAAGCCGGTCTCGTTCCTGTACCCGCTGTACCGCAAGGTGGTAGAGCGGCCGTACGTGGGCGCGGGCCTGGCCCTGTACGACGCGATGGAGGGAACGCGCAGGCCCGTGCCGCACCACCGGCACCTGTCCGTCCGCGGCGCGCTCAAGCTCGCCCCTGGCCTGTCCCCCGCCCGGCTGGCGGGCGCGATGCTCTACTACGACGCGCAGGTCGACGACGCGCGGCACACGCTGACCGTGGCCCGCACCGCGGCCGCGCACCGCGCCGTGGTCGCGACCCGGGTCAGCGCCACCGAACTGCTGCGCGGGCCGGACGGGATCCGGGTGACCGGCGCCCGGGTGCGCGACGAGGAGTCCGGGCACGAGGTCGACGTGCGGGCCGAGGCCGTGGTGGTCTGCGCCGGGGTGTGGACCGACCTGGTGTACGACCTGGCCGGGGTCCGGGCCGGCTACCGGGTCCGGATGTCCAAGGGCGTGCACGTGGTGGTGCCGCGGGAGGCCGTGCACGCCGACACCGGGATGATCGTGAAGACCGACAAGAGCGTGCTGTTCTTCATCCCCTGGGGTGAGCGCTGGATCGTCGGCACCACCGACACGGACTGGTCCGGCGACCGCGCCGAGCCCGCCGCCACCGAGGAGGACGTCGACTACATCCTGGCCGCCGCGAACCGGGTGCTGGCCCGCCCGCTCACCCGCGCCGACGTCATCGCGGTCTACGCGGGCCTGCGGCCGCTGGTGGCGTCCCCGGACGGCAACGGGTCCAAGGGGGCCAGGGGGGCCAAGGGGTCCAAGGGGTCCAAGCCGACCACGAAGGTATCCAGGGAGCACGTGGTGGACGTGCCCGTGCCCGGCCTGGTCAGCATCGCGGGCGGTAAATTCACCACCTACCGGCTGATGGCGCGGGACGTGGTGGACGCCGCGGTGGGCGGCTTCGACCGGGTCGTGCCCGCGTCGGTCACCGAGAAGCTGCCGCTGCTCGGCGCGGACGGGCTGGCCGCCGTCCAGGCCGGCGCGCCCCGCCTGGCCGAGGACTACCGGGTGCCGCAGGCGGTGGTGGAACACCTGCTCGGCCGGTACGGGACGCTCGCGACCGAGGTGCTTGACCTGATCCGGGACGACCCGGGGCTGGCCCGGCCGCTCGCCGAAGGCCACCCGTACCTGCGCGCCGAGGTCGCCTACGCGGTCACCCACGAGAACGCGCTGCACGTGGAGGACGTGCTGATGCGGCGGATGCGGCTGTTCATCGAGTCGGCCGACTCCGGCACCGGCGCCGCCGCCGACGTGAGCTCGATCATGGGCCGGCTGCTGGGCTGGAACCGGCGCCGCCGGGCCGCCGAGACGCGGCGGTACCTGGACCTGGTCGCGGCCGAGCAGACGACGACCGTCATCGGATCGGGCGCCGTGCCTGCCGCGGCGCTGGCCGGCGCCACGGCGGGATGAGCGGGGCGGGCGGCGTGTCCAGGCGGCTGCTGACCTTCCGGCTTGACCAGGAGCAACGGCAGCGCCTCAGGGCCCGTCTGGCCCGTGAGGGCCGCACGATGTCCGAGGTCGTGACGCACGGACTGCGCCAGTACGTGCAGCGGGCGCGGCATGGCGACGGCGACTCTGGGGCGGATGGGAGGCCGGTGCTGCCCGAGCGGATCGCGGCGGGCCTGCGCGAGCTGCGCTTGTCCGGGCGCAGTGAGCAGCTGTCCGCGACGCTCGCGGCGCTGAGCGAGGCGGGCTGGCCGCTGCGCCCGCTGGCCGAGGCGCTCGGCGTCAGCCGGCAGGCGGTCCAGGCCCGGGTCCGCCGGCGGGTCCCGGCCGAGCTACGGGATCACGTGACGAACCTCGAGCCGCCACCGCCGTTCCCGCACCGGCGGGCGGCCAGCACGAACGGGCACCGTCCGCACCTGACGATCAAGATCGACCAGGCGCTGCGCACCGCCGCCCACCGCGCCGCCGCCCACGAGGGCCGGTCGCTGTCCCAGGTGGTGGAGGCCATCCTGGACCGCTACCTGCGGCACGGCATCGCAGAAGGCGATCAGGCGTCCCGGCCCGCGGCGCGCCCGGCGCGCCGCTCACGGTAGGCCGCCACGTGCTGGCGGTTGCCGCAGTTGCCGGTGTCGCAGTACCGGCGGGAGCGGTTCTTGGACAGGTCCACGAACACCGCCTCGCAGTCCGGCGCCTCGCAGCGCCGTAGCCGCCCGGTTTCGCGCAGCCGGACCAGGTCGGCGAGGGCGAAGCCGACCTGGGCGGCGATCCGGTGCTCCAGCGCCGCGTCGTGCCCGGTGACGTGCAGGTGCCAGCCCCAGCCGCCGCCGTGGTCGGTCAGCCAGGGCCGGGCGCCCGAGTCCCGGAGCAGCCCGTTGATCAGCTCGGCGAGCGGCTCGGTGGCGGTCGCCTGCCAGACGGCCCGCAGCCGGGGCCTCAGCGCGAGCACCGCGTCCAGGCCGGCCGGCGTGGCGGCGGGCCGGGGCTGGACATGGTGCTTGTCGAGGAACACCTCAAGGGCGGCGACATCGGTCAGCTCGTCGGAGTTGACCAGGTCGGCCGCGAGCACGAGCGCGGTCGTGGTGTCATGAGCGAAAAGCACGTTGACTCCTGAGCACGGCGCAGGCTAGCGTCATTACCATAACCTATCTTTGATCATGACATAGCGTGCTCGCACGGAGGGGGCCTGATGGTAGCCAGACCGGTTTCGCCGGTCGCCGTGGCCATCGCGGGGGCGGTGTGCATCTCCAGTTCGGCGATCCTGATGCGGCTGGCCGGTGCCTCGCCCAGCGTCACCGCGCTGGGCCGGTGCGCCTTCGCCCTCCCCCTGCTCGGCGTGCTGGCCGTGGCCGAGCGCCGGCGCGGAGCCCCGCGGCTGAGCTCGCGCAAGCGCTGGCTGGCCCGGCTGGCGGGCGTGTTCCTGGCCGGGGACCTGATCGTGTGGAGCCACGCGATCGACGCGATCGGCGCCGGGCTCGGCACCGTGGTGGGCAACCTGGAGGTGCTCATCCTCCCGCTGCTGGCCTGGCTGATCCTGGGCGAGCGCCCCCGGCGCTCGCTGGTGCTGGCCGCCCCGGTCATGCTGGCCGGGCTGGTCCTGGTGGGCGGGCTGGCCGGCCTCGGCGGCGGGCGGGCCTACGGCACCGACCCGGCGCTGGGCGTGGTCTACGGCGGCGGCGTGGCGGTCATCTACGCGGCCTACATCCTGACCCTGCGGCAGGCCACCTCGCCCCGGGGCCCGGCCGCGAAGGACGGTCCTCGTCCGCCGGTGGCCGCGGTGCTGTTCGAGGCCACGGCGGGCGCCGCCGTCACCGCCGCGGTGCTCGGCTTCGCGTTGCACGACTACCGGCTGGGGCTGCACCCGTTTCCCTGGCCGACCCTGGGCTGGCTCGCGCTGCTCGCCCTGACCTCCCAGGTCATCGGGTGGCTGTTGATCACCGTGTCGATGCCGCGGCTGGCCGCGGGGATGATCGGCGCGCTGCTGCTGATCCAGCCCGCCGGATCGGTGGCGCTGAGCTACGTGATCCTGGGCGAGCGGCCGTCGGCCCTTCAGCTTCTCGGCGTGGTGCTGATCCTGGCCGGCCTGGTCGTGGCGGTCAGCGGGAACACCCCCGGGCCCGAGGCCGCCTACTCGCGGCGCAGCACCAGGATCATCCGCCAGGCGTCCGGCGCGTCCACCGGCGAGTCGGCGTCGAAGTCCCCGTAGCTGGCGGCCAGGACCAGCCCGCCGGCGAGGCGGAGCGCGGCGGCCATCTCGGTCGCGGACCAGAACCGGTTCGGGACCACGTCGGTGACCGTCCGGACCGCGCCGCCTCGCTTGCGGTAGGTGACGCTGACGTGCTCCCTGGTGACCTGCGTGATCGGATCGATCTCGTCCTTACCGCCGCCCCAGCGCACGCTGACCGTGCCGTCCGGCACGTCGCTGCTCCACTCGCTGCTGGTCCTGCGCTCGGCGCTGAGGTAGTCCGCCGGATGCGCGAGTTCGGCGATGTACACCCCGCCCGGGACGAGGTGACGCGCGACCGAGGCCAGGTGCTGGATCATGTCGTCGAGCGTCAGCAGGTGGCACAGCGAGTTGAGCATGGTGACGGCGAGGTCGAACCGGCCGGGCAGGCTGAAGTCCCGCATGTCGGCCTGCACCACGGTCAGGCCGACCCCGGCGGCCGCGGCCAGGTCCCCGGCCCGGGCGCACATCGCCGGGCTGAGATCGAGCGCGGTGGCGTCCAGGCCGCGGCGCGCGAGTTCGCGCGCGTGCTCGGCGGGTCCGGCCGCGAGTTCCAGGACCGTGCGCAGCGGGCCCGCGGTCGCGACCCGGTGTTTCTCTGACCAGCGGAGCAGCGCGTTCACCTCGGCCGGAACGTCGCGGTAGGCGCACGCGGCCTCGTAGAACTCCGGCTCGTCGTAGATTCCAGGCACCCGACCATGATGCCCGACGATCACCGGCCCGGCGTAACGTGGCACTAGCCGCGTGCATCCGGCCTGCGGCAGACTGTGCCCATGATGACAGAGAGCCAGGCGCTGGAGACCCTGACGCGGGAGGATCCCACGGCAGCCGGCGACGCGAAGGCCGCCCTGGCCTGGCTGACCGGCGACGAGGGCCTGGAGACCATCTCGCTGCTGCGCCTGCAGGAATTCCTCTGGTACGCGCTCCCGGTCAAATGGCCGATGTCCACGCCGGGCCGGGTCGGGGTGGCCAAGGCCCTTGGCCGCCTGTTCGACTTGGCCGGCCTGCACCGTTACGCCGGGGTCTGCGCATCGGCGGGCACCGAACAGATCATCACCGCCTACGCGGACGGGCACGAGGAGGGAATCGCCGCCTACACCGAGGCCATCGACGCGTCGAACGCGGCGCCGCCGGATACCGAGCTGCTCGCCTGGGGTTCGGTCATGGGGGTGCAGGAGCGCGCGGCCTACGATGCCTGCGCCGCAGCCCTCGAGCTGGCCTTTGCCTCCGGGGAGCTGAGCGTGGGCCGCCGCGGCTGGCGCACCAAGCGGGTGGACCTGGTCAATCGCTGGCTGACCGGCGGTGCTAGTCCCCGGGGGGACGACCCCCCCGATCCTGGGGGAGACCCATCCCCCCAGATCCCCCTCGGGGGGTACCCATCCCCCCAGCCCCCCAGGGGACACCTGGCTGGGGCGCATCAGCGCGGAACGAATCGACGCGTGGGCCCACGGCCGGCCGGGAGAGCGGTCGCGGATGGCCCGCGCGCTCATCCCGCGCCTGCTCGAGCCGCCCGCGCTGCCCGATGACCCGCTGCCCACGCTGGGATGGCTGCTCGGGCACGCGGACGAGGGGCTGCGCCTCACCGCCCGGCACTACATCGCGCCCGCCCTGGTCACCGAGGCGGTCGACACGTTCGGCTGGCGCGACCAGCTCGTCGGCACGCTGCGCCAGGAGATGGACGTGTTCCCGCTGCACACCCTGCGCGGCATGGCGCAGGCCGAGATGGGCGCCATCCGCCGCAGCCGGACCAGCCTGGTCCTGACCAAGACGGGCAAGCTGATGGCGGCCGACCCCGCCGCCAGGTGGCACATTGGCACGGCCGCGCTGATCGGGTCCGACGACGGGCCCCAGCCCGACTTCCCCGTCGCGGTGCGTGAGGCCGCGCTGCTCGTCATCTTGACCAGCGGGCCGGCCAGCTACGACGACCTGACCCGGCTGCTCACCGACATCCACGGCGTGGAGGGCTGGGCCTCGGGCGGCAGGACCGGCCTGGCCGACGCGGTACGCACCGAGCTCTACACGCTCAGGCACCGGCTCTGGGCGCTGCACCTGCTGGGCCGCGAGCGCAGCTTCACCGCGCCGCTCTCGATCACCGAGACCGGGATCGCCGCGGCGCTATCGGCGCTGCTCGCCCGCGCGCTGCGGCCGCGCCATCACCTGGGCCTGGGCTAGGTCAGACCGCGACGACGACGGCGTCGGCGGTCTCGACGTCCTTGAAGAAGCGACGGTGCACCCGGAGGGTCTCGCCCGCGCCGGGATCTTTACCTGGCCGCGATGATGGTTATTTGACTGATGCGGAGCGGGGTCTTCTGCGCGAGGATCGGATCACGACTGAGGAGGTCATGATGCCCGTGATCGTCGTCACCCGGCTCCGGCTGAAGGACCCGGCGCTGCTTGATGAGTTCTTCACCGATGCCGTCCACGCCATCGAGCAGGCACAGAAGTCAGAGGGCAACCTCGGCGCGGACGCGCTGGCCGACGCGGACAACGCCTGGTGGAGCGTGAGCGCCTGGACCGAGCGCGGCCCGATGGAGGCCTACGTGCGCAGCGAGCCGCACCTGGGCATCAGCGCGCGGCTGGATCATTTCTGTGACGAGGCGACGTTCGTGGACTGGGAGCAGGACAGCCCGGACCTGCCGGACTGGCAGACGGGCTGGCGTCACCTCGTCACCGAGGGCAAGGCGGCCGAGCTGACCCACCCGTCGGCCGCCAACCAGACCCGCGACTTCCCGGCGCCGGTGCAGGCGCCGCCCAGGTAGGCGCACATGCGCTAAGTCGCCTCAGGCGCCGGGGGAAGGACGCATATGCCGGTGCAAAGCGAGGCGCGGCTAGGGCCAGTGGAGGGGGAAGTAGCCGGTGTAGTTCTCGGCCAGGGTGGTGGCGGCGGCGCGGGAGCTGACCACGTAGCGCAGCTGGGAGAGCTGGAGTTCGGCGCCGAACGGGTCCGGGTGCGGGTCCACGTGCAGCATGGACGTCATCCACCAGGAGAAATGCGTGGCCCGCCAGACCCGGCTCAGGCAGCTGCCGGAGTACGCGTCGGCCGGCCCGGGATCCTTGTCGCGCAGCAGGCGGGCCAGGGCGCGCGGCCAGGACGGTCACGTCCGCGATGGCCAGGTTGAGGCCCTTGGCGCCGGTGGGCGGCACGATGTGCGCGGCGTCGCCCGCCAGGAACAGCCGCCGGTAGCGCATGGGGAAGGCGACGAAGCTGCGCATCGGAGAGACGGCCTTCTCGGTGATCGGGCCGTCCTTGAGCTCCCAGCCGGGCACCTCGAGCCGGTGCCGCAATACCGCCCAGATACGGTCGTCCGGCCAGCCTGCGATGTCCTCGTCCGCGCTTACCTGCAGGTACAGCCGGCTGACCTGGGGGGTGCGCATGGTGTGCAGCGCGAACCCGTCCTCGTGGCGGCAGTAGATGAGCTCGTCGGTGGACGGCGGCACCGTGGCCAGGATGCCGAGCCAGGAGTACGGGTAGCCGCGCTCGGCCACCTGGATCAGGCCGGGCGGCATGGAGTCCCGGCAGACGCCGTGGAATCCGTCGCAGCCCGCGATCGCGTCGCAGCTGACCTCGTGGCGCGTCCCGGCGGCGTCGGTGAAGCGGAGCACCGGCCGGTCGGTGTCCAGGTCGCTGACCTCGGTGCCGGAGACCTCGAACTCGATGTGGGCCCCGGCCGCGAGCCTGGCCCGGATCAGGTCCTTGACGATCTCGGTCTGCGCGTAGATCGTGACCCAGCGGCCGCCGGTCAGGTCGCGGAAGTCCAGGTGGTGCCGTTCCCCGGCGAACTGCAGGTAGATCCCGCCGTGCTCGAGGCCCTCGGCGTCCATCCGGGCGGCGAGGCCGATCTCGCGGAGCAGCTCGACGGTGCCCGCCTCGAGCAGCCCGGCCCGCTGCCGGGCCTCGCAGTAGGCCCGGCTGCGGTTCTCCACCACGATCGAGTCGATGCCGCGCAGGGCCAGCAGGTAGGAAAGGAGCAGGCCGGCCCGGCCCCGACGATGCCGACCTGGGTCCGCGAGCTACTAGTCATCTCGACGCCGACGATACCGAGCCTGGCGCGCGACTGTCATGACCGCTCCTCGGATGTCGTTAGTGCGTAAGACGCACGATAGTTCAGAAGGCGAACGCGTGGAGCCCAGGTCTATGATGTCATCGACCGAGCAGGGAGGCCCATTGACGGACAGCAAGGAAAGCGGTCATGACGGGGACTTCGTGCAGTCACTCGAGCGCGGCCTGTCGGTGATCCGGGCCTTCGACGCCGAGCATCCCAAGCTCACCCTGAGCGAGGTAGCCACCAGCACCGGCCTGAGCCGGGCCGCCGCCCGCCGCTTCCTGCACACGCTGGTCCATCTCGGTTACATGCGCATCGACGGTAGCAGGTTCGCGCTGCGCCCCAAGATCCTCGAGCTCGGCTACGCGTACCTGTCCAGCCTGACCCTGCCCGAGGTCGCCATGCCGCACCTGGAGCAGCTGGTCGAGCAGGTGCACGAGTCGTCATCAGTCTCCGAGCTGGACGGGGACGAAGTCGTCTACATCGCCCGGGTGCCGACCAAGCGGATCATGACCGTGACGATCAGCGTCGGCACCAGGTTCCCGGCGTACGCCACCTCGATGGGCCGGGTGCTGCTGGCCGCGCAGTCCGACGAGCGGCTGGATGAGTACCTGGACTCGACGAGCCTGAAGGGCCTCACCGGGCACACCATCACCAGCGCGACCGCGCTACGCCGTGAGCTGCACAAGATCCGGACCCAGGGCTGGGCGCTGGTCGACCAGGAGCTCGAGGAGGGGCTGCGGTCGATCGCGGCCCCCATCCGCGACGCCGACGGCCAGGTCATCGCGGCCATCAACGTTTCCACGCACGCCGGCCGGCGCACCCTGAACACCATCGTGGAGGAGTTCCTGCAGCCGCTGCTCACCACCGCGCGCCGCATCGAGGTGGACCTGGCCAGCTCGCGCGCCCCGGCCGCGGGGGGGTCTGCGGGGGTCGCTCCGGGCTAGCACCGCGGGGGTCTGGGGGGTCGCCCCGGGTGCCCGGGGGGTCCCGGGGGTCGAGCTCCGGGCAGCCGGTGGCCCCGGGCGCGGTCGCCTGCCACACTGCTTGCTATGCGCACGCTCGTCGTCGATCATCCCTTGGTCACCCATAAGCTCACCGCGCTGCGCGACACCGCGAGCGACACCGCGACGTTCCGCAGCCTGACCGCCGAGCTGGTGACGCTGCTCGCCTACGAGGCGACCCG
Source organism: uncultured Actinomycetes bacterium (assembly GCA_963705835.1). Taxonomy (GTDB): domain Bacteria; phylum Actinomycetota; class Actinomycetes; order Streptosporangiales; family Streptosporangiaceae; genus Palsa-504. Next base: position 69,311 of record CAVPLC010000079.1, read on the forward strand.
CGAGATGCGGGTCCAGCCCGTGTCGGTCACCACGCCGGTGGGCGAGGCCCGGGGCGTCAAGCTGGCCCGGCCGACCCCGCTCATCGTGCCGGTGCTGCGGGCCGGGATCGGCATGCTGGAGGGCATGACCCGACTGCTGCCCATGGCCGACGTCGGCTTCGTCGGGCTGCGCCGGGACGAGGAGTCGCTGGTGGCGTCCACCTACGCGGACCGGCTGCCGACCGACCTGACGAACCGGGACACGTTCGTGCTGGACCCGATGCTGGCCACCGGCGGCACGCTGGCCACCGTGATCAGCATGCTGGTCGCCCGGGGCGCCGCGTCGGTGACCGCGATCTGCCTGCTCGCCGCGCCCGAGGGCCTGCGCCACGTGGAGGAGAGCTTCGCCGGCGACGGCGGGGACGACGGCGACGGAGGACCCTGGATCCGCGTGGTCACCGCGGCGGTCGACGAGCGGCTGAACGAGCGGGGGTACATCGTGCCCGGGCTTGGCGACGCGGGCGACCGCCTGTTCGGCAAGATCTAGGGGAAAAACGGAGCTTCCGGGCGGGGCGCCGGGCCTGCAGCGGTTGGTGGTGCGGCACTCGACCCGCCCGCGGGTTAGGCCCCCCCATCCCGCGAACGGACGGTACCACCGCCGGCAGAGCCCGGCACCCTGCCGCTATGCAGCTAATCAGGACAATTCACGCGCGGGTATCCCCGAATCCGGGGTAGGCCCGCGCCTGCCGCGCGACCAGAATCGAGCCTAGACTTACCAGACCGTCCTGATCAGGTCATACCGCAGGCAGGGAGCCCGGATGTCCCCTCACGTACCCCCGACGCCGCCATGGCGGTGAACGCGTACGTGAGCACCTCGTCGGGCCAGGAGGTGCGGGTCACCGAGGGCAGCCAGCTCGTCTTCGGCCGGGGGCCGGAGGTGGACCTGGCCGTGGCGGCCGGGCGCGGGCTGTCCCGGCGGGCCGGCATCGTGACCGCGATGGCGGCCGGGGTCTGGATCGCGAACATCAGCCGCACGCACGCGCTGTACGTGGAGGGCGAGGGATACCGGATCAGGCTGCCGCGGCTGGAGGAGGGCGGCGAGCCGGCCGGCGGCTGGCTGCTGCATTCGGGCACCGCGCTGGTGGGCTCGCGCGCCATGCTGGACGAGGGGCTGCCGCTGTCGGTGACGGTCACCGGCCAGCGGGAGGCCGACGGGAGCCCGGGTTCAAGGGACGAGAGCCATCCGGACGACGAGGGCACGGTGCTGCCGCTCTACCTGGACCCGATGACCAAGCTGTTCCTGGTCGCGCTCATCTGGTGCCGGCCCTGGCTGCTCGATCCGAGCGCGACCACGCCGCTGCCGCGGACGCCGGAGATCGCCCGGGCCGCGCTGGAGGTGACCGGCGCCTACCACGAGCTCGAGCGGTTCGAGACCGACGCCGAATTCCGTGACCTGCTCTCGTCCCGGGTGGCCGAGCACATCAAGGTGCTGCGGCGCAAGATCGGCGATCGCGGGCTGGCGTCCAGGGACGGGGCCGACGTCCGGCTCTCGGACGAGGTGGCCGTGCGGATCTTGATCGAGCACGGCATCATCACCTCGGCCGACCTCGGCCGGCTGGCCGATCCGGCCTGGCGCTCCCGCCAGGAGGACCTGTGGTGGACCGAAGGCTGAGGCTAGCCCGCTGGCGCTGGCGCCCCGGGGGGCGGGTTGTCCGGGAGGACCATGAACTGCGTCTCGGCCGCGCCCCTGCCGAGCGGCCCGGTGGCGGCGACGGTGACCAGCCCCAGCTGCAGCGGGCCCGGGTAGAGCTGGCTGACCCCCACCCTGAACGTCCCGTCCGGGCGGGCCTTCATGTGGTAGTGCGAGGTCACGTTGAACAGTGGTTTCCCCGGCGGCGGGCTGATCTCGCTCACCGTAAACGTCACCTGCGCTCCCGGGGCAAAGCCGCTGCCCTGCACGGTGAAGGCGGCGCTGGCCAGGCCCTGGCTATGGTTCACCATGCACAGCGCGGGGCCCGCGGGCTCGTCCGGACCGCACACGGTCGGCGGGGCGGGCGGCAGGTCCGGGGGCGTCCGAGGGCTGCCCGAACTGCTGAGCGCGGAGCCGAGGAAGACCCCGCCGACCACCAGGGCCGCGCCAACGGCGGCCCAGCCGGCCCAGGCCATGTGCGTCCCGAGCCACTGCCGCGCGGCCGCGGGCCAGGACGCCCGGCCCGGCCGCGCGGGCTCCGGGCCGGTGGGCCTGCGCTTGGGGACGGGCTTGTAGGAGGCGGGCAGTTCGGTGTAGGAGGCGGAGGTGGCGTCGTCGCCGTGCTCGGGGCTTGGCGGGCCGCCCGAGCTGGGCCCGGACAGCTGGCCGCTGGCCAGCAGCGGGCTGCGCTGGTACTGCCCGATCAGGGCCATCGCCGCTTCGGGCAGGTAGGAGTGCTCCTCGGCCGGGCCCGCGGGGGCCTCGGTGAACGACCCGAGCCGGGCCAGCACCGCGGACGAGGTCGGGCGCTCCCTCGGCACCCGCTGCATGCAGGCGGTGACGAGGTCCGTCAGCTCGCCGGGCAGGCCGGACAGGTCCGGCGGCTCGGTGGCCAGCCGGGCCAGCACGTCCATGGGCGTGTCGCCCTGATAGGGCGGGCGCCCGGTGGCCGCGAAGACCAGCGTCGCGCCGAGTGAGTACACGTCGCTGGCCACCGACGCCGCCTTGGTGTCCCTGGCCTGTTCCGGCGCCATGTACGCGGGCGTGCCGACGGCTCCGCGCGAGGTGGTCAGCTCGATTCGTTCGGCCGCCCGGGCCACTCCGAAGTCGATCACCCGCGGCCCGTCCGGCGCGACCAGCACGTTCGACGGCTTCAGGTCCCGGTGCACCAGGCCCGCGCTGTGGATGGACACCAGCGCCTCGGCGCACCCGGCCGCGAGCCAGCGGACCGAGCGGAGCGGCATCGGGCCGCAGGCGGCGACCAGCCGGGCCAGCGACGGGGCCGGCACGTACGCGGTGGCCAGCCAGGGCAGGTCGGCCTCGGGATCGGCCTCGACGACCGCGGCGGTGAACACCCCGCTCACCCGGCGCGCGGCCGCCACCTCCTGGCCGAACCGGGTCCGGAAGCCGGCCTCCTCGGCCAGCTCGACCCTGATCGTCTTCACCGCGACCAGGCGCCCGGCCGCCGAACGGCCCAGGTACACCTGGCCCATCGCTCCGGCACCCAGGCGGCCGAGGATCACGTACGGCCCGATCCGCTCCGGATCCCACCTGCGCAGCGGCTCTCCCCCATTCCTCAACCCCGACTGCGGTTCTCCCATTGGTCTCCTAGGCCCCACCCTTTTCAGAACCAGCGGTCAGCTTCCATCATGCCGAATCCTCACGCAATTGTGTACCGCGATGCCACCGGACTGTGACAGGTGAGGGGCGAGGGGAACCATGGACCGTTCAGAATAAATGTCCTTATTAAATTACCCGGGATCGCCGGTTCCCAGCAGGCCGACGGGGACCACCGCATCGCTCATCGCGCGCGCGGTGGCGAAACCCGGTTTGATCACGGTGTTGATGATGTGGATGCGCTCGTCGAAGCCGGCGAACGCGCTCTTCATCGCGTTGGTGGTCAGCCACTCCACGTCGGACCAGCCGTAGCCGAACTCGGTGACCAGCCGGTGGAACTCCGAGCTGAGCGTGACCTGGCTCATCAGCCGGTTGTCGGTGTTCACCGTCACCCGGAACGAGAGCTGGCGCAAGAGCCGGATCGGGTGCAGCGCGATCGACGGGGCGGCGCCGGTCTGGACGTTCGAGGTCGGGCACATCTCCAGCGGGATCCGGCGGTCACGGATGTAGGCGGCCAGCCGGCCCAGCCGGACGTTGCCCTCCGGGCTGATCTGGATGTCGTCCACGATGCGCACGCCGTGGCCGAGCCGTTCGGTGCCGCACCACTGCACGGCCTCCCATATCGACGGCAGCCCGAACCCCTCGCCCGCGTGGATCGTGATGTGGAAGTTCTCCCGCTTGATGTACTGGAACGCGTCCAGGTGCCGGCTCGGCGGCCAGCCGGCCTCGGCGCCCGCGATGTCGAAGCCGACCACGCCGGCGTCGCGGTGGCGCACGGCCACTTCGGCGATCTCGAGCGACCTTGCGGCCGTGCGCATGGCGGTGAGCAGGGCGTACACCTTGATCCCGCGGCCGGCCCTGGCTTGGTTGGCAGAGCCGTGGCGGAATCCCTCGAGCACCGCCTCGACGACCTCGTCCAGGCTCAGCCCGCGCGCGGTGTGCAGCTCGGGCGCGAACCGGACCTCGGCGTAGACCACCCCGTCGGCGGCCAGGTCCTCGGCGCACTCCGCCGCCACCCGCGTCAGCGCCTCGGGGGTCTGCATGACCCCGACCGTGTGCCGGAACGCGTCCAGGTAGATCTCCAGGTGACCGCGGTGCGCGCCCTCGGTCAGCCGCTGGGTCAGCTCTTCTGCGTTGTCGCCGGGCAGGTCCCGGTACCCCGTCTCGCGGGCCAGCTCGAGGACGGTCTGCGGGCGCAGCCCGCCGTCCAGGTGATCGTGCAGCAGGACCTTCGGGACGGCGCGGAGTTCATCGAGGGTTGGCATCCACCTATTGTGCTACCGGTGGGGGGATGCGCTCGATGATCGGGGACGGGGCGGGTCCGGGATCCTGGTCGCCGATGGTGACGGCGTCCTCGAGGGCCGCCAGGGCGCCGTCGAAACGGCCGGCGTCGTCGGCGCGCAGCTCGAGGAGCGGCTGGCCCCTGCGGACCTGGTCGCCCGGCTTGGCCAGGCAGATCACGCCGGCCGCGGCGCTGACCGGGTCCTCCTTGCGTTCCCGGCCCGCGCCGAGCCGCCAGGCCGCGATGCCCACCGCCAGCGCGTCCAGCCGGGTCAGCCAGCCGTCGGCCGGGGCCGGCAGGGCCTGGATGACGTGCGCGGGCTCCGGCAGCGGCGCGTCCGGGTCGCCGCCCTGGGCGCGGACCATGGTCCGGTAGGCGGCCAGCGCGCGGCCGTCGGCGATGGCGGCGGCCGGGTCTTCGTCGATGCCCGCCAGGTCCAGCATCTGGGCCGCGAGCGCGAGCGTGACCTGCATGAGGTCGGGCGGGCCGTTCCCCTCCAGCGCGCGGACGAACTCCGTCACCTCGACGGCGTTGCCCACCGCCCGGCCCAGCGGGGTGTCCATCGTGGTCAGCAGGGCCGCGGTCCGGACGTTGTGTTCCTCGCCGAGGGCGACCATGGTCCGGGCCAGCTCGCGCGCCCGCTCCCGGCTCTTCATGAACGCGCCCGTGCCGACCTTGACGTCCAGGACCAGCGCGGCGGTTCCCTCGGCGATCTTCTTGGACATGATCGAGCTGGAGATGAGCGGGATGGACTCCACCGTCCCGGTCACGTCGCGCAGCGCGTACAGCCTGCGGTCCGCGGGCGCGAGCCCGGAGCCGGCGGCGCAGATCACGCAGCCCGCGGTGGCCAGCACGTCGAGGGTCTCGGCCGGGGTCAGCGCGGTGCGGAACCCAGGGATCGACTCGAGCTTGTCCAGCGTGCCGCCGGTGTGGCCGAGGCCGCGCCCTGACAGCTGCGGGACGGCGGCGCCGCAGGCCGCGACCAGCGGCGCGAGGATCAGGCTGACCTTGTCCCCCACCCCGCCGGTGGAGTGCTTGTCCACGGTGGGCCTCGTGATCGGGCTGAGGTCCAGGCGGTCGCCGGAGGCGATCATGGCCGCGGTCCAGGTCCGCAGCTCCTCGCGGCTCAGGCCCTGGAAGAAGATCGCCATCAGCAGCGCGGACATCTGCTCGTCGGCGACCTCGCCCTCGGCGTACGCGGCGAACAGCCAGCGTATGTCGTCGTCGGAGAGCCGGCCGCCGTCTCGTTTGGTCGTGATGAGCGTGACCGCGTCCGTCACCGGGGATCCCTGTGCTGCGCGAGGTCGGTGCCGGTGAACGCGTCGGGGAGCAGGACCTTCAGTTCCACCGGGCCCTGCGCGGTATCGACCAGCAGGTCGCCGCCGCCGCCGCTTCGAGCAGCAGCTGGCGGCAGCGGCCGCAGGGCAGCAGCGGCTCCCCGTCGCCCGCGACGATGGCCACGGCGGTGAGCGGGCCGGTGGCGCCGCTCGCGTGCAGCGCGGAGACCAGGCCGCACTCGGCGCACAGGGTCAGGCCGTACGAGGCGTTCTCCACGTTGCAGCCGGTCACGACCTGGCCGTCGGAGGCCTGGCCGGCCGCGCCGACCCGCAGTCCGGAGTAGGGGGCGTACGCTCTTCCCGCGGCGGCGACGGCGGCCGCGCGCAGGGCTGGCCAGTCGATGAGCGGGGGGGTTTTGACAAGCGGGGGGGCGGGGGTGGGGGGGTGGACTCCCCCGTGCGCGGGGTCTGCGGGGGCGTCCCCGGGCTAGTCGGTGCCGGGGTTCTCGGGGAAGAGGTCCTCGGGTTTAACGGGTCCGCGTGGATAAGGCTGCAGGGGTGCCTTATCCACGCGGACCCTCCCATGTCATCCGCGCGCTCAGCGGCAGGGAGGCTGTCGCGCTAGAGCAAGGAACTCTGATAACCAGCATGCCCGAGTACTTGCTAGGACCCACCCTGGAAGAAGTTCAGTTTTGGTTAAGATCTTCGCCCGATTAGGCGCGCGCCGGTTTCGTGCTTAGCGTGGAGGCCGTGAACGCACGTCTCGGCCGGGTGCTCGTCGTGGAGGACGACCCCGGCATCGCCACTCAGCTGGTCCGGGGGCTGACCCGGGCCGGCTACGAAACGGGCAGCGTGACCACCGGCCAGGCGGCGCTGGACTGGCCGGTGCCCGACGTGGTGCTGCTCGACCTGGGGCTGCCCGACATCGACGGCGTCGAGGTCTGCCGCCGGCTGCGCCAGTCCTGCGACGCGGCGATCATCGTGGTGACCGCGCGCGGCGAGGAATCCGACCGGGTCCTCGCGCTCGACGAGGGGGCCGACGACTACCTGATCAAGCCGTTCGGGCTGCAGGAGCTGCTGGCCAGGATCCGGGCCGTGCTCCGCCGCAGCCGCCAGCCCGCCGCCCAGGTGCTGCAGCACGGGGCGCTCACCGTCGACCTGCGCACCCACAAGGTCACCGTCTCCGGGCACCAGATCGCGGTCACGCCCAAGGAGTTCGCCATCCTGGAGTGCCTGGCCAGCGATCCGGGGCGGGTGGTCAGCCGCCAGGAGATGCTCGAGCGGGCCTGGGACGAGCACTGGTACGGCCCGACCAAGGTGCTCGACGTGCACATGGCGGCGCTGCGTAAGAAGCTCGGCGACCCGGGCATCATCGAGACCGTCTACGGTCACGGATTCCGGCTCGGCGACCCGGACGGCGCGGGATGACCAGGCGGATCCTGCTGGCCCTGCTGGCCTTCACCGCCGCGGTGCTGGCCGGCGCGGTGGTGCCGCTGACCCTCAGCACGATCAGCCAGGACCGGAGCTCCTTCGTCCAGGACACGCAGAACATGGCCAGCGCGGTCGCCGACGTTGCCCTGCCGCGGCTCTCCACCGTGAAGCCGCAGCCCGCCGAGGCCGGGCGGCTCGACATACCCCTGCTGACCATCTACAGGCAGGTCGAGCAGGCGGGCAACGGGCTGCTGATCTACCTCACCGATGGCCATCTGCTGGACGAAAAGGGCAACGTGCCGGCCGGGCAGTGGGGTCAGCTCGGCCACCAGGTGGCCCAGACCGGTCAGGCGGTCACCGAGACGGTGGACTCGCGGGAGGTCGCGGCCGTTCCGGTCCTCAACGCGGGCGCGCTCACCGGACCGGTGAAGCTGGGCGCGGTGATCCTGGTCCGGTCCACCGCGCCGCTGGACCACGAGATCGTCGAGCTGTGGGTGATCTTCGGGACGATCTGCGTGGTCGCGATGATCGGCGCGGCGCTGCTGGCGTTCGGCCTGGTCCGGTGGGTGAGCCGGCCGCTGAAGGGCCTGGACGCCGCGGCCCGCAGGCTGGCCGACGGCGACCTGGAGATGAGGGCCAAGGTCGAGTCGGGCCCGCCGGAGCTGCGCCGCCTGGGCACCACGTTCAACACGATGGCCGGGCGGCTCGAGGCGCTGGTGCACGGGCACCGGGCCGTCATCGCCGACGTGTCGCACCAGCTGCGCACCCCGCTGGCCGCGCTGCGGCTGCGGCTCGACCTGCTCGCCGCCGACACCGCGCACTCCGACCCGGACACCGGCCACGAGCTGGCCGGGGCCCTCGACGAGCTGGCCAGGCTGTCCCGGCTGGTGGACGGCCTGCTGACCGTGGCCCGCGCGGAGAACGTGGTGCCGGTGCCGGTCGCGATCGACGTCGCCGAGGTGGCCAGGGAACGCGTGGTGGCCTGGCATCCGGTGGCCGACGACCGGAACATCGCGCTGGTGGCCGCGTCCGGCGCGCGCAGGCTCGCCGGCGGGTTCTCCGCCGGGGGCTCCGGGGGCTCCGGGAGCTCCGCGGGGCGGGCCGGTGCTGGCCTGGATCGGCGAGGGGCACCTGGAGCAGATCCTGGACAACCTGATCGCCAACTCCCTGGAGGCGCTCAGCCCCGGTCACCAGGTCACCCTCACGGCCGCGGCCATCCCGTCCGGCGCGCGGATCACGGTGAGCGACAACGGCCCGGGCATGAGCGCCGAGGACCGGGAGCGCGCCTTCCTGCGGTTCACCTCCATGAGCCCGGGCGGCACCGGGCTGGGCCTGGCCATCGTGCACCGCCTGGTCACCTCCAACGGCGGCACCGCCGGCCTGGCCGAGACCCCGGGCGGCGGCCTGACCGTGACGCTCGACTTCCCCGGTGCTCCGGCGCCTAGTAGCGGTGCTCCCGCCAACACCGCTACCGGCGCCGCCGCTTCCGCCGCTTCCGCCGCTTCCGCGCACGACGTCGTCAGCCTGTAGGAAAGTACCAAAGTTCGCGGACCGAACGCCCGGAAGTATGTCTGGCAGGCCAGGAGTGCCATCATGATCCGGTTCCGATTCGGCAACGAGCAGGCCAGATAGGGGCGTGTCCCCTTCCCAGGCGGCGCGACCAGGTTTAACCTGCGGGACAACCCAGGACGAATGCGAGGCCAGGCGCGGCGGCGCGCTGGCCCAGTGGAGGTAAGCGTGAAACACAGCGCATGGGCCACCGTGGCGCTGGCCGTGTCGACGACGCTGGTCGTCGCCGCGTGCGGTAGCAGCCATAGCTCGGCCACATCATCTAGCACCAGCGCGTCGAGCACGGCGAGCGGCACGGCGACCAGCACGGGCGCGGCGACGGGCGCCAAGACGCTCGCATGCATGGTCACCGACACCGGCGGCATCGACGACCGGTCGTTCAACGCCTCGTCGTGGGCGGGCATGCAGGCGGCCGCGACCGCGAACCCCAACATCAGCGTCAGGTACCTGTCGTCGACGGCGCCAGGTGACTACATACCGAACATCAACACGTTCATCGGCCAGAAGTGCAACCTCATCGTCACCGTCGGCTTCGCGATGGGCGCCGCGACCGAGGCCGCGGCCAAGGCGCACCCGACCCAGGATTTCGCGATCGTGGACTGCTCCTACGCGTCGTTCTGCCTCACTGGCACCAAGGAAAGCAACATCGACCAGCTGACGTACAACACCGTGCAGGACGGCTTCCTCGGCGGGTACCTGGCCGCGGGCATGACGAAGACCGGCAAGGTCGCGACGTTCGGCGGGATGAACTTCGGGACCGTGACGATCTACATGGACGGATACTGGGACGGCGTGCAGTACTACAACCAGAAGCACGGCACGCACGTGCAGGTGCTCGGCTGGAACGAGCAGACCCAGAAGGGCTCCTTCACCGGCGACTTCACCAACCAGACCAAGGGCGCGACGCTGACCAATACGTTCATCAGCGAGGGCGCGGACATCATCTTCCCGGTCGCGGGCAACGTCGGGCTCGGCGCGGCCAAGGCGGTCCAGCAGGCGGACGCCGCCGCGGGCAGCGACAAGGTGAACATGTTCTGGGTGGACGTCGACGGCTGCCTCTTCGCGGCGTCGTACTGCCCGTACTTCATCACCAGCGTGGAGAAGGGCGTCGTGCCGTCGGTGAAGGCCACGGTACTGTCCGCGGCCGGCGGCACGTTCAAGGGCGGCAGCTACGTCGGCACCCTGGCCAACGGCGGCGCCGTGCTCTCCCCGTTCCACGACTTCACCAGCAAGGTCCCGGCCTCGCTTCAGGCCGAGCTTCAGACACTGACCACGGGCATCGAGAACGGCTCGATCCAGACGCCGACCAAGAGCCCGGTCTAGCCGGCTGACAGCACGGCGCGACACAATGTGGCAGCGGTGCCAGAGCGTCATGCACCGCTGCCACATTTGCGCACTGAGGGGTCGACGTGGAACTTGAGCTGAGGGGCATCACCAAGCGTTTCGGGTCGCTGGTGGCCAACGACCGGATCGATCTGGCGGTGGCCCCCGGCAAGGTGCACGCCCTGCTCGGCGAGAACGGCGCCGGCAAGACGACCCTCATGAACGTCCTATACGGACTGCTGCAGCCGGACGAGGGCGAGATCCTCCTCGACGCCAAGCCGGTCCGGTTCCACTCGCCCAAGGACGCCATCGCGGCCGGCATCGGCATGGTGCACCAGCACTTCATGCTGGTGCCCGTGTTCACCGTGGCGGAGAACGTGACCCTCGGCATCGAGGAGACCAACCGGTCCGGCCTTCTCGACCGGCGCAAGACGCGCAAGGACGTGGCCCAGATCTCCCAGCACTACGGGCTGGAGATCGACCCGGACGCCCTGGTCGAGGACCTTCCGGTCGGCATCCAGCAGCGGGTCGAGATCGTCAAGGCACTGGTCAGGGAGGCGACCGTGCTGATCCTCGACGAGCCCACCGCGGTGCTGACCCCGGCGGAGACCGAGGACCTGTTCCGGATCATCAAGCAGCTGAAGGACGGCGGCACGTCGGTCGTCTTCATCTCGCACAAGCTCAAGGAAGTCCAGGCCATCGCGGACACCATCACCGTGCTGCGCCGCGGCGCGGTGGTCGGCGAGCGCCCGCCGTCGGCCACCGAGGATGAGCTTGCCTCGCTCATGGTCGGCCGGAACGTGCAGCTGCGGGTGAGCAAGGAGGCGGCCAAGCCCGGCGAGGTCGTGCTCGACGTCTCGGACCTGACCGTGGCCGACGATACCGGCCGGGTCTGGGTGAACGGGATGTCGTTCCAGGTCCGCGCGGGCGAGATCCTGGGCGTGGCCGGCGTGCAGGGCAACGGCCAGACCGAACTGTGCGAGGCGCTGATGGGGCTGCGGCCCACCGCCTCGGGCCACGTCGCGTTGGGCGGCCATGACCTCACCCACGCCACACCCGCCCAGCGGCTGCGCGCCGGCCTGGCCTACGTGCCCGAGGACCGGCAGGAAGACGGGCTGATCGGCGAGTTCTCGGTGGCGGACAACATGGTGCTTGACCAGTACAATCGGCCGCCTTTCGCCTCGGGCATCAACCTTAACCTCGGCGCGATCGCGCGTAACGCGGCCGATCAGGTAAAGGCCTTCGACGTCAGGACCACCTCGGCGCAAAATCCGGTCAGCACGCTGTCCGGCGGCAACCAGCAGAAGGTGATCCTGGCCAGGGAACTCGCCCGTGACCACAAGGTGCTCGTGGCCAGCCAGCCGACCCGCGGGCTCGACGTCGGCTCGATCGAGTTCGTGCACAAGCGCATCGTCCAGCAGCGCGATCACGGCGTGGCCGTGCTCATCGTCTCCGCGGAACTGGACGAGATCTACGCGCTCGCGGACAGGATCGCCGTCGTGTACGAAGGCAGAATCACCGGCTTCCGGCCGCCGACCGTGCCCGCCGAGGAACTGGGCGTGCTGATGGCCGGGGGCACCACCGAGGCTCCACATGTGACCGGGGCTGCCGGCCCGGCCCCGGCCTTGGAGGCGGATCAGGCTACCGCGCCGACCCCGGCGCCGGGAGCGGGAACGCCAGGAGCAGGGCAATGAGCGAGCAAGGGCCGGTCGACCCCACTCCGTCTGGTTCGTCCGGCTCGTCTGGTCCGGATCCGAGTCCTGGTCCGGATCCGGGTCCTGGTCCGGATCCGGGTTCCGGTCCGAGCGCACCGGAACCGGAGGCGGCCCTGGAAGAGGTGGCCGCGGCTTCCCCGGATACCGGCGCGGACGAAGACCAGCCCGAGGACGCGTGGTCGCCGTCGGGTCGCGCCCGGTACATCTGGGACTCGATCCTGACGGGCAACTCCTTCACCGTCACCGTCCTGGCCATCTTCACCGCGCTGGTAGTGGGCGGCCTCATCAACGCGTTCACCAATAGGACCGTGCTGCATGCCTGGGGCAGCCTGTTCTCGGCTCCGGGTCACGCCTTCGCGGAGGCCTGGGACACCGCGGTGGCCGCCTACGTGGCGCTGTTCGAGGGCTCGATCTTCAACCCGCACACGGTCTCGGCGCTGTTCAGCCAGGCCTCGATCGGCACGGCGATCCACGACGGCTACCTGAGCGCGGTCTTCGGCCCGCTGTCGGAGACGTGCGTGTCGGCCACGCCGCTGATCCTGGCCGGGCTCGCGGTGGCGCTGCCGTACCAGGCCGGCCTGTTCAACATCGGCGGCCAGAGCCAGTTCATCGGCGGCGCCATCCTGGCCACGTACCTGGGCTACGGCGTCAGCCTGCCGGTCGTCGTGCATGTGGTCGTCTGCGTGATCGGCGGTTTCGTGGGCGGCGCGGCGCTCGGCTGGCTGGTCGGCGAGCTCAAGGCGCGGACGGGTGCGCACGAGGTCATCGTCACGATCATGCTCAACTACATCATGGCCTACTTCCTGGCCTACCTGCTCTCCTTCCACTATCTGATGCAGGCGCCCGGCAGTTCCAACCCGGTCAGCGTGTTCATCGCCGGGAACGCGCACCTGCCGCTGCTGTTCGGCTCGCACCTGCGCGTCAACGCGGGCTTCCTGGTCGCGCTGGCCTGCGCCGCGGCCATCTGGTGGCTGCTCAGCCGTACCACCACCGGGTTCGAGTTCCGCAGCATCGGCAAGAACCCCAGCGCGGCGCGGGTCGCGGGCATGAACGTGGGTCACAACTGGGTGCTGGTGATGCTGATCGCCGGCGGGCTGGCCGGACTGGGCGGTTCGGCGGTCATCCAGGGCACCGACTTCCAGCTCAACAACCTGAGCTACGGGACATACGGGATCGACGCCATCACGGTCGCGTTGCTCGGCCGGGGCAAGCCGCTTGGCGTCGTGCTGGCCGGCCTCCTCTTCGGGGCGCTGCACGCCGGGGCCCCGCTCATGCAGGCCGCCACCGGGACCTCGGTGGACATGGTGACCGTCCTGGAAGCGATCATCGTCTTGTTCGTCGCGGCGCCACCGCTGGTCCGGGCCATCTACCGGCTGCGCGCGGCCAGGGCCGGCGGCGTCGGCCTGACGCTGTCGAAGGGATGGGGAGCATGACCATCACCGAGCGCGTCCCGACCGTGCTGGCGGCCTCCGCCGTCCCGACCAGCACCTTCCGGCGGTGGCTGGCGCCCGCCACCTTCGCCTTGTTCGGGCTCATCGACATACTCCTCCTCGGCGGGTACTCGCACAAGGGAGACGCGACCTTCGCGTTCTCCCAGGCGTTCGCCAAGGTCACGGTGCCGAACCTCAGCCTGCCCGCCGCCGCGACCTGCTACGTGTGCGGCGGGATCTCGATCGCGCTGGCCCTGGTGCGCGCGTTCGTGCCGTTGAGCGTGGCGCTGCGACGCACGGCCATTGCGCTGGTCACGTTCCTGCTCATTTTGTCCCTGATGTGCTGGGCCGACGCCGGGCTGAGCACCGCGTTCAACATCGTGAACCTGCTCTCGGGCACGCTGGCCGGGTCGATCCCGATCATGCTCGGCGCCCTGACCGGCGTCATCTGCTCCAGGTCCGGGGTGATCAACATCGCCATCGAGGGCCAGCTGCTGCTCGGCGCGTTCACCGCCGCGATCGTGGCCAGCGGCACCGGCTCGCTGTGGCTGGGCCTGCTCAGCGGCGCGCTGGCCGGGATGCTGGTCGGCTCGCTGCTCGCCGCGTTCGCCATCGCCTACCGGGTGGACCAGATCGTCCTCGGCGTGGTGATCAACACGCTCATCTTGGGCCTGACCGGGTACCTGTACGACGCCATCCTGGTTCCCTACCAGAACACGCTTAACTCCCCAGCCACGTTCTCGACGATCAAGATCCCGCTGCTCGGCGACATCCCGATCCTCGGCCCGATCTTCTTCGACTCGACGATCTTCCTGTACCTCACCTACATCGCGCTGGCCGGAGTCCAGGTCGGCCTGTTCTCCACCCGGTGGGGGCTGCGCACCCGGGCCATCGGCGAGCACCCCGTCGCGGCCGATACCGTCGGCATCCCGGTCATCGCTATGAGATACCGTAACGTCATCGCGGCCGGGCTGATCGCCGGCGTCGGCGGTGCCTACTTCACGCTCGGCTCGGTCGGCGCGTTCGGCAAGAACATGTCCTCCGGAGAGGGCTACATCGCGCTGGCCGCGATGATCTTCGGGCGGTACACGCCGTTCGGCGCGATCGGCGCGGCGCTGCTGTTCGGGTTCGCCACCCAGATGCAGTCGATCCTGTCCACCCTCAACACCCCGATCCAGTCGAACCTGCTGCTGATGGCCCCGTACATCGTCACGATCATCGTGCTGGCCGGACTGGTGGGTAAGGTCCGCGGCCCTAAGGCCGAGGGCATCCCCTACATCAAGGCATAAATTTTCGATGCCGAACGGTCCGGGGTGCGTGGGGCTGGGTTTTGCTGCACGCTCGTCCGGGTTGGCGTCGCGGTCGCGCGTGGGGTCGCGGGTGGTGTGGCGCTTGCGGGCGGCCGCGGGGTCGTCGGCGGACGCGGGGTCGTCGGCGGGCGGGGGGCTGTGGGTGGGTGTGGGGCTCACGGGATGGCTGATGTCCTGGTCGGCGTTGAGTTGCGGGCGCACGCGGCGTTCACGGGATCCGTGGTCGGCCCATAAGCCTCTACGCATTACTTGCGTAACATTTGCGGGGATCTTTAGAACGCCGGGGCGTCTGGCGGTTTATGGGTGAGAAACAACTTGAAATGAGTGGCGCAAGTGATGACTGAGGGCGAGCTGCGGGCTGCGGTGGAGGCGTGGATCGCGGACGATCCGGACGCCGGAGACCGGGCTGAGCTGGATGCGCTGCTCGACCGGGCGTTTGCGGCGGAGGGCTCGGACGCGGGGGCGCTCGCGGAGTTGCGGGACCGGTTCGGGGGTCGGCTGGAGTTCGGGACGGCGGGGCTGCGAGGGGTGGTGGCCGCGGGGCCGAACCGGATGAACCGGGCCGTGGTGCGGGCGGCGACGGCGGCGGTGGCGGGGTGGCTGCTGGGCTCGGCGACTGGGGGCGCGGGAGGCCTGCTGGGCTCGGGGGATGAAGGTGCGGGCTCGGGGGATGAAGGTGCGGGCTCGGGGGTCAGCGTGGCGGTGGGGTGCGACGCGCGGCACCGGTCGGCGGAGTTCGCGGCGGAGGTGGCCGCGGTGCTGGCGGGCGCGGGCATCGCGGTGCACGTGTTGCCGCTGCCGTGCCCCACTCCCCTGCTCGCGTTCTCGGTCCGGCACCTGAGCGCGTCGGCCGGGGTGATGATCACCGCGAGCCACAATCCGGCCGCGGACAACGGGTACAAGCTCTACCTGAGCGACGGCGCCCAGGTCATCCCGCCCGTCGACGCCGAGATCGAGGCACGGATCGCCAGCCTCGGGCCGCTGTCGCGAATACCGGTCGCGGACGCCGGCAGTCCGCTGATCACCCGGCACGGCGACGAGATCACCCAGGCGTACCTGGACGCGGTGGTCGCCACGGCCGCAGGTCCGGCCCGCGAAGGGCCAGCGCTGAACGTCGTCTATACGCCGATGCACGGGGTGGCCGGCGATCTCATGCTGCGCGCCCTCGCCCAGGCGGGCTTCGCGGCGCCGCACGTGGTGACGGCGCAGGCTAAGCCCGATCCGGACTTCCCGACCGTGGCGTTCCCCAATCCCGAGGAGAAGGGCGCGCTCGACCTCGCGCTCGCCGACGCGCGACGGCTCGGCGCCGATCTCATTGTGGCCAGCGACCCCGACGGGGACCGGCTCGCCATCGCGGTGCCTGCCGCCGTACCGGGAGGCGGGCAGGACGGGTGGCTCACGCTGACCGGGGATCAGGTCGGTGCGCTGCTCGGCGCGAGCCTGCTGGAGCGCACGGCCGGCGACGCCGACCCTGGGGACAGGCTGGTGGCAACCACGATCGTTTCCTCGACGCTGCTGTCCAAGGTCGCGGCGGCGGCCGGCGTCCGTTATGCCGAGACGCTGACCGGCTTCAAGTGGATCACCAGGGCGGCCGACCACGTGCCCGGAGCGCGTTTCGTCTTCGGGTACGAGGAAGCCCTCGGCTACGCGGTCGGCGGCGTGGTGCGCGACAAGGACGGCATCGGCGCCGCGCTGGCCATGCTCCGGCTGGCCACGCAGGCCAAGACGGCCGGACGTTCGGTGCTCGACGTGTACGACGACCTGGAGACCGCGCACGGCGTGCACTTGACGTCCCAGGTGACGCTGCGGACCGCCGACCAGGCTCGGGTCATGAGCAGGCTTCGCGCCGATCCCCCAGCCGAGCTTGCCGGCCAGCCAGTGACCGAGCTGGACGATCTCGCCGTGGCGCCCCGCACCGGCGTTCCGGCCGCGGACGTGCTGATCTTCCGGCTGGCCGGCGCCCGGGTCGTGCTCCGTCCGAGCGGTACCGAGCCGAAGATCAAGTGCTACATCGAGATCACCGAACCGCTGGCCGGGCGCCCGCTCGCGGCCTCCCGCGAGGCCGCCGCCGAGCGCCTGAATCCTCTGCGGTCCGCGCTGGAAGCCGTGCTTGCGTAGTCGAAGAGAGAACGGATTCGCCTACGACGTGTAAGTGCCCGGGGTGGGCTGAGGTGAGCCAGGGGCCGATCCGGCCGAGCATGGCCAGGCCGAGCAGGGCGCCGGCGACGAGGCTGGAGGCGATCAGCCACTGCCTGCCGCCCGCTCCCCGGACATCGCGGCGGGTGCGGCGCAGCCAGTCGCGGGGGGCCAGCCGGGCTACTTCGGCCAGGTGACCGAGGACGTGGACGGTCATGGCGCAGAACCACAGGACGAAGCTGGCTTTGTGGATGAACAGCAGCTCACGGGACCAGGCGGGACTGGCCAGCAGCAGCGCGACCCCGCTGGCCAGGACCACCACGGTGAGGATCACCATGACCGGCCCGAGCAGGCGGAGCAGGACCGGCGGTGCTCCCTTGCGCCGGTAGGCAGGCGATCCGAGGTAGTAGCGGGCGAAACGGTATCCGGTGCTGCCGATCTTGACGAGCACCGGCGGAATCAGCAGCATGCCGACGAACACATGGAGCGTGACCAGCTGGCGCACGCGAAGGATCGTGACGCCCTCGGCGGCCAGGAGCACCAAGAGCACCGCCGCGTTCGATGCGGTCAGGCGGGCGTTCGACTTCACGCCCTGCTCGGCCCGGCGTTCGGTCCGGGTCTGCTTCTCAGCTGGCCTGGGCTCGCTGCTTACGCTCACGCACGGACGTTACGGGCCGAACGTGACGCCAGCATGAAAGCCCCCGGCGACGTGGGCCACCAGGTCGAGATCCATCATTGACACTGTAATAATTACAGTGTCATAATCAGGGAATGGAGGAGCCTTGGACGATCCTGGAGCTGGCGGAACTCGCGGCTGACGCTCTGGCCGCGACCCAGCCGACAGGGCCGCTCGCCGACGCCGGGATGCCGTCTGCCGAGACCGGGTCGTCCGCTGTTGCCGGGCGGTCTGCCGAGACCGCGGGGTCCGCTGGCGCCAGGTTGGGCGCCGAGGCCGGATCGCCTGCTGAGACCGCGACGTCTGCCGGGGTCGGGGCGCCATCGGGCCGGGTGCGGGCAAACGGGCGGGTCCGGGACGTGCCGAATGAGCGGCTGGTCCGCTGGTACGTCACGGTCGGGCTGGTCGATCCGCCGCTGAGCCGCCGGGGCCGGGTGGCCCGATACGGGCGGCGGCACCTGCTGCAGCTCGTAGCGGTCAAGCGGCGTCAGGCGGAAGGGCGGTCGCTCGCCGAGATTCAGGCTGAGCTGGCGGGCGCGACCGACGAGACGCTGGCCGCGGTCGCACGCCTCACGGACGCCTCGCCCGCGCCGCAAGCTCCCCCGGCCGCACCGGACCGCTTCTGGGCGCGCCAGCCACGGGAGCCCGGACCGGCCGGGCCCGACGAGGAACGGCGGGGCCAGACGGGTCCGCCCGCCGCGGGTCCGGTGGCTGCGGGACGGCCGGGCCGGGCGCGTGCCGTTGCGGCGGCACCGCTCGGCCGGACGGGTGCGGTCACCGCGGAACGGCGCGGGGCGCCGGCATCTGCGGGCGCGCAGGGCGCAGGGACGGATCGCGGGGCGGCCGGGCCCACGGCCGGGCTTGTGTACGGGATCAGGCTCGCGCCGGGGGTGACGGTATTGCTCGAGGGCGCGGACCGCGAGCCGGGCCCGGACGATTTGACCGAGATCGCGAACGCCGCGGAGCCGCTGCTCAGGGAACTGGCCAGCAGGGGCTTTCGCGCCTTCGGCCCGGGACATCCAGCTGATGTCGCGGGCCGGTCACCTGGAGCAGGACAGCCCGCCGAGGAGAGCAAGCATGACCACTGACATCGCGCCGCTGGACACCGATTACGCTGCCGAGCCGGACGCTGGGCTGGGCGCACTTATGACCAGCCGGGGTAACCTGCCGCTGGATGCGGTCGACATCACCGCCGCCATCGCCGGCACCTCCGCCAGCGTGGAGCTGACCCAGGGCTTCCGCAACCCGTTCGACGTGCCGCTCGAGGCGACGTACGTCTTCCCGCTGCCGGACCGGGCCGCGGTCACCGCGATGCGGATGGAGTGCGCGGGGCACGTCGTGGAGGGGGTGCTGAAGGAACGCTCCCGGGCGCGTCAGGACTACGACCAGGCGATCGCGGAGGGACGGCGGGCGGCGATCGCCGAAGAGGACCGGCCCGATGTGTTCACGATGCGCGTCGGGAACATCGTCCCCGGCGAGCGGGTCACGGTCCGGCTGACGCTGGCCCAGCCGCTGCCGTACGAGGACGGCGAGGTGACGTTCCGGTTCCCGCTGGTGGTCGCCCCTCGCTACATCCCGGGCCGCCCGCTCGGGGACGCCCCGGCCGGCAGCGGCGTGGCCGCTGACACCGATGCCGTCCCCGACGCCTCGCGGATCAGCCCGCCGGTGCTGCTGCCCGGGTTCCCGAACCCGGTCCGGCTCACGGTCAGCGCCGACATCGATCCGGCCGGGCTGGCGCTGGCGGGGATTCGCTGCAGCGTTCCCGCCCGCGCGGAGCAGGCCGAGGGCCACACCATCGTGCGGCTGCGGCCGGGTGAGCGGCTGGACCGGGACTTCATCTTGCGGCTGGCGCTGGCCGACCACGCTGAGATAGCCACGTCCCTGGTGCTGACCGCGGACCCGGAGGACCCGGCGGAGGGGACGTTCACCCTTACGATCGTGCCGCCGGACGGCGAGGGACGGCCCCGGCCCCGGGATGTGGTGCTGGTCCTCGACCGCTCCGGCAGCATGAGCGGCTGGAAGATGGTCGCGGCCCGCCGCGCCGCCGCCCGGATCGTCGACACGCTGACCGGCGCCGATCGGTTCGCGGTGCTCTGCTTCGATCACGTGGTGGAGCAGGTGCCTGACGGGCTGGCCGGGGCGACCGACCGGAACCGGTTCCGCGCCGTCGAGGGGCTGGCCCGGACGGACGCCCGCGGCGGCACCGAGATGCTCGCGCCGCTCGAGCGTGCCGTGGGGATGCTCACCGGCACCGCGGAGCCGCAGAACACCGGCGCCGCGGAGCACCGCGACCGCGTGCTGGTCCTGATCACCGACGGGCAGGTCGGCAACGAGGACCAGATCCTGAACCGGATCGGCCCGCTGCTGGCCGGGATCCGGGTGCACTGCGTGGGCATCGACCAGGCGGTCAACGCCGGTTTCCTGTCCAGGCTCGCCGCAGCCGGGCGTGGCCGTTGCGAGCTGGTGGAGTCCGAGGACCGGCTGGACGAGGCCGCCGCCCGCATCCACCGCCGGATCGGCGCGCCCCTGGTCACCGCGCTCACGCTGGCCCCGGACGGCCTGCAGATCGTGCCCGGCACCACAGCGCCGGGCCTGATCCCCGACCTGTTCCCCGGCGTAGCGGTCACGCTGACGGGCCGCTGGCGGGGCCATCCCGGCGGGGCGATCACGATGCGCGGCGGCGGGGCGGACGGCACGCCGTTCGAGCACAAGGTCAGCGCGGCCGTGGGCGGCAATCCGGCGTGCACGGCGGGCTGGGCCCGCGCCCATCTCCGCGACCTGGAGGATCGCTACGCCTGCCTGGCCGGCTACGGCCCTGCCAGAAATAGCCGGGGTCGAAATGGCCGGGGCCGAAATGGCCCGGGCCGAGCTGGTCCGGCTGGAGCGCCAGATCACGGACGTCTCGCTGCGGTACGGCGTGCTGTGCCGGTTCACGGCGTTCGTGGCCGTCGACGCGCGTGTCGTCACCCACGGGGCAGCGCCGCACCGGGTGACCCAGCCCGTCGAGCTGCCTGCCGGATGGGACCCGGCGGGCCCCGGCCCGACGCTCATGGCCGCGGGCGGGGCCTTGCCGAACGGTATGGCAGTACCTGCAATGCCCGGGCCCGCAATGCCTGGGCCTGCAATGCCTGGGCCCGCGATGCCCGGGCGCGGTCGGGCGACGCCGATGGTCGCACGGCGTGCCGCCACGATGAAGGCGGTTACCAGCGCGGCATCCATGGCGCCGACGGGGGTCCCTGCGGGCACCGGCCCGCACGGCGGCGAGGCGCCGCGGATCCTGCAGGCCCGCAGGCAGATGGGCGCCGAGGCCGCCGCGCTACGGGCGGCGCACGACGCGCCCGAGGCCGAGCGTGTCCGGCTGCTGGCCGATCTGGCCACCCGGATCGATGCGCTGCTCGCCTGGCTCGGCGGGGATCCGGCGGCCGCCGGCCAGCTCACCCGGCTGGCCGGGCTGGTCCGCAGGCTCCGCGCGTGCGACAAGCCGGAGGCGCCGCGCGGCGCCGAACTCGACGCGCTCTTCGGTGAGGCGGTCCGCCTGCTGACCGGGTTCGCCGCGGGCGCCGGCCCGGCCGCTCGCCACGCGTTCTGGAAGCGCCCCCGGTGACCGCGCGGCGTGCCTGGCGGGCGGATGGCGTGGCCGGGGCGAGGACCATGGACCGTTCGGCCCCAAAAAAGGGACTGCCTACGGCGGGGACATTGGTCACCCGGCGGTCAGGGCGCGGGCCTGATTGACGTCCTCGCGCATCTGGGCGACCAGCTCGTCGACGGTGTCGAAGCGGTCGTTGCCGCGGAGCCTGACGGCGAAGTCGATGGCGGCGCGGGTGCCGTACAGGTCCAGGTCGTCGCGGTCCAGGGCGTACGCCTCGACGGTGCGGTCGCCGCCGCCGAACGTCGGGTTGGTGCCGACCGAGATCGCGGCCGGCCAGCGGTCCGTCTCGTTCCCTTCGGGGTCCATGATGGTCAGCCAGCCGGCGTACACGCCGTCGGCGGGAATCGCCATCTGCGGCGGGACCTCCAGGTTCGCGGTGGGGAAGCCGAGCGCGCGGCCGCGCATGTGACCGCGGACGACCACGCCCTCGACGCGGTGCGGGCGGCCGAGGACGGCGGCGGCGCCCGCCACGTCGCCGGCGGCCAGGCGCTCCCTGATGTAGGTCGAGGAGATCGTGCCCTCGCCGCTGGCCAGCAGCGGCACGCCCTCCGCGGTGAAGTCGTACTTCTCGCCCAGCTGCGCGAGCAGCGGCACGTCACCCGCGGCCTTGTGGCCGAACCGGAAGTTCTCCCCCACCACCACGGCCGCGGCGTGCAGCCGCTCGGACAGCACGAGCCGGACGAACTCCTCCGGGCTCAGCCGCGAGAACTCCGGGGTGAACGGAAGCACGCACAGGGCGTCGGCGCCCAGTCCGGCCAGCAGCTGGGCCAGCCGCCGCGGGGAGGTCAGGGACGGCGGGTGCGGGCCCGGCCTCACCACCTCGTCGGGATGCGGGTCGAAGGTGATCACCACGACCGGCAGGTGCCGCGCCCGGCCGATCTCGACGGCCCGGTTCACGATCCGCTGGTGACCTCGGTGCACGCCGTCGAACACGCCGATGGTCGCGACGCATCCGCCCCAGTCGGCAGGCACGTCGTCCAGGCCGTACCAGCGGTACACGATCCCCGTTCCTCCTTTGTCTGCGGCGAGCACCAGCCTAGCCTTCGGCGAAGACCACCAGCGGGCGTGCCTGGCCGGACTCCTCGCCGAGCAGGGCGACGAGCGTGCCGTCCGGCGCGAAGGCGGCGGTCGGGCTTGCCGTGCCTGCCGTGCCTGCCGGGGCGAGGCGGCCGCCGTGGGCCAGGCGGCGGGCCTCGTCGGCGGACAGGTCCCGGCGGGGGAAGGCCGCGGCGGCGGCCTGCGCGAGCGGCAGCACCTCGAACCGCCCGGCCAGCTCGTCCAGGGTCTTGGCGGCCTCCAGGCCGTAGCGGCCGACGCGGGTCCGGCGCAGCCGGGTGAGGTGCCCGCCGGTCCCGAGCGCGGCGCCCAGGTCGCGGGCCAGGGCCCTGATGTAGGTGCCGCTCGAGCAGCGCACGGTCGCGTCGACGTCGAGCAGGTCGCCGGCCGGGTTCACGGCGGTGACGGTGAACTCGTAGACGGTCACCGGCCTCGGCGCCAGGTCCGGGGCGGCACCGGCCCGGGTCAGGCGGTAGGCGCGCTGGCCGTCGACCTTGATCGCGCTGACCTTCGGCGGGACCTGCTGGATCTCGCCGGTCAGGTCTCCTATCGCCTTCGCTAGCGCGGCCGCCGAAACGCCGGTGGCCGGGGCGCCGCCGGTGATCTCGCCCTCGGCGTCGTCGGTGCTGGTGGACTGGCCGAGCCTGATCGTGGCGTCGTACTGCTTCTGCGTCGCGGCCAGGTAGCCGAGCAGGCGGGTGGCCTTCTCGACCCCGACCACCAGGACGCCGGTGGCCATCGGGTCCAGGGTCCCGGCGTGCCCGACCTTGCGGGTCCCGGCCAGCCGCCTTATCCGGGCGACCACGTCATGGGAGGTCAGGCCGGCGGGCTTGTCGACGATGACCAGGCCACTGGGGACGCTCATTCGTCTTCGTCGTCCTCGGCGCCGTCATCCTCGGGGGCGGGCTTGCGGTAGGGGTCGGGGTCGCCGGCGTAGCTGGCGCCCTCGCGGCTGCGGGCCAGCTCGGTGTCGGCGTTCTTGGCCTGGCTGACCAGCTCCTCGATCCGCTGGGCGGTGTCGGGCAGTTCGTCGGCCACGAAGGCCAGCGACGGGGTGTGCCGCAGGCCGATCTGCCTGCCGACCTCGGACCGGATGATGCCGGTGGCGCTGGCCAGGGCCACGGCGGTGTCGGCGCGTTCGGCGTCGGTGCCGAGCACCGTGTAGAACACGGTGGCCTCACGCAGGTCGTTGGTCAGCCGGGCCTCGGTGACGGTGACGAAGCCGAGCCGGGGGTCCTTGATCCGTCGTTCCAGCATTTCCGCGACGATCTGGCTGATCCGGTCGGCGAGCTTGCGTGCCCGGGCGGCGTCCATACTCCGTCACTCCTCTTCGTTGAACAGCCGCTGCCGAGCCGACAGCAGCTCGATCTCAGGGTGCCTGGCCACCAGGCGCTCGCACTCGGTGAGCACGCTCATCGCGTTCGCGGCCGTCGCGGACACCACGGCCACGCCGATCTCGGCCCGCCGGTGCAGGTCCAGGTGCCCGGTCTCGGCGACCGCGACACCCGGATAGCACCGGCGCAGCTCGGCGACGAGCGGCCGGACGACGGCTCGCTTGCCCTTCAGCGAGTGCACGTCGCCCAGCAGCACGTCCAGCGTCAGCGCCGCGACGTACACGGCGTGTTCCTCCGGCTCCGGCGGGTCCCTAGGCCCTCGGCTTTTCCCTCATCTCGAAGGTCTCGATCGTGTCCTCGATCCTGATGTCGTTGTAGCCGACACCGATACCGCACTCGTAGCCCTCGCGGACTTCGGTCACGTCGTCCTTGAACCGGCGCAGCGAGTCCACCGTCAGGTTGTCGGAGATCACCACGCCGTCCCGGATCAGCCGCGCCTTGCTGGCGCGGTGGATCGAGCCGGACCGGACGATGCAGCCGGCGATGTTGCCGACCCGCGGCACCCGGAAGACCTCGCGGACCTCCGCCGTGCCGAGCTGGACCTCCTCGAACTCGGGCTTGAGCATGCCCTTGAGCGCGGCCTCGACCTCCTCGATCGCCTGGTAGATGATCGAGTAGTAGCGGATGTCCACGCCCTCGCGCTGGGCCAGCTCGCCCGCCCGGCCGGCCGGCCGGACGTTGAAGCCGATGATCACCGCGTCCGAGGCGATGGCCAGGTTCACGTCGTCCTGGGTGATCGCGCCGACGCCGCGGCCGATCACGCGCAGGCTGACTTCCTCGCCGACATCCAGCTTGAGCAGCGCGTCCTCCAGGGCTTCCACCGAGCCGGACACGTCGCCCTTGATGATGAGCAGCAGTTCCTCGCGCTCGCCGGCCTTGAACGCCGACTCCAGGCCCTCCAGCGTGACCCGTCGCGGCTGGGCGAACTGGGCGCTGCGCTCGCGAGCCTCACGGCGTTCGGCGATCTGGCGGGCGATCCGGTCGTCGGAGACGACCAGGAAGTTGTCGCCCGCCCCGGGCACGGCGGTCAGGCCGAGCACCATGACCGGCCGCGACGGCAGGGCCACGGTGATCGTCTCGCCGTTCTCGTCGATCATGGCCCGCACCCGGCCGAACGCCTCGCCGCAGACGATCGAGTCGCCCACGTGCAGCGTGCCGCGCTGCACCAGCACGGTGGCCACCGGGCCCCGGCCCTTGTCCAGGTGCGCCTCGATGGCCACGCCCTGGCCGTCCTGGTCCGGGTTGGCGCGCAGGTCCAGCTCGGCGTCGGCGGTCAGGATGATCGCCTCGAGCAGGCTGGGGATGCCGGTCCGCTGGGTCGCGGACACGTCCACGAACTGCGTGTCGCCGCCGAACTCCTCGGCGACCAGCCCGTACTCGGTCAGCTGGGCCCGCACCCGCTGCGGGTCGGCGCCCTCCTTGTCGATCTTGTTGACCGCCACCACGATGGGCACGCCGGCCGCCTGCGCGTGGTTCAGCGCCTCGGTGGTCTGCGGCTTCACGCCGTCGTCGGCCGCGACCACGAGGACCACGAGGTCGGTGGTCTCGGCGCCGCGGGCCCGCATGGCGGTGAACGCCTCGTGGCCCGGGGTGTCGATGAACGTGATCTTCCGTTCCTCGCCGTCGACCTCGGTGGTCACCTGGTAGGCGCCGATGTGCTGGGTGATGCCGCCGGCCTCGCGGGCCACCACGTTGGTGTGCCTGATCGCGTCGAGCAGCTTGGTCTTGCCGTGGTCGACGTGACCCATGACCGTGACCACCGGCGGCCGGGCCACCAGGTCGGTGTCGTCGCCCTCGTCCTCGCCGAACTCGATGTCGAAGGACTCCAGCAGCTCGCGGTCCTCTTCTTCCGGAGAGACGACCTGGACGGTGTAGTTGAGCTCGGCCCCGAGCAACTGCAGCGTCTCGTCGTTGACCAACTGGGTCGCCGTCACCATCTCGCCCAGGACCAGCAGCACCTGGACCAGCGACGCCGGGTTGGCGCCGATCTTGTCGGCGAAGTCGCTCAGGCTGGCGCCCCGGCTGAGCCGGACCACCTGGCCGCTGCCGTGCGGGACCTGGACGCCGCCGATCGTCGGCGCCTGCATGTTGTCGAACTCTTGACGCCGCTGCTTCTTCGACTTCCGGCCGCGGGACGGGCGCCCGCCGGGACGCCCGAAGGCACCCTGGGTGCCGCTGCGCCCGCGACCGCCGCCCGGACGAGGCGGACCGCCGCCGGCGCCTGCGCCGGCCCGCGGAGCACCACCGGCACCGGGCGCGCCGCCACCGCGCGGACCCGCGCCCGCACCGCCGCGGCCACCGGGCCTTGTGCCGGCTCCGGCACCCGCTCCGGGGCCGCCGCGACCGCCTGGTCCGCCCGGTCCGCCGCGGCCTCCGCCGGGCGAGGCCGGCCGGGACGGCATGTTCATCGGGCTGGGCCGGGGGCCGCCGGGACGCGGACCCGCGAACCCGCCAGGACGCGGGCCGCCGTCCGAGCCGCCGGGACGGCCCGGTCCACCGGGCCCGCGGGGACGCGGGCCGCCGGGAGCACCGGAACCGCCCTGGCCGCCCGAAGGCTGCCCGGGACGGCCCTGGCTGTCCCTGGTACCCGGACCCTGGGTCCGGGCCGGGGGCGCGGAGCCCATGCCGGTCGCGGTCGAGCTGAACGGGTTGTTGCCCGGCCTGGGGCCGGGACGCGGGGCACCCGGACGGGACGCGCCCGATCCGCCCGGACGGGGCGCGCCGGGCCTCGGAGCACCGGGTCCGGACGTCCGGGGCGCGTTCGGCCGGGCTGTCGTGCCGCCACCGCCCTGGGGCCCGGAGGCTCCCTGACGCGGCGCACCGGGCCCGCCGGGCCTGGGTGCCGAGGGGCGAGCCTGCCCCGTAGAGCCGGCGTCCCGTCCGTCCCGTCCGCCCGGGCCGCGGAAGTCCGCGGGGGTAGCCGGAGTCCTCGGCGGTCCCGGGACGGCAGACGCCCTCCCGTCTCGCGGGCCGGGCTGGGACGCGGGCGACGGGGGAACCGGCGGAAGACGGCGCGGCGCGCCGTCGGCGTTGGTCCTGTCGGTGCGTTCGGCGCCGTCGGGTGCGACTGCGCTCGCCCGGTCCGGCGCGGTACCCGCCGTGCTGTCCGCCGCGGTGCCCGCGGTGGCGCCGGCAGTGGTGCCGGCGGCGGTGCTTGCCGCGGTGCCTGCGGTGCCTGCGGTGGTGCCTGCCCTCCCGGACGCGCCGTCGGGCGCGACCCTGGGCGCGGGCGGGGTGCCCGGCACCGGTCGTGTTGCGACGCCGTCGGTGGCCGCTGCCGCGCCGTCCGAACCGGTGCGCGGTCCGGAGGCGGCCGGAGACCGCACGTCCGCGGTCGCCCGCACCGCTGACGGGGCCGACCTGGCCGGTGCTGATTGCTGATCCTGCTTTGCCGCCTGGGGCGCCTGGGCCGCCTGGCCGGCAAACGCTTCCTTGAGCCGCCGTACCACAGGCGCCTCTATCGTCGAGGACGCGGACCGCACGAACTCGCCCATTTCCTTGAGCTGATCCATCACGGCCTTGCTCTCGACCCCGAACTCCTTCGCGAGTTCGTAAACCCGGACCTTCGCCACTACGCTCCTTCTCGGCCCAGTCCCCCGGGCCCCTTACCGGACCCCGGCCCGGGCAGAGCGTGCTCCGGGTGGGCCTCAGCCTATGGTGATCATCGCCTTGTGCTCATCGAGCGCTCATCAGCTTCTCGACCTGCTTTCCGACAGGTGTTCCTTCATGCGTCAAGCCTTCAGTCCAGCCAGAGGCGTTCCGCCGCCAGCAATGCTATTCCGGGGATTCCGCGCCGCAAAGATACTCAGCCAGGCGATCCTGGCTGAGTGATCCCGCGGCGCGCAGTGCCCGGGGGAACGCCCGGCGCCTGCGCGCAAGCTCGAAGCACGCCAGGCTGGGGTGCAGGTACGCACCCCGGCCCGGGAGCCGGGCTTGCGGGTCAGGCTGGATGACGTCCCCAACCGCCACAAAACGCAGCAGGCTGGACTTGACCGCACGCTCCTTGCAGCCTACACAGGTACGCATAACGGGCGTACCCGGGACGTGCTGCCCGGTTCGTTCGGCCATTCCTACAACAAGCTTACCGTGTCCGCACTTCCCCGACACCGGGCGGGACCTGCATCGACGGGTCCGGTGCTCCCGGAGGGGCGGGTGTCCCGGCTGAGACGGGTGCGTCTGCTGTCGTCTCGGATGCTTTAGGTGCGGCGGGTGCTTCGGGTGCTTCGGCTGGCGTCTCGGGCGTTTCGGGTGCGGCCGATGCGGCGGGCGCGGCGTCGGAGCGGATGTCGATCCGCCAGCCGGTGAGGCGGGCGGCCAGCCTGGCGTTCTGGCCCTCCTTGCCGATGGCCAGGGACAGCTGGTAATCGGGCACGATGACCTGGGCCTCGCGCGCCGCCAGGTCCACCACGTGCACCCGGCTGACCCGGGCCGGGGACAGCGCGTTGGCCACGAAGCTCGCCGGGTCGTCGGCGTAGTCCACGATGTCGATCTTCTCGCCGTGCAGCTCGTTCATCACGTTCCGCACCCGGCTGCCCATGGGGCCGATACAGGCGCCCTTGGCGTTGACGCCCTGCTGATGCGACCGGACCGCGATCTTGGTGCGGTGGCCCGCCTCGCGCGCGATCGCGACGATCTCCACCGCGCCCTCGGCGATCTCGGGCACCTCCAGCGCGAACAGCTTCTTGACCAGGCCCGGGTGAGTCCGCGAGAGGGTGACCGAAGGCCCGCGGTGCCCCTTGCGCACGTGCAGCACGTAGCACCGGATCCGCTCGCCGTGGATGTACCGCTCGCCGGGTACCTGCTCGGCGGGCGGCAGCACCGCCTCCAGCTTGCCCAGGTCGACCAGCACGGTCCGGGGATCCTTGCCCTGCTGGATCACCCCGGCGACGATGTCGCCCTCACGGCCCGCGTACTCGCCGAAGGTGAGCTCGTCCTCCACGTCGCGCAGCCGCTGCAGGATGACCTGCCGGGCCGTGGTGGCCGCGATCCGCCCGAACCCGGCCGGCGTGTCGTCGTACTCCTGCACCACCGCGCCGTCCGGGCCGGTCTGGATGGCCCACACGGTGACGTGCCCGCTCTTGCGGTCCACCTCCACGCGGGCGGACGGTGACGCGCCCTCGGACTTGTGGTACGCGACGAGCAGCGCGTCCTCGATGGCCTTGATCGCCAGGTCGAGGGAGATGTCCTTCTCGCTCTCCAGGCTCCGCAGCACGCTCAGGTCAATGTCCATCGCGGGTCGCTCCAAGCTCTGTTGGCGGGTGCCCGAATTCCACCTGGATGGCCCCCGGGCCCAGCGCGGCGTAAGGGAGGCGGCGGGTCTTCGGGTCGCCCTCGACGTCCAGGGTCACCCCGTCGGCGTCGGCATCGGTGATCCTGCCGACCATGGACCCTGAACCGGTTGCGTCGGTGACCGTGACCTGGACCAGCCGCCCCACGGCGCGGCGCCAGTGCCTGCGGTCGGTGAGCGGGCGGTCCACGCCGGGCGAGGAGACCTCGAGCGTGTAGGGGAAATCGCCCATCACGGCGGCGGCGTCGAGTGCGGCGGACAGCTCGCGGCTGACGGCCGCGGCGTCATCCAGGCTCACGCCCCGGTCGCTGTCGACCACCACCCGCAGGAGCCTGCGCCGGCCCGCGGCGGTCACCCGCACCGATTCCAGGTCCATCCCGGCGGCGGCGACGACGGGGCCGATGACGGCCGCGATCCTGCCCTCGTCGACCGACCCCTCGGCCCGGCGCGGGGCGGCCTGGGGGGTGCGGGGGGCCTTTTGGGCGCGTTCGCCCTGAGTCACGCTGCGCGGCTTCGGCGCGTGACGCGAACCGTCGGGCATCACGACCTCCTCGTCCACGACCTGCGGGATTAGCCCCTAGCCTATCCGCAGCATGACCATTACGCGGATAGGTCCGGCCGGCGGCCTGGTGAGGGTCATCCAGGGCGGCCGAACCGGCCAAAGTGCGGTAGCTTGCCGGTGTGCCAGACATCCTGCCGAGGCGGCGGGTGCTGCTCGCCTCGGCGGCCGCGCTGCCCGCGCTGCTCGGCACGGCGGGCTGCCGGTCCTCCGACGTGTTCACCGGGCCCGATCCGCTGGCGGGCCCGCCACGTCTCGCACCCGACGTGATCACGCTGCAGGCGGTCATCGCCGCCGAGCACACCATGGTCCAGCTGTACCAGGCCGCCATCGGCGGCGACCGGGCGGCGGCCCGGACCCGCGGCCTGGAACCGCTGCTCGCCGAGCACCAGCAGCACCTGACGCGGCTGCGGGCCCGGCTCATCGTGCCTGCGGGAGCGTCGCCGTCTCCCGGCGGTTCGGCGAGCCCTTCGCCGGGGGCAGCCGGCTCGGTTCCCCGCGGCGTGACGATCGCCCGGCTGCGCGCGGCGGAGCGGACCTCGGCGGCGGACCTGGTGCGGCGGCTCGGCACCGTGGAGCCCGCCCTGGCGCAGCTGTTCGCGAGCATCGCGGCCTGTGACGCCACGCACGTTGCGGCCCTGGGCGGATAGATGGCTGACGCGCACGACAGGCCCGGAGCGCGGCCCCGATGACGGCGACAGGGGTTGCTGGGTCCGTGTCCGCGCTGCAGGCCGCGCTGGCCGCCGAGGACGCGGCCATCTTCGGCTACGGGGTGGCCGGCGCCCACCTGGCCGGGGCCAGCCAGTCCGCCGCCGAGCAGGACTGGACCAGTCACAACGAGGCCCGCGACACCCTGACCGCGATGATCTCCGCGCTCGGGGCGACTCCCGTCGCCGCGCAGGCCTTCTACCGGCTGCCGTTCGCCGTGGACGACGCGGCCAGCGCGACGGCGCTCGCGGCCCGCCTCGAAGACGGCGTGACCCGGGCCTACCTCGGCCTGGTCGCGGTCGCCGACCAGCGGCTGCGCACCTTCGGCGCGCTGGCCATGCAGGTCAGCGCGGAGCGCGCGGCGTTCTGGCGGGGCAGCACCCAGGCCTTCCCGGGGCTCCAGCCCTGACCGCCGCCCCGTTATGCAACACCTGTCCCACGGACACCATCAGCCACTCTTTGAGCTGCCCGGTTTGGGCCTCGTGTGCCCCCGGGCCCGCCTATCGGTCCCGGTGTGCCACAAGGTCCATTCCGTCGCCCGCCTATCGGTCCCGGTGTGCCACAGGGCCCGATACCGCGCCCTGCAGGCCATCGCGACAATCAGGAAAACACCACAGAGCCATCCGCCGCGGGCGCTATCCGGGCAGGGCCATGATCGCGGCGGCGATCTCGAGCAGCCTGCGGTCGGCGCCGTAGCGGCCGACCAGTTGCAGGCCGACCGGCAGGCCGGAAGGCGCCAGGCCGGAAGGGGGCCAGGGCGGAAGGGGCCAGGCCGGAAGGGGCAAGGGCGGGAGGGGCAAGCGGCGGGAGGGGCAAGGCCGGCCGGGACCGAGACGGCCGGGTGGGCGCTGACCGTGATCCGCGAGCAGGACCGCATCCAGTCGATGTAGGTGGCCATCGGCTCGCCGTTGATCTCGCGGACCCACTCCTGTTCCACGGGGAACGGGAGCACCTGGACGGTGGGCAGGGCCAGGACCTCGTAGCCGCCGTCGGCCAGGAACGCCTTGACCCGGGCGAAGATCTCGGCGTGCTGGGCTCGCGCGGCGGCGATCTGCTCGCCGGTCAGCGCGATGCCCTTCTCGATGTTCCAGGCCAGGGTGGCCTTGACCTGCTCGCGGTGGTCGCGCAGCAGCGGCGCAAGCCCGGCCATCAGGGCGGCCCGCAGCACCTGGAACACCTCGTCCGCGTCCGACAGGCCGGGCGCGGCGTCGGCGACCGAACACCCGGCCTGCTCCAGCCGCTCCCGCTGCGCGGCCAGAACGGCCCGGACCTCGGGTTGCACCGGGAGGTCGCCCAGGTCGAAGGTCCACGCCACCCGCAGCCCGCGCAGCGGCGCGGGCCGCAGGTCAAGGAAGTCGGCGGCGCGATCGGGCCGGGCCAGCGGCCGCCCGGGATCCGACCCGCACATCCCGGCCAGCAGCAGCGCGGCGTCCTGGGCGCTGCGAGCGATGGGGCCGACCACCGCCAGCGGCTCGAACGGGTCGCCGGGGACCAGGCCGGGCGTGGTCCGCAGGCCCACCAGGCCGCAGAAGGCCGCCGGGTTCCGCACGCTGGACGCCAGGTCGGACCCGTCGGCGAACGGGATCATCCCGGCCGCCACGGCCGCGGCTGCGCCTCCGCTGCTGCCGCCCGGGGTCAGCCGCGGATCATAGGGGTTGCGGGTGGCCCCGAAGACCGGGTTGAACGTCTGCGCTCCGGCCCCGAACTCCGGCGCGTTGGTCTTCCCGATCACCACCGCGCCGGCCTGCTTGAGCAGCGCCACGTGCGGCGCGTCGAAGGACGGAACGTAGCAGGCGAAGACCGGCGACCCGAACGTGGTCCTGATCCCGGCCGTCTCGGCCAGGTCCTTCACCGCGATGGGCAGCCCGTGCAGCGGGCCGGCGAACGAGCCGCGGGCGGCCTGCGCGTCCAGTTCCGCGGCGCGGGCCTGAGCCTGCTCGGCGGCGAGCGTGACGATCGCGTTGAGGGACGGGTTGACCGCCTCGATGCGGGCCAGCACGGCGGCGAGCAGTTCGGCGGCGGACAGCTCACGGGACCGGATCAGCCGGGCGAGGTCGACCGCCGGGGTGGCGCACAGGTCCATCCGCACATCACATCACGGACGGGGGGCAGGCCCTTCCTCAGTCGTTGCGGAGGAGGGAGGCGAGCACGCGCACGATCGTGCTGGCCGCCAGGTCAATGTCATCGGCCACGGCGATGCGCTCGGCCCAGGACCACCAGAACCACCACATGCCGTCCTTGCCGCAGCCCGCGTACACGTTTTCCTCAAGGGCCCGGGCGGCGGGGTTCACCACGTACAGGCTGGGGACGCGCCCCGGCGGCGCCATCAGCCACGCCTCAAGCCCCCGGTGGGACAACTCGTCGGCTAGCTTCTCCAGATAGACAGCCTGCATATGGTCTGGTTCGCGGGTCCGCTTGGCTTCCACCGTCATCCCCATAGTAACTAATAGGAGTCAATCGAAAACTAAATGTCGCTGTGTACCCAGGATGCCGCCGCGCCGGCGCCTGCGCAACGGACATCGGGAAATTCGCAGCTCGGGTAATCCGCGGGCAGTCCCGCATTATCCCTATCCATGCAGACGCACCGGGCCGGTCATCGGTTCACCAACGACCCATTAAACCGGACAATCGGTCCCGATCATCCCGCTATCGGCAAAGAATCGGCCAGCATCATGGGGAGCGGCTCGGTGTGCAGGACGGTCAGCCGCGACACGGCCCGGGTCAGCGCCACGTACAGCCGCTGCAGGCCGCGGGCCTCGGCGCCGGCGATCCGGCCGGGCTCGACGACGATGACGTGGTCGAACTCCAGGCCCTTGGCCAGCGTGACCGGCACCAGCGTCAGCCGGGAGTCCGCACCGGGCGCGCCGTACTCCACCCCCGCACCGTCGAGCGCGCCGGCCAGCGACTGGACCTGCGGGTCGGCGGCGATGACCGCGACCGACCCGGGCCGGGCCAGGGCCTGGGCGCAGGCCGTCACCAGCTGCGAGCCCAGCGAGGAGGCCGGCACCCGCAGCACGTCCAGGGCGCCGGGATCGGCTCGCAGCGAGGACGCGGGACGCAGCTCGGGGGCGATCACCGCGAGCAGCGTGGAGGCGTAGTCCAGGATCTGGCGCGGCACCCGGTACCCCACCGACAGCTCCCGTACGTCGGTGTCCGGCTTGCCCAGGTTGGACAGCAGCGACGGCCAGGAACGCGCCGCCCACGGCGTGGTGCCCTGGGCGAGATCGCCGAGCACGGTGGCCGCGCCGGTCGAGCACCGCCGCCCGAGCGCGCGGCATTCCATCGGCGACAGGTCCTGCGCCTCGTCCACCACCACGTGGGCCAGGCTGGGCGTCCGGGTGATCAGGTCGCGCGCCTCGTCGATGAGCACCAGGTCGGCCGCTGACCACCGCGCCGACCCCGGCCCGCGGGGCGCGGGCGACCAGAGGATCAGGTCCTGTTCGGCGTCGGTGAGCACGCCCCCGGCCGCCTCGGCCAGCGCCGGGGCCGAGGACAGCAGCCCGAACACCAGCCGGACCGGATCGACCTTCGGCCAGATCGCATCGACCGCCGAACGCACCGGCCTGGAGCGCCGCACCGACTCGTGCGTGCGGTCGTCGCAGGCCTCCCCGGCGGCCTCCATCCGGGTCAGGATCACGTGCGCGATCCGGTGCTCGAGCAGTTCGCGGGCCGCGCCGTAGCGGACGCCGCGGGCGCGCAGCTCGGCGGCGAGCTCGGCGAGCTCGTGGGCGGACACCCGCCACCGCCGGGACCCGCGCGGCACGACGACGGCCTCGGCCGGGCGCCGCACCGAGGACCACAGGGCCCGCCGCAGCACCTCGGCCATCCGCGCGTCGCCCTTGACCACGGCGGCGGCCTCGGTGTCGGTGCCGAGGACGGCCAGCGGGGCCTTGGCCCCCTTGGCCCCCGTGACCCGCGTGGCCCCGTCGGACCTGACCAGCTCGCCCACGGTGGTCTGGGTGACGTCGAGCTCGCCGAGGGCGGGCAGCACGTTGCGGATGTAGGACAGGAAGGCCCGGTTCGGCCCGACCACGACCACCCCGCGCCGCCGCACCTGCTCGCGGTACGCGTACAGCAGGTAGGCGACCCGGTGCAGCCCGACCGCGGTCTTCCCGGTGCCCGGCGCGCCCTGCACGCAGACCGTCTGACCGGCGTCGGCCCGCACGATGTCGTCCTGGTCGGGCTGGATGGTGGCCACGATGTCCCGCATCGGGCCGGACCTCGGCCGCTCGATCTCGTCGATGAGGATCCGGCTGGGGCCGGTTTTTTCTATACGGGGGGTTTCGGGGGGTCGTCCCCCCGGGCTAGCACTGCTTTCGGAACGGTCCGGGGTGAACCGCTCGTCTTCGTACGCGGTCAGCTCGCCGCCGGAGAAGCCGAACCGGCGCCGCAGCGC
Source organism: uncultured Actinomycetes bacterium (assembly GCA_963705835.1). Classification (GTDB taxonomy): domain Bacteria; phylum Actinomycetota; class Actinomycetes; order Streptosporangiales; family Streptosporangiaceae; genus Palsa-504. The sequence continues at coordinate 103,795 of CAVPLC010000079.1, forward strand.
GAGGTTCATCGGGTCCGCCGCGCTGGCCCGGTAGAACGGCCTGGACACCGGCGCCCGCCAGTCGATCACCGCGGGCGTGCCGTCCGGGGCGTGCACGTGCCTGCGGCCGATGTGAAAGCTGTGGCCTGCGATGCCGTCATCCTCGGCTCCACCGGTTTCGGATATTCCAGTTCCGTACTTTCCGATTCCGGACTGTCCGGTTCCGGATTGTCCGGTTTCGGGGTGGGCGGCGTAGTCGAGGCGGCCGAAGAACAGCGGGGCGTCGGGGATGTCCTTGAGGGCTTCGGCCCGGTGGTAGAGGTCGGCCTTGAGGTACTCCTCGGAGACCGGGTCACCGCCCATGGCCTTGAGGGAGAGGACGTCTTCGCGCATGAGCCTGAGGTACTCGCGCGAGCGCCGCAACTGGTCGCGTTCCGTGGTCAGGACGGGGTCAACGCCGGACCGTTCGGTAAATGTATTTTGTTTTGACATTGACGCAGCCACGAGGACGGGAACTTACCAGGCGGACGCGTAGAAGTCACGCGGTTTTCTGCCCCGGCGACGGCCATGTGCCCAGGCCGCGAGGGGTGAGGAAGGCGTCGAAGACCAGCTCCGACGCACCGGTCAGCGCGCCCAGGTCGCCCAGCGTGGACGGCAGCAGGGCGGGCGGGTCCGCCCGGCGGAACCGCATCAGCGTAGACAGGTAGCCGGCCGTGACCGAGCGCGGGTCGGCCTGGTACATGTCCGCGGCCAGCCCGGACAGGCCGACCGCCTCCGGGTCCTGCGCGTTGACCAGCGCGCCGATGCCGCGGCCGAACGCCTGAGCCACGTGGGTCAGGGCCCGGCCGCAGGCCGAATCGGTGGCCGCCGCCGCGATGACCTGCTCGGCCTGGACCATCCGGTCGCCCTCCTCGGGCTTGCCGACCGCGCGGAGCAGACCGCGGGCGCCGGCGTCGAGTTCCCAGCAGCCGACCGAGCCGCACCGGCACGGCTCGTCGCCGCCGGTCAGCGGCATGTGCCCGAACTCCCCGGCCGAGCCGTAGGCACCGGACACCGGCAAGCCGTCGGCCAGCAGCACCCCGCCGATCCCGGTCGCCACGTGCAGGTGCAGCGCGACCGACACGCCCCGCAGCACGCCCCGGCGGGCCTCGGCCAGGCCGGCCAGGGTGGCGTCGTTGCCGGTCAGGACCGACCCCAAGAGCCCCGAGCCCGGGGCTCCGGCCGGCCCGAGCGCCGCGGCCACGTCGACGTCCTGCCATTCGGGCAGCGTCGGCTGCACCATGGTGCCGCCGCTGACCGGGGAGGGGACCGCGACGCCGACGCCGACCACCCGGCCGCCGAACTGGCGGCTGCGCAGCTTCAGGCGGTCCGCCACGTCGCTGAGCATCCCGGTGCCCGAGCCCGCGTCCCGCTCCTGGCGGTCCAGCACCGTGCAGCGGCCGGTCAGCTCGAAGGCGGCCACGGTAAAGGAGTCGTCCCGCAGGTCGACGGCCAGGGCCACCGGGCCGGCCGAGTGCGCCGACGGGATGCCGGTCGGCCGGCCCCGCGCACGCTGCACGCTGGCGTCGACCGGGCTGGTCAGCTCCTCGATCAGGCCCCGCCCGGCCAGGTCCCTGACCAGCACGGTGGCGGTTCCACGGGCCAGGCTGAGCTGCCTGGTGAGTTCGGCCCGGGTGAGCTGGCCGCCGCCGGCGTGGATGGCGCGCAGCAGCCGCGCGAGATTGTGCGCGCGCAACTCCGCACTGGTGGTCGCCGCGCCGTCGTCCTTCCGCACACCTTGATCGTGCCACGCCGACGGAGGCGTTCGGGCCGCGGTGCCCGCCGTCGCGCCGGCGGGGCCCGGGCTACCAGTCCCAGTGGAAGCCGACGGTCGTCTTCTCGGCCAGGCGGAGGTACCGGTGAACCGCGAACTGGCTGTCCAGGGTGACCGGCTGGCGCTCCACGATGGGTCCGTCCATACCGTCCCATACCGCCCACACCACGCCGCTGGGCAGCTTATCCGGGTGAAACTCGACGCGTATATCAAGGTTCTCGACGTGAATTTGCACGATGCGCCGGAACTCCTGAGCCGGCGGCGTGGAGTAGTGGAAGCTCGTCGTGTACTCCAATGTCGCGGTTTCCCCGATGGCCAGCGGCTTGGCCAGCAGCATATCGACCACGAACAGGCCCGCGATCTGGTAAACCGGGCCGGCCAGCCCGCTGAATCCCTGCCCGACCTCAACGGTGGTGGCATTGGTATCGGCGCGATAGGGAATGCGGTCCACGCCGTCGACGATCGCCTCGACCACGTGGATAACCCGGTGCTTGGCCGGCAGGCCGTCGGGGCCGAGATAGTGATGGTCATGAAGGGACAGCGTCTTGGTCCGCGGGCTGCCGAGCATGCCCGCCTTCTCGTCGCTGATGGCTCGCGGCCCGGACAGCACCCGGACGTGGGATGAGCCTTCCCACAGCTTGAGCAGGTGCTCGCGCTCCAGCGGGCCGAGCCCGAAGGCGTCGCTGAACAGGGCGAGCGTCGCCTTGCTGAGCAGCTTGCCCGATAGCGCGCGCGAGGCGGTGTCCTTGAGCTGGCGGGGCAGCACGTCGAGGTCACCCTGGGCCCTGGGGTGCTCCCACAGGTAGTGCGCGAGGACCTCGGCGACCGCGAGCTGGTTAACCTGTCCCTGCCTGCTGCGCTCGGCGTACTGCTCCCATTTCCGCCGGTACCGGCCGGGGCGCAGCAACAGCTCGCGCATATATGCCGCGGCGGCCTGCGCGCCCGTCGGCGCATGAGATTCTCCCGGCATTACCTCGGCCACGGTCTCCTCGCCCGCCTGAGAACTAAGCGCGACATTTCGTCAGCTATCGTACTTGTGATCTCCGTAACCGGGATCGTGATGGTGGGGAAATTAATATCACGCGCCGGCCGGATGAAGGAGACATCACAACAGGCAGAAGGGCTGCCATGGCAATGCAGGAGGGGCTTGGGGGGCTGCGGGACCCGGGGACCGGAGCAGCCGCACGTCAGCGGCACGCGCGGGCTTATCATCTCGACTTGCTCGGCGATAGCCACAATGGCCTGGGCCGCCACGAGGCGGCCATCGAGGCCTACCAGCAGGCAGCGCAGGGATTTCGGGAGCAGGGAGCCCAGTGCTCGTACGCCCTGTGCCTGCTCAAGATCGCGGACAGTTATCTTTCCCTGGCGGAGCCGTGGCACGCCGTCGGTTACCTGGAGGCGTGCCTGCCGCTGCTGCACGACCTGGGCCTGAGGCGGCACGAGGTTCGCGCGGAGGACCAGCTGGCCAGGTGCCGGGCCGGGCTGGCCGCGGTGCGCTTACTTGGGGAGGGCCTGCCCGGCTCGCTCGCCCGGCCCGACGATGTCGCCGCCGTCGGCGGCTCAGGGTAAATTCATAGCGTGTCCAGTACCGACGGGCAGCCGCACTGGCTGAGCGACGATGAGCAGCAGGCGTGGCGTGCGACCGTCCACCTGAGCCAGATGCTGCTGCGCCAGCTCGACCGCGACCTGGCCGACTTCGGGCTCAGCCCTCACGACTACGAGATCTTGGTCGTGCTGTCCGAGGCGCCGGATCACCGCATGCGGATGACCGAGCTCGCCGACGCCACCAGCCAGTCCCGGAGCCGCCTGTCGCACCAGGTCTCGCGCATGGAACAGCGCGGCCTGGTCCGGCGCGACGACTGCGAGGGCGACAAGCGCGGCACGTTCGCCGTGCTGACCGCCGAGGGCATGGCGGCGATCGAGCAGACCGCGCCCGCCCACGTGGAGCACGTCCGCCGGCACTTCATCGACCGGCTGACGCCGCATCAGCTCGAGGAGATCCGGGTCGCCTTCCAGCCGATCGTCGACTACCTGCGCAAGATCCGCGACCGCGACTAGAGATCGCGCGGCTCGCGGTCGCGCGGCCCGCGGTCGCGCGGCCCGCGGTCGCGCGGCCCGCGGTCGCGCGGCCCGCGGGGGTCCGGGTCCAACCACGTCGTTGTGACAACCGGGTGGTCAGGTGGACGTCGTTGTGGCAACGACGTTGTTGGTTTGCGGGAGCGGGCGCTAGAACAGCACCGACATCAAGCGGCCGGTCTCGGTGAAGCCGACCCGGCGGTAGGCCGCGCGGGCGGGATGGTTGTACTCGTTCACGTACAGCGACACCAGCGGCGCGATCGAGCGGGCCGCCTGCACCACGATCGCGGCCATGCCGGGCGCGGCCAGGCCCTCGCCGCGGCGCTCCGGCCGGACCCACACCCCCTGCACCTGGCAGGCCTGCGGGGTGACCGCCCCGATCTCGGCCTTGAAGATCACCTTGCCGTGCTCGATCCTGGCGAAGGCCCGGCCGCCGCGGATCAGCTGCTCCAGCCGGGCCCGGTAGGAGGCGCCGCCGTCGCCGATGGTGGGCGAGACGCCGACCTCCTCGGTGAACATCGCGACGCAGGCGGGCCACAAGATGTCGAGCTCTTCCAGGCGCACCCGCCGGACCAGCGGGTCGGGCGCCACGAGCGGCGGACCCGCCGTGACCATGACCGGCTGGACGGGACGGACGTCCCGGGCCGGTCCCCACTGCGGCCGCAGCAGCGCCCACAGCGCCTGGACCTCGGCGGCCGACCCGACCACGGACGAGCACCGCCGACCCTGCTTCAGGGCCCGCTCGGCGAACGCCACGACCGCGTCCGGCGTGGCCGCGACCGGGACCAGGTTGGCCCCCGAGTAGCACAGCGACTCCAGCCGCCCGCCGGGCGCGTGGCCCCACATCTGCGCGCCCAGCCTGCCCGGCTCCAGCCCCAGGGCACGGACACGGGAACTGACGAAGACGTTGGTCACCGGATCGCGGTCGCAGATGGCGAGCACCGCGCTGCGGTCGCGCTCATCGAGCAGCCGTACCGCGGACGACGGCGGCTTTACCCGCAACATGATGCCAGCCTACACGGGGCAATAGCGCAGGACTTGTCCCGAACGTGCCGCCGGGCTCGGCGGCTCAGCTTCCGGCGCTCCGCCCCGGGCCTGGTGTCACACCGGCACGAATTCCACGCCGGCCAGCTGGCAGAAGACGCGCCACGACGCTGCGTGGTGGCCGAGGTTCATCACCTCGTGGTGCGGGCCCCCGGCGGCCAGCCATCCGTTCAGGCAATGGCGCAGTCCCGAGGCCGGCCGGAACTGCCCGTAGGGCATCTCCAGCGCGGGCAGTTCCTGGCTGTCCAGGTTCTCGCCCTCGGCCACCACGAGCCGGAACCGCTCGCCTTCCAGCGACACCAGCGTGGCCAGCGTGGCCGGGCCGGGCTGGTACTGGAACAGGAAGGTCGGCGGGTCATCCAGCCTGCCGATGCCGAGCGGGCGCTTGATCAGCCTCACGGGCCGGTCCTTGCGCGCGATCTTCCAGTTCCCCTCGCCCATGTGGCTCATCAGCACCGAGTCGGACGGGAAATCCATCGCGTACATCTCGGTGAAGTGCGCGTCGCCGATCAGGATGTGGCCGGCGAAGACCAGGCAGGCCGTCAGCACGTCGCCTTCGGCGGCGTAGCCGTAGCCCTGCGCCATCAGCGTGGAGGCGGCCGCCAGCGGCAGCCGGGCGAACCGGCCGTCCTCGCCGATCGCGTCGAAGTGCGCGGTGTACGCGCCGTAGCCGTCCCGGTCCAGGATGGCCTTGATCGCGACTTGCATGCGGGCGTGGTCGGCGCGTTCGGCCTCCGAGAGCGCCGGGTCGATCTCGAACCTGTCGTCCTCGAACGCGATCACGCTGGCGACCTGCGCGTCGGTGACCGCGAGCATGCCGCGGTACAGGTCGCCCGGCGCCACGGCGCGGATCTGCGGGCCGAGGCTACGGATCAGCGCGCTCTCGTCCACCCGGATGTCGCCCATGTCGTTCATGGCGTATCCGACCAGCGCGACCTTCAGCGACCGCCACGCGGTCACGGCGGCGGCGGCCCGGGCCCAGCGACCCACGTCGGCGCGGAACCTCTCGCTGCGCCAGTCATCGGTCAGGACGGCGAACCGCCGGCCGGCCCGGACCATGGCGTTGGCCGTGTCCTGCGCGCCGTGCACGCCCTGGTTGTAGGTCATGTCGGCCATGTCCCACGCGGGGGTGACCGCGGGCTCGGGCTGGATGTTGGCCAGGCAGATGGGCAGCCGGGACTCGGCCAGCAGCCGCGCGACCCGCATGGCGGGCCCGTAGGTGAGCATGACCACGAGGACGCCGTCGAGTTCGAGGTTCTCGAACTCGCGCATGACCCGCTCGGCGTCCTCCCGGTACTTCACCACCTTGCCGGGGATGAACTCGCCGACCCCGGCCAGGCTGTCGGCCAGTTCGGCGGCGTACCCCTCCTGCCGCCGGGCGATGCCCGGGATCATGTCGTCGTACAGGTCCTGCATGATGCCGAGGATCCCGATCCGGGGCTTCCGCACGGTCATTCACAGCCTCCCTGTCGTGTTCAGCTCTGTCGTGTTCAGCTCTGGGCTCAGCTCTGGGTTCAGCAGGCCGGCCGGTCAGCGCTGGCCGTATTCGTCCTGGTATCGCCGGTACAAGGCGTCGATCTGGTCGGGCGGGAGCGGCGTCAGCTGACTTCCGGGGGCCCCGGCGCTGGCCAGGTGGACGGTGCAGGCCGCGTCCTCGCACATCACCGCCGCTTTCACCGCGTCCCGCGCGGTCGCGCCCACGGTGAACACTCCGTGAGCGCGCAGCAGGACGGCTGGCGAGCGATGACCGGACAGGGTCGCGACCACGGCGCGGCCGATCTCCTCGCCGCCGATCGGCGCGAACGGCCCGATCGGTATCTCGCCGCCGAACTCGTCGGCCATCGCGGTCAGCACGCAGGGGATCGGCTCGCCGCGGGCGGCCCAGGCGGTCGCGTACCGGGAATGGGTGTGTACGACGCCGCCGACTCCGGGCATGTGCCGGTAGATGTAAGCGTGCGAGGCGGTATCGCTGGACGGGCTGAGCTCGCCGCTGACCTTGGTCCCGTTCAGGTCGCAGACCACCATGGCCCCGGCCTCCAGATCGGCGTAGGAGACGCCGCTCGGCTTGATCACCAGCAGGTCCGTGCCGGGCACCCGGGCCGAGACGTTGCCCGATGTCCAGGCCACCAGGCCGTTGCGCACCAGCTCGGCGTGCAGGTCGGCGACGGCGTGACGGGTCCGGCGGACCGCGTCGCCGGGGTGCTTCGGGCCGGCTATGTCGCGGTGGGCGAGCACCTCTGGACGGGGGCTTACCGCCGGGTCTTCGCTCATCACCGGCTGCTCACCGGCTGCCTTCGGCGCCCGGCCCGCCTGCCCGTACCCGGTTGCGCAGGGCCCGGAGCCGGTGCATGACCTCATTGGCGCCGCGCCCGAAGTAGTCGTGCAGCAGTACGTACTCGGCGTAGAGCTGATCGTAGACGTCCGCGCTGCCCGGGTTCGGCTTGTAGGCACCCGCGTGCATCTTGCCCATCGCGGCCGCGGCGGCCGGGACGTCGGGGTAGGCGCCTGCCGCGACGGCGGCGTGAATGGCCGAACCGAGGGCCGGGGCCTGCTCGGAGACGACCAGGCTGAGCGGGCGGCGGGTCACGTCGGCGTAGATCTGCATGAGCAGCTCGTTACGCGTCAGCCCGCCCGCGATGATCAGCTCGGTGACCGGGAGGCCGGCCGCCTGTACGGCGTCGACGATGACCCTGGTGCCGAACGCGGTCGCCTCGAGCAGCGCCCGGTATACCTCGGGCGGGCGGCTGGCCAGCGTGAGGCCGACGATGGCGCCGGAAAGGTGGTGGTCGACCAGGACGCTGCGGTTCCCGTTGATCCAGTCCAGGGCGATGAGCCCGGTCGCCCCGGCGGGCTGCGCCGCGGCATCGGCGGTCAGCAGCTCATGCAGGGTGAGCCCGGCGCGGCTGGCGGCCTCGTGGTACTGCGGCGGCACGAAATGGTCGGCGAACCAGGCGAAGATGTCGCCGACCCCGCTCTGGCCGGCCTCGTATCCCCATCGTCCGGCCACGATCCCGCCGTCTACCACGCCGCACATGCCCGGTATCTCGGCCAGCGTCGTTCCGTTCATCACGTGGCACGTCGAGGTGCCCATGATCGCCACCATCTGGCCTGGCGCGATCGCGTTGGCCGCCGGCGGGGTCACGTGCGCGTCCACGTTGCCGACCGCGACGGCGATGCCCGCGGGCAGCTGGGTCCAGGCGGCGGCACGCGGGGTGAGCGAGCCGGCCCGGCCGCCGAGCGCGGATATCGAGTGGGCCAGCTTGCCGGCGGCGAACCCCGCGAAACCCGGGTTCAGCGCGGCCAGGAACTCGCGCGACGGATAGCGCCCGTCCTGCCAGATGCCCTTGTACCCGGCCGTGCAGGCGTTCCTGGTCTCGCCGCCGGTCAGCTGCCAGATGATCCAGTCGGCGGCCTCGATCCACCGGCTGGCGAGCCGGTAGGTGTCCGGGTCCTCCTCCAGCAGCTGCAGCGCCTTCGCGAACTGCCACTCGGCCGAGATCTTCCCGCCGTAACGGGCCAGCCACGGCTCGCCGCGGGCGTGCGCCAGCTCGGTGATCCGGTCGGCCTGCGGCTGGCTGGCGTGATGCTTCCAGAGCTTGGCGTAGGCGTGCGGGCGGTCCCGCAGCTCGGAGAACTCGCACAGCGGGGTTCCGTCGGCCAGGACGGGCAGCACCGTGCAGGCGGTGAAGTCGGTGCCGATGCCGATCACCTGCGCCGGGTCGATGCCGGCCTCGGTGACGGCGGCCGGCACCGTGTGCCGCAGTACCTCCAGGTAGTCCGCGGGGTCCTGCAGCGCCCAGTCCGGCGGCAGCGGCCTGCCGTCCGACGCGAGCACGGTGTCCATCACGCCGTGCCGGTACTGGTGCACGGCCGTGCCGAGTTCGGCGCCATCGGCCACCCGGACCACCAGGGCGCGGCCGGACAAGGTGCCGAAATCGACCCCGACGACGTAACCGCCCGGCTCGTTGTTAGCGCTCACACTCTCATTGTGTCACAGGCGGCGCGAGCGGCATTCCCTATCGCGGCCTGTCAGCGTGGTGGCTCGCGGCCTCGGGGTTGAGCCCGTAAGCGGGGCGGCTTGGGGCCTGCGGATTGAGCCCGTCAGCGCTCGCGGCCTCGGCCCGGGCCCGCGCTGGCCCGCACGACAAGTTCGGGCTCTATCGGCAGCGTCGGCTGGCGCCCGTTGCCGGAGATGCGATCCAGCAGCAGGTGCAGGGCGCGCCGGCCGAGCTCGCCGAAGTCCTGGCGGACCGTCGTCAGCGGTGGCAGGAAGAACGCGGCTTCCGGCACGTCGTCGAATCCCACCACGCTGACGTCGCCGGGCACCCGGCGGCCGCGCTCGGCCAGGGCGCGGAGCAGGCCGAGCGCCATCGGGTCGTTCCCGCACAGCACCGCGGTCACCTCGGGCATGGCGGCCAGCCGGTGGCCGATCTCGTAACCCGATCGCGCCGACCAGTCGCCGCGGAGCAGGTCGGGCTCGCGGGCGCCCGCCGAGCGCAGGGCCTGCCGCCAGCCCAGCACCCGCTCCTGGGCATCCAGCCAGCTTTCCGGGCCGCCGATATGGTGCACGGTCTCATGCCCCAGGTCGAGCAGGTGCTGCGTGGCCTGCGCCGCTCCGGACCGGTTGTCGATGGCCACGGCAGGCAGCGGAGCGCGGGTCCCGCAGCCCACGGCGACCAGCGGGATGTCGGCGGCCAGGCCGGTGAGGGCCTCGACGGCGGCGGTCTCTGGCGCGATCACGATGATGCCGTCGACGGCCTGACCGAGGAACCGCTCCACCGCCTCGGGCAGCGACCCGCGGTCGAAGCGCTCCAGGCTGGCGATCGCCACCGAGTACTCGGGATGGGCGGCCCGCTCGATGCCGTACAGCATCGACGCCGGACCGTAGAGCGTGGTGTCGAAGCTGATCACGCCCAGCACGTTGGTCCGGCCGGTGACGAGCGTGCGGGCGGCGGCGTTCGGGCGGTAGCCCAGGTCGCGGATGGCGGCCAGGACGCTGGCCCGGGTCTCCGGCCTGACGTGCGGATGGCCGTTGAGGACGCGCGAGACCGTCTGATGGGACACGCCGGCCTGCCGTGCGACATCGGCCATGACCGGCCTTGCTGGCGGGCGGCTTGTGGTAGACATCACGCAGCCATCTCTTCCGGCCTCATCGCCGTCCAGCTGCGTTGCCGAGGGTAACGCTCACCTGCACGAAGGCCAGACCGAGTATAGTCCAGATTCCCGGATTCCCTGCTCAGCGGGCCTAGCCGACGCCGCCGGCGGTCGGGTCCGGCACGGCCGGGCAGGTGGCGTTGACCAGTCCGGGCGCACCGGGCAGGGCTCCGGTGGCGAGGTAGGCGTTCGCGTAGCCCTGCACGCAGGCGTTGGACGGCGTGGTGATCGATTGCCCGTGGTTGCCGCCGCCTTCGACGACGACCATCCGGGCCGACGGCAGCAGCTTGTGCGCGTCCTGCGCGCCGGCGTAGGGGGTCGCCGCATCCAGCGTGCCCTGCAGCATCAAGATGCCGGGCAGCCCGGCTCCGTTGATCCGCAGCGGCTTGGCCGGCCCTGGCACCGGCCAGAACGCGCACGCGGCGTTGAACCAGGCGTTGCCCCACGCGTAGAACGGCGCCGTCTTGTAGATCGTCTGGGTGTCCGAGGTCCAGTGCGCCCAGCTGCGCGGCCAGCTCGCGTCCGTGCACTGCACCGCGTTGTAGACGGCGAACTCGTTCTCGTTCTGCACGCCGTAGGCCTGGTACTGGGCAACCAGGCGGCCGTCCTGCCCCGCGTTCACGTATCCAGACAGCGCCTGCGCCAGGCCCGGCCAGACCGTGTCCGTGTATGCGCCGTACAGGAAGGTGTCGTCGAGCTCGTCGGGCCCGACGATCCCGCCCGCCGGGGTCGCCACCAGCTGGTCACGGGCCCGGTAGTAGGCGGCCTGGACCTGCGCGGCGGTACTGCCGAGCTGGTACTCGCCGTTGTACCGCGCCGCCCAGGCGAAGAACGCATCCAGCCGGCCCTGGAAGACGTAGTCCTGTTCGGCGTTGTCGGTGTACCAGACCCCGGTGGGATCGACCGTGCTGTCCAGCACCATGCGCCGGACGTGCCCCGGGAAGAGGGTGGCGTACACCTGGCCGAGGTACGTGCCCCAGGAGAACGCGTAGTAGTTGATCTTCGCCACGCCGAACGCCGCGCGGATGGAGTCCATGTCGCGGGCCACGTCCTGGGTGGTCATGTAGGGAAGCAGCCAGCCGAACCTCTGCTCGCAGTCGCTGGCGTACATCTTCGCCCGGTTGACGAGCACCTGCTCGGCGGCGGCGCTGGACGGGTCGTAGTTCGGCCGGGGACGCGCGAAGAAGCCCGGGTCGCAGCTCAGCGCGGGCACGGACGAGCCGACGCCGCGAGGGTCGAAGCCCACCATGTCGTAGTCCCTGGCCACGCCGGGCGCGAGCCCTTCGGCCAGGGCGGCCGCCCACGGCAGCCCGCTGGCGCCGGGACCGCCCGGATTGACCAGCATGATCCCCTGCTGCTGGCTGACCGGAGCGGTGGCGGGAACCATGTCCAGCGCGAGGGTGATGTGCCTGCCGCCGGGATCGGCGTAGTCCAGCGGCACGCTCAGCGTGGTGCAGTCGGGCACGCCCATGTGAGCGAGCTGCGCGGGGCAGGGGTGCCAGTGCAGGGTGCTCGCGGTGGGGACGATCGGCCCGGCGTCCTGGCTGCTCCCGGCCGCCGGGGCCGGCTGCGTGCTGCTGACGGCCGGAGCGGGCGGCGTGGTCGTCGTGGGACCGGACGAGGTGCAGCCGGTGATCGCGAGCAGGACGGCCGCGCCGACGGTCAGCGCCGCCGCTGCGATCCCACGACCCCGCGCCGTCCGCCCGCCCGGGCGAGGCATCGACATGCTGCCCATCATGCCGTAAGGCGGGCGCTTGTCCGGCCACGCCGGGTACGACTGCTACGCGGAGCGCTCGCGGTCGTAACGCTCGCGTTCCTCGAGGGCCTTACGGTACTCGGCCACCACCATCTCGGTCAGCTCCTGAGCCGAAGTCTCCGAGCTGAGCTTGTCGAGGGTGATCTTGCCGTCCTGGATCAGGTTGACCCGGTCGCACACCTGGAGTATCTGGCCGTAGTTGTGCGCGATGATGATGATCGAGACGTTGCCCTCGTGCTTGAGCTTCCTGATCAGGTCCAGGATGATGGCGCCCTCCTTGACGCCCATGGCGGCGAGCGGCTCGTCGAGCAGCAGGATCTTCGGATTAGAGAACACCGACCGGGCCACGGCGATGGCCTGGCGCTGCCCGCCGGAAAGCTGGGCCACCTGTGCGTTCACCGACGGGATCCGCACGCCCATCTCGTCGAGATGCTCCTTGGCCTCCCTGCGCATGGCGCGGTTGTTCAGCAGCGGCCAGCGGATCATCTCCCGGTTGAGGAACATGTTCTGGAACACCGTGAGCTGGTTGACCAGGGCGAGATCCTGGTAGACGGCATCGATGCCGAGCGACCTGGCGTGGTCGACCGATTTCAGCACGACCTCCTCGCCGCCGAGGAAGATCCGTCCCGAGGTGGGTGGCTGGAAGCCGCACAAGATCTTGAGCAGGGTGGACTTGCCCGCGCCGTTGTCGCCGATGAGCCCGAGCACCTCGCTGCGAGCCAGCCGCATGTTCACGTCGGTCAGCGCGGTCACCGCGCCGTAGCTCTTGGCGATGTGCTCGACGCGGAGAACCTCGTCGCCGCCGAACGCGGATCCCGCCCGGCTTTCGGGTGTCGCCGCGGTCATGTCAGCCTCGCCCCCTTTCCCGCAGCCTGGTGAGCTGCACGTTCGCGACCATGGCGATGAGGATCGCGCCGCCGAAGATGATGAACAGCGGGTCGGCGTTGACCCCGACGAGCGGGAGCCCGTCGAGCAGGATGCCCAGCAGCATGGCCCCGAGGAACGCGCCGATGATCGTGCCCACGCCGCCCAGCATCGCGGTGCCGCCGATCACCGCCGCGGTGACCGCGTAGAACATCGGCGTGTACGAGCCCGCGGTGGGCGCGATGTTGTTCGTGAAGTACATGGTCTGCAGGCCGACGAGCGCGCCGAGAAGCCCGCTGATCATGAAGTTGCCGTACTTGATCCGGTTCACGTTGATGCCGGCCTCCCGAGCTCCGAGCAGGTTCCCGCCCGCGGAGACCGTGTGCAGACCCCAGCGGGTCCTGGTCAGCACGACGTGGAACACCACGGTGAGCACGACCGCCCAGATGATCCACGCCCACGCGTAGGTTTCGAGCCACTTGCCGATGCCCACGACGCTCCCGGGGATGGCCGCCGGCTGGTCGTGGGAGGTCGTGTCGATGAGGCCCATCAGGACGAACCCGGTACCCAGCGTGGTGATGAACGAGGGCACGCCGACCGTGACCGTGAAGAACCCGTTCACCCAGCCGACCGCGAGCCCCAGCAGCAACGCGAAGAACATCGCCAGCAGCCCGGGGAAACCGTAGAAGTCGATCAGGTAGTGCATGAAGTAGGGGGCGAACCCGAGGGTGAAGCCCACCGACAGGTCGATCTCGCCGCAGATCAGCAGGAGGACCTCGCCCAGCGCGATGATGACGATGGGCGCCGCGTCGTCGGAGAACAGCGTGACCAGGTTCGCCTTCGAGGTGAAGGTCGACCCCTGGTCGATCGCGAAGTAGAGGAACAGCGCCACCACGACCACGAACACCGTCGCCTCACGCTGCCGCCCGAACGCGCGCAGGCCGCGCCACAGTACGGCACCGAAGCCGCCATCCGCGTTCCCTCCTTGAGGGGCGCCGGTGTCCGCCGCAGCGTGCTGGACCGTCTCACTCACCTCGACCCATCTCCGCTCTTCCCTCTCCGCCTGCCGGTGACGGGTCGTTCCCGCCGGCCGTCCGGCCTTCCTGGTGGTTCCGCGTCGGTGACAGCGCGATCCGCGGCAGGCGGACCCGCGTCCAGCCTACGACCGCGGCGGCGGGGCAGATCGGGCCGACCTGCCCCGCCTCTCGCGGGACCGTCAGGTGCTCGTCGTGGCCGGCGGCTGGCTGATGGCACCGGAGGGCCGCGGCAGCAACTGCTGGGCCGAGGCCCCGCCCTGGAACCGGCTGTTCTTCAGGAACTGGCTGACGTTGCTCGGGGTAAGCACGGTCAGGCCGGTGTCCGTGTCAGGCGGCGCGAGTTGCGCGCCGGACAGGTTGTACAGGTAGAGGTACACGACAGGCAGGAAGCCCTGCAGGTAGGGGTCCTGGAAGATGGAGAACTTAATCTTGCCGGCCGACAGGGCGGCGAGGGTCCGCGGGTCGGTGTCGAAGCCGCCGGCCGGGATGGACAGGCCGGCCCCGGCCAGGGCCGCGGTGAGGTTGGCGGTGGACCCGGAGTCCACCGCGAACGCGCCCTTGAGGGTGGACTTGTGCCCGAGCATGTACGCCTTCTCCGTCGACAGCTCGGTGGCGTCGACCGTGGTGGTCCCCACCTCGTCCACCTGGTAGCTGCTGCCGAGCACCGACACCGCGCCGTCGTAACGCGGCTGGATGTTGCCGGTTCCCGGGGTGGCGATGAAGATCGCGATGTGCCCGCCGCCCGGGATCAGCGTCTTGATCTGCTCGCCCATGGCCTGGCCGGACAGGTACAGGGCCTGCCCGACGTAGGCCAGCCGGTTGCTGCCGATCTCGGCCACGCCGTTCTTGTAGATCCCGTCGGCGTTGTAGGTGAGCACCGGGATGCCGGCGCTCATCGCGTTCGACACCGCGCCGGTGAAGGCGGTGTTCGATATCTGCGCCAGCGCGATCCCGGCCGCCTTGGCGGAGATCGCGGAGTTCATGAAGCTGATCATGTTGGCTTCGTTGGAGTTGGGGTCGCCGCCCCACTGCGGCGTCGGCAGGCCGAGGAGCGCCGCCGCGTCGGAGTACCCGTACTTCGTCGGGGTGAAGAACTCGTTCGTGTCGGCGTGGTTGACGAACCAGAACTGCCACGACGGGGTCTTCGGGAAGGGGTTGGACGAGAGCGCGGACCCCGTCGCCGACGCCGTCGAACTCGAGCTCGCGCTGCTCGAACTGGACGAGGTGCAGGCCGCGATCAGCGCGGAGGCAGCCGCCGTGGCGCTGAACAACCCGGCCCCCTCGATTAGCCTACGGCGGGAGGGCCCGTCCTTCATGTTCAGGGTCTCAATCGCTTCGTCGACTACCGGGTCGACCTTTTTCTTCATCTAAGGACCTCCATGGAATTTCCCGGGGCGGGATAGTCGCCCGAGCCAAACCCGCAGCATGCGCGGCGGTCAACTTCGTCGCGAGAGATATTAGACACGTTTATTCCGATGTCTGCTCTGGCAGATCATCTGACATAGCCGAACCGCCCTCAATTACGAGGGTAATCACCGCATCTGGTAGACCGCCATTGACGCTAAAACTGTTAGTGATCACCTGTCAAGGCGCAAGGCGGGCACGAAATATTTCGAGCCCGTTTTGATATCGGCCTCGGCATTAGCACATCATGCCCGGGTCGGTGGCGCCACGCGCAGGCGGCCGCATGAGCGTCGGTCAGCCGCGCCTCCCCTCGCCGCCCAAGGCGGTGGTCCGGGCCGGCCATTCCCACGACCGGGCCATCTCCTGCCTCACTGGTAACTAGCCGCACCTACAACATCGTCGGGACCACGGTCACAACCCATCACAGGCGCGAAGGCCTGCGACGATGTTAACGCTAACAAATCACTATACGGCAACGAGCGCGAAACACCATCGATACGCTCTCCAAACTCGGCGGCGCGCCGGATCCGAGCCTGGGCGCGGGGACCGGGAAGCGTAGGGGGCCACGGGGGCGAAGCGCGGGGGCCGGGGAAGCGCGGGGACCGGGAAGCGCGGGGACCCGGAAGCGCGGGGACCCGGAAGCGCGGGGACCCGGAAGCGCGGGGACGACGGGGGGGCGAGCACGGGCACGACCCGACTGACGCGCCACCTCAGGCCCGCCGGTATCGTGCGTCGCAGAAATCCGTCTGGTTCAGACATCCATCTCCGGAACCGAACACGGTCCGCAAACGTCTCACTTGGGACGGATGACGCTACCCAGGGCCACCGCACGGGCCCGAGCGCCACCGGCAAGGAGGGGTAGTACGGATGCTAGCCAGACACCGCCAGTCGCTCATCCTGCAGGCCGTCAGGAGCGATGGCAGCGCCCGGGTCAGCGACCTGACCCAGCGACTCGGGGTCTCGGACATGACGATCCGCAGAGACCTCGAGGTACTGGCCAGGGACGGCCTGGTAGAGAAGGTCCACGGAGGCGCGGTGCTGCCGGGCACGCCTGCCAGTCATGAGCCGGGCTTCGAGGCCAAGTTGGTGCTCGAGATGCCGGAGAAGACGTCGATCGCCCGGGCCGCGGCCAGCATGGTCACGCCCGGCACGGCGATCGCGCTGGCCGCGGGGACCACAACGTTTGCTCTGGCGCAATGCCTGCTCGACGTGCCAGGGCTCACCATCGTCACCAACTCACTGCGCGTGACGAACCTGTTCAGCGGAACGCGGGGACCGGACGGCACGACTGATTCGGTGGTGCTGACCGGCGGCGTGCGCACGCCCTCGGACGCGCTGGTCGGCCCGATCGCCGACCTGACCATCCGCTCGCTCCACTTCGACCTGCTGTTCCTCGGCTGCCACGGCTTCGACCCCGACGCCGGGCTGACCACGCCCAACCTGGCCGAGGCGGAGACCAACCGGACCTTCATGCGGGTCGCGCGCCGGGTCGTGGTGCTGGCCGATCACACCAAGTGGGGCCTGGTGAGCCTGAGCTCGTTCGCGCGGCTGAACGAGGTCGACGTGCTCATCACCGACGACATGCTGCCGGGCGACGCGCGTGCCCTGGTAGCCGAGCAGGTGGGCGAGGTGGTCTACGCCGAAAGCATGGCCCCGGTGCACCGCCAGGCGGGCTAGCGCGGGCGCGGCTACCCGGTGAAACCCGGGTTTCAGCCCACTCTTGGGCGGTGAAACCCGGGTTTCACTCCGCCGTGAAGAGGCGGAGGGGGCGGCTGGGACAGCTGTGACGCTTGGGGCGGGGCGCCGCGGCGGAACTTGAGTGGCGGGACTTGAGTGGCGGGCGACGGGCGTCAGTGGGCGGTGACGACGAGGCGTCAGTGCGCGGTGACGGGGGGCGTCAGTCGGCGGTGACGGCGGGCGTCAGTCGGCGGTGACGAGGTGACGACGAGAGTCAGTAGGCGGTGACGACGGGGGGGCCGGAGGGGGGGTCGGCGTCGTCTTCGGTGACGGCTTGCTCGGCTAGGCGCATGGCCTCCTCGATCAGGGTCTCCACGATCTGCGACTCGGGCACGGTGGCGATGACCTTGCCGCGGACGAAGATCTGGCCCTTGCCGTTGCCCGAGGCCACGCCGAGGTCGGCCTCGCGGGCCTCGCCGGGACCGTTGACCACGCAGCCCATGACCGCGACCCGCAGGGGGACCTCCAGGCCGTCCAGCCCGGCGGTCACCTCCTCGGCGAGCTTGTACACGTCGACCTGGGCCCGGCCGCAGGACGGGCAGGACACGATCTCCAGCCTCCGCTGGCGCATGCCGAGCGATTCCAGGATCGAGATGCCGACCTTGACCTCCTCCACCGGGGGCGCGGAGAGCGAGACCCGGATGGTGTCGCCGATGCCTTCGGCCAGCAGGGCGCCGAAGGCGACCGCGGACTTGACCGTGCCCTGGAAGGTCGGCCCGGCCTCGGTCACGCCGAGGTGCAGCGGGTAGTCACACTGGGCGGCAAGCTGCCGGTAGGCGTTGATCATCACCACCGGGTCGTGGTGCTTCACCGAGATCTTGATGTCGCGGAAGCCGTGCTCCTCGAACAGGGAGCACTCCCACAGCGCCGACTCGACCAGCGCCTCCGGGGTGGCCTTGCCGTACTTGGCCAGCAGCCGCTTGTCCAGCGAGCCCGCGTTGACGCCGATCCTGATCGGGATCCCGGCGTCGGTCGCGGCGCGGGCGATCTCGGCCACCTTGTCGTCGAACTGCTTGATGTTGCCCGGGTTGACCCGGACCGCCGCGCAGCCGGCGTCGATCGCCGCGAACACGTACTTGGGCTGGAAGTGGATGTCGGCGATCACCGGGATCTGCGACTTGCGCGCGATCTCGGGCAGCGCGTCGGCGTCGTCCTGCGACGGGACCGCGACCCGGACGATCTGGCACCCGGAGGCGGTCAGCTCGGCGATCTGCTGCAGCGTGGTGTTCACGTCGGCGGTCAGTGTCGTCGTCATCGACTGCACCGACACCGGCGCTCCGCCGCCGACCGGCACCGAGCCCACCATGATCTGGCGGGACTGCCGGCGCGTGGCCAGCGGCGCAGGCGGCGTCTGCGGCATACCGAGGTCAATACTCATGAACCCCATCCGTTCAATTGGCGCATCCCCGAATCCCTCGACCCAGCCATTGAACCATCACGAGGGGTACGGGAGGTTACCGACGCTGACGGCCACGTCGGGTTTCGCGGCGATTCCCGGCCTGCGGCACCGTGTTTTCATGATCATGAAGGATTTTGTACTCCCTGCGGTACCAAATCCTTCATGATCATAGGCCGCCGCCCGGGGCGGGGCGGGCGCGTCGCCGACGCACGGGCGGTGCGGGGGCGCCACGGGGCGCGAGGGCGGAGGGGGGCGCGGCGCGATCGCTGGGGTATGAGGTACGGTCAGCCGCCTAGGTTTACGGGGTTGAAGATGTCGGCCAGGATCAGCGCCACGCCGAAGAAGAGCACGATCATGAACAGGCCGAAGCTGACCGGGAGCAGGCGGGCCATGTTGGCCAGGCCGGGATCGGGGCGCCCGCGGAGGCGGGCCAGCCAGGCCCGGATCCGCTCGTAGATGATCGCGGCGATGTGACCGCCGTCCAGCGGCAGCAGCGGGAGCATGTTGAACAGGCCCACGAAGATGTTCAGCGAGGCGATGAGCAGCAGCACGAAGCTGACCTTGTACTGCCAGCCCACGTTGGCCGCGACCGCGACACCGGTGGCCTCCGCCGCGCCTACCACGCTGCTGACCTGGCCCCCGGCGGTGTTCGACCGGTCCTTGCTGAACAGCTTGGGCAGCGCCGCGGGCAGGTCGGCTACGGCCTGGGCCGAGCCGGCGATGACCTGACCGAAGGCCGACCCGGTGTAGGTGATGGCGCGCAGCGGGCTGGCCACCTGGAACACCACCGCGGGCGCGACCCCCAGGTAGGCGCCGCTGCGGCCCTTGACGCTGGCCAGCGTGGTGTGCAGCGGGACCAGCTTTCCGGCGCGGCGGACGGTGATGGTGGCCGCCGACCCGGGGCGCGCAGCTCGGATCGCGTTGCCGAGCTGGGTCCAGTTGCTGACCGGTTGGCCGTCGAAGGCGGTGACCGTGTCGCCGACGCGCAGCCCGGCCTGCTTGGCCGGGGACGGCGTGGTCGACCCGGTGCAGCTGGCGTTTTCCAGCGCGGTCAGGCTGGCGGGCACGCACGCGGTGACCGTGCCCAGCTGGGTGGTGCTGTCGTTCTCGATGCCGACGGCGAGCGCCAGCCCGAAGATGAGCAGGAAGGCCAGCAGGAAGTGCATGAACGAGCCCGCGCTGAGCACGGCGATCCGCTGCCAGGCCGGGTGGTTGCGGAAGGCCCGGGCCTCGTCGGCCGGGTCGTCGGGATCGTCAAGGGAGTGCATCCCGACGATCTTGACGAAGCCGCCGAGGGGCAGGGCCTTGATCCCGTACTCGGTCTCGCCGCGCCAGGTCGACCACAGCGTCGGCCCGAAGCCGACGAAGTACCTGGTGACCTTCATGCCGAACCGCTTGGCCAGCACGAAGTGGCCGGTCTCGTGCAGCATGACGGAAAAGAGCAGGGCAAAGATGAAGATGACCCAGCCGATCAGGTCCATCCGCCCTGCCCCTCTCTACTTCTCCCCCGAACCCACCCTAGGTGTTCAGCTCCCTGGCCCGCCGGCGGGCCCAGTCGTCGACGGCCAGCACGTCGGCCACGGTGGTCGCGGCCGAGCGTGCGGCGTCATGCTCCGAGACTATCCGGGCCACGGTATCGACAATCCGCGTGAACGAGATCTGCCCGGCCAGGAAGCCCGCCACGCAGGCCTCGTTGGCCGCGTTGTAGGCCGCCGGCGCGGTGCCGCCGGCCGCGGCCGCCTCCCGGGCCAGCGCGACCGCGGGGAAGGCCGCGTCGTCCAGCGGCTCGAAGGTCCAGGCGGCCGCGTCCGTCCAGTCCAGGCCGGGCGCGGCCCCGGGGACCCGGTCCGGCCAGGCCAGGCTCAGCGAGATCGGCAGCCTCATGTCCGGCGGGGAGGCCATCAGTACCGAGGCGCCGTCGGCGAACTCGACCATCGAGTGCACGATCGACTGCGGGTGCACCACCACGTCGATCCGGTCCAGCCCGAAGCCGAACAGCAGGTGCGCCTCGATCACCTCCAGGCCCTTGTTCACCAGGGTGGCGCAGTTGACCGTGACCAGCGGGCCCATGTTCCAGGTGGGGTGCGCGAGGGCCTGCCGGGGCGTCACGTCGGTGAGCCGGTCACGGCTCCAGCCGCGGAACGGGCCGCCGCTGGCGGTCAGCACCAGCCGGCGCACCTCGGAGTACCGCCCGGCGCGCAGGCACTGGGCGATGGTCGAGTGCTCGGAGTCCACCGGCACGATCTGCCCGGGCTTGGCCCGGCTGGTCACCAGCGGACCGCCGATGATCAGCGACTCCTTGTTGGCCAGGGCCAGCACCCGGCCGGCGTCCAGCGCGGCCAGCGTGGCCGCCAGCCCGGCCGCCCCGGTCACGCCGTTGAGCACCACGTCGCACGGCCAGCCCGCCACCTCGCAGACCGCGTCCGGGCCTACCAGCACCTCGGGGATGCCACCGGCCGCACGAGGCGTGTCCGGGACGCGCGCATCATGCTCCGTTCGGCCCAAAAAATAATCGCGGAGTACGGCCTGCACCTGCGCGGCGGCGGCCGGGGTGGCTACGGCGACGGCCGCCACGCCGAACTCGGCCGCCTGCCGGGCCAGCAGGTCGGGCTGGCCGCCGCCCGCGGCCAGCGCGGTGACCCGGAAGCGGCCGGGGTTGCGCCTGATGATGTCGAGGGCCTGGGTGCCGATCGAGCCGGTCGAGCCGAGGATCACCACGTCCCGCGGCTCGCCGGTCATCGCTGGTTCGGTGGTCTGCGCGGGGCCGGA
The DNA here is from genome assembly GCA_963705835.1 of uncultured Actinomycetes bacterium. GTDB lineage: Bacteria > Actinomycetota > Actinomycetes > Streptosporangiales > Streptosporangiaceae > Palsa-504. Next base: position 124,827 of record CAVPLC010000079.1, read on the forward strand.
GGATTCCACCGCCCCATTGTCCGCTACCGGGCCGGGCGCGCGGGTCGCGGCCCTGACGCGCGCGTCGCACGCGAAGCGGGCCGTCACCCCGGATGGGTGACGGCCCGCGATCGGGTTTCGGATCAGAGGTGCTGCGCCAGTGCACCGGCGAGGTTGACGACCGCCTGGCATTCGCGCGTCATGCGGTTCGTGCCGTTGATCGTCTTATCGCTGACGGCCGCCGCGTTCAGGGCGTCCTTGATCGGGATGGCCACCGAGTCCCTGAGCTGGTCGAGCCCGGTCAGCGCGGCGTTCACCGCCAGGTATTCGGCGTCGCCCGGGGTGCTGGACTCGACCGCGGCCGTCGAGGCCTGCAGGGTGAAGTTGCCGAACTGGCCGACGCTGGAGTTGAGCTGCTTGTAGCAGGCGCCCAGGGCGGCCACGCCCGGACGGCTCAGCGCGTGGTTCGGGTCGGTCAGCACCTCGGTGATGACCCGGCCGTCCTGGATGTAGTCGTCCGTCAGGCCGGTCAGGTACATCAGGGTCGGCCGGATGTCGGTCTCGTCGACCCAGGTGCCCGTGGTGCCGCTGTTGGCCACCACCTCCTGGCCGCTGTTCGGGCCCGGCGGAGTTCGGGCCGATGGGCGCCGAGGTGCCGTCCAGGCCGAGGTGCTTGACGCCGGGGCCGGCCAGGCCGAGGTAGTTGGTGTTGATCTCGGCGGCGTAGTCACCGTGGTCGTAGGCGAACCCGGTGTTCTGGGTGATGCAGCGGCCGCCGAGCTGGTCGGGCCGAGGTCCTGCAGGAAGTAGTCCGGCTTGGCGAACATCGCGAACGTCGGCGTCCTGGCCGGGTCGGCGTTGACCATGTGCAGGATCGCCTCCTCGGCCGGGTCGGCGATGTAGTTGGTGATGTTCTGGGTGCCGCCCACGTACGGGTTGTTCGCGGTCAGCCCGGCGACGTCGTGTTCCAGCTTGCGGACGGCCGAGGTGTTCGGGTCCGGGTTGCCGGTGACGTAGAACTCCGGCGCGGTGTCGTTCTCCAGGCTGAACGGCGTGTTGTCGTTCTTCTGCTGGACGAGCAGGCCGGTGATGTTCCCGCCCAGCTCGCCGAACGACCCGGCCGGGTAGGTGCACGGCACGGTCACGCCGTCGCAGTTGGCCGGCGTGGGCTGGATCGCGCGGCCGACGTTGGCCCCGGCCTCGTGGTCGCCCTCGTCGGAGCTGAGGATGAACTCCGTGTTGGAGGCGTTGATGCCGTCGGCCGCCAGCCGCTTGAAGAACGTGCCGAACGCGGCGTTGTAGTACTGGGCCTGCGCGATGTAGCAGGCGGAGCCGCTGCCGAGTGCGGAGATGCCGTTCTTGCCGGTCGGGCAGACCTTCGACAGGCTCGGGATGCCCTCGTTCCCGTGGATGTCGGCGATGTAGCCATTCACCACCGGGACGCCTGACTCCAGCATGTCGGCCACGTAGGCCAGCGTCTGCGCGGCGTTGATGGGGCCGAACCCGGGGAAGCCCGGGGTGCTGAGGAACCCGCCGTTGATCTGGTTGCCGTTCAGGTCGACCAGGTTCCCGGCCGCGTTCGTGACCTGGAAGCCGTTGTGCTTCAGGTTGGGGGTGCCGCCGCGCCGAGCTGCGGGGCGACGTACCTGTGCCCGAACAGGGCCTGGAACCCGCTGTACCCGCCCGGCTCGTCCGGCAGCAGGTCGGACACGGCGGTCGGCGACGGGGTGGTCTGGCCGAACTTCGACCGCCTTGGCGGTGGCGCAGAAGGCGTTGTCCTGGGCGCAGTGCACGGCGATGCCGACGTAGTCGGCGGTCTCCGGGTCCTTGAAGGAGTACGGGTCCGCGGCGAGCTGCTGGGCCTCCGGCGAGTTGGCGCCGAACACCTTCGGGATGTCGACGCCGGTGTTCTCCAGCTCCTGGTTGGCCGTGGCCACGTCGCCCACGTTGCAGCCGGCCCGGGTGAACGGCACCCAGGGCGCGGGGGTGATCGTGTTCGGCGAGGGTGCGGGGTGCGCGGTGGCCGGCGGCACCGGCGCGTAGACCATGCTCGGGTTGGTGTCGTGCCCGGGGTTCGGCGTTGTGGCCGTGTCGAAGACCGGATCGGTCCAGTACGCGAACGAGCCCGCGGGGTCGGTGGTGCCGTCGGTGTTGTAGGCCTGGTAGCTGTTGGAGATCGGCATGCCCTGGCGGTCGCCGTACAGGCCGGTGTAGGTGGTCAGGATGTCATCGGCGGTGTGCGCGATGAGCGGGGTGTGGTTGTTGGACAGGAACGTACCGTTGTTGAGGAAGAAGTTCGAGCAGGTTCGGCATCATGTTCCAGGTCGGACGGGACGTTCGGGTTGTCCCGGAAGTAGTGGACGTTGTCGAAGGTGAGCTCCACGACGTGCTTGACGCCGTTGCCCAGCTGGCAGCGTTGACGCGGTGTCGCCGGCGAGCGTGGCCGTCCTGGCCGACGTCACGGCCTTGACCGCGCCGCCGGTGGCGGCCATCGAGGTTCCCGCCAGGCCCAGCATGCCGACCGTGGCCGCCGAGCTGGCGACCGCGGTGACGCGGAACCATGTCTTATGACGGCTGGCCAGGCCAGCATCCCGTCGTCTCCCCATGAGCCGCTCCTCTCACGCGTGTAGCGCGGGCCGCAAAGCCGGCTCCGCGCCTGATCACGATGCCACTCTTTGAGTCACGTCATAAGGCGATTTGAGGTGTCTTTTTTGCAAATCTGATGAAACAGCAGGTCACGTTCTTGTGTCTTCCTCCTAAACACGCAGGCGGGGGTGGGGCAGACGCGGATCCTGCCCGCCTAGGACAGGGCCGAGATCTGGCGGGCCAGGGCGAAGTCGTTCGTGGTCAGGCCGCCCGCCGAGTGCGTGCTGAGCGTCAGCGTCACCTTGTTCCAGGCGATCGCGATGTCCGGGTGGTGGCCGGCCTTCTCGGCCAGGTAGGCGACGGCCCCGACGTACAGCATGGCGTCGCGGAAGTCGGTGCGCGTGGTGAGGGTCGTGATCGAGGCGCCGTCGCGGGTCCAGGCCGGGACGCCGGCCAGTTCGGCGCTGATCTGATCTTCGGTCAGAAGTTCCATGGTTACGGCATACCATTCCGACGTGACATCTTCAGGGGAAGGACCGAGGCAGACCCCGCTGCACGCGGTGCACGAGCGCCTCGGGGCGGTGATGACCTCGTTCGCGGGCTGGCAGATGCCGCTGCGCTACACCAGCGAGACGGCCGAGCACCAGGCGGTGCGGCACGCGGCCGGGCTGTTCGACCTGTCGCACATGGGCGAGATTCTGGTTCACGGGCCCGGCGCCGGGGCGGCGCTGGACTACGCGCTGACCGGGTACCTGTCCGCGGTGCCGCCCGGGCGGGCCCGGTACACGATGATCTGCGCGGCCGACGGCGGCGTGCTCGACGACCTGGTCGTGTACCGGCTGGGCGAGCAGCAGTTCCTGGTCATCGCCAACGCCGCGAACACCGCGACCGTCTACGATGAGCTGCGCTCCCGGGCGGCGGGTCATGACGCGGAGGTTGTCGACGCCACCCTCGATTGGGCGCTGATCGCGGTGCAGGGGCCGGAGGCGGCCGGGATCCTGGGCCCGCTCACGGAGCTGGATCTGGGGGCGATGAAGTATTACGCGGGGGCGTTCGGGGATGTGGCGGGGTGCGCGGCGTGGGTGGCGCGCACCGGGTACACCGGCGAGGACGGGTTCGAGGTGTTCTGCCGGCCTGCCGACGCCGTGCGCGTGTGGGATGCGCTGGCCGCGGCGGGAGCTCCGGCCGGCCTGGTTCCCGCAGGTCTGGCCGCTCGCGATACGCTCCGGCTGGAGGCCGGCATGCCGCTGTACGGCAACGAGCTCGGCCCGGACGTGACACCTTTCGAAGCGGGCCTAGGACGGGTGGTGAAGTTCGACAAGCCGGGTGACTTCGTCGGGCGTTTGGCGCTGGCGGCCCGCGCTTCGGAGGGACCGCGCAGGCGGCTGGCCGGCCTGACCATGAAGTCCCGCCGGATCGCCAGGCACGGCTACGCCGTGCTGGCCAACGGCGTCGTCAGCGGCGTGGTGACCAGCGGCGCGCCGTCCCCCACGCTGGGCGTGCCGATCGCGATGGCCTACCTGGAGTTGCCTGCCTTGGAGCCTGGCGCGGGGCCTGCCTTGGAGCCGGGCGCGGGGCCTGCCGTGGAGCTTGCCGTGGACGTCAGGGGCGATGCCGTCCCCGCCGAGATGACGGACCTGCCGTTTTACCGGAGGAGCAAATAACGATGAGCATTCCAGCCGAACTGCGCTACACCCCCGAGCACGAGTGGATCTCCGTCGAGGGCACCACGGCGTCGGTCGGCATCACCGAGTACGCGGCCCAGCAGCTCGGCGACGTGGTCTACGTGACCCTGCCCGCCGTCGGCGCGGCCGTCACCGCGGGCGAGCCCTGCGGTGAGGTGGAGTCGGTCAAGTCGGTCAGCGACCTGTACTCCCCGGTGGACGGCGAGGTGACCGAGGTCAACACCGAGCTGGAGGACGACCCATCCCTGGTCAACGCCGAGCCCTACACCTCGGGCTGGATGTTCCGGGTGCGGGTGGCCCAGGACGGGAGCGGCGGCCCGGCGCTGCCGACCGACCTGCTGTCGGCGGCCGAGTACGAGGAGCTGACCAAGAGCGCCGGGTAGCGGTTGCGGCGGTTCGGGCTCGCGGTCGTTGGCGCGGGCGGTCGTTGGCGCGGGCGGTCGTTAGCGCGGGCGGTCGTTAGCGCTTGCGGCGGCGCCACAGGAACAGGACGGTGACGCCGATCACCACCGCGCCGGCTGCGGCACCGGCCACGACGGGGTCGATCTGGCTGACGCGCTCGCGGATCTGGTCCACGGCCCGGCGGGCGTTCTTCTTCGGGCTCACCCGGTCGGAGATGGCGTCGATGGTGCGCGCCAGTTCGGCGCGGGTGCGGTCGATGTCCGCCACCAGCGTGTCCTGATCGACGGGCTTCGATTCGATGTCCGCGTCAGCCATACGTGCTCCGTTCCAGGCCAGGCTGTCATGTGGTAAGGCCGCCCATTGTGCCAGATCGATGCTGGCCCTTACATCGTCGGGGCGGCCGGGCGTGGCGCGGCCTTCCGGGATCCGACCGGACCGGGCCGGCGCGGAGGGGACAGCGACCGGTCAGGTTTCCTCGATGCGCCGCTGCAGGTACCGGCGTTCGGGGGCGGTCCGGGCCAGGTCGAGCGCCCGCTGGTAGGCGGCCCGGGCCTCGTCCCCGCGGCCGAGCCGGCGCAGCAGTTCGGCCCGGGTCGAGTGCCAGTACTGGTAGTCAGGAAGGTCCAGCTCGTCGACCAGGTCGAGCGCGGGCGCCGGGCCGTCGGCTTCCGCGACCGCGACCGCGCGGTTCAGCCGCACCACGGGTGAGCCGGTCCGGTCGGCCAGCTCGCCGTACAGGGCGGCGATCTGCGGCCAGTCCAGCCGCTCCTCGGCCTGCAGCGAGGCGATCGCCGCCTGGATGAGATACGGGCCGCGCGGGGCCGTTTCGACCAGGGTCGTTTCGAGCAGGGTCGTTTCGAGCAGGGTCGTTTCGAGCAGGGCTGTTTCTAGCAGGTTGCGGCCCTCGGTGAGCTGCGGCCAGTCCCAGCGCGTGCGGTCCTGGTCGGGAATCAGCACCAGATCCTGGCCGTCGAACCTCGCGTCGCGGCGGGCGTCGTGCAGCAGCATCAGCGCCAGCAGTCCGCGCACCTCCGGCTCGGCCGGGAGCAGCGCGGCCAGCACGCGGCCGAGCCGGATGGCCTCGGCGGCCAGGCCCGGGCGGTCCGGGTCTCCGTATCCCTCGTTGAAGATCAGGTAGATCACGGCCAGGACCGCGGCGAGGCGTTCGGGCAGCCGCGGGCCCGCCGGGATACTGAACGGGATACCCGCCACCTTGATCTTGGACTTGGCCCGGGTCAGGCGCCTCTTCATCGTCTCGGCCGGGACCAGGAAGGACCGCGCGATCTCCTCGGTGGACAGCCCGCCTACCGCGCGCAGCGTGAGCGCGACCTGGGCCTCGATGGCCAGGGCCGGATGGCAGCACATGAAGATGAGCTCGAGCCGCTCATCGGGAACCGCCGTGACCTCCACGGTGTCCTCCCCGGGCTGTTCGGCCGCCAGCAGGCGGAGCTTGGCGGCCAGCACGCGATCCCGGCGCAGCCGGTCGATGGCCCGGTGCCGGGCCGTGGTGACGAGCCAGGCGCCGGGGTTGTCGGGCATGCCGTCGGCCGGCCAGCGCTGCGCCGCGACCGCGAACGCCTCCGCGGCGGCGTCCTCGGCCACGTCGAAGTCGCCCAAGTAGCCGATCAGGCTGGCCAGCACCCGGCCCCACTCGTCGCGGAAGACCTGATCGATCGGCAGCTGCCCCATAGAAGCGGGCCGGTCAGGGCTCGTTGACCAGGACCGGGCGGATCTCCACGCAGCCGCCGAGGCGAACCGCCGGAATCCGGGCCGCGATCTCGGTGGCCCGGTCCAGGTCTTCGGCCTCGACCAGGTAGAAGCCCGCGAAGATCTCCTTGGTGTCCGCGAACGGGCCGTCGGTGATGAGCACCTGCTCGTCGTGAGCGCGGACCGTGGTCGCGGTCTCGACCGGATGCAGCGAGGCGCCGCCGATGACTTCCGGTTCCCGCTTGATCTCCATGTACCGGCGATGCACGGCTTCCTGCTCGTCCGCGCTTAGCGCCTCGGTCGCGCCCGGCTTGGCGTAGATCAGCAACGCGTACTGCATCGGGTGCTCCTTCCTGCCGTTCCCCTTGGCCATCTTCTCGTGCCCACGACGAACGAGCCCGGCCCGGGGGGACAGAGGTCCGGTCAGGCTTTATAGTGCGGCGTGTGCGCCGCTGGGGTCCCGGGGACCGGCTCGCGGTCTGGACCTACGTGCAGGCCGGCGAGGAGGTCGCGGCCGGCGACCCCTCGGTCACCGACGCCGAGCGGGCCGCCGCGGGCCGGGAGACGCTCGAGGCCCTCCGGGAGTCGATCCTGCCGGAGAACCGGAGCCGCGCAGCCGTGCAGTACGCCGCGGACGCCCTGCCCGAGGGCCAGGACGTCATGCGGGTGTGGCGGCCGCGCGACCCGGCCGGACTGCGGGACCGGCTGGGTTCGGCCCAGACACTGGCGGTCTGGGCTGAGGACGACGTGCTGGACGTGTTGTGGCGGGGCCAGGCCTCGGAGGTCCAGCTGGCCGGCGGCGTACAACCGCGGATGTGGCCGGTCGAGGGCACCGATGACCTGTGGGAGGCCTCGCTGCGGATCCGCCGTCTGGACGAGGCGCTGATCTCTGTCATGGTGATGCCCCGACCGGCGGACGGCGACTGGCCGGCTCAGCTGACCGAACGGTTCGTATGGCGCGGCCCTGCCGCCCCTGCCGCCCCCGCCGACGAGCCGCTGCGCGGCACGGTCACCGAGTACACCCTGGACAGCGCGGCGCTGCGGGGCCCGCGGCAGGTGACCGTCTACCGTCCGCCCGGGTCCGCCCGGCTGGCCGGGTGCGTGCTCGCGGACGGGGAGGCGACTCAGAGCTTCGCCGCGGTCCTGGACGGCGCGATCACGGCCGGGGCGGTCCCGCCGGTCCTGCTGGTCGGCGTGCACAACGCCCCCGGTCGGGCCAGGTCCTGGCCCGACCGGCGGTCTCAGGAGTACCTGCCCGGGGTCAGCCGGCGGCGCTTCGACGCGCACATGCGGTTCGTCGCCGACGAGGTCGTCGGCTGGGCTGGCGAGCAGTTCGGTCCCGTCGAGGGGCCGTGGATCTCGTCCGGGTTCTCCAGCGGCGCCGCCTGGGCGATCGCCGCCGCGCGGCGCCGACCGGAGGTGTTCGGCGCGGTGGCCGCGTTCAGCGCCGGCATGGTTCCGAAGCGGATCAGCGGCCAGCTGCGTTCGGCCCGGATCCGGCAGTACCTCGCGGCCGGCACGCTCGAGCCGCCCTTCCGCCGGGCGACCCGGGAGTGGGCGGACCGCCTGGCCCGGGCCGGGCTGCCCTGCCGCCACGAGGAGTGGGTCGGCGGCCACGATCCCCTCTGGTGGGAGCGGCAGCTCCCGGTCGCGCTGGCCTGGCTGCTCTCGCCGTCCTGAGCGCTGGCGTAAGGAGCAGATGTGCTTCGGGCCGGCCCCGGGGGGCAGCAGGTGGAACCGGACCACGTGCCCGAGGCTGTCGCGGAATTCGGCGGTGATGGCCGACAGCATCGTGATGGTGCCCGGCTGGTCGGGGTTGCCCCAGCCGGGCGGCGGGTTGCCGTTACCGTCCGACAGCGGATGGTCGGCCTCGTACCAGTGGCCGGAGATGTCGGCCTCGTCGATTCCGCAGTGCGTATACAGCGTGTACGCGACGGGCGTGCTCGCGGTGGCGGTGGCGGGATGGGACGGCCGGCTCGGGCTGGCCGACGTCGGGGCCGGACTGGCGCATCCGGCGCTCGTCACGGCCAGGAGCGCCGCGAGCAGCGTGGCCGACATGAACTTCATCCCGCCCTCCCTCGACCACCCGGTTGGACGGCGTGGCCGCAGCCGCGGTTCCGTGCTTGGTGCGGCTATATCCCGCTGCCAGGTCACGGTAAGCTGCTCGCGGTGACTCGTCGCGGTCACCTTGGCCGGGCTGCGCCCGCCCCGCTGACCCCCGTCCGGATCAGGTTAGCCAGGCGCCATCGCGCATCAAGGTCCGGCCCGGCAGCTCATTGACCTCCCGCCAGGCCTGGATCCGGTGCGGTCGCAGGACCAGGAACAGCATCGTGTCGCCTGCCTTGCGCGGATCCCAGTCCGCTTGCTCCGCGTACCTGCGGGCCAGCCGGGGCGGTACCTGATCGAGGCGATAGACGCGTTCCAGCACCGCGTCGATCATCACCACGTCCCGGGTCGGTCCCAGGCCGAGCCGGGCGTGCCCCTGGCCGGCGAGGTTCCTGGCCGTGACCGAGTCCGCCTCGGTGGCCAGCACGACCCGCTCATCGATCCAGGCCAGGGATAGCGGCACCAGGTAGGAGCTGGCGTCCGGGCCGGCGGTCGCGACCCATACGTCCGCGACCGGCGCGGCCAGCTTGGCCAGCGTTTCGGCCTTGCGTTGCTCCAGGGTACGAGGCGGTGCTTCGGTCATGTCCGTGCGCTCCTCACGCCCGCCCTAGCGCAGCTGCTTGCGGTAGGAGATCCAGGTGAGGTGGATGGCGAAGCCGACCTGCTCGTAGAGGCGCACGGCTCCGGTGAGCGAGTCGGAGTCTACGCCCAGGGAGGCCTGGTCGTAGCCGTCGGCCCGGGCAGCGGACAGCACCGTGGCGAGCAGGGCGGTGGCGATGCCGCGCTTGCGGCCCGCAGAGCGCGTGCCGACGATGGCGACGTACAGCTCGCGGCGGCCGGTCCTGGCCTGGTGGGCGGGGTACTCCTGGCTGATCAGCACGCCAAGCGGCTCGGAACCTTCGTAGGCCAGGAAGCTGAGCCCGGGCCGGAACGCGGCGGAGGCCAGGGTGTGCGCCCAGGCCTGCGCGCTGGTGTCGGTCGAGCCCCAGTGGTCGCGGAAGGACTCGTTGCGGACCAGCAGGGCGTGCTCGGCCATGTCCGGCGTGAAGCCGACGATCCGGATGCCGGCCGGGACCGAGATCTCCGGGAGCGGCGCCGACAGGTCCCTGAGCATCGCCTGGAACCAGCGCGCCGCGTGGTAGCCACGGCTCTCGTACAGGGCGACCGCCCCCGCGTTGCGGGACAGGCAGCCGCTCGACAGTACCAGCGGGCGTCCGGGATGACGCTCTTCGTGCAGCGGGACGGCGGCCTGCTCGGCCCAGGCCAGCAGTTCGGTGCCTAGCCCACGGCCACGGTATGCGGGGTGTACGCCGCCCGCGTACCGCATGACGTGCTCCGGGTCGGCGGTACCGCGGGTGGTCAGCGTGCCGTAGCCGGCCATGATGGCACCGTCGTAGATCGCGATCGAGCCGCGCGCGAAATCATGGTCCGGGTTGCTGAACTCCTCCAGCAGATCATTTTCGCTGACATAGTCCTCGCCGCCGTCCGCGTCTTCGATCGCGTTCCACAGCGCGGCCCAGGCCTCCGCGTCGTCCGGCACCATCGGCCGCGTATGCAAGTCCATGGTCCGGATTGTGTCGCAGGCGCCCGCGGCGGGACAAACCGTTTCCGCCGAGCTCGGCGGTCGCTACCGGAGGGCGCGGACCCGCGCGATCAGCTTGAGCGTGAGCGAGGCCTGCGTGGGCCGAGGCGAACCGGTGTTCAGCAGTGTGGTGTCGATCAGGTAGACACCGGTGCCCGTCACGGTCCATAGCAGATAGATCGCCAGCGCTGGACCCTTGACCTTGGAATCCGTCACGTAGACGATGATCCGCGCGGCGTGATGGCCGCCGACGCGCTGCTTGGCCTGCGAGTGCACGGTGAGCCGGAGCGTGCCGCCAACGCCGTCGGGCTCGGTCACCGACCGGCACGGCCGGTACTTGGCGCTCACCGCGCCGAAGAACGAGGCTGCCGCGTGGGTGCTCGTGAACTGGTAGACGGACTGCTCGAAGACCTCCTCGACCGACGCCGTGCCCGTCTTGTCGTGGACCAGGGCGGTGGCGAAGGCGGTCTCCCCGAAGCCCTGGACCTGGCCCGTGAACGCCCAGAAGTTGCGGCAGCTCATGGTGGGCACGTTCCACACGCGCAGATGCTCGAGCTTGCCGCCGGAGTCTCGCACGTTCGACGTGACGTACCCAGCCACGAAATCCGAGGCCGGCAGCAGCGCGGACCTGAGCTGCTTCCCGGTGACCTGTACCGGCGACGCCATCGCCGCCGGGACGAACAGCAGGCAGGCGGCGGCGGTAACGGCGACGGCGGTGACTTTGGCGGTGACTTTGGCCGAGGCTTTAGCGCGGAACGACATGACTATCTCCTCATTGGAGGGTCCAACTAGGTAAGAAATCGCGCGATCCTGCGAGCAGGGCGCCAGCTTACGGGGAGGGGTTGATCGACAACGGGCAAACCAGCGAAGCCGCGGAACTGTGACGTTCAGGGATATGCGCAGGCCGCGCACTTACGGCACCCAGTGCCAACGGAGTCATGGCTGCCCCGCCCAGGGGTGCCGGGAAGCATAGGGAGCACCCGCGTCCGCTGCAGTGCCGTCAATATGCGGCCTCTCATCAACTGGGACGATCCTCGCGTTGGCCGACGGTGCCAGGTGCAGGCCCGCCGCATCGCGCATCTTGCCGACCAGCAGCGGATCGGGGAGAGCGTGAAATCCCTCGGTGCGCCACGTGTGCAGCTCGAATGCAGCCCGGATCTGGGACAAAACGAGTCGCGTGGTGACAGGAAAACTCAAGACCGGAGGGTCTGGCGGTCTCGCCCGTACGCTCGTCTGGGACTTGGCCGCGGCGGCCATCCGGCTCGCGGACCTGCGAAGGCATCGGTCAAGTCCGGCCCGCCGAGCGTCGCAAATAGTGCAAAAACCAGTACGAAAAACTGTCTGTTTGCTGCTTGATCATGCTACAATGGTTCCGTACGGGGTGGTTCAGGTCTCTTTATCCGAACGGAGCGTGGCGCATGCGCCCGGACCCGCTCTTCGACCCGGCCGGGGACGGCCAGGAGCCCGACAGCTCCCTGCCGCCCGACGCCGGGCCGGACGACGGGCCCGGGCCGCAGGGCCTGTACCTGTGCCTGCCCGCCGGGTCCTGCGACACCGACCAGTTCGCCCAGTCCGGGCCCGCCGCCGATATGCCGCCGGACCCGCTGCTGGCCACCATCATCGACACGATCACCGGCGAGGACGGCAAAGGCCTGGCCGGGCTGTCCGACGATCAGCTGATCGGGGTGATCGCCGCGATCCGGCGGCTGGAATCCCGCGTCGCCTGGTATGCGATGGCCTCGGTCGCCGAGTTCGCCGCCCGTCACACCGGCGATGGCTGCGTCGATGAGTTCGCCGCCGATCAGCTCGCCTTCCAGCTGCACCTCACGCAGCAGTCGACCGCCGGGCAGATGGACTACGCGAGCACCGTGGCCGGGCGGCTGCCTGCCACCTTCGCCGCGCTGCACGCGGGCACCCTGCACCCGGTGCACGCGCGGATCATCGAGGATGAGATTCGGGTCCTGTCAGCGGAGGATGCGGCGAAGGCGGATGCGGTCCTGGCCGGGGTGGCGGGGTCGCTGACGTTCGGGAAGCTGCGGGCGGCCGCGCACCGGCTGGTGCTGGAGCTGGACCCCGAATCGGCGCAGCGCCGCAAGGACACGGCGCGGCAGGATGCGCATGTGCGCCGGTTCCGGGAGGACTCTGGTAATGCGGGGATGGTGGCCCGGGAGTTGCCGCCCGATGAGGTGCTGGCTTCGTGGCAGCACGTGGACCAGCGGGCGCTGGACCTGCGTGCCGCCGGGGTCCCCGGCACCCTGGAAGATCTCCGCGTCCAGGCATATTTGGACTTGCTGCAGGAACGCGACAGCCGGACCATCCCGGCCCGCCCGGATGAGGTCGACGAGCCCGGCAGCCCGCCAGACGACGGCGGCGGCAGCGGACCGGGAGGCGGCAGCGGTCCGGGAGGACCCGGTGGCGGCCCCGCCGCCGGCCCAGGCGGCAGCGGCGGCGTCGGTCAGGCCGGTCCGGGCGCTGGCCCCCGCTTGGCCGCGTTGGTGAACATCACCGTGCCCTGGTCGGCGTGGACCGGCCCGTTCGGCACCCCGGCCGAGGTGGCCGGGTTTGGCCTGGTCCACGCCGCCGACGCCCGCGACCTGGCCGCCGCCGCGGCCCGCGACCCCCGCACGCGCTGGTGCGTCACCGTGCTACACCCCGACGGCACCGCCGCCGCCCATGGCTGCGCGGCCAGCCGGCATCCCCCGCCGCCGGGCGCCGGCGCCAGTACCGCCGGGCCCGGGCCCGGGCCGGACCCGCCGCCCGGAACCGGCCCGCCGGATCTGCCGGACTGGATTGCCCGGCTGCGCGTCAAGATGATCCCGATCGCCCGTGGCAGCTGCGGCCACGACCGGGCCGAGCCGGGCTACCGGCCCAGCCGCGCCCTGCAGCACCTGGTCAAGGTGCGCAACGCCCGGTGCACCGCGCCGGGGTGCGGACAGTCCGCGGCCCGCTGCGACTTGGACCACACCACCGCCTGGGACCAGGGCGGAATCACCTGCGAATGCGATCTCGCTCCGCTATGTCGTCGTCACCATCGGTGTAAGCAGGCCCGAGGGTGGCGGCTTGAGCAGCCCGAACCGGGTGTCCTGATCTGGCGCACCCCGTCCAGCCGTAGCTACGTCACCACACCCACCGAGTACCCCGCGTAGCCCCAATGTTCTGGATATGTTCCCCGGCCCGCGACCCTGCCAACCAGGCCTGGAAATCCGATTACCTGGCTCACCCAGCCACCCAGGCGAATCGCCCAAGGATCAACCGAGACTCACGAACGGCGTATCTGCCAAACTTGCTCCTCCTGCCCGAGCATGCGCAGCTGCAGTTCCAGCCCATGGTCCGTGCGACGGAGAAATCTTATGCCGCACCGGTCAGCCCGCGCGGTGGCCATAACCGTCGCGGCGCGCCGCGCAGCCGCGGCTCGTAGCGACGAGACGCACGTCCGCGTGGCCGATTTGCTCGCTCCTACGAAGGTCACCGCAAACCAGCCACGAGAACTAGCGGGGCGTCTCCAATTTCCGGCTCTCATCGAGCCAATGACCCGGGAAGATAGGTAAGTGCGGGCGGGGGGATTTGAACCCCCACGATGTTGCCATCAACAGGACCTAAACCTGCCGCGTCTGCCATTCCGCCACGCCCGCCGGGCGCTCCTAACGGTACCGCTCAGGCGCCGACCTCGGTCAGCAGCCTGGCGACGTGACCGGTGGCCTTGACGCCGTACATCGCCCTCTCGATGACGCCGTCGGCGCCGATCACGAACGTGGACCTGATCACGCCGACCGTCGTCTTGCCGTAGAGCTTCTTCTCGCCGTACGCGCCGTAGGCCTGCAGGACCGCGCGGTCCGGGTCGGACAGCAGCGGGAAGGTCAGGCCCTCCTTGTCGCGGAACTTGGCCAGCTTGGCCGGCTGATCAGGGGAGATGCCGAGGACCGCGATCCCCGCGTCGTTCAGGCCGGCCAGGTTATCGCGGAAGTCGCAGGCCTCCTTGGTGCAGCCGGGCGTCATCGCGGCCGGGTAGAAGTACACGATTACCCGCTGGCCGCGGTAGGAGGACAGCGACACCGGATGGCCGTCAGCGTCGGACAGGGTGAAGTCGGGCGCCTGGTCGCCGGGAGCGAGCCGCTTGTCTGTCATGTGAGACTCCCTGTGATGAACGGGGCGAGGGCGCGGAAGGCGCGGCCGCGGTGGCTGATCGCGTCCTTGGCCTCCGGCGTCATCTCGGCCGTGGTCAGGTCGAAGCCGTCGGGCAGGAAGATGGGGTCGTAGCCGAACCCGCCGCTGCCGCGCGGCACCCGGATCAGGCGGCCCTCGACGGTCCCGGTCACCACCCACTCGCGGGAGTCGGGGAGCACCAGGGCCGCGGCGCACACGAAGCGGGCGCCGCGGCGAGCGTCCGGCACGTCCGCGATCTGCGCCAGCACCAGGTCGAGGTTGGCCTTGTCGTCGCCGTGTCCGCCCGCCCAGCGGGCGGACAGGACGCCCGGCATGCCGTTGAGCGCGTCCACGCACAGACCCGAGTCGTCCGCCACCGCGGCCAGGCCGGTGTGGGCCGCGATCGCGCGGGCCTTCAGCAGCGCGTTCTCCTCGAACGTGGCCCCGGTCTCGGGCACGTCGGGGGCGCCGGGGAAGTCCTCGAGCCCGGCCAACCGGATTTGCGCGCCCAGGATCCGGTCAAGCTCGCGCAGCTTGCCGGGGTTCCTGGTGGCCAGGACCAGCGGGTCAGGCGAGGGCGGCACGCTGCAGCCTGGTCAGCTCGCCGCAGCCGGCCACGGCGAGGTCGAGCAGCTGGCCGAGCAGGTCGCGGCTGAACGGCTCGCGCTCGGCGGTGCCCTGGATCTCCACGAAGTCGCCGCTGGCCGTGCAGACCACGTTCATGTCGGTGTCGGCCGCCACGTCCTCGTCGTAGCACAAGTCGAGCCGGGGCTCGCCGTCGACGACGCCGACGCTGACCGCGGCCACCGAGGTGAGCAGCGGGTCCCCCTTGGTCCGCTTGCGGTCCTTGAGCCAGGCCACGGCGTCGGCCAGGGCGACGTACCCGCCGGTCACCGCGGCCGTCCGGGTGCCGCCGTCGGCCTGCAGCACGTCACAGTCGATGACGATGGTGTTCTCGCCGAGCGCCTTGTAGTCCACGCAGGCCCGCAGCGAGCGGCCCACCAGGCGGGAGATCTCCTGGGTCCGGCCGCCGAGGCGGCCCTTGACCGATTCGCGGTCGCCGCGGGTGTTGGTGGCTCGCGGCAGCATCGCGTACTCGGCCGTCACCCAGCCGAGCCCGCTGCCGCGCCGCCAGCGCGGCACCTCCTCGGCCACGCTCGCGGCGCACAGCACCCTGGTGCGGCCGAATTCCACGAGTACCGAGCCTTCGGCGTGGTCGAGCCAGCCCCGGGTCATCTTCACCGGGCGGAGTTCGGCGACGGAGCGGCCGTCGGGTCGAGACATGACGGACAGCCTATCCAGGGCTGAGCACTAGCCCGGACCGAGCCAGCGAGAGCGGGCCGCCGTAGATCGCGGACGCCTCGGCCAGCGTGCAGTCCTGGTCGTTCCACGGCACCAGGTGGGTGAGCACGAGCTGGCCGACGCCGGCCCGTGCGGCGTGCTCGGCCGCCTGCCGGGCGGTCAGGTGGAGGTTGGGCGAATTGTCCGGGCCGTCGAGGAACGAGGCCTCGCACAGCAGCAGGTCGGCGTCCCGGGCGAGCCGCACCAGGGCGTCGGTCTCGCCGGTGTCGGCGGAGTAGGCGACCTGCCAGCCTTCGTGCTCGACCCGGAACCCGAACGTCTCGACCGGGTGGTTGACGTGATCGCAGGTGACCCGGAACGGCCCGATCTCGACCGTCCCTGGGTCGAGGTCATGGAACGCGAACCGGGCCGTGACCGACGTCACGTCCTCACCGCCGAAGCCGGCGATGCGTTCGGCGGTGCCCCGGGGGCCGTGCACCGGGATGGCGGGTTTGGGGCCGTGCGCGGCGTACTGCCGGGCCACGAAGTAGGCCCCCAGGTCAACGCAGTGGTCGGCGTGCAGGTGGCTCAGGCAGATGGCGTCGATGCCGTACAGCTCGGCGTACCGCTGCAGCACGCCGAGCGAGCCGTTGCCCAGGTCGATGACCAGCCGGAATCCCTCGGCCTCGAACAGATAGCAGGACGCCGGGCTCTCCGGCCCGGGAAAACTCCCAGCACATCCGATTACCGTCACCCGCATGGGTGCCATTATGGCCTCACGCCCAGAGTTGGCCTTCCAGGCGGGACTCGGCTTCGTCCAGGGTGCCGTCGTAGGCGCCGGTGGACAGGTACTTCCAGCCGCCGTCGGCGATCAGCACCACGATGTCGGCGGGCTCGCCGGCGGCGGCGGCCTTGGCCGCCATGGCCAGGCCGGCGTGCAGCGCGCAGCCCGCGGAGATGCCGGCGAAGATGCCCTCGGCCGCCACCAGTTCCCTGGTGCGGCGCAGCGCGTCGGCCGAGGATACCGAGAACCTGGTGGTCAGCACGGAGGGGTCGTACAGTTCGGGGACGAAGCCCTCGTCGACGTTGCGCAGCCCGTACACGAGCTCGCCGTACCGCGGCTCGGCGGCCACGATCTTGACCTCCGGCTTGTGCTCGCGCAGGTAGCGCCCCACGCCCATGAGCGTGCCGGTGGTGCCCAGGCCCGCCACGAAGTGCGTGATCTCCGGCAGGTCGGCCAGCAGCTCGGGGCCGGTGGTCTCGTAGTGCGCGCGGGCGTTGGCCTCGTTGCCGTACTGGTAGAGCATGACCCAGTCGGGGTGTTCGGCGGCGATCCGCTTGGCCAACCGGACCGCCTCATTTGAGCCACCCGCAGCCGGGGAGCCGATGATCTCGGCGCCGTACATCCGGAGCAGCTGACGGCGTTCCTCGCTGGTGTTCTCCGGCATGACCACGATCAGCCGGTAGCCGCGCAGCTTGGCCACCATGGCCAGGGAGATGCCGGTGTTGCCGCTGGTGGGCTCGATGATCGTCGATCCTGGCGAGAGCAGCCCGTCCTTTTCGGCCTGGGCGACCATGAAGAAGGCGGCGCGGTCCTTGACCGAGCCGGTCGGGTTCCGGTCCTCGAGCTTGGCCCACAGCCTGGTTTCCGGAGACGGCGACAGGCGGGGCAGGCCGACCAGCGGCGTATGACCCAGGGAGTCGAGGAGGTTCTCGTAACGCACGAACCCAGTTCCGTTCCGTATAAAAATTAGGTGGGCGGGGCGGCCGCGGGGGGCAAGGTGGGCGGGGCGGCCGCGGGGGCAAGGTGGGCAGGGCGGCCGCGGGGGGCAAGGCGGGCGTGGTGGGCAGGGCGGGCGTGGTCACCGTCATCTTCTCAGCCCGCGCCGCCGGCCACTGCGGGCAGGACCGTCACCGTGTCACCGTCCTTGACCGGGGTGTCCAGGCCGGCCAGGAAACGGACGTCCTCGTCGTTCAGGTACACGTTGACGAACCGGCGCAGGCCGCCGTCGTCGACCAGGCGATCGCGCAGGCCGCCGTGCTTGTGGTCAAGGTCGGTGATCAGCTCGCCGAGCGTGGATCCGGTCCCCTCGACTTGCTTGGCGCCGTCGGTGTACGTGCGCAGGATCGTCGGGATGCGAACCTCGATGGCCATGAACAACGCTCCTCAAATGGTCTGTACGCCTTCGTTGCCAACCCGGTGCGGTCAGGGATCATTCCACGACGCTGACAGGCTCCTCGGTGACCTCGCCGTCGACGATGCGGAACGAGCGGAACTCCGTCTCGTTCTCGTCCCTGGTCGAGACCAGCACGTAGTGCGCGCCGGGCTCGCTGGCGTAGGAGATGTCGGTGCGCGACGGGTAGGCCTGGGTGGCGGTGTGCGAGTGGTAGATGACGACGGGTTCCTCGTCGCGCTCGTCCATGTCCCGCCACACGCGGAACTGCTCGGCGGAGTCGAAGCGGTAGAAGGTCGGCGAGCGCTCGGCGTTGGTCATCGGGATGAACCGCTCGGGGCGGTCGCTGCCGGCTGGGCCGGCCAGCACGCCGCACGCCTCGTCGGGGTGGTCCTTGCGGGCGTGGGCGACGATCTTGTCGTGCAGGTCGCGGGAGATCGTGAGCACGCGCTCAGGCTAGCGCCTGGACGAGGGACTCCTGGACCGCGCCGAGCCAGGCGTACACCTCGAACGCGGCCCACTGCGGGTCGTCCTGGGTCAGACGCCCCCACTGTTCCTCGAAATCCTCGGTCACGCCCAGGCGGATGCCGAGCGCGAGACGGACGTCGTTCAGGGCCTTGAGCCAGGCCATGGCCTGTTCCTGGGTGAGGTGGATGCGGCCGCCCGCGTCGGGCAGCGTATCCAGCACCTGCTGGGCGACCTGCTGCTTGGCGCTGCGCAGCGCGGGCTCGGTGTACTTGCGGAACTCGCTCGCCGCGTCCGGGTCGTCGCGGTAGCCGTCGGGCAGCAGCCGGGCCAGCACCGGGTCCTCCGGGGCGGCGGGGGTCTGGCCCGCGGGCGAGGCGTGCAGCAGCGCCTCGAGGGCGGCGATCTCGTCGCCGGCCTCGACCCTTGATCCGGGCGGGGTTTCCGCGTTCTCGGGGGCGATCAGGGTCATGACCTGGCCGACGAGGTTACGCAGCAGGGACGCCTCGGAGGCGGCGAGCCAGGCTCGCGCGCCGCCGCCCCGGGTCGGCCGGAAGGGCTCCATGGGTCCGGCGGTTACTTGTCCTGCTTCACGGTGGCCCACAGGCCGTAGCCGTGCAAGATCTCGACGTTGACCTCCATCGCCTCCCTGGCTCCGGCCGCGACCACCGCCTTGCCCTTGTGGTGCACGTCGAGCATGAGCTTGGTGGCCTTCTTCTTCGGGTAGCCGAAGACCTTCTGGAACACGAACGTCACGTAGTCCATCAGGTTGATGGGATCGTTCCACACGATGGTGACCCAGGGCCTGTCTTCTACGGGATTGTCGGCGGACCGCGGAAGATCCACCTCAGCGGGCGCCACGCTCACAACCATCCACCTCCTACTTCCGTAGTCTTCCACCTGTGACCAATTCGGTGAACCACCAGCCTGGGATTGCGCCGTCCGAAACTGCTCCGGCTGGGACTGCCCCGCCCGGGACGGCTCTGCTTACTGATCAGTACGAGCTGACCATGGTGGAGGGCGCGCTGCGCAGCGGCGCGGCCCACCGCCGGGCCATCTTCGAGGTGTTCGCCAGGCACCTGCCGCACGGCCGCAGGTACGGCGTGGTGGCAGGCACCGGGCGGCTGCTCGACGCCATCGAGCGATTCCGCTTCAGCCCGGCCGACCTGGACTTCCTCGGCGACGCGGGCATCGTGGACTCGCCGACGCTGGCGTTCTTGGAAGCTTACCGGTTCAGCGGGAACGTCTGGGGTTACCCCGAGGGCGACTGCTACTTCCCCGGATCGCCGATCCTCGTCGTGGAGGGCACGTTCGCCGAGGCGGTGCTGCTGGAAACCATCGCCTTGTCCATCCTCAACCACGACTGCGCGATCGCGTCCGCGGCATCGCGGATGGTGACCGCGGCCGGCGACCGGCCGCTGATCGAGATGGGTTCGCGGCGGACCCACGAGCGGGCCGCGGTGGCCAGCGCGCGGGCGGCCTACATCGCGGGCTTCGCGTCGACCTCGAACCTGCGGGCGCGGCGGGAGTTCGGCATCCCCAGCGCGGGCACCAGCGCGCACGCGTTCACCCTGGTGCACGACAGCGAGCGGCACGCCTTCGAGACCCAGCTGGAGACGCTGGGCAAGGCGACGACGCTGCTGGTGGACACCTACGACGTGCCGCGGGCGGTGCGGACCGCGATCGCGGTGGCGGGCCAGGACCTGGGCGCGGTGCGGATCGACAGCGGCGACCTGCCGGTGCTGGCCAGGCAGGTCCGCGAGCTGCTCGACTCGCTGGGCGCCTCGGGGACGCGGATCGTGCTCACCGGGGACCTGGACGAGTACTCGATCGCGGCGCTCGGCGCGGTGCCGGTCAACGGCTACGGGGTCGGCACGTCGCTGGTGACCGGGTCCGGCGCGCCGACCGCGGCGCTGGTGTACAAGCTGGTGGCTCGCGGTACCGACGATGATGGCGTACTGGTGCCGGTGGCCAAGCGGTCGGTGGGCAAGCCGGGGCGGGGCGGGCGCAAGTGGGCGGTGCGGCACCGCGACGAGCACGGCACCGCGCTGGCCGAGCGGATCAGCCTGTCCCCGCCGGACGTCGGGCCGCTGGACCGGGAACTGCTGACGCCGCTAGTGGTGGCGGGCGAGGTCGTGGGGCGTGAGCCGGTGGAGGCGGCTCGGGCGCGGCATCGTTCGGCGCTGGAGGAGCTGCCGCCGTACGCGCTGCAGCTGTCCCGGGGCTACCCGGCCATCCCGACCGTGTTCGAGGCGGACGGCGGGGAGGAGTGATCCGTTTCGTTTCGAGCCTGACTGGTGGCGGGGCGCGGCAGCCTGCTGAACAAGCAGGGCCAGGTCCTCGCCTGGTAAACCGGCGGGAACAGGTCGTAAATGGGTTGGCCGGGGCGTGTGCGGCCCGGCTAGCCTGCTTGTCATGCCTGTCGACTTCGCGTCATTCGCATCCGTGCTCCGTGATCTGGGCGTGGCGGGCGAGGTAAGGGAGCTGCCCGAGCCCGCGCCCACGGCCGCGACCGCCGCGGCCCAGCTCGGCTGCGAGGTGGGCGCGATCGCGAACAGCCTGATCTTCGACGCGGACGGGGCGCCGCTGCTGGTCATGACCAGCGGCGCGCACCGGGTGGACACGGCCCGGGTGGCGGCGCTTGTTGGCGCCTCGGCGGTGCGGCGGGCGGACGCGGCCCTGGTGCGGGCCTGGACCGGCCAGGCCATCGGCGGCGTCGCGCCGGTGGGGCACCCCGCGCCGATCCGGACCCTGGTCGACACGTGGCTGGACAAGTACGACGTGGTGTGGGCGGCGGCCGGGCATCCGCACACGGTGTTCCCGACGTCGTTCGGCGAGCTGATCCGCATTTGTGACGGGACGCCTGCGGACGTCGGGGATTAGCCGGGCGGGTCCGGATTCATCCTTGCGGGTCCGGAGGATACCGTTGGCGTTATGCGTGCGCTGATCATCGTTGACGTGCAGAACGACTTCTGCGAGGGCGGCTCGCTGGCCGTGGCGGGCGGTGCCGCCGTGGCCGGGGCGATCAGTGAGCATGTGGCGGGGAGCGCCCATGAGTACGCGCACGTGGTCGCGACCAAGGACTTTCACGTCGACCCCGGCAGCCACTTCTCCGATCATCCGGACTACGCGGTCTCCTGGCCGCCGCACTGCGTGGCGGGCACCACGGGAGCGGACTTCTACCCCGATCTGGACACCAGGGAGGTCGAGGCGGTCTTCTACAAGGGCGCGCACGCCGCGGCGTACAGCGGGTTCGAGGGGCTTGATGACAGCGGGACGCCGCTGGCGGACTGGCTGCGCGGCCACGACGTCGACTCGGTTGACGTGGTGGGCATCGCCACCGACTACTGCGTGCACGCCACGGCCGCGGACGCGGCGCGGGCGGGCTTCGGCACCCGGGTGCTGCTCGACCTCACCGCGGGCGTCGCGCCGGAATCCACCGCCAAGGCGATCGAGGACCTGCGCGGTGCGGGCGTCGAGCTTACCGGGGCGCCCGCGAGCGGCTCCTAGCGGCTCGCGCCGCCACACGCGCCCCTTCTGTCACGGGACCTCCTCATTGCGCGCCCTCTACCGAGCCATGTGGCCCTCCGGGCCCGCCTATCGGGCCCCGTGTGCCACAAGGCCCACTCCGTCGGCCACCCACTCCGTCAGCGCCAGAGGTTACCGGGCGGAGAGGGCCCAGCGGCGGAGGGTGGCGATGCGGGCCTGGATCTGGTCGGCGGTGGCCTGGGGTAGCGGGGGGCCGCCGCAGGCCTGGCGGAGCTGGGAGTGGATGACGCCGTGCGGCTGGCCGGTCCGGTGGCTCCAGGCGCCGACCAGGGCGTTCAGTTCCTTGCGCAGGGCGGCCATCCCCTGGCGGGTCACCGGAGGCTCGGCGGGCGGGGTATTCGGGGCTGGCGCGCCTGTTGAGGCGCTTGGGGCTTTTGGGTGGGCTGAGGGTTTCGGGGGGGATGAGGGTTTCGGGGGGGAGGGTGAGGGGGGAGTTTCGGGGGAGTTGAGGTTTTCGGTTTTGCGGGGGGTTTGGGGGAGCGGGCGGCTAGCTGGGCTTCTTGGCGTTTGCGGAGGAGGGTGCGGACCTGGTCGGGGTCGAGGAGGCCGGGAAGGCCCAGGAAGTCCTGCTCTTCTGGCGATCCGGCTGGGGTGGCGGTGCCGAACTCGCCGCCGTCGTACAGCACGCGGTCGAAGTGGGCGGAGGCGTTGAGGGCCTGGAAGGCCTTTGGGTCACCAGGCGCATCGGGGGTGTCACGCCGGCGCTGGGCCTCGGCGAGCGCCTCGTCGTCGAGCGATTCGCCGGTGCTGCGGGCAAGCACGTGGTCCCGTTCGGCCTCAATTTCAGAGGCGTAGGACAGAAGCTGGGGAACGGACGGAAGGAACACCGATGCCGTCTCCCCGCGCCGCCTGGCGCGGACGAAGCGGCCGACGGCCTGGGCGAAGAACAGCGCGGTGGACACGCTGGTGGCGTAGACGCCGACGGCCAGGCGCGGGATGTCCACGCCCTCGGACACCATGCGCACCGCGACCATCCAGCGCTCGGCGGAGTCGGCGAACGCGGAGATCTTCCTGCTCGCGGCCGGGTCGTCGGACAGGACCACGACCGGTCGCCGGCGGGTCAGCCCGCGCAGCAGCGCGGCGTAGGCCCGGGCGTCCTCGTGATCGCCGGCGATGACCAGGCCGGCCGCGTCGGGCATGTCCCGGCGCACCTCGGTCAGCCGCTTGTCGGCCGCCTCCAGGACGCGGCTGACCCACTCCCCCGCCGGATCCAGCGCGGTCCGCCAGGCGTGCGCGGTCTGGTCCTTGGTCAGCGGCGTACCAAGGGTGGCGGTGATCTCGTCGCCGGCCCGGGTCCGCCAGCGCATCTCGCCGGAGTAGGCCAGGAAGATCACCGGGCGGACCACGCCGTCCTCGAGCGCCGGGCCGTAGCCGTAGACGTAGTCCGAGGCGCTGCGCTTGCCGCCGCCGGGTTCGTCGAGGTAGGTCACGAACGGGATCGGGTTGGCGTCGCTGCGGAACGGCGTGCCGGTCAGCGCGAGCCTGCGGCGGGCCGGGTCGAAGGCCTCCAAGACCGCGTCGCCCCAGGACAGCGCGTCGGCTGCGTGGTGGATCTCGTCGAAGATGACCAGCGTGCGGCGGTTCTGGGTGCGCTGCCTGTGCAGCGCGGGGTGCGCCGCGACCTGGGCGTAGGTGACGGCGACGCCGGTGAAATCGGCGCTGGCGCGGCCCTGGGCGTTGCGGTAGGCCGAGTCGATGGCCAGGCCGAACCGGGCCGCCGCCTGCGCCCACTGGTGCTTGAGATGCTCGGTGGGGGTGACGACGGTGAGCGCGGCGACCTCGCGCCGCGCGAGCAGTTCGGCGGCCACGGTGAGCGCGTAGGTGGTCTTCCCGGCTCCGGGCGTGGCGACGAGCAGGAAGTCACGCCGGGGGAACCTGAAGTACTCGTGGTAGGCGTCCTTCTGCCAGCCGCGGAGATGGGTGCTCACGAGGGCGAGAGCCTAACAGGGGCCGCCCGCCGGCGGGTGACCCGGCGCGCCGGCCTCAGTCGCCGCCTTGGGCGCCTTCGCCGCCGGGCGGGAGCATCTCGTAGATCTCCTTGCAGGTGGGGCATACCGGGTAGCGCTTGGGGTCCCGGCTCGGTACCCAGACCTTGCCGCACAGCGCGGTGACGGGCGTCCCGCTCACCATGCTGTCGACGATCTTTTTCTCCCTGACGTAGTGCGAGAAGCGCTCGTGGTCACCATCACCGTGCGACAGGTCGGGCCGGACATCTTCCCGGACGCGCGTGCGCTGCTCGGGCAGGGCCTCAGTTTCGCTCACCATTGCGAGTCTACGCGGCTCGCTGCTCAGTTCAGGCCGGGATCGTCGGGGTAGGTCGCCACGTAGGCGAGCTCGCCGCCGGCGCGGCGGAGCACGGCCGGCCACAGGCGTTCGGGCTCGGGGCAGAACGCGTCGGCCGGCTCGGCGGGCAGCACGTACCACGCCCCCTCGTCGATCTCGGTCTCGAGCTGGCCGACGCTCCAGCCCGCGTAGCCCGCGTACACCCGGAGCGAGGCGATCGCGGGGGCGAGCAGCCCGGGCGGGGCGTCCAGGTCGACCAGGCCGAGCCGGGCCATGGCCGCAGTGCCCTCCAGGGGGTGCCACCCGATCGGCTCGTCGGTCCCCGGGACCAGGGCGAGGGCCAGCGCGCTGTTCGGCGCGACCGGGCCGCCGCTGAACACGACCGACGGGCTGGTGGCCAGGTCGTTCCACGGCTCGAGGACCTGGTCGACCGGGACCTTGGTGGGCCGGTTCAGGATCACGCCGAGGGTGCCCTGCTCTTTCTCGTGCTCGACGACCAGGACCACGGTCCGCCGGAAGTTGGGATCCCCTAGCACCGGGGTGGCCACGAGCAGGCGGCCTGCCAGGGCGTCCGGTGCTATGTCGTCCATACGTCTATCATCGGTCAAGACCGGCGGTGCCCATATCGGCTGTGGCCGCGTCCCGGACCGCGGCCGCGACCGAGGAGGCCACGTCGGGATGGAACACCGAGGGGATGATGTAGTGCGGCCCGATCTCGTCGGGTGAGACCACGTCCGCCAGCGCCTGCGCGGCCGCGATCAGCATGTTGTCGGTGACGAGCCGGCTCTGCGCGTCCAGCAGGCCGCGGAACACGCCGGGGAAGGCCAGGACGTTGTTGATCTGGTTCGGGTAGTCGCTGCGCCCGGTGGCCACCACGGCGGCGTACCGGCTGGCCGCGTCCGGATCGACCTCGGGATCGGGGTTGGCCAGCGCGAACACGATGGCCTTGCCGGCCATCGTGGCGATGTCGTCGCCGGACAGGATCCCGGGGGCGGACAGGCCGATGAACACGTCGGCGCCGCGCAGGGCCCCGGCCAGGTTCCCCGCGTACCCGTCGCGGTTGGTGTTCTCCGCGATCCAGCGCAGGCTCTCGTCCATGCCCGGCCGGGCCTGGTGGATGGCCCCTTTGTCGTCGCACACGATGACGTTGCCGGCGCTGGCGCCCGCGCCGAGCAGCAGCTTGAGCACGGCGGTGCCCGCGGCGCCGGCCCCGGCCATGGCGATGCGGACCTCGGGGAGCTTCTTGCCCACCACGCGCAGCGCGTTGGTCAGCGCGGCCATCACCACGATCGCGGTCCCGTGCTGGTCGTCGTGGAACACCGGGATGTCGAGCAGCGCGCGCAGCCTGCGCTCCACCTCGAAGCAGCGCGGCGCGCTGATGTCCTCCAGGTTGATCCCGCCGAACCCGGGCGCGATCAGCTGCACGGTCCTGACGATCTCGTCGGTGTCCTGGCTGTCCAGGCAGATCGGCCAGGCGTCGATGCCGGCGAAGTGCTTGAACAGCGCCGCCTTGCCCTCCATGACCGGCATGGCCGCGTAGGGCCCGATGTTGCCCAGGCCGAGCACGGCCGATCCGTCGGTCACGACCGCGACGGAGTTCCGCTTGATGGTCAGGCGGCGAGCGTCCTCGGGACGGTTCGCGATGGCCAGCGCCACCCGGCCCACGCCCGGGGTGTAGGCCATGGACAGGTCGTCGCGGTTGCGCAGCGGCACCTTGGACTGCATCTCGATCTTGCCGCCGAGGTGGAGCAGGAACGTTCGGTCGCTGACCTGCTGGACGGTCACGCCGTCGACGGCGCGCAGCGCGGTCACGATGGCGTCGGCGTGCTCGGTGTCCCGGGCCGCGCAGGTGACGTCCACCCGGAGCCGGTCGTGCCGCCGGGGGCTCACGTCGAGCGCCGTCACGACGCCGCCCCCGTGTTCCACGGCCCTGGTGATCTCGCTGACCGCGCGCCCGCGGGACGCGACCTCGAGCCTCACGGTGATCGAATAGGAGACGCTGGGCGCCAGGGTCACGTCGGTCCCGCCTTTCCGCTGGACTCCAGCGTACGGCGCGCACCACGTACGCTGAAAAGGTGAGCACGGAATCGGTGACGGGCTTCGCGCTCGCGCCCGACGGGCACGAGCCGGGGATCGACGTCGCGCGGCTGCGGGTGGCGCTGGCCCGGCTGTCCCGGCGGCTGCGCCGCCACGAGATCGCCGGCCTGACGCCGACTCAGCTCGCGGCGCTGGCGACGGTCGGGAAGGAAGGGCCGATGCGGCTCGGGGACCTCGCGGCCGTCGAGGGCATCGCGCCGTCCACGCTCACCCGGCTGGTGACGGCTCTGGAGGAAAGCGGGTACGTGCGCCGGTGCGCCGACCCGAGCGACGCGCGCGCGAGCATGCTGGCCATCACCCCGCACGGGCTGGAGGTGCTCGAGCGGATCCGGTCCGAGAGCACCCTGGTGCTGGCCGCGAGCCTGCAGCTGCTCACGCCCGAGCAGCGGGCCGCGCTGGCCGCGGCGCTGCCCGTGCTCGAGCAGCTTGCCGAGGCTCCGGGGTCCACGCGGTCGTTACCGGTCGTTACCGGCGTCGGCGTTACCGGTGGTTAGGCGGCGGGCCAGTTCGTCACGTTCCCTGGTGACCTCGGCCAGCTGGCGCTCTAGCTCGATGATGCGGCGGACGGCCTGCAGCGTGATGCCCTCGTCGGCCATGGAGACGACCTGCTGGATGATGCGGATCTCGTAGCGGGTGTAGCGGCGCTGGTTGCCCGCGGAGCGCTGCGGCGAGACGACGTTCAGCTCATCGACGCGGCGCAGGAACGCCTGCTTGACCGCGAGCATCTCGGCGACCTGCCCGACGGTGTACAGCGGCGCGTTCTCGTCGTCTAGTGGTGTTGGTGCCATGGCGTTCCCTCCTTCGATGCTAGTGGCGTGCGCAGATGGTAAGCGGCCGGCGGGACGCATCCGCGCCCGCCGGCCGCTGGTCACTCTCAGCGAACTGCTGCCGACCTTGGTCAGGCAGCGAGCTCCTTCTGGTCGTCGCCCTGACGAACCTCGATCTTGCGCGGCTTCGCCTGCTCCAGGACCGGGATCCGGACCTCGAGGACGCCATTGTTGTAGGCGGCCTCGACGGCGTCGGCGTTCAGGTTCTTGGACAGGTACATGCGGCGCGTGAACGTGCCCATGCTGCGCTCCCGCACGAAGAACTTGTCGTTCTCTGTGCGCTCCTCCTGCCGCTTGACGCTAACCGACAGGACACCGTTGTTGACGGTGACGTCGATCGACTCAGGGTCGATGCCGGGAACGTCGAACCGGAGCAGCACGTCGCCGTCACGGCGAACGCCGTCCAGCGGCATGACGGTCTGGCCGAACGTACGCCGGGTCACCCGGGCGAACGGGTCAAAAGTTGTCAAATACATTCTTGCCTCACCTCCGAAGGTTTTCTAGAGGATGTCACCTAAGTTTCGTCCTCCACAGGCAAGAAACTTTCAACTCAGCTTGTATATTCCCTCGGGTTGGTGTGCGTTCAGAACAGCAGTGCCTTCAGAACAGCAGTGCCTTCAGAACAGCAGGGCAGACAGGGCGGAACGAGCCTTGGTCACGCGCGGGTCGCGCGGCGGGAGGATCTCGAACAGGCTGACCAGGTGCGCGCGAGCCTGGTCCCGGTCCTCGCCTGAGGTGCGCCGGACGACGCCGAGCAGCCGGTCGAACGCCTCCTCGACCCGGCCCGAGGCCAGGTCGATGTCGGCCACCTTGACCTGCGCCGCGACATCGGCCGGATGCTCGGCCGCGTCCCTGCGGGCGCGAGGCGGGTCGTACGAGCCGACCCGGCGGATCAGGTTGACCTGGGCCAGGCCGGTCTTGGCCACCGGGTCGCCGGGCGAGGCGGCCAGCTCATCGGTGAACGCCTTGGCCGCGGCGTCCAGGTCGCCGCGTTCCATGGCCGCGCGGGCCTCGGCGTAGGCGGCCGGCACCTGGCCCGCGTCGCCGTACCCGCCGGCTGGGGCGCGGCCCGGGCCTGACCGGGCATCGCGCGCCGCTCGCGTTCCGGGCTGGCCCGCGCGGGCGGAGGTACCCGCCGCGTCCTCGCCGGTCTCACCGCCGGCCTCGTCGCCGGTCTCCCCGCCTGGCGCGCCCGCCGGGCCGTCGGCCAGCTGCAGGCCCATCTTCTCCGCGATCTCGAGGACCTGGCCGATCCACTGGCGCACCTGGGCCTCGGGCATCGCGCCGAGGAAGCCGTCCACCAGCTGGCCGCCGATGACCGCCACCACCATGGGGATGCTCTGCACCTGCAGCGCCGCACTGAGCTGGGGGTTCGCGTCGACGTCGACCTTGGCCAGGATCCACTGCCCGTCCGCCTCGGCGGCGAGCTTCTCCAGGATCGGTGAGAGCTGCTTGCACGGCCCGCACCAGTCCGCCCACAGGTCGATGATCACGGGCGTGGTCCTGGAGCGCTCCACCACGTCGGTGGTGAAGGTTTCCTCGGTGACGTCGATGACGGGCCCGCTACCGGACCCGGCCGGTCCGGCGGGCTGAGCCGCCTGCTGCCTGCGCTGCGCGGCCGCCTGCCGCGCGCCCAGATCGACGGCTCCGTAAAGCGAAAAATCTCGCGGCTGCATGATTCCATCCTGCCGCATGCGGCCGACCGTTCGATCCGGGGCTGGTTACTGGTCGTTCTCCGCGGCGGCGGCCGCGGAGAAGACCTGGCTGGAGCCGATGTCCGGCGGTTCGATGCGCATCAGGTCGTCCCGGGTGCACCTGCGGCCCGGGTCGGTCGCCAGGCGGTGCGCGTGCCTGAGCCTGGAGCGCTCGAGCTCGTTGCGGACGCTGCGGGCGTAGGCGAAGCGCGGCCGTTCCATGCGGTGCGTGAGGTACTCGCGGAACGCGGCCTTGGCCTCCTCGGACAGGTAGTACTGCGACTGCTCCATCATCACCTGGCCGATGGCCATGAGCTCGTCCACGGCGTAGGGGGCGAAGTCGAGGTGATGGGCGATCCGGGAGCTCATCCCCGGGTTCGACGAGAAGAAGTCGTCCATGCGGTCCTGGTAGCCCGCGAGGATGACCACGAGCTGGTCGCGGTCGTTCTCCATCACCTGGAGCAGGATCTCGATCGATTCCTGGCCGTAGTCCTTGGAGTCGTCGGCCCGGTACAGGTAGTACGCCTCGTCGATGAACAGCACCCCGCCCTTGGCCCGCTCGAGGACCTGCTTGGTCTTGGGCGCGGTCTGCCCGATGTACTCGCCAACCAGGTCGTTGCGCATGGCGTGGACCAGATGCCCGCGCTCCAGGTAGCCGAGCCGGTACAGCAGGTCGGCCATGCGCAGCGCCACGGTGGTCTTGCCGGTGCCCGGGGGGCCGGTGAAGCACATGTGCAGGTTCGGCCGGGGCGCGTCCAGGCCGAACCTCTGCCGGACCCGGTCCACCATCAGCAGCGCCGCGATCTCCTCGACCTTCTGCTTCACCGGCCGCAGGCCCACCAGGTCGCGATCGAGGGACGCGAAGATCTCCTCGACACCCGAGGCCTCACGCTCGGCGGCCAGCGTGATCCTGGCCTCGGGGCCGAGCGGCCCGTCCTGGTGCTTGCCGCGTTTGCCCGGGACGCGCCGGGCGGGCTCGCCGGGACCCTGACCTGCGGGACGCCTGGCCGCCGGCCGCGGCTGCGGGGCTTGCCGCGGCCGCGGGGCGGGCGGGCGCGGCTGCGGGGCGGGCGATCGCGGCCGGTGGTACGACGGTGCCGAGCGGTCCGGGCGGCGGTTTTCGTGCCGGAAGTGCCACATCTGAGCCAGCGCGATGCCCCACCCCCAGACCGTCAGGACGATCGAGATGAGGAACCAGGGGACGCGCGCGAAAAACCAGGTGAGCACCAAGGCGGCGACGCAGATGAGCCCAAGGATCGCAGCCTTGCGCCCATTGCTCCAGCCACCCCGCATGATTAAGCAGCGTAACGAGCCGGGTCATTGCTGGTCAAAGCCAATGGGAGCGGCCTTGCGGCGGCCCCTTTGGTTGCTCTAGAGTAACCGTTGCTGATGAGTAACCAATCTGCCGATGCCGTCTTCGATGCGCTGGGCGAGCCGGTTCGCCGGCGCATCCTCGAGCTGCTGCGCGACGGGCCCACGCCAGTGGGCCAGCTGGCCGAACGGCTGCCGGTGGGCCGCCCGGCGGTGAGCAAGCACCTGCGGGTGCTGAGCCACGCGGGGCTGATCGAGCACCGCAGCGCCGGCACCCGCAACCTGTACGCGCTCGCCCCCGGCGGGATGGCCGCCGCGCAGCAGTGGCTGGTCCAGACCTGGGATACCGTGCTGGCCGCGTACGCCGCCGAGATCAGCCGGCTGGCCCTGCCAGCCGAAGAACCGAGGAGCAACCCGTGAGCACGGTCCCGCCGATCCGCAGGGAAATACTGGTCGACGCGAACCCGGAGACGGCGTTCGAGGTGTTCACCGCGAGGGTCGGCAAGTGGTGGCCGGTGGAAGATAAGAGCGTCTACGGCGCGGGCACCACGGTGGCCTTCGAGGACGGGCAGATCATCGAGCGTTCGGCCGTCGGGCAGGTCGCGGCCAGCGCGGCGGCCTGGGTCTCGGCCTCGCGTGCGCGGCGTGTCTCGGCCAGGGTGTGCTCTGCCTGTTCGGCCCGGACGAGGAACTCGCGGCGGGTCAGGGCGATGGTCCACAGCCCCACGATGGCCCACGAGTAACCGAGAAGCAGGCCGGTCGAGGCCCCGGTGACCAGCCCCGAGATCAGGAAGGCGGCCACCGTCTCCGAGACGATGCCGGCCTGGCCCTTGGTGTGCTGGCTGCCGCGCTGATCCGGGTCGGCTACGACCCGCGGGCCAACCGGGTCGTCTCTCGCGCGGGCCTGCCGTACGCGCTGGTCTGGATCGTCGTGGTCGGCGGGCGGCTGTTCTTCGCCTACGGTTCCACCCACATCTTCGGCGCGGCGCTCGGCCAGTGGATGGTCGCGCACCAGATCACCGTGGGCGCGCTGACCGACAGCCTGATCTTTATGGCCATCGTCATGCTGCTCGCGCGGACCGGGCTCCTCGCGGTCAAGGCCCGTTCGGCCCGGACGCAGCACGCCGGGGTCGCCGCCCAGGCGACCGGAGTCAGGGACGCGGTGAGCGCTCGCTGACCTCGTGACCGGTGTCCGCCGTGCCCCGCAGGCTCCCTGCGGGGCACGCCGTTATGCTGCGTGGCCCCTGTGTAGCCTTGGTCCGTCGTGGCCCTGGGGCGATCGGACGGATATGACAGCACCACCGCTGAGGTTCGGCCTGGTCGGCACCGGGCACTGGGCGCGCATCGCGCACGCGCCGGTGCTCGCCTCGACCGAGGGCATCGAGTTCGCCGCGGTCTGGGGCCGCGACCCGAGGGCGGCGGCCGAACTGGCGGCCGCCTACGACGCCGTCGCGCACGAAGACCTGGAGGCGTTCCTGGCCGGCGTGGACGGCGTCGCGTTCGCGGTCCCGCCGGACGTCCAGGCGCCCATCGCGGCCCGGGCGGCCCGGGCCGGCAAGCACGTGCTGCTCGAAAAGCCCATCGCGCTCTCCGAGGCCGCGGCCGACGACCTGGTCGAGGCGGTCGAGCGGAACGGGGTCGCATCGGTCGTCTTCTTCACCCTCAGGTTCCAGCCCCGGATGCGGCGGTGGCTGGCCGACGTCACGGCCCGCGGCGGCTGGTATGGGGGCGTCGCGGCCTGGTTCGGCGCGTCGCTGCTGGAGTCCAGCCCGTTCAACACGCCGTGGCGGCGGGACAAGGGCGCCCTGTGGGATCTGGGCCCGCACGTGCTCTCGCTGCTGTGGGGCGTGCTCGGGCCGGTGACGTCGGTGATCGCTGACGCGGGCCCGGCCGACGTGACCCACCTCGTGCTGCACCACCAGGGCTTGCACCACCAGGACCTGCATGACCGGGGCTTGCATGACCGGGGCTTGCATGACCGGGGCTTGCATGACCGGGGCGGGCCGTCCAGCGTGGTGACCGTGACCCAGAGCGGGGGCGAGGCGGCCCCCGGGTTCGAGGCCTACATCTGGGGTGCCGCCGGCCAGTCGGACGCGCCCGCCTTGGCGAGCGATCCGACGGTGGCGCTGCGCACCGCGCTGACCGAGCTCGCGCAGAACGCCAGATCCGGTCGGACGCGTCATCCCTGCGACGTCCGGTTCGGCAGGGACGTGGGCCGCGTCCTGGCGCAGGCGCAGCGCCAGCTCGACGAGCGGGCCAGCCGACTGGGCGAGCGGACGGTCACGTAGCATATCCTGTGCTACGGTTGCCCGATGAGTGACACGCCGGATGAGTCGCAACCGGCAGGCGCGACGAACCGGGCCGAGGGCCCAGGGGTCCGGGTGGCCCGGACCCGAGATCCCGGCAGGCCGGCCTCCCGCGCGCAAGCCACCGCGCGGTCCCCGGCGCGCAGGCGCATCGGGATCAGGGAGCTGCGCCAGCACGCCAGCGTCTACGTGGACCTGGCGGAGAAGGGCTACACGGTCGACATCACGAACCGCGGCCGCCTGGTCGCCCAGCTCGTCCCGGTCAGGGAGCTGGGCAGCCCGCTGGAGCGGCTGATCGCGGCCGGGATCATCGAGCCGGCCGAGGAAGGCGGCGGGGTCGCTGACCTCGAGCCGTACCCGGCGTCGCCCGCCGGGTCGCGGGCCGGGTCGCCAACCGGGTCACCGGCCGGGTCGCCGGACCGGGTCGCGGACCGCCAGCGAGAGCCTGGGGCGGATCCGGCGGCAGGAGGACCGATGATCTACCTCGACTCCTCGGCGCTGGTCAAGCTGGCCCTGACCGAGCCCGAGTCGGCCGCGCTCGCGCAGTGGCTGGCCGAACGAGCCGACCAGCCACTGGTCTCGAGCATCCTGCACCGGGCCGAGGTGCCGCGGGCGGTCTGGTGCGCCGAGCCGGGCGCGCTGCCGCGCAGCTACCGGGTGATCAAGCGCATCGCCAAGGTGGCGCTCACCGCCGACGTGCTGGACAACTCGGCCACGCTGCCGCAGGCGCGGGCGCAGGCCATCCACCTGGCCTCCGCGCTCGCGCTGAAGAAGGACCTGACCGCGTTCGTCGCCTACGACGAGCGCCTGCTCGCCGCGGCCGCCGACGCGGCCTCCCGGTCGTCAGCCCCGGATAGCCGTACGCCACCATCGGGCCGGAACGATGTGGCAGCGTGCCGGCTATAACCGGATCAGAGCCACATCGTTCCGCCCGGGATAAGCCAGGTGGGACGTCGAGGTGGGGCTGCGGAAGAGTCACGTTGCAGTTGTGGCGCGTGAGGCTTGAGGTAGGGACGCGGGCAGCGCGGGCGCGGGGGGCAGCGGGCGCGGGGGCGCGCCTGAGCTTAGAAGGCGGCGGGTTCGGCGTAGGCGCCCCATTCGGTGCGCAGGGTGCCGCAGATCTCGCCCAGGGTGGCTTCGGCGCGGGCGGCGTCCAGCATGGGGGGGACCAGGTTCTCGTCGGTGCGGGCGGCCGCGAGCAGGGCGGCCAGGGCCGCGTCGACGGCCTGCTGGTCGCGGGCGGCGCGGCGGCCGGCCAGCACGCGGACCTGCTGGCGCTCCACCTCGGGGCTGATCCGCAGGATCTCGAGCGGCTGCGCGACCGTCTCGGTGTGCACGTTCACGCCGACGATCTTCTTCTCGCCCTTCTCCAGCTTGCGCTGGTAGGCGAAGGACGCCTCGGCGATCTCGCCGGTGAACCAGCCGGTCTCGATGCCGGCCAGGATGCCGCCGGTCATCGAGCCGTCCGGGCTCATCTCGCGGATCCGGGCGAAGACCGCCTCGGCCTCGGCCTCCATGCGGTCGGTGAGCGCCTCGACGTACCACGAGCCGCCGAGCGGGTCGGCCACGTTGACCACGCCGGCCTCTTCCATGATGACCTGCTGGGTGCGCAGCGCGGTCTCGGCGGCGGCCTCGCCGGGCAGCGCGAGCACCTCGTCCAGGGCGTTGGTGTGCAGCGAGTTGGTCCCGCCGAGCACGGCCGCGAGCGCCTCGATGGCGGTGCGGACGATGTTGTTGTCGGGCTGCTGGGCGGTCAGCGACACGCCCGCGGTCTGGGTGTGGAAGCGCAGCCACTGCGCCCGCGCGGTGCGGGCCCCGTAGACGTCGCGCAGCCACCGGGCCCAGATCCGCCGGGCCGCGCGGAACTTGGCGATCTCCTCGAAGAAGTCGATGTGCGCGTCGAAGAAGAAGGACAGGCCGGGGGCGAACTGGTCGACGTCCAGGCCGCGGGACAGGCCGAGCTCGACGTAGCCGAACCCGTCGGCCAGCGTGAAGGCCAGTTCCTGGGCGGCCGTGGACCCGGCCTCCCTGATGTGGTAGCCGGAGACCGACAGCGGCTTGTACCTGGGGATGTTCGCGCCGCAGTACTGCATGAGGTCGCCGATCAGCCGCAGGTGCGGGCGCGGCGGGAACAGCCACTCCTTCTGCGCGATGTACTCCTTGAAGATGTCGGTCTGCAGCGTGCCGTCCAGCCTGGACGTGTCGGCGCCCTGGCGTTCCGCGGCCACCAGGTACATGCAGAAGACCGGCACGGCCGGGCCGCTGATCGTCATCGAGGTGGTCGTGCCGGCCAGGTCGATGCCCTCGAACAGCACGTCCATGTCGGCCGCGGAGTCGATGGCCACCCCGCAGTGCCCCACCTCGCCCAGCGAGTGCGGGTCGTCGGAGTCGCGCCCCATCAGCGTCGGCATGTCGAAGGCCACCGACAGGCCCGCGCCGCCGGCCCGCAGCAGCATCTTGTACCGCTCGTTGGTCTGCTGGGCGTTGCCGAAGCCGGAGAACTGGCGGATCGTCCAGGGCTTGCCGCGGTAGCCGGTGGCGTGGATGCCGCGGGTGAACGGGAACTCCCCCGGCCAGCCGATGCGCTCCATCCCGGGCATCACCGCGCCGTCCGGCGGGCCGTAGACCGGGTCGACCTCGAGCCCGGACAGCGTGGTGAAGTCCGCGTCCCGTTTGGCCGCCTCGTCGAACCTGGCCTGCCAGCGCTCGCGGGCAGCGTCGGAGGACTCCGCGGGAGGGTCTGGGGGGGAATTGGGGTTCGTCCCCCCGAGGCCAGCAGCAGCCATGGATCCGCCCTTCAGGTGGCGTCCAGATAGTAGGACGTCCTACTATCTTGAGTGTAGCGTGCCTGCGGCGCCGCGCCACCCTGGCCGGCTCCCGGTGGGGCGAGGGCACGCACCGGTGCCCGTTCGGAAAAAAAGAAATTTCTGTGCAACCGATGAGCACGTTGCATCGTCTCTTAAGAGCGCAGGGCAGGGAACGACCTTTGCGTGCAGCGGTGGCCCGGACGTCACGGGGGCGCGCCCGGGCCGGATCCCGAGGGACCGACCGAACTCAGCGGGACCCGGCGGCTGCCGTCGCCGGAGGGAAATGTGGTAGATGTTGCCGTATCGCGCGTGCGTTCTCGAGGGCGCCCCGACCGGCCCGGACATGGTGCTCATGCCGGGCGGCGGACGGGCGGGGCGTGCTGCCTTGCGCTCCCCGTCGGATGCCGGGAACATCATCAAGGGAGATCCGGTGGGCACGGCTGATGTTGTCGACACCGACGCGGCCGAAGCACTGTTCAAGGTCACCTACCCCAAGCTCGCCGGATGGGTCCGGCGGCTGGTCGATGACGACGACACCGCGCACGAGATCGCGTCCGAGGCGTTCGTCCGGCTGCTGTCCCGGTGGACTCGGGTGGAGAGCCCGCAGAGCTACCTTTATATGATCGCGACCAACCTGATACGCGACCACTGGCGCAAGGCCGAACGGGAGCGGCGAGCCATGCGCAGCGTGACCGCGAGCGCCGACCTGGATTCGGTGGCCTACCCGGTCCAGGACGTGGACGTGCGCAACCTCCTGCAGTCCCTGCCGGCGCGGCTGCGCGACCCGTTCCTGCTGCACTACTACGCAGGCTTCCCGATCAGGGAAGTCGCGACGCTGCTGCACCGGCCCGAGGGCACGATCAAGGCCGACCTGTTCGCGGCGCGCGCCAGGCTCAGGGCGGCGCTTGGGGATCGCGATGCCTGACCGCGACGACCTCGATTCCTGGCTGGACGGGCGGGTCGACCCGCTGCCGCCGCCACCGGGCACGTTCGAGCTGATCAAGCGGCGGGCCCGGCGGCGCAAGGTCCGCAGGCTGGCCGTCACCGCGGGCGCGGCGGCGGTGATCGTGGCCGCCGCGGTGACCGTCCCGCAGGTGGTCAACCTGCACACGCTGAGCCCTTCCCCGACCTCGTCGGGCGTGGCGGCCGGGCATTCGGCCACGACGACCGCCCGACGGGCGCCGGCGGCACCCCCGCGTCCAACTCGGCCAGCCCCGTGCCGGCCTCCTTGCCCCCGCCGGGGGTGCCTGATAACTTTCGGCCCACCTCGGTGACCTTCGTGAGCACCCGCGCGGGCTGGGTGATCGGGCAGGCCGGGCCGCCGTGCGCGACCCAGTTCTGCACCTCGGTGGCGCGTACCGACAACGCGGGGAAGACCTGGATCGGCGTGCCCGCGCCGCTCACCGGGCCGCCCGACGGCGCCACCGGGGTGAGCCAGATCCGGTTCCTCAACGGGAAGGACGGATGGGCGTTCGGGCCCGAGCTGTTCGCGACCCACGACGGGGGGCAGACCTGGAAGCAGGTCTCGACCAACGGGCTGCGGGTGACCGACGTGGAGACGGTGGGCGACCGGGCGTTCGGGGTGTTCGCGTCGTGCTCGGGCGCCGGGTCCGCGTTCGCCGCGCAGTGCACCAGCTTCACGCTCTACTCCTCCCCCGCCTCGGGAGACGACTGGACGCCGGTGGGCCCGTCCACCAGCGGGCTGACCAACGGCGGGCAGGCCGGGTCCGCGGCCATCGTGCTCACCGGGACGCGTGGCTACCTGCTGGCCCCGAACGGCATGCTGTACGCCGGGCCGGTCGACGCCGGCGCGCCCTGGCCGCAGGTCGCGAAGATCCCGTGCGTGGTCGGCGCGGCGCAGCCGGACGGGCAGCCCGCGGGCGCGCTGCTCGGCGCGGTGACCGCCACCAGCCTGATCTTCGCCTGCACGCCGCCCCCGGTCCCCGGCGGGCTGCAGAAGAAGCTGGTCTTGACCTCGGCGAACGGCGGGTCCAGCTGGCGGCTGCTGGCCGTGGCGCCGGCCGCGGGGATCGCCACCTCGCTGGCCGCCAGCCCGGCCGAGGCGGTCGTGCTCGGCACCAACCAGGGCATCGAGGTGCTGCCCGCGGGCGGTACCAACTGGCAGCAGGCCACGGTGAAGAGCGCGCCCGCGACCGGGTTCACGTTCGTGGGCATGACCACCGACACGCAGGGGGTGGCGGTGCCCGCCGACGCGGCGGCCGGGGAGATCTGGTTCACCTTCGACGGCGGGCAGACCTGGACGCCGTCCGCCGTGGCGAGCACCTAGTCGTCCGGACTCCCAGGAGAGCAGGGCTTCTGGGAGTCCGGGCCGCCTTCGCCGGTTCAGGCGCCGGTTCAGGCGCTGGTTCAGGCGTCTTGCGCCGGGATGAAGTCGCCGGCCGTCAGCCGGAGGGCGCGGAGCAGGTCGAAGATCTCCTTGAGCTGGCCCGGCTCGTAGCCGCCCAGCCCGAACTCGGCGGCCATCAGGTCCCGGGTGGCCCGTTCCACCACGGCGCGGCCCTCTTCGGTGATCTCGGCCAGCGTGCCCCGGCCGTCGGCCGGGTTCGGGCGGCGCAGCACGAGCTTGGCCTGCTCCAGGCGGCTGATGGTGTTCGTGACGCTGGTGGGGTGCACCATCAGGCGCTCGCCGATCACCCGCAGCGGCAGCGCCCCCTTGCGGCTGAACGTGAGCAGCACCAGCGCCTCGTACCGCGCGAACGTCAGCTGGTAGGGGCGCAGCAGGGCGTCGAGCTCGGCGAGCAGGATCTGCTGGGCGCGCATGATCGAGGTGACGGCGGCCATCGACGGCGAGGGGCCGAACCGGTTCTCCCAGATCCGCGCCGCCCGGTCGATGGGATCAAACGGCAGCTCGAGGCGCTTACTCACGGGTAAACCGTAATTCTTTCTGCTGGGCGAGCACGTCTTCCGCGGCCTGGAAGGGGTCCAGCGTGCCGTCCGCGACCCGGGCCGCGAGCTCGTCGATGCCGTTGGTCATCAGCCGGTCGCGCAGCGTGGTGAAGGCCAGCGCGGTGATCTCCTCGCGCGCCCGGGCCTGCCTGCGCCGCTTCAGCTCGCCGCTGGCGTTGAGCCACGACCAGTGGGCGTCCAGGTCGCTCACCAGCTCGCTGATGCCCTCGTCGTGCAGGCCGTTCATGGCCACGGCGGTGATGATCGGCGGCTTCCAGTCGCCCGGTGCCCGCTGGCCGAGCGCGATCATGTTACGCAGGTCGCGCACCACCTGATGGGCGTCGGGCTTGTCCGCCTTGTTCACGACGAAAAGGTCAGCGACCTCGAGGATGCCGGCCTTGGCGGCCTGGATCGCGTCACCCATGCCCGGCGCGAGCAGCACCACGACGCTGTCCGCGAGCGAGGCGATGGCCACCTCGGCCTGTCCGACGCCGACCGTTTCGATGAGGATCAGCTCGAAGCCGGCCGCGTCCAGGACCCGGATGGCCTGCGGCGTCGCGGAGGCCAGCCCGCCCAGGTGGCCGCGGCTGGCCATCGACCTGATGAACACCGCCTCGTCGGTGGCGTGGTCCTGCATCCTGATGCGGTCGCCCAGCAGCGCGCCGCCGGTGAACGGCGAGGTGGGGTCCACCGCGAGCACGGCCACCCGGCGACCCGCGGCGCGGAACGCGCCGACCAGCGCGCCGGTCATGGTGGACTTTCCCACCCCGGGCGCCCCGGTCAGGCCGATGATCCGTGCTCCTCCGGTGAGCGGCAAAAGATCTTTTATGACCGAACGGACCAGCGGGGAGGCGTCCTCCACCAGGGACAGCAGCCGGGCCAGGGCGCGGGCGTCACCGGCCCGGGCCCGGTCGAGCAGCTCGGGAGCGACGGGGCCAGTCACGTTGGGCCAGTCACGTTGGGCCAGTCACGTTGGGTCAGCCATGAACGGTGTTTAGCCGCGCTTTAGCCGCGGACCCGGAACAGGAGCGCTTCGCCCTGGCCGCCGCCGCCGCACAGGCCCGCGGCGCCGAGCCCGCCGCCTCGCCGGCGCAGCTCGTGGCACAGGTGCACCGCGAGCCGGGCGCCCGACGCGCCGATCGGGTGGCCGATGGCGATCGCGCCGCCGTTGACGTTGACGATGTTGTGGCTGACGCCCAGGTCGCGCATGGACTGGATGGCGACCTGCGCGAACGCCTCGTTGATCTCGATCAGGTCCAGGTCGCTCGCGGTCTGGCCGG
This sequence comes from uncultured Actinomycetes bacterium, assembly GCA_963705835.1. Classification (GTDB taxonomy): domain Bacteria; phylum Actinomycetota; class Actinomycetes; order Streptosporangiales; family Streptosporangiaceae; genus Palsa-504. The sequence continues at coordinate 163,998 of CAVPLC010000079.1, forward strand.
CCTTGGCCAGGGCCTGCTTGATGGCGTTGGACGGCTGGGACTGCAGCGAGTTGTCCGGCCCGGCCACGTTGCCGTGCGCGCCGATCTCGGCCAGCACGTCGGCCCCGGCTCGCTGCGCGGCCTCGGCCGACATCACCACCACGGCGGCCGCGCCGTCGGAGATCTGCGAGGCGGTCCCGGCGGTGATCGTGCCGTCCTTGCTGAACGCGGGCCTCAGCTTGGCCAGCGCCTCGGCGGTGGTGCCCGGCCGGATGCCCTCGTCCTCGGTCACGGTCAGCTCCCCGCCTTTGGCCGGGACGTGGACCGCGACGATCTCGGCGGCGAACAGGCCGTTCTTGGTCGCCGCGGCGGCGCGCTGGTGGCTCGCCGCGGCGAACTCGTCCTGCTCTTCACGGCTGATGCCGAGCCTGCGCCCGTGCTGCTCGGTGGACTCGCCCATGGACACGTGATCGAACGCGTCGGTCAGGCCGTCCAGGGCCATCGAGTCCTCCGCCGTGACCGGACCGTACTTGTAGCCGGCCCTGGAGTTCTTGAGCAGGTGCGGCGCCTGGGTCATGGACTCCATGCCGCCGGCCACGATCACGTCGTACTCGCCCAGCCTGACCAGCTGCGAGGCGAGCGCGATGGCGTCCAGGCCGGACAGGCAGACCTTGTTGACGGTCAGCGCCGGGACGCTCATGCTGATGCCCGCGGCCACGGCGGCCTGCCGCGCGGTGATCTGCCCGGCGCCGGCCTGCAGCACCTGGCCCATGATCACGTACTGGACCCGGTCCGGGCCGACACCCGCGCGCTCCAGGGCGCCGGCGATGGCCACCCCGCCGAGTTCGCTGGCAGACTTGCTGGCGAGGGATCCGAGCAGGCGGCCTACCGGGGTCCTCGCTCCGCCGACAATGACCGGCTGACGTGGTTCGCTCATGTCTGTAACGATACCCAGTGGGGTCTTCAAAGGAGAGAGCGTGCTGCCGCTGCTGACCCGCATCGATCATGTCGGCATCGCCTGCCGGGACCTGGACGCGGCGGTCGGGTTGTACCAGGCGACGTTCGGGCTGGAGGTGGCGAGTCTCGAGGTGAACGAGGAGCAGGGGGTGCGCGAGGCCATGTTGCGCGTGTCCGCTGCTTCCGGTTCCGGGGGCTTGCCGGGGTACGTGCAGCTGCTCGAGCCGCTGGGGCCCGACACGCCGGTGGGCAAGTTCCTGGCCCGGCGCGGGGAGGGCATCCACCACGTCGGCTACGGCGTGGACGACATCGGCCAGGTGATGGCCGCGATCGGCGCCCTGGGAGTGCGGCTGCTCGATCAGCGGCCGCGGCACGGGTCGATGGGCGCCTCGATCGCGTTCCTGCATCCGGCCGATCTGGGCGGCGTGCTGACCGAGCTCGTCCAGGCCCGCTAGTCTCGGCCCTCTAGTTTGGGCCCTCTAGTTTGGGTCCCTGGTTTGGGCCCGCTAGTTTGGGCCCGCTAGTCTGGGGCCGCTAGCCCTGCGTGAACTGGCCGCTGCGTGCCGCACCAACGCCCATCCGGGCATTTAGGGGATTTACCAGGATGCATAGGATAGAGAACTCCGAAGGACACGCCAACACACCCAAGTAAGAGTAGTGTGCCTGTCACCGGCCGAGAGTCGTACCCGCATGCTGACACCCGCCGTAAAATCCCCCCCGTCGCCTTAACGTCTAGCCAGGATTAGGCAATATGCAATCGGACATTGACGCCCAGCTGACCAACTTCTTCGAAGAAGCCCCGCCGCGCGAGTTCGCGACGGTGATGCGGGGCTACGACCGTCACCAGGTCGACGAGCACATCCGGCAGATTGAAGCCGAGGTGCGACAGCACCGCGAGTCAACCACATCCTTGAAGCGGGAGCTGTCCGAGGCGCACCGCCAGATCCAGGAGCAGGAGCGGCCGACGTATTCGGGCCTGGGCGCCCGCATCGAGCAGCTGCTCCGCCTGGCCGAGGAGCAGGCCACCGAGCTGGTCCAGGCGGCCAGATCGGAGGCGAACGAGATCAAGGCCGGGGCCAAGGTCGACGCCGCGGAGTTCCGTGCCGCCGCCGAGAACGAGGCCGCCGAGCTGCGCGCCAACGCCAAGCGCGAGACCGACGACCTGCGCGGGGCGGCCGAGCGCGAGGCCGACTCGATCAGGACCACCGCCCGGCGCGAGACCGACGAGCTGACCAACACCACCGAGCGCGAGGTGGCCAAGCTGCGGGCCACGGCCGACCACGAGGTGGCGGAGAAGCGGGCCGCGGCCGAGCGCGACATCGCCAAGCTGCGCACCAGCGCCGAGCGCGAGGTCGCCCAGCTGAAGGCCACCGCCAAGCGCGAGCGCGACGAGATCCTCACCACCTCCAAGCGCCAGGCCGACGAGATGCGCAGCCAGGCGCAGCGGATCCTGGAGGAGAGCGAGGCCCAGCGGGCCCAGGCCGAGGCCGAGTTCGAGATCCAGCTCGCGGCGCGCCGGGAAGAGGCCGAGCGCCAGGAGGCCGAACGCCTCGCCGCCGCCCAGTCCGCCACCCAGAAGCTGGTGTCCGAGGCCGAGCAGCGCGCGTCCACGGCCGAGCAGCGGGCGGCCAAGGCTTCGGCGCAGGCCGACCAGACCCGCCGCGACGCCGACGCGCACGCCAAGCAGCTGGTCAGCAACGCCAAGAAGAACGCCGACCAGATCGTCAGCGGGGCCAAGTCCCAGGCCGAGCAGCTGCTCGCCGAGGTCAAGGCCGACGCCGAGCGCCGCCGCGCCGCGGCCCAGCGCGAGGTCGACGAGCTCACCAGGCAGAAGGACTCCATCGCTTCGCACCTGGCCCAGGTGCGCCAGCTGCTCGGCGGGCAGCTGCCCATGGACTCGGCCATGGCCGCCGCGGCGGCCAAGCCGGCCATCACCGGCGATGCGGGCGGCTCCGCGGCGCCTCGCAACGGAGCGGCGAACCCGCCGACCCCGCCGCCCGCGCCCACCATGGTGCAGCCTGCCGCGGTGCAGCCCACCACGGGGGCCGGGCACCAGGCCACCCAGGTGTCGGCCGCTCCCACGCAGATGCAGGCCGCCCAGCGGCCCGCGGCCCCGGGGTCCGGCCCGTCCAACGGCGGGTCCCCCGTGGCCCCCGCCACCTCCGCCGCTCCCGCCGCGACCCAGGCCAACGCCAAGCAGGCGGCCAACGGCAAGGAGGACGAAGAAGACTGGTGGACCGAGTAGGACGCGGGTCTTCCGACGTTTGACGCCTGCCAGCGGGCCTTGTCGGATCCCGCTGGCAGGCGGTTTTACGTCACCGGCACGATGGTGGCCTCGGCCAGGCGGCCCCGCTCGATCCGCAGCACGCCGAGCGTGCCGTGCGGCTGCCGCCTGCGGTCGGTCGGCGAGCCCGGGTTGAAGATCCGCAGGCCGTAGCCGGACTGGTCGAGCGGGATGTGCGAGTGCCCGAACACCACCAGGTCCGCGCCCGGGAAGGCGCGGCGCATCCGGGCCAGCCGCCCCGAGGACGGCCCGCTGTCGTGCAGCATGGCGACGCGGAGGCCGTCCAGGTCGAGTTCGGCGGTCGGCGCGGCTCCCCAGGCGGCCACGTCTTTTTCGTCGTTGTTTCCCAGCACCGCGGTTACCGGCGCGTACTGCTCCAGCTCGGCCAGCACCGAGGCCGTGCAGACGTCGCCCGCGTGCAGGATGAGGTCCGCACCGCGCAACTGGATGGCCACCCGCGGCGGGCAGGCCCGCCAGCGCCGGGGAGCGTGAGTGTCAGACAGCACAACAACCCGCACGGCACCATCCTCCCCTGCTTTCGCTACGCGTTCCCGTCGCGGCAGCCCGTTTCAAACCAATGAAAAGCGGCTCTGTACTGGTTCTATCGGGTACAACGTCACTCTCATTGACTGCGGGGCGCGGCTCACGGGGGGTGCTGGGGTGCCCGGCGGTCGCGCCGGCGGCGTTGGGCTAGTCCACGTGGCGGGGGGCGTGGTCGTGGATGGTCGGCATGAGGGAGGTCAGCGCCACGCTGGCTTCGGCCGCCGCTCTTCGCTGTCTGTCGCTGGCCTCGGCCTGGGCCGCCGCGGCGGCCAGCCGTGCCTCGGCGTGCCTGCGGCGGCGGCCTCGCTTGACCATCTTGACCGCGCGATCGACGGCCAGCAGCAGCGCGACGAACAGGACAACTCCGGCAGCGAGCAGCATAGGCACGGGCACTTTCCGTCTCGTCGTCACAGAAACATTCCGAATGCCCAGTAAAGCCGCTGGCGACACGATTCTCCAAAACGCCCTTATCCGGTTAAGCCGGGCGGCCACGGTTTTCTGACTGCTACGATGCTCGCTCCGGCGCCCAAGTGCGCCGGGGGACGAAAGGGGAAGTGGGGCCGCCCGGTTGAACGGGCTGGGCGGCCCGATATACCGTGCCGCTGGGCCTCAGGGGCGGAGCTGGCCGGCCTCACTGGCGGAGCTGGCCGAGGAGCCAGGCTGGGCCGAGGACGGTCGCGCCCGCCGCCGTGCACCTGTCGCGCAGCTCACGGTCGGCGGTCACGACGAAACGGCGGCCGGGGAGCTCTCGCACCAGGGCGACGATCTCGTCGTCGCCGGAGCCGCGGGCCTGTACCACGCGGACCCGCGCGTGCTCGTCCGCCTCGATCCTGGCGGCGGCGGGCCGGGCGGCGCCCTCGAGCACCATGACCCATTCCGGCGGGGCGGTGTCGCCGGGCGGGGCGGTGTCGCCGGGCGGGGCGGTGTCGCCGGGCGGGGCGGTGTCGCCGGGCAGGACGGGCCGGCCGCTGGCCGCCAGCGCGGCGATCTCGGCGTGCAGGCGAACCGCGGCGCCGGCCCGGTCCCGCCACCAGCCGTCGGGACGCGAACCCATCACGTTGGCCACGTCCACCACGATCGTGGCCCGATGCTCGCTGATCCTGGTCTCCTTTGACCCAAATGGCCACCGTAAGCTGGCCGCATGGCACACGCGAACCTAGTCTGGCCGGTCGTCGAACAGATCTCCAGGCTACGGCAGCGCCAGACGGCGCCGCTGATCCTCGAACTCGACCTGACCGACGGCGTTCCCGAGGGGCCGGCGACCGATCCGCTGTCCGCGGTCCTTTCCATGCGCAAGATCCGGCTGCCCGACCTGATCGAGGGGCTGCGCCGGGCCCGGAACGACAACCGGGTCCGCGCGCTGGTGGTCAAGGTCGGCGGTGGCCGGCTCGGGCTGGCCCGGATGCAGGAAATACGCGAGGCGGTGGCCGGTTTCCGCGAGTCGGGCAAGCTGTCGGTGGCCTGGGCCGAGACGTTCGGCGAGTTCACGCACGGGAACCTGCCGTACTACCTGGCCACCGCGTTCGACCGGATCTACCTGCAGCCGTCCGGCTCCGTCGGGCTCACCGGCGTCGCGGTCGAGCAGCTGTTCCTGCACGACGCGCTGGCCAAGATCGGCGTCGGCTTCCAGAGCGCCAAGCGGTACGAGTACAAGACGGCCGCCGACCAGCTCACCGAGCGCGGCTTCACCGGACCCGCGCGCGAGGCCGCCGAACGCCTCGCGGTCTCGGTCGTCGAGCAGATCAGCGCGGCCATCGCCGAGCGCCGCGGCCGGTCCGTGCAGGACGCCCGCGCGCTGCTCGACCGGGGCCCGTTCCTGGCCGACGACGCGCTCGCCGAGGGCCTGGTCGACGCGCTCGGATACCGCGACGAGGTGTACGCGGACGTCCGCAAGGAGGCGGGCGCCGACGCGGTGCTGCAGTACGTCGGGCGCTACCAGCGCGCCCACATGCTGGCCCAGCGGGCGCGCCGGCTGCCGAACCCGCGGGAGCGGTTCGTCGCCGTGATCTACGCGACCGGCCCGATCAGGCAGGGCCGCAGCAGCCGGGGCCCGGTGGGCGGCGGCGCCATGGGCTCGGACACGGTGGCGGCCGCGCTGCGGTCGGCGGCGTCGGACGAGCGGGTGCGCGCCGTGCTGATGCGCGTCAACAGCCCGGGCGGTTCGGCCGTGGCGTCGGACACGATCTGGCGCGAGGTGGTCAGGACCCGCGGCGCGGGCAAGCCGGTCGTGGTGTCGATGAGCGACGTGGCCGCCTCCGGCGGGTACTACATCTCGATGGCCGCCGACGTCATCGTCGCCCAGCCCGGCACGCTCACCGGATCGATCGGCGTGATCGTCGGCAAGCCGGTGCTCGAGGAGGCGCTGGGCCGGGCGGGCATCACCACCGACTCGGTGGCCGAGGGCGCCCGGGCGACCATGTTCGCCCCCACGCACCCGTTCACCGAGGACGAGTGGGAGCGGATCAACGCCTGGCTCGACGTCATCTACCGCGACTTCACGCAGAAGGCGGCCGCGGGCCGGCGGATGCCGGTGGAGCGGATGCACGAGCTGGCCCGCGGCCGGGTCTGGACCGGCGCCGACGCCGCCGCGAACGGGCTCGTCGACGAGCTCGGCGGGATGGCGGCCGCGGCCGAGATCGCCCGCCGGCGCGCGGGCCTGCCCCCCGGCGCCCCGGCCCGGCTCTACCCCCGGCTGTCCCCCCTCGACCAGCTCCGGCCGCCGGAGTCCAGCGAATCGCGCCCCGCGGCGGCCGCCGCGCTGAACTTCGGGTTCGCCGACGGCTGGGGCCCAGCCTGGCGCCTGGCGGCCCGCGCCGGCCTCCCGCCGTACGGACCGCTGATGCTGCCGGGCACCTGGACAATCAATTGACCGAACGGTCCATGGCTCGACTCTCCCAGGCAGACTGGGCGGGGGCCTGGGATTCGTGGGCGGGGTCGGTCACGCTGGTGACGGTGGCGGACGGGCGCGATGACGTGGGGGCGACGGTCGGGGCGTTCTGCCCGGTGTCGACCGATCCGCCGCTGGTGCTGGTGTCGCTGATGACCGGGTCGTATCTGGCCGAGGTGCTGGGGCGGGAGGAGGCGCCCGCCACCGGGTTCGCGGTCGTCCTGCTGGCGGCCGGGCAGCGGGTGCTGGCCGGGCGGTTCGCGGCGGCGGGCCGGCCGGGAGTGCGGCTGATGCTCGATGACGTGCCGCACCGGCGGGGCCCGGCCTGCGGCGCGCTGATCGTCGAGGGCGGGCTCGCCGCGATGGAGTGCGCGACCGTGCAGCGGATCCCGGCCGGAGACCACCTCCTGGTCGTCGCGCGCGTCACAGGCGTCCCTTACGTGACGGACTCGGGCGAGCCCCTTATCCGTTTCCGGCGCCGTTACCTGTCCTCTAAGCTCTAGCGTGTGAGTTCCGATGCCTGACTTCGATACCAGCGTGGCGCACGTCGCCCGGGTGTATGACTACTGGCTGGGCGGCAAGGACAACTTCGCGGCCGACCGGGCCGCCGGGGATCAGGCGATCCAGGCCTTCCCGAACATCCCGTTGTCCGCCCGCGCCAACCGTGCCTACCTGGCGCGTGTGGTGCGGTTCCTGGCCGGGGAGGCCGGTATCCGCCAGTTCCTGGACATCGGCACGGGCATTCCCACCGCCAATCACACCCACCAGGTGGCCCAGTCGGTCGCGCCGGAGAGCCGGGTGGTGTACGTCGACAACGACCCGGTCGTGCTGTTGCACGCCCGCGCGCTGCTGGCCAGCCATCCGGCCGGGGCCACCGACTATGTGGACGCCGACCTGCGTGATCCGCAGAAGATCCTAGACGACGCGAAGCGGCTGCTGGATTTCGGCCGTCCGGTCGCGGTGATGCTGATGGCGATCTTGCAGCACGTCGACGACGAGCATGACCCGTACGCGATCGTGGCCACGCTGATGGATGCGGTGCCGCCCGGGAGTTACCTGGCGCTGTCCCATCCGGCCAGCGATATCGACGCCGAGGCGATGGCCAAGATGGCCAACGTCCTCAACCAGATGATGGCCGAGAAGGTCACCTTCCGTAACCGCGACGCGGTGGCCGGATTCTTCGACGGGCTGGAGCTGGTAGAGCCGGGACTGGTACAGGCGTCGAAATGGCGGCCCACCTCCGAGATGGAGGCCGCCAGCCCGGCCGCCCTGTGGGCCGGGGTGGCCCGCAAGCCGTGAGGTGACCGGATGCCCGACTTTGACACCAGGGTCCCGCACATCGCGCGGGTCTACGACTACTGGCTGGGCGGGAAGGACAACTTCGCCGCGGACCGCGAACTCGGCGAGCGGACGCTGGCGGCCTACCCGAACCTGGTGTTCTCGGTACGTGCCAACCGCGCGTTCCTAGCCAGAACGGTCCGGTTCCTCGCCGCCGACATGGGGATCAGGCAATTCCTGGACATCGGCACCGGGATCCCGACGGCCAACAACACCCACGAGGTCGCCCAGCGCGCGGCCCCGGAGTGCCGGATCGTCTACGTCGACAACGACCCGATCGTGCTGTCGCACGCCAAGGCGCTGCTGAAGAGCGCGCCGCAGGGCGCGTGCGCCTACATCAACGCCGACCTGCGCGATCCGGACACGATCCTGGCCGGCGCGGCGGACACCCTGGACTTCAGCAAGCCGGTCGCGGTCATGCTGATCGCGGTCCTGCATATGGTCGGGGACGACGCCGAGGCCAGCGGGATCATCAACAAGCTGATGGACGCCTGCGTACCGGGAAGCTTCATGGCGATGTCGCACCCAGCCAGCGATATCGACGCCGAGCAGATGGCCGAGATGCTCCGCCGCTTTAACGAGTCCTCGCCGGCGAAGATGACGATGCGCGACCGCGCGGGCGTGGCCCGCCTGTTCGACGGGCTCGAGCTGGTCGAACCCGGCCTGATCCGGGCCGCCGAGTGGCGGCCGGCCACCGAGCTCGAGGCGGCCAGCCCCGCGGCGCTGTGGGGCGGGGTGGCCCGCAAGCCCTAGCGGGCACGGTACGGCCCTAGGGGCCGGGTTCCTAGAGCTCTTTGGCGAACTCCCGGTAATGCCGGCTGATCCGCTCGCTGGTGCCGTAGTAGGCGTGCCGGCTCATATCCGCGCTGAACCGGCTCGCCGGCGGCGTGCGGCCGAGGGCCTCGGCCATCGCGCGGACGTGATGGGGTGCGCAGCCGCAACAGATGCCGAAGTAGTTGACTCCGAGCGCAGCCGCCGCCGTCGTGAACGCGCCCATCTCGTAGCGGTTGGCCAGGAACGGGTCTAGCGCGGTCGGGAACGGCCGCCCACCCGGGATCAGGTCGCAATCTTGGTCGGTGAGCGATTGGAACGTTGGCTCGGCCTCTGTCGTGCGGTACGGCACCGGCAAGGCGGCGATGTAGCCGTCGCACGCGGCGCGGATTTCACCGAGTAGCGGCAGCATGGTGGCGGGCCCGCGGATGCAGTTCAGCCCGACCACATCGGCCCCGGCGTCTTGCAGGCGACGGCAGGCCTCGCCGATCGGGACGCCGCCGCGGACGATGGGCTGGCGATGAATAGTGAGTGTGACCACCGCATCGAGGTCGTGCGCCTTGATCGCTTCCAGCGCGAGCAATGCCTCGCCGGGATAGTCGATGGTCTCGGCGATCACGAAGTCGACGCCAGCCTCGGCGGCCCACCCGACCTGCTCGGCGAACATGTCGCGGACGGCCTGATGCGTCGCGGGATCGTCCGGGTCGTAGACGTTGGTGTTGCAGATATTGCCGGCCACCAGGGAGTCGTGCTCGGCGCCGACCTCCTTGGCGATACGCAGCGCCTGCCGGTTCAGCGGCTCGAGGTCGCCCTCGCGGCCGATCACCGCCAGCTTCTCGCGGTGGGCGTAGTAGGTGAATGCCTCAACCACGTCAGATCCGGCATGCACGTATTCTCGGTGCAGCCCGGCCACCATATCGGGCTCCTCGAGCACCACCTCGGGTACGAACGCCCCGGCCTGCAGGTAGCCGCGCCGCTCGAACTCGAACAGATACCCCTCGGCGCAGATCACCGGTCCGGCGGCGAGCCGATCGAGAAGCTTACCCATGCACGACACCTCCAGGTCTTATAGTCGGCAGGGTCCTATAGTCGGAACGACTGTACCGGGAAAATCTAGACGCAGGGATGCCTCGATGAAATCTTCCGCGCAGGTGGTCGTCATCGGCGGTGGTGTGGTTGGCGCCTCGGTCCTGTACCACCTCACCGAGCTGGGCTGGACGGATGTCGTGCTCGTCGAGCGCAAGGAGCTCACCGCCGGCTCGACCTGGCACGCCGCGGGCGGCATGCACACGCTCAACGGTGACCCCAATGTCGCGAAGCTGCAGCAGTACACCGTCGGGCTGTACCGCGAGATCGAGCAGCGCTCCGGCCAGAACTGCTCCATCCACATGACTGGCGGACTGACGCTGGCCGGCGACCGGGAGCGGATGGACTGGCTGCGGATGGCCCAGGCCCGCGGCCGTTACCTCGGCATGGATATGGAGATCATCTCGGCGGCCGAGGCCAAGCGGATGTTCCCGCTTCTGGAGGAGCAGTACTTCATCGGTGCGCTCTTCGACCGGGCCGAGGGTCACGTCGACCCGACCGGGGTCACCCGGGCCTACGCCGGCTGCGCGCGGCAGGCCGGCGCCGAGATCTACCAGCACACCTGGGTGAGCGACCTTCGTCAGCGCCCCGACGGCACGTGGGACGTCATCACCGACTCCGGCGAGATCCACGCCGAGCACATCGTCAACGCCGGCGGGCTGTGGGCCCGTGAGGTGGGCCGGATGATCGGCCTGGAACTGCCCGTGCTCGCGATGGAGCACATGTACTTGATCACCGAAGACATGGCTGAGGTGGCCGAGTACAACGCGGCCACCGGACACGAGCTGCCGATGGGCATGGACTTCGACGGCGAGCTCTACATCCGCCAGGAGGGCGGCGGGATGCTGCTCGGCACGTACGAGCAGGCGTGCGTGCCCTGGTCGCCGCGCGAGACGCCGTGGACCTTCGACCAGCAGTTGCTGGCCCCCGATCTCGACCGGATCGCCCCGTCGCTGGAGATCGCGTTCAAGCACTATCCGGCGCTGGCTGAGCGCGGGGATCAAGAAGGTGATCAACGGGCCGTTCACCTTCGCGCCGGACGGCAATCCGCTGGTCGGCCCGGTGCCCGGCGTGCGCAACTGCTGGGTGGCCTGCGCGGTGATGGCCGGTTTTTCGCAGGGCGGCGGTGTTGGCCTCACCCTCGCGCGCTGGATGGTCGACGGCGATCCGGGTGAAGACATCTGGGCGATGGACGTGGCCCGCTTCGGCAACTGGGCGAGCCTCGCCTACACCAACGCCAAGGTGCGGGAGAACTACAGCCGCCGGTTCCGTATCACCTTCCCCAACGAGGAGCTCCCGGCCGGCCGGCCGCTGCATACCACGCCCGTCTATGACCGGCTCACCGCCCACAACGCGGTCTGGGGCGCGAGCTTCGGGCTCGAGCATCCCCTGTGGTTCCAGCGGCCGGGGGAGGAGCCGCGCGAGGACGTGACGTTCCGCCGCTCCAACGCCTACCCGGTCGTCGCTGAAGAATGCACCACGGTGCGCGAACGCGTCGGGCTCACCGAGTGCTCCAACTTCGCCAAGTACCGCGTGACCGGCGCCGGCAGCGCCGACTGGCTGCAGCGGCTGTTCACCAACCGGCTGCCGCGGGTCGGCCGGATCAACCTCACCGCCGCCCTGGATCCCAGCGGTCACATCGTCGGGGAGTTTTCCGTGGCGCGGGTCGGTACCGACGATTTTTTCCTGTTCGGCTCGCAGATCGCCGAAGCGCATCACTCGCGCTGGTTCCTTGGCCACCTCGCCGATGGTGTGCGGTTCGACGTGCTGGGCTTGTCCCTGGTGGGCCTCTCGCTGGCCGGTCCGCGCGCCCGCGACGTGCTGCAATCGGTCACCGACGCTTCTCTGGCCACCGAGAATTACCCGTTCATGACGTTCCGCCGGATCGACGTCGGGATGATCCCCGCCTACGTCGGCCGGATGACCTACACCGGGGATCTTGGCTACGAGATCTGGGTCGCACCGGAGTACCAGCGAGCACTGTTCGATCTGCTGTGGCAGGCCGGGCAGCCATACGGCATCGGCCTGTTCGGGTTCCGGGCGTTGATGTCGCTGCGCATGGAGAAGATGTTCGGTACGTGGGCGCGCGAGTACCGTCCGATCTACACGCCGGTGCAGGCGCGAATGCACCGATCGCTCAAGCTCGATCACGACTTCATCGGCCGCGCTGCGGTGGAGGCGGAGCTGGCGCGCGGCCCGGCTCGAACGCTCGGCTACTTCGACATCACCCCCGATCCGGCGGAACCGGCCGACGTCCTCGGCGACGAGCCGATCTGGCACGACGGGGCGGTGGTGGGCTGGGTGACGTCCGGCGCGTATGCGCATTACAGCCGCCGCTCGCTAGCGTTCGGCTACGTGCCGAGCGAGCTCGCGGTGCCCGGCGCGATGTTCGAGGTGGAGATCATCGGCCAGCGCCGTCCGGCGAGATTGCTACCCGAACCGGTGCTCGACCCGGCGGGCCAGCGCATGCGCGCCTAATGGGACGACACTGATGGGACGCCATCCTGACCTCGAACGACGGGCCGAGCTGCTGGACGAGGTGGTCGGCTACCTCGGCCGGAACGGCGTCGCCGGAGTGTCACTGCGGCCAGTGGCCCGCGCACTGGGTGTGTCGGTCAACGCGCTGGTGCATCACTTCGGCAGCAAGGACGAACTGGTGGTCGCCGCATTGCGGCGGGCCGCTGAGATTCAGCGAGAAGTCGAAGGGCGGTGGCGGCGGCAGGTACCTCACCTCTCCACGGCGGAACTGCAGCGGCGCTGGTGGCGGTGGATCAACCGCAGCCCGGAGCACTTGGCGCTGGTGCGACTGGGTCTCGAAGCCGCCACGCTGGACGCCACGGTCAGCGGTCTGCCCGGTGATGTGCGTGCGGAGCAGATCTCGTTTTGGCGCGAGGACATCGCCGACGGCCTGATCGCTGACGGCATCAAGCCCGAGGACGCCGAACGCGAGGCGTCGCTGGTAAAGGCGACGTTCACCGGCCTGGTGCTTGACCTGCTGGCCACCGGTCACCGCAAGCGGCTCACCGACGCGCTTGAATGCGCCCTCAGTCGCCTCGACGACCTGACGCAGACGGCCCCGTGAGGGCGGCCCTGCTTTTCCAGGCCCACCCTAAGCCGATCCCGCGGCCAGGCGGCCGGCCTGCCAGACGGCGGCGACCTGCGGGACGCCGGGGCGGTAGGCCAGGAACGCGTGCGACGGCGCGTCCAGCAGGATCAGGTCCGCCCTGGCCCCGACGCCGAGATGGCCGACGTCGGGCCGGCGCAGGGCCGCGGCGCCGCCCGCGGTGGCGGCCCACACGGCTTCCTGCGTGGTCATCCGCATGTCGCGGACCGCGAGCGCGATGCAGAACGGCATGCTGGACGTGAACGACGAACCCGGGTTGCAGTCGGTGGCCAGGGCCACCGTGGCGCCCGCGTCGAGGAGCCGGCGCGCGTCGGGGAACGGCTGCCTGGTGCCGAACTCCGCGCCCGGCAGCAGCGTCGCGACCACCGGCGTCGAGGTCAGCGCGTCGATGTCGGCGTCGGTCAGGAACGTGCAGTGGTCGGCCGAGGCGGCGCCCGCCTCGGCGGCTACCCGGACGCCGGGGCCCGGCCCGAGCTGGTTGGCGTGTACCCGCGGGACGAGCCCCGCGGCCCGGCCCGCGGCGAGCACCGCGGCGGCCTCGTCCGCGCCGAACGCGCCGTCCTCGCAGAACACGTCGACCCACCGGGCATGCGGGGCGCAGGCCGCCAGCATCGGGCCGCACACCAGGTCCACGTAGCCGGCCACGTCCCCGGCGAACTCGGGCGGCACGACGTGCGCGCCCAGGTAGGTGACTTCGGGGGTGACCTCGGCGGCGAGCTTCACCCCGCGCTGCTCGTCGGGCACGGTGAGCCCGTATCCGGACTTGCACTCGAAGGTGGTCGTGCCCTGGCGGAGCATCTCGGCCGCCAGCCGCCGCAGGTTGGCGCGCAGCGTGATGTCCGTCGCGGCCCGGGTCGCCGCGACCGTGACCAGGATGCCGCCCGCCTGGTACGCGCGGCCCGCCATCCGGGCGGCGAACTCGGCGCTGCGCTCCCCCGCGAAGACCAGGTGCGCGTGCGAGTCTACGAATCCGGGCAGCACCGCGCGGCCGCCCGCGTCGACGACCGAGTCCGCGGCCGGCGCCCGCGCCGCCGGCCCGGTCCAGGCCACCCTGTCCTCCTCGATGACCAGCGCCGCGTCCGTGATAGCGGCCCGGTCGCCGTCGTTGGTGACCAGTTCCCCGATCCGCGTGATCAGCGTGCTCTGCGTCACGGGCCGGCCGCGACCGAGGCCGATGAAACCGGCGTTCATGGGATCCTCCAGCGGGTGACGGCGGACTCGTCGATCTCGGCGCCGAGGCCGGAGGTGTCCGGGACGGTCAGGTAGCCGTCGGTGTCGATGCGGACCGGGTCGGTGAGGAAGAAGTCGCGGCGCTGCTCGGTCCAGCCGGTGGCCTGCACGGCCTGGACGCACGCACCGGGCTCCGTTCGGGAAATCCTGATCTTCATGGCCTGAAAGCCGGCGGCCTTTGCCGCCAGGGCCGCCTGGGCACGGTCTTGAGGGCTCCTGGCCTCGCCGAACGAGGTATGGCGCCGTCGAGCGGCAGCCGCATACGGTCCAGCCGGATCGCGGCGATCTTCAGGCACGGCTTCGCCGAGGGTCCCGCTTTGCTCATCCATGGGGGCATGCTATCCCGCGGGTCGGGCCAGCTCAGGCGGCTGGGTCCAGCTGATGTAGGCCGCCGCGGGTGATGAGCTCCACGACCGGCTCGAGGTCGGCCGGCAGCGTGTCGTCGGCCCGGGTGAACGGGACCAGGTCCCTGACCATCCGGTAGGCGCGGCCGGTGCCCAGGCCCAGCTGGCACCGTCCCTTGGGACCGAGCGCGCGCAGGTCGACGGCCTGGGCCGCGACGACCAGTTCGATGGCCGCGACGCGGGCGCACAGGCCGGTCATCTCGGCCAGGCGGCGCGCCGCCAGCGGCGCCATCGTGGCCCGGTCCTCGATGCCGTCACCCTTCACCGAGCTGGCCAGCTCGTAGGAGACCGGGTGGGCCAGCGTGCGGGCCTCGACGGTGATGGCCTGGCCGGAGGTGGCCAGCTCGGACAGCGCGTCGTCGGCCGTGGCGGGGGCGGCCGCCAGACCCGCGGGCAGCCCGGAGAACGGCGCCTGGAGCAGCTTGACCATGCGTTCGTTCGCGCTGGTCACGACCGGAGCGAGCGCGATCCTGACGAAGTCGATCGCGGCGGCCAGCGGGCCGATGTCGAAGTTCCCGACCGAGACGATCCGGCGCTCGGGCACCACCACGACCGGGTTGGACTGGGAGGAGTTCAGCTCGATCTGGAGGATGGCGCACGCGTAGGACAGCGCGTCCCTGGCCGCGCCGTGGATCTGCGGGATGCAGCGGAAGGTCAGCGGGTCCTGCAGGAACCGGGCCGCGCCGGGCTGCCACAGGTAGCTGCCCGCGAGCAGGGTCCTCAGCGTGTGCAGCGTGGCGCTCAGGCCGGGGTAGGGCCGGGTGTGCTCGATGACCGGGTGCAGGCTGGTGATGTTGGCCTCGAACGCCTCCAGGTCCAGGGCGCCCGCGACGTCGAAGGTGTCCATCAGGTTCTGCGCGTCGGCGACGGCGATGGCGGCCCAGGCCGTGGTGAAGGCGTTGCTGCTGACCAGGGCGAGCCCCTCGTTCTCTGCTACCTCGAACCCGCTGCGGGTGATCAGCCCGTACGCCAGGTCGGCCATCGGCCCGAGGTCGCCCTGGCCGACCGAGCCGAGCCGGCGGACCGGCGGCGCGAAGCCCTCGTTCAGCAGCGTGATGATCATCTCGGCCAGCTCGGGACGGACGCCGGTGACGCCCTTGGCGTAGCTGTTGGCCAGGCAGACCATGGCGCCGCGGACCACGTCGGCCGGGGCCGCGTCGCCCTGGGCGATGCGGTGGTTGAGGACCAGGCGGCGGTTGAAGCGCTGTCGTTCGGCGGGGTCGAGCAGGAACGATTTGCGCTCGCCGACCCCGGTGGTCAGGCCGTAGACCGGCTCTTGGGTTTGCAGGACTTCCTGCACCACGTCGCGGGCCTGCCGCATGGCCCCGATCGCCTCGGGCGCCAGCGCGACGGCCTCCCCGTGCCGGGCCACCGCGACCACCTGCGTAACAGTCAGATCACTTCCGTTGAGCATGATCGTCATCGATTGCTCACCCATCTTTAATTGAGCTAGGCTGTGCCGCTCTGGAACGTTCCGCGTGAGCGGCCCGGCAAGGAGGAGGCCAGCGATGGCAACGTTCCTGCTGAAGCGCCTAGGGCTGATGGTCCTGACGCTGTTCCTGCTGAGCCTGATCGTATTCTTCGCCGGGCAGATCCTCCCCGGTGATCCCGGCCGGGCGACCCTGGGCAACCTGGCGTCGCCCAGCGCCGTGGCGGCCCTCGATCATCAGCTCGGCGTGGACCGGCCGCTGCTCACTCAGTACCTGAGCTGGCTCGGCGGGCTGCTGCACGGGAACTTCGGCACCTCGTACGAATACCAGTCGGCGGTGGGGCCCTTCGTGCGGGCCGCGCTGGTCAATTCCGTCAAGCTGGCCGTGCTCGCCTTCGTGGTCGTGGTGCCGCTCGGCATCCTGGGCGGCGTGTTCGCCGCGCTTCACGTGGGCCGCGTCACGGACCGGGCCATCTCGGTGATCGGGCTCTCGCTGTCCACCGTGCCCGAGTTCGTGTCCGGCATCGTGCTCCTGGTGGTGTTCGGCGTCGAGCTGAAGTGGCTGCCGGTGACCGCCTCGGCCGGGGCGGGCGCCTCGGCATGGAACCAGTTCAGGCACCTGATCTTGCCGGCTATACCGCTCGTTTTGGTGCTCTTCGGCTACATTGCCCGTATGGCCAGGGCGGGGACCATCGATGTCCTGAACTCCGACTACACGCGGACCGCGGTGCTGAAGGGACTGCCGTCACGCACCGTGATCCGCCGGCACGTGCTGCGGAACTCGCTGCTGCCGACGATCACCGTCATCGCGACCCAGACCGGGTACCTGATCGGCGGGCTGGTGGTGGTGGAGACGCTGTTCAACTACCACGGCCTGGGAAACCTGATCTACAACGCCGCGGTGCACCGTGACTTCACGATGCTGGAAGCCGGGGTCCTGATCATCGGCGTGGTCTACGTGGTGGCCACGCTGATCGCGGACCTGCTGCTGACGATGCTTAACCCGCGGCTGCGGATCGGGGGCACGGAATGAGCGCCCCCGTCCCGTCGCCGGCCGAGCCGGGCGTCCCGTCGCCGGTCGATCCGGTTGCGTCCCTGGACCGCACGGGCGGGTATCTGGGGCCGACCGGAGCGGCCGCGGTGGCGGCCGCCGGACGGGCCACGCCGGCCAGGTGGCGGCTGCTGCTGCGCAGGACGACGTTCTGGGTCGGCGCGTGCATCTTGGTGTTCTGGGTGGTCTGCGCCGTCTTCGGGCACCTGTTCGCCCCTTACAGCCCGCTCGCGCAGAACCTCCTGTCGGCCAACACCGCGCCGTCGGGGGCGCACTGGTTCGGCACCGACCCGCTCGGCCGGGACGTGCTGTCCCGGATCATCACCGGCGCCAGGGACATCCTGATCATCACCCCGCTGGCCACGATCATCGGCACCGTCCTCGGCACCGCCCTCGGCCTGGCCATGGGCTACTTCGGCGGCGTCTTCGACCAGATCGCCGGGCGGATCGTGGAGGCGATCCTCGCGCTGCCGTTCGTGATCATCGCGTTCCTGTTCGTCGTCGCCCTCGGCCCGACCCTGGTGCCGATCACCATCATCATCGGGCTGGTCTTCACGCCGCTGATCGCGCGGACGGTCCGGACGGCCGTCCTGGTCGAACGGTCCATGGACTACGTGCCCGCCGCCCGGCTGCTCGGCGAGAACCCGGCCCGGGTCATGTTCTTCGAGATCCTGCCCAACGTCCTGCCCGCCATCCTCGTCGAGTTCACGGTCCGGCTGGGCTACGCGGTCTTCGCGCTGGCCACGCTGTCCTTCCTCGGCTTCGGCATCCAGCCGCCCACCCCCGACTGGGGGGCCGACATCTCGGCCAACTACATCTACCTGGTGTCCGGCTACTGGTGGCAGACGCTGTTCGCGGCGCTGGCCATCGCCTCGCTGGTGACCGCGGTCATCCTCATCGCGGACTCGATCGAGCAGGTGCTGGCGGCATGAGCGAGCAAGAGGCGACCGGGAGTGACAGCATCAGCGTCGGCCGTCCGCCCGCTCCTGCGCCCGCTTCTGCGCCGGCTGACGCGCCGCTGGCCTTGTCCGTGTCGAACCTGGACGTTACCTATAAGGTGCGCGGCCAGGACCGCCTCGCCCTGCGGGACGTGTCGTTCCAGATCGGCCGCGGCGAATCCTACGGTCTGGTGGGCGAGTCCGGGTCCGGCAAGTCCACGGTCGCGCTCGCGCTGGTGCGGTACCTGCCCAGCAATGGCCGGGTGAGCGCGGGGACGATCAGCATCAACGGTCTCGACCCGCTGTCGATGGGCACACACGCCCTGCGTGACCTGCGGGCCCGCACGGTCTCGATGGTGTACCAGGAGCCGGGACGGGCGCTCAACCCTTCGATCCGGGTGGGGCGGCAGATCGCGGAGGTGTTCGAGATCGCGGGCGAGTCCTCGGACTCGGCGATGCACTCGGCCGAGGAGATGCTGCGCAAGGTGCAGATCTCGGACCCGGACCGGGTGATGCGGCGGTACCCGCACGAGCTGTCCGGAGGGATGGCGCAGCGGGCGGTCATCGCGATGGCGCTGGCCCGCTCGCCGTCGCTGCTGATCCTGGACGAGCCGACCACCGCGCTGGACGCGACCGTCGAGGCCGAAGTGCTCAACCTGGTCGCGGCCCTGCGCCAGGAGTTCGACACGACGGTGCTGTTCATCAGCCACAACCTGGCGGTGATCGCCAAGATGTGCGACCGGGTCGGCGTGCTCTACGCGGGCGAGCTGCTCGAGGAAGGGCCCGCGCGCGCGGTGTTCGAGAACCCGCGGCATCCGTACACGGTCGGGCTGCTGCGCTGCATCCCGCGGCGCGGGCAGCGCAAGGACAAGGACCGGCTGGACACCATCCCCGGCTTCCTGCCGACGCCCGGTCACGCCATCACCGGCTGCATCTTCGCCCCTCGGTGCGCGCTGGTCCAGGATCGCTGCCGGGAGTCGGAGCCACCGTTGTTCCCGGTCGACGAGGTCCGCACCTCGCGCTGCTACTTCCACGAGCAGGCACCGGACCTGCCCCGGGCCACCCCGGCCTCGGTCGGGACACTAACGGGCAACGGGACCGGTGACCCGCTGGTCGTGGTCGAGGGATTGTCGAAGACGTTCGGCGGGAACGTCCGTGCCCTGGCCGGAGTGGACGTGTCGGTCCGGCAAGGAGAGACGCTCGGGCTGGTGGGCGAGTCGGGCAGCGGCAAGACCACGCTGGCGCGCGTCCTGCTCGGGCTCACCGCGCCGGACAAGGGCTCGGTCGTCACCCTGCACGGCAAACCGCTCAACCCGGACGCGCGGCGGCGGCCGCGGGAGATCTTGCGCGCGCTGCAGATCGTATTCCAGAACCCGGACTCCGCGCTCAACCGGCGGCACACGGTCCGGTCCCTGATCAGCCGTCCGCTGTCCCGGCTGGCCGGGCTCTCGGGCCAGGCGCTGCGTGACCGGCTGGAGGACCTGATCTCTTCGGTGCGGCTGGAGGACCGGCACCTGCCGCTGCGCCCGAGTCAGCTGTCCGGCGGGCTCAAGCAGCGGGTCGCGATCGCGCGGGCGTTCGGCGGCGGCCCGGAGGTCGTGGTCTGCGACGAACCGACCTCGGCGCTCGACGTGTCGGTGCAGGCGGCCATCCTCAACCTGCTCGCGGACCTGCAGAAGGCGGAGCGGGTCACCTACCTGTTCATCTCGCACGACCTGGGCCTGGTCAGGTACCTGTCGGATCGCATCGTGGTGCTGTACCTCGGCCGCGTGATGGAGGTCGGGCCGTCCGAGACGGTCTTCGCCGGGCCGCATCACCCGTACACCGAGGCGCTGTTCTCCGCCGTCCCGTCACTGGACGGCCAGCGTCCGGACCGGATCAGGCTGACGGGCGAGATCCCGTCCGCGGCCAATCCGCCGACCGGGTGCGTATTCCATACCCGATGCCCGCGCAAGCTGAGCACCGGCATATGCGAATCCACCGAACCACCACTGCACGAGGAAGAGCCGGGTCACCAGATCCGGTGTCACATACCGCTCGCCGAACTGCGAAGTCTCCAGCGAGTTGAATCCGCCCCATCCCAGGGAGGCTCTTAGTGACTAGGAATATCGACCACGGCCGGCTCTCGCGCCTGCGCGAGGACCAGGGTGAGATCGCTAACCACATCATCGACGAGTTCGCCGCGGGGCGGCTGTCCCGCCGCGACTTCATCCGCCGCGGCACCGTCGTGGGCATCTCGGTGCCGCTGCTCGGGTCGATCCTCGCGGCCTGCGGCAGCAGTGCGTCGTCGGGGTCGAGCTCGTCGACGACTAGCGCGTCGTCCACGGCCACCGGCGCGCCCGGCGCGGTGATCAAGGTCGGCATCGTCACGCCGACCGCGGCCATCAACCCGCTGACCGTGGCCGACCAGGGCGGCCTCGACATGCTCGCGCAGACCGGCGAGTACCTGACCCTGTCCACGCAGACGCTGGTGCTGCAGCCCGTGCTCGCCACCAGCTGGTCGCCAGACTCCACCGCGAAGGTCTGGACGTTCAAGATCCGCCAGGGGGTGAAGTTCCACAACGGCAGCCCGCTGACCGCCGACGACGTGGTGTACACCTACCAGCTGAACACGAACCCGAAGAACGCGGCGAACGCGCTGTCCGCATTCGCCGGGGTCCTGACGCCGTCGGGGGTGGTGAAGGTCGACGACTTCACGGTCGCCTTCCACCTCGAGGCCGCCGAACGGGAACTTCCCGTACCTGACCTCCTCGGACAACTACAACATGATCATCATCCCGAAGGGGTACAACCCGGCGAGCTGGCAGAGCTCGTTCGTCGGCACCGGCCCGTTCAAGCTCGGCTCGTACACGCCGAAGGTGGGCGCCACCTTCACCCGCAACGAGTCGTACTGGGGTACCAAGGCGCTGCCGTCGCAGACCGAGTTCACGTTCTACGACACCCCGTCCGCGTCGATCCTCGCGCTGACCGGCGGGAGCGTCGACCTCCTCGGACAGTTCGCGGTGAGCGGCGGGGAGGCGCTGCTCACCGGCAGCTACAACATCATCAAGCTGAAGTCCAGCGCGCACCGCGAGCTGTCGATGCGCTGCGACCAGCCGCCGTTCACCGACCCGCGGGTGCGCCAGGCCATCGCGCTCACCCTCAACCGGCCGCAGATCGTCACCGCCCTGTTCAAGGGCTACGCGGACATCGGCAACGACAGCCCGTTCGCGCCGGTGTTCCCGTCCACCGACACCAGCGTGGCCCAGCGAGCGCAGAACATCAGCCAGGCCAAGTCGCTGCTGGCGGCCGCGGGGCACGGGTCGGGCTTCTCCACCAAGCTCATCACCGAGAACTTCCTTGAGATCCCGGACTACGCACAGATCGTGGTGCAGGCCGCGGCGCAGATCGGGGTGAAGATCAACCTGACCGTGGAAAGCTCGTCGCAGTACTACGGCAAGGCCACGTTCGGGAACTCCGACTGGCTCGACGCCACGATGAGCCTGGTCGACTACGGGCACCGGAGCGTGCCGAACGTGTTCCTGACCGCCCCGCTGCAGACCATCAACGCGAAGACCGGCACCGGGCCGTGGAACGCCGCCCACTTCAGCAACTCCCAGTACGACAGCCTGGTCGCGCAGTACATCGCGGCCTCCGACGTGGGCACCCAGAAGACCCTGGCCGGCCAGATCGAGAACCTGCTGCTCACCCAGACGCCGATCATCTTCGGGTACTTCTACAATTACCTGACGGCGACGGCGATGGGCGTGACCGGTGCGTACCCGACCGCGATCGGGCACATTTTCCTCTACAACGCGGCGAAGAGCTAGGGAGTAGACGTCCGCGCCGCGCCGAGCATGTGATCCGGCGCGGCGCACGGGCGTGCGCCGGCCCCGACGGGGAAGGCAACCCTTGATGGCTGGGCACGGAGCTGAGCCTGGGTTTTTGCGCGGGCATGGGCCTGCTCGCGAGCCTGGGCACGGGCATGATGGCGGGCACCACCACCGGGACGTGTCCGGCGGGTGGCTGCGGCCCGCGGTGTTCGGGGCGATGGACGGGCTGGTGACGAACGTGTCGCTGATCGCCGGGGTCGGCGGCGGCGGCGCTTCGGCTCACATCATCGTGCTCACCGGCCTGGCCGGCCTGGCCGCGGGCGCGTGCTCCATGGCGGCCGGGGAATTCGTGTCGGTCTCCTCCCAGAACGAGCTCGTCCAGGCCGAGGTCAACAAGGAGCGGCACGAGCTCGAGCACAACCCCGCCTTCGAGCAGGCCGAGCTGGCCACCATGCTGCGGGCGCGCGGTATCAGCGCCGTCACCGCGCGGCAGGCGGCCGCGGAGATCTCCGCCCAGCCGGAAAAGGCGCTGGCCGTGCACGCGCTGGAGGAACTCGGCGTCGATCCGGGGGAGCTGCCCTCGCCCGTGGTGGCGGCCGGCGCGTCGATGGCCTCGTTCGCCGTCGGGGCGCTGATCCCGCTCATCCCCTACCTGGCCGGGGTGAACGTACTCGGCTTCGCCCTCGGGCTGGCCGCGGTGGCCGCCGTCGCGGGCGGCGGGATGGTGGCGCGGCTGACCGACAGGCCGTTCTGGCGGGGCGCGCTACGCCAGCTGGCGCTGGGGGCGGCCGCCGCCGGGGTCACCTACCTGATCGGCATCCTCGTCGGTCACGTCACCGGGTAGGCGCCCGTTCCTGGCCTCGGCTCGCCTGGATCCAGCCGGCCATGTCGGCTGGCTTGGGTCCGGCCGGGCGATCCGGCTGGCCCGGGAGGGCGGGTGGCGAGGGCTGGGTTGGCGAGCTGGTCGCGAGGGCCGGGTTGGCGAACAGCTGGCCGGCCACGGGCACGCCCAGCTGCAGGACCAGCCAGATCCGGGCCGGGTCGGACAGCAGGCGCGGGTCGGCCAGCGGGTCGCCGTCGACGATGATCAGGTCGGCCAGCTTGCCCTCGGTTACGGTGCCGATGTGCTCGTCCAGCCCGAGCGCTTCGGCCGCGGTCGCGGTCGCGGCGACCAGCGCCTGGCCCGGGGTGAGGCCGTGGAAGACCATCCGCTGGACCTCGAGGCCCGCGGCCAGGCTGGTGTCGCTGCCCAGCGCGATCTTGACGCCCGCCTGCCGGGCGGCCCGCATGCTGGCCGCGCCCTCTCGCATGTTGCGCCGCGCCAGTTCGACCAGCACCGGCGGCATGTCCGGATTGGCTTCGGCGCCGTCCGGGTCGATGACCTCCTCGGACAGGCCCGCCATCCAGTAGTAGCCCGACAGCGTGGGCACCAGCACCTGGCCCGCGGCGGCCATGGCGTCCAGCAGGTCCGGCCGCTGGTGCAGGTACATGCCGTGCTCGACGGTGTCGACGCCGTGCCTGACCGCCGCGGCGCAGCCGTCCAGGCCCTCGGCGTGGGCGCAGACCCGGTAGCCCAGCCGGTGGGCCTCGTCGGTGACCGCCGCCAGCTCCGGCTCGGTGAACTGCAGCGGGTCGGGATCTTCCAGCTCGTTGGACCGGGCACCGGTCGTCATCACCTTGACGAAGTCCGCCCCGGCCCGGATCTGCTCCCGGACCGCCCGCCGCACGTCGTCCGGGCCGTCGGCCTCGCGGTACATGTCGCCGTAGAACCGCCCGCCCGGCGCGGTGGCCGAGATGATCTTCCCGCAGGTCAGGAGGCGGGGACCGCGGAACGCGCCGTAGCGCATGGCCTGCCGGGCCTGCTGCGGCATCAGGCCCTGCGATCCGGTCACCCGGATCGTGGTCACCCCGAGGCGCAGGTAGTCGCGCAGCTCGGCCTGCAGGAAGTGCGCGGCGATCCCGGGCAGCGGCTCCTCGGCGCCCTTGGCCACGCTCGGCACGTGGCCCGAGGCGTGCGTGTGCGCGTCGGTCAGCCCGGGCATGAGGACGCGCTGGCCCAGCTCGATCGGCCGGGCACCGTCCGGGCACGGCTCGCCGGCGTCGGTGACCCGGCGGATGACGCCGTCCTCGATCAGGACCGCCGCGTGCTCGCGCAGCGGGGCTCCGGTACCGTCGAATAGGCGTGCCCCGGTCAGCCAGAGCCGTCCCTGGCCTGCGGCGGGCGCCGCGATCAGCGCCGGAAACCTATGAGCCACCTGTCAGCCGCCTTCCGTGTGCTTGGGTTGATCGGGCCGGCCGGCTCACGCCATCTCCCTAGGACGGCCCCAAGGATTTCCAACGTTGTGCTAACCGGTTTCCCGCATTCATATGTGAGCTTGATGAAATGCCTGGTTATCTGCGACACCGGCCCTTGATCGCGGTGGCGAGCGCGGGCCTGACCGCCTGCGCGGTGCTCGCGGGCTGCACGTCCCCTGCGCCCTCCTCGCCGTCCTCGTCCTCGCCCTCGTCTTCGTCTGGCTCGTCGCCTGCGGCTGCTGGCGCCGTCGCTGAGCGGGCCAGCGGCGGCCCGTCCGGCTCGTACATCGTGCCGGCCGGCATCCACAAGATCAAGCACGTGATCATCGTGATGCAGGAGAACCGGTCATTCGACACCTACTTCGGGACCTATCCCGGGGCGGACGGGATCCCGATGGCGAACGGCACGCCCACCGTGTGCGTCCCGAATCCCGCCGGGGGGTGCACCCGGCCGTATCACGACACCGCCGACGTGAACGGGGGCGGGCCGCACGGCGAGGCGAACGCCGTCGCGGACGTGGACGGCGGCCGGATGGACGGGTTCATCAAGCAGCGCGACCAGGCCAGGTCCTCCTGTACCAACCCCGACGACCCGGCGTGCAGCGCCGGCGGCAAGCCCGACGTGATGGGCTACCACACCGCGGCCGAAATCCCCAACTACTGGACCTACGCGCAGGACTTCGCGCTCGATGACCACATGTTCGAGCCCGTCAAGTCGTGGTCGCTGCCCGATCACCTGTACCTGGTCTCAGGCTGGTCGGCCAAGTGCCAGAACGCCTCGCCGATGAGCTGCGTCAACAACATCTCCGGGCCGTACGGCCCCGGGCAGTTCGACCGGGCCGTGAGCCAGGAGCTGGCCGACGGGACCACCTCGATCGACCTGGCCTGGACCGACGTCACCTGGCTGCTGTTCGAGCATCATGTGAGCTGGGCCTACTACGTCCAGACCGGCACCCAGCCCGACTGCGACGACGACTCGGCCGAGACGTGCGCCCCGGTCGCGCAGAGCGCCACGACCCCCGGCATCTGGAACCCGCTCCCGCTGTTCGGCGACGTCCGCGCCGACCATCAGCTGAGCAACATCCAGAGCCTGGACGCCTACTTCACGGCGGCCCGGGCGGGCACGCTCCCGTCGGTCAGCTGGATCACTCCCTCCCAGCCCGACAGCGATCACCCCCCGGCCAGCGTGCACCAGAGCCAGGCGTACGTCACCTCGATCATCAACGCCGCGATGAAGAGCCCGGACTGGAGCTCGACCGCCATCTTCCTGGCCTGGGACGACTGGGGCGGCTTCTACGACCACGTGGTGCCGCCCGCGGTGGACCAGAACGGCTACGGCCTGCGGGTACCCAGCCTGGTCATCTCGCCCTACGCCAGGCGCGGCTACATCGACCATCAGATCCTGTCCAGCGACGCGTACCTGAAGTTCATCGAGGACGACTTCCTCGGCGGCGACCGCCTGAACCCCGCCACCGACGGCCGCCCCGACCCGCGCCCCGACGTGCGGGAGGACGAGCCCATTCTCGGCAACCTGGAGCAGGACTTCGACTTCAACCAGTCGCCTCGCGCCCCGGTCCTGCTGGCCACCAACCCGCCGACCGACTCGCCGACGGTGCCCGGGTACTTCGCGGGGCAACCGCCGTGCGTCGGCTGCACCACCCCGCCCCCGGCGGGGCCGAAGCAGACCCGCAAGCGCGCCGCGACGTGAGCGCCTCAGCCCGAGCGCCGGTCGCCAGCCCGCGCCGGTCGCCAGCCCGCGCCGGTCGTCAGCCCGCGCGCCGGTCGGTCAAGCGGTCCCGCAAGGTGGTGTTCACCGACGGTTACCCCGACGACCGCCACCGGGAAGGTCCGCCAGGTTGAGCTGCGAGGGATGGCCGCCGCTGTGCTCGCCTCCGGCGATTCGCCGGCGGAGGCCGTCCCGTCCTGAGCGTGACCCAAGCGGATGGGCCGGTTACCCGGGGCGCGAGGGCGGACCGTGGCTGCGGATGGTCTTACCGCCGTGGCTGCGGATGGCCTTGCCGCCGGGGCTGCGGACCTGGCTGGTGCCGTCGGGGTGGACGGTCAGGGTCCAGCCCATCTGGTGCAGGACCACGTGATGGTGCCACCAGCACCAGTTTTTCAGCCCGGTCAGGCTGGTGCGGCCGCCGTCGGCCCGGTGCACCACGTGGTGCGGCTCGCAGGCGGCGGCGGGCTGGTCGCAGCCGCCAGGGAACTGGCACGTCTGGTCCCGCAGGGCCACCAGGCGCCGCAGGTGGACCGGGATGTCGTCGGTCTGCCCGACATCGAGCGGGAGGGACGGCCCGTTCAGGCCCTTGCCCAGGAGGTTACGGCGCAAGAACGAGGCCACGCCGCCGGGACCGGACACGATCTGGATGACGGTGGCGAGGATCTGGTGCTCCAGCATCGCGAGCACCTCGGCGGTCCCAGCGGTCTGCTCCGTCACGCCCGTGGCGCTGTTGACGTCGGCGGGGCCCTGGGTGTGGATGCGGTGGTACTGCGCGCAGAGCGCGATGAGCTCTTCCAGCGGGATGGGATCGATGTCGCCGGTGACCACGGGGACGATCATCGCGTCGCAGGCGATGGCACGGGCCGCATCACCCTCCAGCCAGGCGCCGCCATCCCCGGTGACCACCGACGCGGCGGCGCGGTGGGCGGCCCACTGCGCCCGGTACTCCGCGATCCACTTGTCTTGCAGTACCGACCCGGCGTCCATCTCGCACAGCTCGGCGAAGTAGATGTGGACCAGGGCCTTGACCGGCTGCCCGGCCCGCCGGGGCAGCAGGTTGGAGGCCAGCAGCCGCTTCATCGCCTCGGCCAGCGCGTCGTGGTACCGCTGCGGACGGGTGCGCAGGTCCCCGCCGCCTTCGGGGGCGGACAGCGCGTCCAGCACCGCCTGCACCATCGCGGCGCACGCCGGCGTGAGATCGCCGCGGATCAGCCCCGCCCCGTCAATCGTGGTGTCGAGGCTCACTCCGCGGTCCAGGTGCTTGTCGTTCTCGTCCTGCGGGTCCGGCGGGGCGGTGCGGTAGCGGATCTCGGCGCAGATCTGCGCCAGCGCCCGCTGATCGGCCCCGGCGTGGGCCGCGGCGACGAGGATCTCCTCGGCCTGCTCCCGGTACTCGGCCGGGATCGACCGGGTCCACTTAGCCAGCTGCAGCGCGACCGATTTGGTGACCGCCCGCTCACGCAGACCGGCCAGCAGCGGCTGGTGATCCCGGGCCAGCGTCTCGATGGCCTTGTACTCACCAGCCTGCCCTCGTGTCACCCGGGTCGAGTGCACCAGCCACGCCCGCGATGTTCGCTGCCCGTCGCCCAGGTGCCCGTCCTTCGCGTCAAAGGCCACGAGCAGCCGGCCTCGCGCCGCCGCCTCTACCGCGTCCGTCCGTTCCAGGCCGCGCAGGATCTCCGCCGCCGCCTCGGCCGGCATCGGCGCCGCGGCCGCATCGGCGATGAACCCCATCACCGAATCCAGCATCTCCATGGCCTCACTCATGCTGGCGGGAGCCACCGCGGTGCACATTTCTTGTCTCACCTCCTCCGGATGCTCTTTTAGACAGTGTGTATGTTTGGCGTGGCATCTTCCGGTCATCTTCAGTACTGTTTTCTAATCCCATTTTAGCGGACCCCTCTGACATTTTCGGGGGCTGGCGCACGCGACTATGCGATTTTCTTTCCCGAGTTTCTGACCACCTGGCGCTACGGGCGACGGATCCTTTTGGTGATGCGATTTATCCGATTTGTCGGATATGCCGCTGCGGGCACGGGACGCGGCTCCAAGGTGGAACCGGAGCGGTTTGCACGCCAACGCCGGAGTCTCTTGCGGAAGTAAGCCGGTCGGCCGACGCTCAAGCTCCTTGAAGGAGCCGGGCGTGTTTTGGACAGCCCCCTAAGATGTTCGGCCCGATCTGGGCGCCGCCTCCTTAGGAGTTCGGGCCCGATCTGGGCGCCGCCTCCTTAGGAGTTCGGGCCCGATCTGGGCATCGCCTCCTTAGGAGTTCGGGCCTGTTCTGGGCACTGCGTGTGGGAGCCGAAGGCGTCCCCGTATGATTTCACGGTGTTCGGTGACTTGCCCTCGGCGCGCAGCGTCCTGTCCCGCGACTTCGGCGTCGGGGTAAGGCCGTCCCGGGACCGTAACCCGTGGTTACCCCGGACCGCCCGCTCCGGATCGCGTTGCTCTCCTACCGCAGCAAGCCGCACTGCGGCGGCCAGGGTGTCTACGTCCGGCACCTGAGCCGGGAGCTTGACGCGCTCGGACACCGGGTCGAGGTGTTCTCGGGCCAGCCTTATCCCGACCTGGATCCCGGGCCGGCGGCTGACCGAGGTGCCCAGCCTCGACCTGTACCGGGACGGCGACCCGTTCCGGACGCCGCACTGGCACGAGTACCGGGACTGGGCGGACGTGCTCGAGGTGGCCATGATGTGGGGCGGCGCGTTCCCCGAGCCGCTGACGTTCAGCATCAGGGCGCTGCGCGCGCTGGCGGCGCGGGCGGGCCAGTTCGACGTCGTGCACGACAATCAGGGGCTCGGTTACGGGATGCTCGGGCTGCGGCGGCTGGGGCTGCCGCTGGTGACCAGCATCCACCACCCGATCAGCGTGGACCGGCGCATCGACCTGGCCGGACTGAACAGGCTGCGACGGCTCTGGAAGGGCCGCTGGTACGGGTTCGTCCGGATGCAGGCCAGGGTCGCGCGCCGGGTAGCGCGGCAAGGGCCGCTGATCACCGTGTCGGACTCGGCCAAGCAGGACATCTGCGGCGACTTCGGGGTCCCGGCGGGCCGTGTCCGGGTCATACCGCTCGGCGTGGACACCAGGGTGTTCCGGCCGCGGACGGCCGCCCGGGTTCCGGGCCGGATCGTCGCCGTGGCGAGCGCGGACTCGGCGCTGAAGGGCGTGGGTACTTTGCTGCACGCGGTCGGCAAGCTGGTCACTGACCGGGACGTGCACCTGGTCATCGTCGGCCGGCCCGGACCGGCCACCGAGCGCCTGGTCGGCCAGCTGTCCCTCGCCAACCGGGTCAC
The DNA here is from genome assembly GCA_963705835.1 of uncultured Actinomycetes bacterium. Classification (GTDB taxonomy): domain Bacteria; phylum Actinomycetota; class Actinomycetes; order Streptosporangiales; family Streptosporangiaceae; genus Palsa-504. The sequence continues at coordinate 193,145 of CAVPLC010000079.1, forward strand.
GTTCACCCACGGACTCGACGACGAGGCGTTCTCCGCCCTGCTGGCCAGCGCGCAGATCGCGGTCGTGCCTTCGCTTTACGAGGGGTTCTCGCTGCCCGCGGTCGAGCACATGGCCTCGGGCACCCCGCTGGTGGCCAGCCGGTCGGGGGCGCTGCCCGAGGTGACGGGCGAGGCCGCCGTCCTGGTCACGCCGACGGACAGCGAGGAACTCGCCGCCGTGCTGCGGCGGCTGCACGACTCTCCGGCCGAGCGGGCCGCGCTGGCCGAACGCGGGCTGCGCCGGGTTGGCGAGCGGTTCGCCTGGCCTGCGGTGGCTCAGGCGACCGTCGCTCAGTACCGCGAGGCCCTGGGTCCGGGGACGTCGGCGTGCTGACCGTCGATTTCCGGCGGTTTCCTGTGCGGCCGGGGCAGCGCGTGCTCGACCTGGGGTGCGGGGGCGGGCGGCATGCGTTCGAGGTGTACCGGCGCGGGGGGCGCGTGGTCGCGTTCGACCTTGATCCGAACGAGCTCGGGCCGGTGCGGGGGATGTTCGACGCGATGCGGGAGGCGGGCGAGGCCGGGCAGGGAGGCGCGGCGACGGCCGTATCGGGGGACGCGACGGCGATGCCGTTCGGCGACGGGACCTTTGACCGGGTTATCGCGGCCGAGGTCCTGGAGCACGTCCTGGATGACCAGCGGGCCCTGAACGAACTCGCGCGGGTGCTGCGGCCGGGCGGGCTGGCGGCGGTCACGGTGCCCAGCTGGCTGCCGGAGCGGATCTGCTGGGGCTTGTCCACGGAGTACCACGAGGTTCCCGGGGGGCACGTGCGCATCTACACGAGGGTCGAACTGGAGGCCAAGCTGGCCCGGGCCGGGCTGCGCGTGGGGTGGCACCATCACGCGCACGGCCTGCACTCGCCGTACTGGTGGCTGAAGTGCGCGGTCGGCGTGGACAACGACAAGCACCCGCTGGTCAGCAGGTATCACCGGATGCTGGTCTGGGACATCATGCGAAAGCCCGCCGCCACCCGGCTCGCCGAGCAGGCGCTGAACCCGGTGATCGGCAAGAGCCTCGTGATCTACGCGGTCAAGGCCCGGGCCGGGGGGAGTGGGGGCGGGGAGCCCCCCATGAGCGGGGGGTGTGGGGGGTCGTCCCCCCGAGGTGACACTGCAGGACGTACTCGCGACGGGCGAGTCGATCGCCCGGGTGCAGGAGCCGTCGGGGGCGATACCGTGGCCGGACGGGCACGTCGACGCCTGGGATCACGTCGAGTGCGCGATGGCGCTCAGCGCCTGCGGATTGCGCGTGCCCGCCCGGCGGGCCTACCGGTGGCTCCGCGAGACGCAGCGCGCGGACGGGTCGTGGCCGCGGTCCAGCGTGCGCGGCGCCGTGACGGATCCGGCGGCGGAAAGCCATCATGCCGCGTACGTCGCGACCGGCCTCTGGCACGAGTACCTCGTTTCCGGCGACGAGCGCTACGTGCTGACCATGTGGCCGACGGTGCGCCGGGCAGTGGAGTGGGTGCTGGGGCTGCGCACGCCGCGCGGCGAGGTGCTCTGGGAGCGCGACGCCGCCGGAACGCCCGGGGCCTACGCCCTGCTTTCCGGCTGCTCGAGCATCCACCAGAGCCTGCGCTGCGCGGTCGCGCTGGCCAAGCTGGCCGACGACCCGCAGCCGGACTGGGAACTGGCGGCGGACCGGCTCGCGCAGCTGGTGGTGGCGCAGCCCGAGGCGTTCGCGGATAAGAGCCGGTTTGCCATGGACTGGTACTACCCGGTGCTGGGCGGGGCGGTGCGCGGAGCCGACGCGGTCGGCCGGCTGGCCACGGGCTGGGACACGTTCGTGGTGCCGGGCCTCGGCGTGCGCTGCGTTAGCGACCAGCCGTGGGTCACCGGCGCGGAGACCTGCGAGCTCGTGCTGGCCCTGGACGTGTGCGGGATGCGCGCGGAGGCGACCGAGATGTTCGCGACCGCGCAGCACCTGCGCCAGCCGGACGGCTCGTACTGGACCGGCTGGCAGTACGCGAACCAGGCGCCGTTCCCGGAGGAGCGGTCGAGCTGGACCGCGGCGGCGGTGGTCCTGGCCGCCGACGCGCTGATGGGCCTCAGCGGCGGCGCGGGCGTGTTCCGTGACGCCATGGATCAGATCAGGACAGATCAGAGCAGATAAGATCAGAGCAGTGGGATTGTGGGGTGGAGCGGGCTTGGTGGGGGCTGGTCGGGCGGGCTGGACGCGGGCTAGATGCCCTGGGCGGTTCGTTCCAGGAGTCTGAGGGAGCCTTTGGCGCGGACTTCGGTGAAGGCGCCGGATTCTAGGGCGCGGCGGTAGATCCGGTAGGGGGCCTGGCCGCCGGCGGCGGGGTCGGGGAAGACGTCGTGGATGGCCAGGGCGCCGCCGGGGGCGACCCAGGGGGCCCAGCCTTCGTAGTCGGTGAGGGCGGCCGCGTCGGTGTGGCCGCCGTCGATGAAGACCAGGCCGAGGGGGGTGCGCCACAGGCGGGATACGTCGGCGGAACGGCCGACCACCACGACCACGTGGTCTTCCAGGCCCGCGGCGGCTAGCGTAGCGCGCAGACTCGGCAACGTGTCCAGGCGCCCTGTGGCCGGGTCGACCAGGTGCGGGTCGTGGTACTCCCAGCCTGGCTGGTGTTCCTCCGAGCCGCGGTGGTGGTCGACGGTGACGACGACCTGGCCGGCGGCGCTGGCCGCGGCGGCCAGGTAGATCGTGGACTTGCCGCAGTAGCTGCCGATCTCCAGGACCGGGCCGCGCCGGGCGTAACAGGCCGCGGCGTCGAACAGGGCCAGGCCCTCGGCGGGGGGCATGAAGCCGGCGGCGGCTTCGGCCGCGCGCATCAGGTCGGGGTTCATGAGTCCAGGTAGGCCAGCACCGCGAGGACGCGGCGGTTGTCGTCGTCGGAGAGGGCCAGGTCCAGTTTGGCGAAGATGCCCGCCGCGTGCTTGCTGACCGCCTTTTCCGTGATGAACATGCGCTGGGCGATCGCGGCGTTGGACCGGCCCTCGGCCATCAGCGCGAGCACCTCGCGTTCCCTGGGGGTCAGCCGGGCCACCGGCTCCTCGCGGGAGCGCCGGCTCATCAGCTTGCTCACCACCTCGGGGTCGAGCACGGTGCCGCCCGCGGCCACGGTGCGGATGGCCCCGGTGAATGCCTCGTCGTTGAACACCCGGTCCTTGAGCAGGTAGCCGACGCCGCCCGCCCGGTCGGCCAGCAGCTCGCGGGCGTAGAGCTGCTCTACGTACTGCGAGAGGATCAGCACCGGCAGGCCGGGTACCCGGGCGCGGGCCTGCAGGGCCGCGCGCAGCCCGTCGTCGGTGTGCGTGGGCGGCAGCCGCACGTCCACGATGCCCACGTCGGGACGCAGCTCGACCAGCGCTTCGAGCAGTTCCGGGGCGCTGACCACGGCGGCGACGATATCGAACCCGTGCGCGGAAAGCAGCCGGACCAGGCCCTCTCTCAGCAGGTAGAGGTCTTCGGCGATGACAATGCGCACGGCACCTCGATGACGACGATGGTCGGGCCGCCCGGCGGGCTGTTGACCGCCAGGATGCCATCAAACGCGGCCAGCCTGCGTTCCACTCCGGCCAGCCCGGTGCCCTGAGCCGGGTCGGCGCCGCCCGAGCCATCGTCGGTGACCTGCGCGCGCAGCAGGCCCCCTCCGCCGGGCGGCATGCTCTGGCTGAGCTGAATCCGCACGCTCCGGGCGCCGGCGTGCTTGGTCACGTTGGTGAGCGCCTCGGCCACCGAGAAGTAGACGGCCGAGGCGACGGGCAGCTCGATCGTGCTGGCGAGGTCGATGTCGAGCTCGACGGGCAGCGGCGCGTCCAGCGCCAGGGCGCGGATCGCGTCGGCCAGCCCGCGGTCGGCGAGCACCGGCGGGTAGATGCCGCGCACCAGGTCGCGCAGCTCGGTCAGGGCGAGGGAGGAGGACTCCTTGGCCTCGGCCACCAGCGCGAGCGCCGCTTCCGGGCTGGTCGGGAACAGCCGTTCGGCCGCCTGCAGGCTCATGCCCAGCGCGACAAGACGAGCCTGGGCCCCGTCGTGCAGGTCGCGCTCGATGCGGCGCAGTTCGGCGGCCGCGGTGTCCACCGCGTCGTGGCGGGTCTGGGTCAGCGTCTGCACCCGCTGGGCGAGCTGCCGGGCCCGGGCCGCGAGCTCTGGGTCGGACGGGTCGGTCAGGCGCTGGCGCATCACCCGCGGCGCCAGCCACAGGCCGAGGGCCAGCAGGAGGGAGCCTTGCAGGGCGGTGGTCCAGAACGGGGAGGGCACCGTGTTGTTGTGCAGGTCGGAGAAGCCGTACGCGAACCCGGGCACGGGCCAGAACACCGCGATCAGCCAGCCGTAGGCGCCGAGGACCAGCAGGCCCGCCACGGCCAGCGTGGCGGCCCAGGCCCGCGACCGGAAGATCAGCACCAGCGCGGCCGTGGCCACGGTCAGGTCGACGAGGGCCGCGTCGAGCCCGTCGAACGCCTGGATGCCGAACCAGTCACCGGGCCCGAGCAGCTGCATGGCCAGCCCCACGACCGGGATCAGGAGCAGCCCGTGGACGGCGGAGATCCCGCCGCGACGGCGGTCGAGCCACCGGGCGGCCAGCGCCCTGACCAGCCCCGCGTCCGGCGCGTCTCGCCGCAGCAGCAGCCACAGGCCGACCACGAACAGGACGCCGGCCTCGGCCAGCACCGGCCAGAGGGCGAAGGCTCCTGGCCCCGCGTGGACGAACAGGTACTGGACCCGGCTGGTGTTCCCGTCGCGGTACGTCCTGGCCAGATGGACCCCGAAGACGGCCAGCCCGAGCACGCCGAAGGGCACCAGCCTGGCCGCCAGCTTCGGGGCGAAGACGATGGCCAGGGCCGCGACGCCGAGCTCGGCGGGGATGAGCCCGTGAGCCCCGCCGGCCATCACGGCGGCCGCCATCGCGACGGGCAGCAGCAGCAGAGCCCAGCCGCGGGCCTGGATGCGCCCCCGCAGGCCATCCGGGCGCGGGACCCCCTGCCCCTTCCGCGCCAGGATGAACGCGATGCACCCGATCGTCAGCGCCAGCACAATCGCGAAAAGCATGGCCGCAGACTCCTTTCCCCGCCCGGTCCTGCTCCCATCCTGACCGTCACCGCGCGCGTCCACCATGGGCCTACGCCTACCGTTTCCGGGGGGCAGGCACCCCGTACCGTTCGGAATAAAAGGTCTTTAAGACGGGCCAGGGCCTGGCTCAGGACCTCAGGGCGTTTGCAGAAGGCGAACCGGACCTGGGTGCGGGCCTGTTCTGGGTGGTCGTAGAGGACGGCGGTCGGGATGGCGACGACGCCCGCGCGGTCGGGCAGCGTCCGGCAGAACTCGATGCCGTCGCGCTCGCCCAGCGGCTTGATGTCGGTGATGACGAAGTAGGTGCCCGCGGGCGGGTAGACCTCGAAGCCGATCTCGCTCAGGCCCGCGGTGAGCAGGTCCCGCTGGGCCTTGAGCTCGTCGCGCAGCGTGGTGAAGTACTCGTCGGGCAGCGCGAGCGCCTCGGCGATCGCGTACTGGAACGGGCCGCCGCTGACGAACGTGAGGAACTGCTTGACCGTCTTGACCGCGGTCACCAGCTCCGGGGCGGCCTGCACCCAGCCGATCTTCCAGCCGGTGAACGCGAACGTCTTGCCCGCCGAGCTGATCCTGACCGTGCGCTCGCGCATGCCGGGGAAGCTGACGATCGGCACGTGCTCGCCGTCGAAGACCAGGTGCTCGTAGACCTCGTCGGTCACCACGAGCAGGTCGCGCTCGACGGCCAGGCGGGCGATGGCGGCCAGTTCGGCGCGGGTGAACACCGAGCCGGTGGGATTGTGCGGGCTGTTGAGCAGGATGAGGCGAGTGCGGGGAGTGATCTTTCTGGCTAGCTCGTCGAGGTCGGGGCGGAAGCCGGGCGGGCGCAGGGTGACCGGGACTCTTGTCCCGCCGGCCATCGCGATGTTCGCCGCGTAGGAGTCGTAGTAGGGCTCGAACGCGATCACCTCGTCGCCCGGCTCGACCAGCGCGAGCAGGGTCGCCGCGACGGCCTCGGTGGCCCCCGCGGTGACCAGGACCTCGGTGTCCGGGTCGTAGGCCAGGCCGTAGAAGCGCCGCGCGTGCGCGGCGATGGCCTGCCTGAGCTCGGGGATGCCGGGGCCGGGCGGGTACTGGTTGCCGCGGCCTTCGAGGATGGCGTCGGCGGCCGCCCGGGCGATCTGGGCCGGGCCGTCCCGGTCGGGGAAGCCCTGGCCCAGGTTGATCGATCCGGTCGCGACCGCGCGGGCGGACATCTCGGCGAAGATCGTCGTGCCCAGGCCCTCCAGACGGCGGTTCAGCAGTGGTCGTTTGGCGGGGCTCGTTTGGCAGCGGCTCGTTTGGCTGGGGGTTCTTCTTGGGGTCGGCTCACGGGCCAATGAGATCACGGCGGGGTTAGGGTGCGGGTATGAGAGTCGCGTTGTGCCAGATCCCGGTCAGCTCACGGCCCGATGTCAACTCCAAGCGGGTCAGGGTGGCCTTGTGGGAGGCCGCCAACCTGGGCGCCGACCTGGCCGTCTTCCCGGAGGCGACGCAGGTCAGGTTCGGGTCGGACCTGCGGGCGGCGGCCGAGCCGCTGGACGGGCCGTTCTGCGCCGGGCTCGCGGCGGCGGCCAGGGACACCGGGGTCGCGCTGGTGGCGGGGGTGTTCGAGCCCGCTCCGGACGGGCGCGTGTACAACACCGCGGTGGCCTTCGACGGGGCCGGGGAGCTGGCCGCCTCGTACCGCAAGCTGCATCTGTTCGACGCGTTCGGGCACCGCGAGTCCGAGCAGGTCGCGCCGGGGTCCGCGCCGGTCCTCTGCACGCTCGCGGGGGTACGCACCGGGCTGGAGATCTGCTACGACGTGCGGTTCGGGGAGCTGTCCCGTGCGCTGGCCGTGGCCGGGGCCTCGCTGCTCGTGCTGCCCGCGGCCTGGGCGGCGGGGCTGTTCAAGGAGGAACACTGGGTCACCCTGGTCCGGGCGCGGGCCATCGAGAACACCGTGTGGGTGGCCGCGGTCGGGCAGGTGCCCGACCCGGACGAGCCGCCCACCCGGGCCGCGACCGGGATCGGGCGCAGCATGCTGGTCGACCCGCTCGGGGTGGTCCGGGTCGATCTCGGCCCGGCGCCCGGGGTGGCGGTCGGCGAGGTCGACGAGGACCTGATCGAGACGGTCCGGGCCAGCGTGCCGAGCCTGCACAACCGCAGGGATGACGTGTTCGGCGCGCCGGTCCCCGTGCCTGACCTATAGGTGCCCGGGTACCGAGCGCCGTTACCGGACCGGTGACTGCCAGAACACGGGCTCCTCGCCGACCGGCAAGGCGGTGAAGCCGACGCCGGTCAGCGTGCCGCCCGAGGCCGACAGCGCGGTGATGGCCTGGATGCCGGGCCCGGCCAGGCCCTGCCCGGTCGGGGTGGCGGCCTGCCACGCCGACCCGTCCGCCGAGGTCCACACCACGACATCTTGATGCGCCGCGGTGGCGCCGAACGTCCCGGTCGCCACGAACCCCCGGCCGGTCGCGGCCAGCGCGGTGACGAACGCGCGGCCGGACGGGACGGGCAGCGCGGACTCCGCCCAGCTGGCGCCGCCGTTGGAGGAGGTCGCGGCGAACGGCACCTGCTGTCCGGTCGTGGTGAGCGCGGCGCCCACCGCGACCACGGTGCCGCCGTCGCTCGCGACCTGCTGCAGCACGGCGCGCGTGGTGCCGGCCGGAAGGGGCAGGCCGACCTGGTTCCAGTTCCGGCCGTCCGGCGAGGTCCAGGCCGCCGCCTGGTTGCCTGCCGCGCCGACCGCCACGAAATCGTGCGGGCCCGCGGTGACGGCGGTCATCTTGGTGGCGCCTTCGCTGGGGGTGCCCGCGGCCCGGTGCCAGCCGGTCAGGCCCGCCGACCACCAGGCCGCCGCCTGCACGCGGCCCGAGACGGCCTGGTAGCCGACGATCACGTACCCGGCGGGGCCCGCGGCGGCCTGCTCGGTGACCAGGCCGGGCTGTCCGAAGGTGGCCTCGCCGTCGGCGGCCTGCCAGGCGGTGCCGGTCGCGGGGCCGGTCGCGGAGCCGACCACCACGGGGTGCTGGGCGGCGACGGCGGTGACGCCGCCCACGGCGAGCCATCCGGCGGGTCCGTACGTGACGCTGGTCAGCTGCTGGACGCCGGGGCGGTTCAGCGCCGCGGCGGGCTGGCCGGCGGCCCGCGTCCACGTGCTGCCGCCGTCGGTGGAGGTCCAGACCGCGGGGTAGCCGTCGGCGCTGCCCACCGCGACGTGCCTGCCGTTGGCCGCCGCGATCGCGTTGACGGCGAGTTCCGGGTCGACGGCGCCGGGGATGGCCGCCACGTCCACGTGGCTGGGCGCAGCCTGCTCGTTCAGGATGGTGATCGCGGGCTGGCGGCGGTCCGGGTCGCCGTTGATCGTCCCGGCGGCCACCACGGCGCCGCCCGCGGCCACGGTCACGCCCGTGATCTCCTGCGACGCGGCCCTGCCGAAGTCGGTGGCCGGCCGCCACGTGGCGCCGTCGGCGGAGGTGAAGGCGGTCAGGGCCCCGTTGTTTGCGGCAGAGCCCGCCTGCCCGGTGACCGCGGCGCCGTCCGGGCCGCCGTTGACCATGCCGACGACGAATCCGGCCGGCGTGGCCAGGGTGGCCGCGAACGTCCAGGCCGTGCCGTTCGGGGAGCGGTACACGTCCACGGCGGGCCTGGCGCCCACGGTGGCGGGCCTGACCAGGATGAACCCGAAGGCCGTGACGGCCGCGCCGCTGATCTGGGCGCCCGGCGGCACGGCCAGCGTCCAGGTGGCGCCGCCGTCGCGGCTCAGCCACGCGGCCCCGGTCCGGAAGGCGCTGGTCTGGGCCGGCGCCGCCTGCCCGTGCGGGCCCGTCTTGGTCTCGGCCACGTCGCCCGCGATCAGGATCTGGTTCCGGTAGGCGGCCGCGTACCTGATGTCGAGCGGACTGTACCTGATTCCCCGGGCTCGGCCCGCCGGGAGGCGGAGCTGGCCCGCGCCCAGCCGCTGCCAGGTGGTGCCGTTGGCCGACAGGAACACCACCGGGCTGGCCTTGGCCTGGTCGCCGCCGGGTACGTTCGCGCCGGCGGCGATGAAGCCGGCCGCGGTCCGCTTCAGCACGTTGATCTGGTCGCCGGGACGCAGCGGCAGCCCGGCGGTGGAGGACAGCGTCCAGGTCCGGCCGTCGGGGCTGGTCCAGATCGACCCGGGACCGAGGGCGACCCAGGCCCCGCGGCCGCCCGCCACGTAGCGGGCCGCGTACCCGGGAGGCGGCGGGCCGCCGCCGGGGGCGCGCACCGTGCCCATGGCCCAGGTGCGGCCGGCGTTCAGCGACACGAAGAACTGGGCCCGCGCGATGCGCGCGCCGTTCTGCGACCCCACGGCGACGATCTCGGCGCCGTCGCTGGTCACCCGGCCGAGCGTCTGGTTGATGCCGCGGCCGCCGGGCGCGGCGGCGAACTGGTTGCCCGCCAGGGTGGCGGGCGGGAACCCGAGGGCCGCGGGGGGCGGCGCAGGACCGGAGTGACCGCTGTTCGCGCTCGCGAGCACGACCACGGCCACCCCGAAGATGATCATGGCCAGGATCGGGATCGCCACCCGGACCATCACCCCGCGGAACTGGAGGGCGGAGCGGAAGTCGGTGAACCAGGAGCGTTTGGGGGGTTCGGGCAGGAAGGAGCGGAGGAGTCGCGCCCACTCGCTGAGCGCGGCGCGCATGGCGGGCCCGACCGGGCCTGCCGCGGCGCGGTCCGTCGCGGCGCGGCCCGTCGCGGCGCGGCCCGTGCGGGGGTCCTGGGGGTCCTGGGGGCAGCGCGCGGATGGGGCGGGGACGGGTGAACACCGTTGGCGCGGGGGGTGAGTATTCGCCCGCGAACTCGTCATCGCCGTCCCAGGTGTCCGCCGCGAGGGGGCCGGCGCCGATGCGGCCGGGGCCGAAGGGATCTACGGCCCGGGCCCTGGCGTCGAACTCGAAGCCGGGGATGACCAGTTCATCCCGGGGCCGGGTCGGCGGCGGCACGGCCGGCGGCTGGCTTACCGTCGGCGTGTACCTGAACCGCCTTGGCTCGCCTTCGTCCCGTGGTGCGGTGGGCTGGGGCTCGTTCCCGGGCGGCGCTGGCCTGCGAGGCGCGCCGGGGGCCTGGCGCGGCCCATCGAACTCGTAGCCGGGGGGACCGGGGGTCCCGGGGGTCCTGGGGGTCCTGGGGATACCGGGGATCCCGGGGATGCCGCCGTCCCAGGGCGGGAGCGGGCCTGGGCCGTCGTGCGGCCTCCGGCGACCCGACGGCCCCCGAGGACCTGATGGCCCCCGAGGGCCCGGCGCGCCGCCAGCCCCAGGATTGCCAGCCGGATCCCTTGTCACCTTTGCCTTGCTGGATTAGATGGGCACGGATGGGCGGGATAAGCCCGGAAGGGCCCTTAGGCCCGTTCCCCGCCGATGCTACCGGCCGGCCTGCGCCTTGACCGGGACTTCGGCGCACGTCGCAGCCGGGGCCGAAGCGTGACTCAGGCCACACCTGCATCGCTGGTCGCCGGGGAATCTTCAGGCTTGGTCCCTGATGGCGCGCGGGTAGCCTGATATCTGAACAGCCAACTATCGATTCGCATCTTCGGAAGAGGGTTCTTGGGGACAATGTCCGCCATGTCTTCTGAGTCATCGCAGGGTAACGCCGAGGTCCGCGAGGCCGAAGGGTCAGCAGAGCCCGAGCCGGCCAGCGCACCACGCCAGGCGGCCAGCGCACCACGCCAGGCGGCCACCGCACCACGCCAGGCGGCGGCCGACACCGCCGCGGGCTCGGCCAACTTCGGCGCCAACGAATGGCTCGTGGAAGAGCTTTACCAGAGGTACCTGGCCGACCCGGCGTCGGTCGACCGGGCCTGGTGGAGCTTCTTCGCCGACTACCAGCCCGCCCTGCCCAACGGAACCGGGCCGATGCCGGTCATGACCGCGCCCGCCGCCCGGCCGGCCCAGCCCGCAGCGCCTCCCCCGCCGCAGGCCACCCAGGAACCCCAGGCATCGCAGGCACCGCAGGCTTATCAGGCACCGCAGGCTTATCAGGCACCGCAGGCCGGACCGGCCCCGCAGGCCGCACCGGCCGCCCCCGCCGAGCAGGCCGCGGCGGTCCCGCACCCCGCACCGGGACCGGGACCGGGACCGCAGGCACCGGTACCGCAGGCCACGCCGGGGGCTCCGGCTGTGCCTTCTCCCCCGGGCCCACCCCAGATCGCGGGCGCCGAGGTCAGCAGGCTGCGTGGGGCGGCGGCGCGCACCGTGACCAACATGACGGCCAGCCTGTCCGTGCCCACGGCCACCAGCGTGCGTTCGGTGCCGGCCAAGCTCCTGGCCGACAACAGGATCGTGATCAACAACCACCTGCGGCGCGGCCGGGGCGGCAAGGTCTCGTTCACGCACCTGATCGGGTTCGCGGTGGTCCAGGCGCTCAAGGCGCATCCGGAGATGAACGACGCCTACACCGAGGAGGGTGGCAAGCCCGCCATCGCCCGGCCCGAGCACGTCAACCTGGGCCTGGCCATCGACGTCGAGTCCCCCGACGGGTCCCGGCAGCTGCTGGTGCCCAACATCAAGGCGGCGGAGGAGATGGACTTCCGCCTGTTCTGGACCACGTACGAGGACGTCGTGCGGCGGGCGCGGACGAACAAGCTCACCGTGGCCGACTTCCAGGGCACCACCGCCACCCTCACCAACCCGGGCACGATCGGCACCGTGCACTCGGTGCCGCGGCTGCTGCCCGGCCAGGGCTGCATCGTCGGCGTCGGCGCGATGGAGTACCCGGCCGAATACCAGGGCGCGTCCGAGGAGACCCTGGCCCGGCTGGCCATCAGCAAGTCGGTCACGCTCACCTCGACCTACGACCACCGGATCATCCAGGGCGCGCAGTCCGGGGAGTTCCTGAAGAAGATCCACGAGCTGCTGCTGGGCGCGGACGCCTTCTACGACGACATCTTCGCCGCGCTGCGGATCCCGTACGAGCCGGTCCGCTGGGTGCGGGACTTCCCCTACGGCCACGAGGACGACGTCACCCGGTCGGCCCGGGTCCAGGAGCTGATCCACGCCTACCGCGTGCGCGGTCACCTGATGGCCGACACCAACCCGCTCGAGGTCACCCAGCGCAAGCACCCCGACCTGGACATCAACCAGCACGGGCTGACCCTGTGGGACCTGGAGCGCGAGTTTCCCACCGGCGGCTTCGGCGGCAAGCCGCGGATGAAGCTGCGGGACATCCTGGGCGTGCTGCGCGACTCGTACTGCCGCACCGTCGGCACCGAGTACATGCACATCCAGGACCCCGAGGAGCGCCGCTGGCTGCAGGACCGGATCGAGGTGCCGCACCCGCGGGCCGAACACGACGAGCAGATCCGCATCCTGTCCCGGCTGAACGTGGCCGAGGCGTTCGAGATGTTCCTGCAGACCAAGTTCGTCGGGCAGCGCCGGTTCTCGCTGGAGGGCGCCGAGTCCCTGATCCCGCTGCTGGATGCGGTGCTGGCCGAGGCGGCCGACGCGGACCTTGACGAGGCCGTCATGGGCATGGCGCACCGCGGCAGGCTGAACGTCCTGGCCAACATCGTCGGGAAGTCCTACGCGCAGATCTTCAAGGAGTTCGAGGGCAACCTGGACCCGCGCAGCGCGCAGGGCTCCGGTGACGTCAAGTACCACCTCGGGGCGGAAGGCATCTTCCGCGCCCCGGACGGCCCGGCGATCAAGACCTCGCTGGTGGCCAACCCGAGCCACCTGGAGGCGGTCGACCCCGTGCTGGAGGGGGTCGTCCGGGCCAAGCAGGACGTGATCGACAAGGGCGAGCCGGGCTTCACCGTGCTGCCCGTCCTCATTCACGGCGACGCCGCGTTCGCCGGGCAGGGCGTGGTCGCCGAGACGCTCAACCTGTCGCTGCTGCGCGGGTACCGGACCGGCGGCACCGTGCACGTCATCGTGAACAACCAGGTCGGCTTCACCACCGCCCCGCAGTACTCGCGGTCCAGCGTGTACGCCACCGACGTGGCCCGGATGATCCAGGCGCCGATCTTCCACGTCAACGGGGACGACCCCGAGGCCGTCGTGCGGACCGCGCGGCTCGCCTTCGCCTACCGGCAGGCGTTCAAGAAGGACGTCGTCGTCGACATGATCTGCTACCGCAAGCGGGGGCACAACGAGACCGACAACCCGTCGTTCACCCAGCCGCTCATGTACGACCTGGTCGAGGCCAAGCGCTCCACCCGCAAGGTGTACACCGAGTCGCTGATCGCCCGCGGCGACATCACCATGGAGGAGGCCGAGGCGGCGCTGCGCGACTACCAGCAGCAGCTCGAGCGCGCCTTCACCGAGACCAGGGAAGCGGCCGAGCGCCCGGCCGAGCCGGGCACGGTGATGCGGCCCGAGCCGGAAGACCGCCCGGTCAACCACGAGGCGGTGCCCACCGCGATATCCCCCGAGGTGGTCAAGCGGATCATCGACACCCAGGTCAACCTGCCCGCCGACTTCACCGTGCACCCGCGGCTGAAGCCGCTGCTCGACCGCCGCGCCGCGATGGCCGAAGAGGACGCGATCGACTGGGCGACGGGTGAGCTGCTGGCGTTCGGGTCGCTGGTCATCGACGGGCGGCCGGTGCGGCTGGTCGGCCAGGACTCCAGGCGGGGGACGTTCGGCCAGCGGCACGCGGTGCTGGTGGACCGGCACACCGGCCGGGAGTACACGCCGCTCAAGCAGCTCGACTCCGGGCCGGCCAAGTTCTTCGTGCACGACTCCCTGCTGTCGGAGTACGCGGCGATGGGCTTCGAGTACGGCTACTCCGTGGCCCGCCCCGAGGCGCTGGTCTGCTGGGAGGCGCAGTTCGGCGACTTCGCCAACGGCGCGCAGATCATCATCGACGAGTTCATCAGCTCCGGCGAGCAGAAGTGGGGCCAGCGTTCGGGCGTCGTGCTGCAGCTGCCGCACGGCTACGACGGCCAGGGCCCGGACCACTCCTCCGCGCGCCTGGAGCGGTTCTTGTCGCTGTGCGCCCAGGACAACATGACGGTGGCCATGCCGACCACGCCCGGCAACTACTTCCACCTGCTGCGCTGGCAGGGGCTGTCGGACCGGCACAAGCCACTCGTGGTGCTGACCCCCAAGTCCCTGCTCAGGCTGAAGGCGGCCGCCTCGGCGGTCAGCGAGTTCACCACCGGGTCGTTCCGGCCGCTGATCGGTGACGTGCAGGGCCAGGATGCGGGCGTTCGGCGGGTCCTGCTGTGCACCGGGAAGGTCTACTACGACCTGGCCGCGCGGCGTAATCAGACGGGCGCGACGGACGTCGCGATCGTCCGGGTCGAGCGGCTGTACCCGCTGCCCATCTCGGAGCTGCGCGCCGAGCTCGCCCGGTACCCCGCCGCCGAATCGGTGACCTGGGTCCAGGAGGAGCCGGCCAACCAGGGCGCCTGGCCGACCATGGCGCTCAAGCTCCCCCGGGTGCTCGGCCGCGAGGTCCGCGTGGTGTCCCTGCCCGCGAGCTCCGCGCCCGCGACAGGCTCGGCGGCCCAGCACGCCGCGACCCACAAGGAGATCATCGAGGCCGCGGTCGGCTAGGCGGCCCGTGTTCGAAAAGGCCGTGTTTGAAAGGCCCGTGTTTGAAGAGGCCCCGTGTTTGAAAAGGCCCCGTGTTTGAAGAGGCACAGCATGTACTTCACCGACCGCGGCATCGAGGAACTGGCCGACCGGCGCGGCGACGAGCAGGTCAGCCTGGCTTGGCTGGCCGAACGCCTCCGCGACTTCGTCGACCTCAACCCGGACTTCGAGACCGCGGTGGACCGGCTGGCCACCTGGCTCGCCCGCCTGGACGACGAGGAAGACCTTTAAACCCTTTTATCCGAACGGCCCGGAGTGCGTGCGCTGTGACCTGTGAGAGCCGCGAGAACTCCGCGCCGTAATGGGCTCCGGGGACGGGCGTCCGGGCGGGACGAGCCTGGACGGAGTGCGCGTTTGGATCGCGATATGTCTTGACTTTGGAGGGATGAGATATATCGTTAGGTGTGACAGGCAAGCGTGCGGGAAGGACGGGCGGATGGCGCACTGGACCATCGAGGCTCCGACGAGCCTGAACTTTGACGACGTGACGGACCTGCGGGTCAGGCTCATCGGCGGGTCGGTGGCCGTGCTTGCTACCGAAGGGACGCCCTCGCTGGACGTGGCGAGCGTGACCGGGGATCCGCTCGAGGTGACGTACGAGGACGGCGTGCTGACCATCTCCCACGAGAACCTCACCTGGGAGGGCCTGCTGAAGTGGTTGCGGCCGCAGCGGCATTCGGCGTCGGTGACGGTGACCGTCCCTCGCACCTGCGCCACCCAGCTCGGCGTGGTCAGCGCGAGCGCCGTGATGTGCGGCATCAGCGCCAAGGCGTCGGTCAAGAGCGTCTCGGGCGGGATCACGCTGGACGGCCTGACCGGCGACGTGGACGCTCACACCGTGTCGGCGGCGATCGAGGCGCAGGGCATCAACGGCAAGGTCAACTTCAACACCGTGTCCGGCGACCTGACCCTGGTCGACGGCTGGCTGGAGCGCCTGGACGCGAACTCGGTGAGCGGCGACGTGACCGCCGACATCGACCTGGACCCGCTGGGCGGCATGAACGTCACCACGGTGTCCGGCGAGGTGACCCTCAGGCTCCCGGCCGACGCCGACGCCCAGGTGAACCTGCACTCCGTATCCGGCGACGTGCGCAGCGAGTTCGCCGAGCTGAGGCGGTTGTCCGCGCCCGCGTCGCATTCGGTAAGCGGTAGCCTGGGCGCCGGCTCGGGGAGTGTGTCCGTGACCACCATGTCCGGCCGGGCGATGCTGCTGCGACGCGCCGGGCGCGGAAACGCACCTGCGGACCACGGACCCGGCCGCGAGCCTGATAATGAGAATGAGATGGAAGGCGAGGCCAGTTGAGTCCGGTATTCCGCCACGGAAGCCTCCGGCTGTACCTGCTCAGGCTGCTCGATGAGGAGCCCAGGCACGGCTATGAGGTCATCCGGCTGCTGCGTGACCGGTTCATGGGCGTCTACTCGCCCTCCCCGGGCACGATCTACCCGCGGCTGGCCCGGCTGGAGGAAGAGGGCCTGGTCACGCACGACGAGGTGGACGGCCGCAAGGTCTACCGGATCACCGAGGCCGGCCGCGAGGAGCTGCGCAGCCGCAGCGACGAGCTCGACGAGCTCGAGGAGGAGCTGTCCGCCTCGGTCAGCGACATCGTGCGCGAGGTCAGGGAGGACGTCAGGGAGACCGTGCGCAGCCTGCGCGAGGAGCTGACCTGGGCCGCCCGCGAGTCCCGCCGGGCCAGCCGGGACATGACCGCGGACCTGCGCGAGCAGGCCCGCCAGGCCAGGGACGAGGCGCGCGAGCAGGCCCGGCAGGCCAGGGACGAAGCCAAGGAGCAGGCCAAGCAGGCCTACCAGGAGGCGAAGGAGCAGGCCAAGCAGACCCGTGACGAGGCCAAGGAGCAGGCCCGGCGGGCACGTGAGGACGCCTGGCCGGCGCACGGGGATCCCTGGGAGCAGGCGACGGACGAGGCGCCGGCCGGGGAGGCGCCTGCTGGAGCTATCGGCGCGACCGAGCCGGCCGGGAAGGCGCCGGCCGGGGAGGCGGGCGCGACCGAGCCGGGCGGGGAAACGGCCGGGGCGGGCGGGCGGAGCCGCGCCGAGGCCCTCGGCCAGGACGCGGCCCGGCGGGTGCGCGAGCACGCGCGGCGGCTGCGTGAGGAAGCCCAGCGGATTCATCGGGAGGCGACCGCACCTGGTTCAGGAGGGCCGCCTGGTTCAGGGGGGCCCGGTTCGGGAGAGTCACGGGACCGGATCCGCGAGGAGGCGGGCGCGCGGTTCCACGCCGGCGAGCAGGACTGGACGGGATGGGTTCCCGGACCGGGCTGGACGGACTGGCCAGGCCGACGCGGCTGGGACGAGTGGTCGAAGATGCGCGGGCGGCGCGGCTGGACCGGAGCGCTGGACTTCGGGACGTTCCGGGACCTGGAGCGGGTGGCCGTGCAGTTCACGTCCGAGCTGCGCAAGCTGGCCATGCAGTCCAGCGCCGTGGGCGAGAACGTCATCAGCGACCTGCGCACGATCCTGGAAGAGGCGCTCGAGCGGATCAAGAGCGAGATCTTCGGCCCCGAGACCCCGGGCCGCCGCGACGCCCCGGATCAGCCCACCGACGGAACTGAGGGCTCCCCCGGCGAATAGGCGCGGTACGGCGAATATCGCGGCGTAAGCCGCCATCGCGCGGCCCGCGAGGGGCCTTGTGCCCCTCCGGCCACGCGAAATTACGGTGGGGACCGCAGCGGGGCGCGGAGCGCAGCGGGGGGTTCCGGGGGGTCGTCCCCCCGGGCTAGCACGTGAAGACGACCTTGCCGAACAGGTCGCCGGCGATCATGGCGGCGAAGCCGTCGCGGGCCTGATCCAGGGGCAGCACGCGGTCGATCAGCGGGCGGGCGCCGGTCTGCTCGCAGAACCGGGCGAGGCGGCCTAGCTGGTCGCGGGTGCCCATCGTGGAGCCGGTCACCGAGAGCTGGGTGAAGAAGATCCTGGTCAGCTCGGCCGGGGAGGCGTCGCCGCTGGTGGCGCCGCAGATCACGATGCGGCCGCCGGGCCGCAGCGAGCGGACCGAATGCGCCCAGGTGGCCTGGCCGACGGTCTCCATGACCACGTCGACCCGCTCGGGCAGCCTCGCGCCGGCCGGGAACGCCTGGTCGGCGCCGAGCTTGACGGCGCGCTCGCGCTTGGCCTCGCTGCGGCTGGTCGCCCACATCCGGTAGCCGGCCGCGCGGCCGAGCAGGATCAGCGCGGTGGCCACCCCGCCGCCCGCGCCTTGCACCAGCAGGGTCGCGCCGGGCTGGACGCCGGACTTCTCGAACAGCATCCGGTACGCGGTCAGGTACGCGGTCGGCAGGCAGGCGGCCTCCTCGAACGACAGCGCGGCCGGCTTGGGCACCAGGTTGCGGCGCGGCACGGCGACCCGCTCGGCGAACGTGCCGTCGTGGCGCTCGGACAGCAGCGAGCGGCGCGGGTCCAGGGTCTCGTCGCCGCCGCCCGCGTCCGGGTCGGCGATCACCGAGTGCACGATGACCTCGTTGCCGTCCGGGTCCAGGCCCGCCGCGTCGCAGCCGAGCACGATCGGCAGCCGGTCGGCCGACATGCCCACCCCGCGCAGCGTCCACACGTCGTGGTGGTTGAGCGCCGCCGCCTTGACCGTCACCGTGACCCACCCGCCGGGCGGCACCGGATCGGGCCGCTCGCCGAGTTCCATCCCGGACAGCGGATCGCCGGCGTCCACGCGCGCGGCAGTCACAGCGAACATGCCCGCCACCCTACCGATCCGGGATGGTCGGGCGGAGGCCGACGCCGGGCGGCGGGAGAGGCGACCGGCGCGGGTATGCCGTGTAGTCATCGGGACACAGGGAGTCCGCCGTGCTGCTGGCGCGCGCCGTAAGGATGGTGTAATACTCGATACCGGCAGCAGGCCATTACACACCCAACCTCCCGCGGCTAGGGAACGGATTGGATCTCAACTCCTACGCTGAACTCGCGGTCCGGCTCGTGAACACGGCCGGAGGCGGCGGCGAAGACGGCGACCGGCTGGTCAGCCTGGACGGGCTGCGCGCGCTGGTGGCGGACCGGGAGCACCTCAGCACCGGGATGACCCGCAACGACCTGGACGCGCTGCGGGCGCTTCGGGCCGAATTCCGCGCCTTCTTCGTGGCCTGCGCGGCCGGTGACGGCGAGGACGCCGCGGCGCAGCTGAACGCGCTGCTCATTCAGCACCCGGTCCATCCTCAGCTATCGGGCCACGACGGCCAGCCGTGGCACGTGCATTACACCGAGAGCGGGTCGGTCGCGGACAAATACGCGGCCGGGGCGGTAATGGGCCTGGCCGTCCGGCTGACCGATCTGGGCATCGGCCGGTTCGGCGTCTGCCAGGCGGCCGGCTGCCATGGGGTGTTCATCGATACGAGCACCAGTAACACCAGGCGCTATTGTTCCGATCGGTGCATGAACCGGGCAAACGTCTCGGCGTTCCGCGCCCGCAAACGCGGCGAAGATGAACCCGACAGCAAGGCTCCTACCGCCACGGCGTAGCCCGTGTTATCGTCATGGCCGGCGGGAGTATTGCCGTATACCATATTGTGGGCCCGGACACGTGTGAAGTGATTCACAAGCGTGAAGTGAATCGGTAACGTCGAGTTATTTCCAGGACATGTCCGCGTGATGGCGGCGGATCGCCCCTGGTCCTCTCCTTTAACCCGGAACAGGGCCCTGACCTGCGTTATCAAAACGAATCCGGATGAACACTTCTCAGCAATCACGATGATCCCTACGATGATCTCACTCGACGCATACGAGACGCTCACCTGATAGGGGCGGGGATCTCGCACCGCGGGTGGCTAGCCCTCCGGGGCTCGATCGGAAAAGGATCGGTCATGGCAACTGAAACTTCCGGGGTCGCCGTAACAACTCCGACTGACGTCGGCCTCAAGCGGGAGCTGGGGCTGGTCGGGGCCACCTGGGCGTCCGAGACGTCCATCATCGGCTCGGGCTGGCTGTTCGCCCCGCTGGGCGCGGCGCTCCTTGTCGGAGGAGCCTCGGTCCTGGCTTGGGTCATCGCCGGGGTCATAGTCATTATCCTGGCCCTCTGCCACGCCGAGCTGGGCGCGATGTACCCGGTCTCCGGCGGAACGGCCAGGTTCCCGCACTTCGCGTTCGGCAGCGTGGCCGGCATCGGGTTCGGCTTCTTCGCCTACATGCAGGCGGTCACGATCGCGCCGGTCGAGTGCTTCGCGTTCATGAACTACGCGTCCTACTACTGGCACGGCCTCTACGACCATACAACCGGCAATGTGACCGGGGCCGGCTTCGTGTTCACCATCATCCTCATGGCGGTGTTCGTCGCGGTCAACTTCCTGGCCATGCGGCTGTTCGCCCGGGTCAACAACGTCATCACCTGGTGGAAGGTCGCGATCCCGATCCTCACCATCATCGTGCTGGCGTTCAAGTTCCACGGCGGCAACTTCACCGCGGGGGGCTTCATGCCGGGCGGGGTCCATGGCCTGTTCTATGCGCTCCCGAGCGCCGGCATCATCTTCGCCTACTCCGGCTTCGAGCAGTGCGACCAGCTCGCCGGCGAGATCAAGAACCCGGGACGCAACCTGCCCCGGGCGATCGTCATCTCGGTCCTGATCGGCACCCTGATCTATACCTTGCTCGAGGTCGTGATGATCGGCGCGATGCCCGCGAGCCTGCTGACCCACGGGTGGACGGGCTTCAACACCAAAACCGGCCTAGGCTCCCTGATCAACGCCGGGCCGTTCGCCGCGCTGTCCGCCGCGGTCGCGCTCGGCTGGCTGGCGTCCATCTTGCGGCTCGACGCGTTCGTCTCCCCGTCCGGCACGGGTCTGATCTACACCACCGGGACCTCGCGGATCAGCTACGGCCTGGCCAGGAACCGGTACGCGCCGCAGATCTTCGGCAGGGTCAACGACAACGGCATCCCGTGGATCGGGCTGATCGGCGCCTTCCTGATCGGGCTGCTCTTCCTGCTGCCGTTCCCGAGCTGGCACTCGCTGGTCGGCCTGATCACCGGGGCCAGCGTCCTGATGTACGCCGGGGCGCCGCTGTCCCTGGGCGCGTTCCGCGGCCAGGTGCCCGACGCGAACCGGCCGTACCGGATGCCGGGCGCCGCGGTGCTCGCCCCGATCGCGTTCGTCGTCGCCGACCTGCTCATCTACTGGTCGGGCTTCGAGGTGGTATGGAAGCTCGGCATCGTCCTGGTGATCGGGTACGTGCTGATCGGCATCTCAATGGCGTTCGACCCGAAGCGGCCGCCGCTGGACTGGAAGTCGGCGACCTGGCTGCCGGCGTGGCTGATCGGCCTGGGCATCCTGTCCTGGCAGGGCCAGTACAACGGCGCCGCGTCGAGCGACAAGCACCCGCGGCCGCCGACCAACACCTTCAACCTCCCGTTCTGGTGGGACATCGTGGCCGTGGCCGGGTTCAGCCTGATCATCTACTACTGGGCGATGTGGACCAAGCTGTCGCGCGCGGAGATGCTCAACCTGGTCAACAGGCAGAGCGGAGAGCAGGAACTGCCGGACACCGGGGTGCACCACTAAACCCGGATCGGCTGGAGGCCCCGTCTTCGGATGGGGCCTCCGTGCTTTCCGGCCGCGCGCCGCCCGGCGGGGCGAGGGGCCCGGCCCGCGCGCGGCGTGGCGGGGGCGGGCACCACGTACCGTTCGGCCAAAAATGAAAAGGCACCGGCGGTCGGCGGGAGCGGGACCTCAGCCCGCGCGGGGGCGCCAGTAGCGCAGCAGGACGCGGCCCTCGATCAGGGCGGGCGGGACGGCGCCGAAGCGGCGGCTGTCGACGGCCGGGACGTCCGGGTTGTCCGACTCCAGCCACCAGCCGCCGTCGGCGCGGCGGGCGGCGCGCTTGACGATGAGCATGTCCGGCCGGCCGGGGTGGCGGGCCAGCACGACCTGGCCGGCGCGGATGCGCGGGGTGCGGCGGACCAGCAGCCAGTCGCCGGGATGGAGGGCGGGCTCCATGGAGCGTTCGGCGACCTTGACGCGCAGCAGTGGCCAGTGCATCCATCCCTCCGGTGTGCGGCCGGGCGGCCGGGGTAGTGTCGGACCTGCAAGCTCATGAGTCGGAGAAAGGGAATCGATGAGGCTGCTCACCCGCCTGCTCGAGCCGAAGGCCACCGCGTACGCCCACTGCGACCTGCCCTGCGGAGTCTATGACCCGGCACAGGCCAGGATCGAGGCGGAATCGGTCAAGGCCATCGCCGAGAAGTACCAGCAGAACACGGACCACGACTACCGGACCCGCTGCCTGATCATCAAGGAACAGCGCTCCGAGCTGGTCAAGCACCACCTGTGGGTGCTGTGGACCGACTACTTCAAGCCCCCGCACTTCGAGAAGTACCCGAACCTGAACCAGCTGTTCAACGAGGCGACCAAGCTGGCGGGCGCGGCCGGCACCAAGGGCAGCGTGGATCCTGCCGTGGCGGACCAGCTGCTGGCCAAGATCGAGGAGATCAACAAGATCTTCTGGGAGACCAAGCAGGGCTGAGCCCCTGGGCCCCCTGGGCCCCCTGGGTTCTGTCGTTGGCGTGGTGAAACCGCGCTTTCACCTGGTTAGGGCGTGGTGAAAGCGCGGTTTCACTGCGTTCGGGCCCGCGGCGGCGGCTGGGGGCGGCGCCTGCGGGTGGGGGCCCGCGGCGGCGGGCCGGGGGGCGGCGCGGCTGATTTCCCGGCGTGGGGCGGGGGCGGTAGGTTGCAAGCAGGTGGGCCCGCGACCGATGGCCCGCCCCCGAAGGAGAGACGTGACCGAAGACACCGCCGCGACGACCGCCGTACCGGGCCAGCGGGACGCGGGCGCGGCGCGAGCCGAGCGCGAGACCAACGACCACGTGACGGTGAGCATGCCCGCGGAGGGCGCGTACCTTTCCGTGCTGCGCACGGCGACCGCGGGCCTGGCGGCCAGGCTCGACTTCACCCTCGACGAGATCGAGGACCTGCGCATCGCCGTGGACGAGGCGTGCGCGATGCTGCTGACCCAGGCCATCCCGGGCACCAGCCTGGAGTGCGCCTTCGACCTCGGCGCCGACGAGATGACGATCACCGTGTCCGTGGTCGCCGCGCAGCCGCGGATGCCCGCCAAGGACACCTTCGCCTGGACCGTGCTGGCCGCGCTGGCCGGGACGGTCGAGGGCCGGCTCGGGCCCGATGACCAGGTGGCGATCGTGATGCGCAAGGGCCGGGAAACGCCCTCCGGGTTTCCTGGGGCCGGGTTTCCTGGGGCCGGGTTTTCTGGGGCAGGGCCTGCGTGAGCAGCGAATACGAGGTCCAGGTGAGCGGCGAGTTCGAGGTCCAGGTGACCGGAGAATTCGAGGTCGTCCAGGCCGAGGCCGACCAGGTTGAGGCGGCCCGGGTGGAGGCGGTACTGCGGGTCGAGCACGGATCACCGGACCGGGCCCGGGCCCGTGAGCTGTTCGAGCGGCTCTCCGAGCTGCCCAGCGACGATCCGGAACGGGCCAGGCTCCGGGGCTACCTGGTCGAGCTGCACCTGCCGCTCGTGGAGTACCTGGCCCGGAGGTTCAGGAACCGGGGCGAGTGGCTCGACGACCTGACCCAGGTCGCCACGATCGGGCTGATCAAGTCCATCGACCGGTTCGACCTGGACCGCGGCGTCGAATTCTCCACCTACGCCACGCCCACCATCGTGGGCGAGATCAAACGGCACTTCAGGGACAAGGGCTGGGCGGTGCGGGTGCCGCGCCGGCTGCAGGAGCTCAAGCTGTCCCTGACCAAGGCCATCGGTGAGCTGGCCCAGCGCGAGGGGCGCGCGCCCACGGTCAGCGAGCTCGCCGCGCACCTGCAGATGAGCGAGGAAGAGGTGCTGGAGGGGCTGGAGTCGGCCAACGCCTACTCCACCGTGTCGCTGGACGCGCCCGACTCCGGCGACGAGGACGCGCCCGCGGTCTCGGACTCGCTCGGCATGGTCGACGACGCGCTCGAGGGCGTGGAGTACCGGGAGTCGCTCAAGCCGCTGCTCGAGCAGCTGCCGCCGCGGGAGAAGAAGATCCTGCTGCTCCGGTTCTTCGGCAACATGACCCAGTCGCAGATCGCGGCGGAGTTGGGCATCTCGCAGATGCACGTGTCCCGGCTGCTGGCCCGCACGCTGGCTCAGCTGCGGGAGGGGCTCACCACCGAGGACTGAGCCTGTCAGCTCCTGGGGGGCCGGTTGAGGGCCTTCAGGCTGGCCGGGGCGAGCAGCCCGGCCACGCAGATCGCCGCGAGCGCCAGCGCGGGCGCGCCCCACTCGGGCCGGTGCCCGTCCAGCAGCGCGATCCCCGCGATGACCACGAACAGCTGCGTCATGCCGGCCGGGGTCCGGCTCCACGGCCTGGCCTTGGCCAGGCCCGCCGCGATGAGCGCGAGCCCGGCGGCGGCGGCGAAGGCCATCAGGGTGATCGCGATCCCGCTGGTCTGCTGGTAGGACCGCCCGTCCGCGGTCGAGGCGGCGGCGAAGACGGCCGCCACGCACACGCCGGCGGCCTCGATGGCCTGCCCGGCCGCGGCTGCCCACAGCGCTGTCGGTCGCGTTGCCATACCCATCCATCCCTCGGCGATCCAGGGGGTCGTGCCGGTCTTAGCTTAGGCGGCGGCTAGCCTGGGCGAGTGCGCGGCATGCTGATCGTCAACCCGCGGGCGACCACCATGGCGGGCGACACCCCCGAGCTGGTGACCCGCTCGCTGAGCGGGCTGGTCGACCTGGAGGTCAAGCAGACCAAGCGCCGCGGGCACGCGCGGGAGCTGGCCGCCGAGGCCGACGCGGACCTGGTGCTCGTGCTCGGCGGCGACGGCGTGGTCAACGAGACCGTCAACGGGATCATGGCCCGGTCCGCGGGGCCCGTCGGGGCCTTGGGGCTGCCTTGGGGTCCTCGGGGGCTCCTCGGGGGCTTCGGGGTCCGCGCCGCCGCTGGTCGGGGTGATACCCGGCGGCGGCGGGAACGTCTTCGCGCGGGCGCTCGGCATACCGGTCGGCACCGAGGCGGCGATCGCCAGGATCAGGGACGTGATCGCGGCCGGACGCTACCGGAGCATCGGGCTCGGGCTGGCCGCGGACCGGTACTTCACGTTCAGCGCCGACCTCGGCTTGGACGCCGAGGTGATGCACGAGATGGACGAGCTGCGCGACGCGGGCCGGCGCCAGAGCACGCCGCTGTACATGCGGACCATCGCGCGGCAGTACTACCGCGGCACGGACCGGCGGGTGCCGTCCCTGACCGCCGAACGCGACGGGCAGCCGCCCGCCAGCGGGCTGTTCATGACCATCGTGACCAACCGCTCGCCGTGGACGTACGTGGGCGGCCGGGCGCTGCTGCCCGTGCCGAACCCGGACCTCAACTCCGGGCTGGACCTGCTGGCGCTGCGGCGGCTGCGGCTCGGCACCGTCTTCAGCGTGGTGGGCCAGATGCTGTGGGTCCGGAGCCGCCCGCCGCGGGGACGGAACCTGCTGTCGGCGCCCGGCCTGGAGTCGCTGACCATCCGGTCGGCGCGGCCGATCGCCTTCCAGGTGGACGGCGAGTATCTCGGCGAGACCGAGACCGTTGAATTCAGGTTCGTCCCGCACGCGATTCGCGTCGTGGCGTGACGTTCCAGGTCATCGCGCGGCCCTGCGATGAGGGCACTGCGGCGGCGATGCGGCAGCGGCGCGGCGGGGATGCGGCGGCGGCGCGGCGGGGATGCGGCGGCGGCGCGAGCAAAATGTGATCGATCTGACATTAAATTGAGCCCACGGTTGGCCGTGGCCTCTTGCGCATGTCAACTGACCTTGAAAGGCTTGACGTGATGTCTGGCGCGGGGGCGCTTCGCACGTGTCATCAGCTCAGATGACCTCTGCAGCGTGGATGGCAGTGCGTCGCCTTCGGGGGCACGGCCGGACCGGAATGGCGGTCCGTACGAGTTTCTGCTTGGCATCATAACGGTCCCGGGAAACTTGGGCCGCGTGACAGTACTGATTGGCTCGTGAAAAGCTTCACAAGCTCGATATAGACGCGCTGGCCGGCCGCACCTGCCGGCGGCCGACCGCTCAGAAGGAGTGGACATCATGGACTGGCGCCACGAAGCCGCCTGCCGTGAGGTGGACCCCGAGCTGTTCTTCCCCATCGGGAACAGCGGTCCCGCGCTGCTCCAGATCGAGGAAGCCAGGCAGGTGTGCCATCGGTGCTCGGTAATGGACGAGTGCCTGCGCTGGGCCATCGACAGCGGGCAGGACGCTGGCGTCTGGGGCGGGATGAGCGAGGACGAGCGCCGCGCGCTCAAGCGCCGCACGATCAGGCTCCGCGCCCGCGCGCACGTCTAAACGATCGGGCTCCGCGCCCGCGCACGTCTGACTTTCTGGCGGTTCACTCGTTGCCGACGGGGAGGTCCACGATCGCCTCGGTGCCGCCGCAGGGGCGCGGCGTGACCCGCAGCCTGCCGCCCAGCTCGCCGACGACCAGCGTGCGGACGATCTGCAGGCCGAGGCTGGTGGTCGAGTCCAGGTCGAACCCGTCGGGCAGGCCCACCCCGCTGTCCGCGACGGTCACTATCAGCCGTTCCGGCTCGCGCACGGCGATGACCTCGAGCTGACCCTGCTCGGTGGCCGCGTACGTCGCGTGCGCGGCGTGCGGGAAGCCGTGCTGCAGGGCGTTCTGCAGCAGTTCGGTCAGGACCATGGCCAGCGGGGTGGCCACCGAGGACGGCAGCGGACCGAACGACCCGGACAGCTTCGGGATCACCCGGACCTCGGGGGCCGACACCTCCCCCGCCATCATCGCGACCCGGTCCGCGACCTCGTCGAAGTCCACGATCTCTTCCGGCGCGTGGGACAGGATCTCGTGCACCACCGCGATCGACCCGACCCGGCGGACCGCCTCGTCCAGCGCCGCCCGCGCCTCGGGCGCGCGCAGCCGGCGGGCCTGCAGCCGCAGCAGCGCGGCCACGGTCTGCAGGTTGTTCTTGACCCGGTGGTGGATCTCCCTGATCGTGGCGTCCTTGGTCATCAGCTCGCGCTCGCGGCGGCGCAGCTCGGTGACGTCCCGGACCAGGATCAGGGCGCCGGTCCGGCTGCCGCCCACGATCAGCGGGATCGCGCGGAGCTGGACCACCGAGCCGTTGCTGTCGACCTCGGCCGCGCGCGGCGCCCGGCCCGCGGCCACCACCATCAGCGACTCGTCCAGCGGCTCGTCGGACGCGCACAGCCCGGCGGTGATCACGGCCAGCTCGGCCCCGATCAGGTCGGCGGCCAGGCCGAGGCGGCGGTAGGCCGACTGCGCGTTCGGGCTCGCGTAGGTGACCCGGCCGGACCGGCCGAGCCGCAGCAGCCCGTCGCCCACCCGCGGCGACCTGACCAGCATGGCCGCCTCGCCGGGGAACGGGAACGTCCCCTCGGCCACCATCCGGGCCAGGTCATCGGCGCCCTGCAGGTAGGTGAGCTCGAGCCGGCTCGGGGTGCGGGCCGAGTTCAGGTTGGTGGATCGTTCGATCACCGCGATGACCCGGCCCGCCCGCATCACGGGAATGCCCTCGGCGCGGACCGGAACGCCGTTCGTCCAGTCCGGGTCGCTCTCCCGCCAGATGCGCCGCTCGTCCCGCGCGACGTCGAGCAGCCGCTGGTCCTGCGGCCCGGCGAGCGTCCCGACCACGTCGTCCTGCAGCGAGGTGGGGCCGGTCGTCGGGCGCATCTGCGCCATCGCCAGCCAGCCGGTGTTGTCGCTGGCCGGCGCCCACAAGATCAGGTCGGCGAAGGACAGGTCGGCCAGCAGCTGCCAGTCCGACACCAGCGCGTGCAGCCACTCCACGTCGGCGTCGCCGAGGTTGGTGCGGCTGCGGGCCAGGTCGTTCAGGGTGGGCACATCATCATCATCGCATCATGGGGCCGGCGTCGGTTCTGCCGCGTTGCGGCGGTGCTGATTTGGCCGCGTTGCGGCGGTGCTGGTTTGGCCGCGTTGCGGCAGTGCTGGTTTGGCCGCGTTGCGGCGGGGGGACCCGCCACGGGGCGTAGTTGTGTCAGAGTTGACGTTAACCCTTCATTAAGGCAATGATTCCCGATGACCGCATCCGCGCTGCCGATTGACGAACCCGTGCCCGGACCTGATGTGAGCACATCGCCGAGGCTGCCCAAGTACTACCAGGTGAAGCGACAGCTGCTCGACCTCACCGCCGCCCTGGACCCCGGCAGCCCGGTCCCGCCGGAACGGGAGCTCGCGCGCTCCTACGGGACCTCGCGGACCACGGTCAGGCAGGCGCTCGCCGAGCTGGTCATCGAGGGCCGGCTGCTGCGCATGCAGGGCAAGGGCACGTTCGTGGCCAAACCCAAGGTGGCCCAGCTGCTGGAGCTGGCCAGCTACACCGAGGGCATGCGCGCGCACGGCCTGCACCCGCAGACCAAGATCCTCCACATCGGGTACGTCGCCGCGGACGAGGAGCTCGCGGTGCTGCTCGGGATCCGCCCGGGCGGCCGTGCGCTGCGCGTGCACCGGCTGCGGCTGGCCGACGGCGAGCCGATGTCGATCGACACCTCGCACCTGCCCGCCCGGCGCTTTCCCGGCCTTCGCAAGCAGCTGGAGCGGCCGATGTCGCTGTACGAGACGCTGCGCGCGGCGTACGGCATCCAGCTCGCCGAGGCCGAGGAGACGATCGAGACCGTGCTCGCCGACCCGCACGACGCGCGGCTGCTCGGCGTCGACCCCGGCCTGCCGCTGCTGCTGCTGTCCCGGCACGCGTACGACGTCACCGGCGAGCCGGTCGAGTGGGCGCAGTCGTGGTACCGGGGTGACCGGTACAAGTTCGTCACCCGGCTCCGGCGCACCCCGGACCGGTAACGTCCCCCGGGGACCCGTCTCCCCCGCTGATTGGTTTACCTCAATGGGTGAGAATTACGCATCCTCAGCAAGTGAGAACGACCCGGTGCGTTTCTTACCGGGCGAGATGCGAATCTTCAGCGTCCGGACTTACGGCTAGCTGACTAGTAACAATTTCCTTTTTACGCGCACAAGGCATTGCCGTTCGCGGGACCTGAGCGCACCATGAATGAAACCTTGTGACATTCCGTCACAGCAGGTGAGGCTGTCCCCCGACGAGAGGGAAACAATGGCTCAGGAATCGTCCATTAAGTCACGGGGTCCCATCGCCGCCCACCCGGTCACCTCGGCGGTCATCGCCATCTTGACGATCGCCGCCATCTTCTTCGCGGTTTACGTGCCGCTTTTCGCCCGCGCCACCCCGAAGGTCGGCGACTTCCCGTTCTTCTACTTCTATCTGCTCATCTACATGCCCGTGGTGGCGATCGTGTGCTGGGTCATCATCACGCTGCAGAAGCGGTTGCGGCCGTCCGGGGGCAACGACGGCCAGGCCGCGGCGAGCGCCGGCCTCGGCGAGGTGACCAAATGAGCAACGTCAACTACGTCACGTTCACCATCGTCCTGGTCGTGTTCCTGATCGTCACGCTGACCGGGTTCGCGGCCGCGCGGTGGCGCCGGGCGGAGAGCATGATGAACCTGGACGAGTGGGGGCTCGGCGGGCGCAGCTTCGGCACGTTCATCGCCTGGTTCCTGCTCGGCGGCGACCTCTACACCGCGTACACGTTCATCGCGGTGCCCGCGGCGGTGTTCGGCGCCGGCGCGGTGACCGGCTTCTTCGCGGTGTCGTACACCATCATCGTGTTCCCGATCGCGCTGATCTTCCTGCCCCGGCTGTGGTCGATCGCCCGGACGCACAACTACGTCACGTCCGCGGACTTCGTCCGCGGCCGGTACGGGTCACGCGGCCTGTCGCTGGCCATGGCCGTCACCGGCATCGTGGCCCTGATGCCCTACATCGCGCTCCAGCTGGTGGGCATCCAGGCCGTGCTCACCGTGATGGGGGTCGGCACCTCCTCGACCAACACCTACGTCAAGGACCTGCCGCTGTTCATCGCGTTCCTGGTCCTGGCGATCTACACCTACGTGTCCGGGCTGCGGGCCCCGGCGCTGACCGCGTTCATCAAGGACACCCTGGTCTACGTCATGATCATCGTGGCGGTGTTCTACATCCCGACCAGGATCGGCGGCTGGGGGCACATATTCGGGGCCGGGCAGGCCCATATGGCGGCGATCAGCCCGG
The DNA here is from genome assembly GCA_963705835.1 of uncultured Actinomycetes bacterium. Lineage (GTDB taxonomy): Bacteria > Actinomycetota > Actinomycetes > Streptosporangiales > Streptosporangiaceae > Palsa-504. The sequence goes on from CAVPLC010000079.1 coordinate 222,805, forward strand.
TCACGAAAAAGCCGAACGGCGTGTTCATCCCCACCACCGGCAACAGCCAGCTGGCCTTCTCCACGCTGGCCCTCGGCTCCGCGCTGGCCCTGATGGTCTACCCGCACTCGGTCACCGCCGTCCTGTCCACCAAGCGGCGCGACGTCATCAAGCGCAACATGGCGCTGCTGCCGCTGTACTCGCTGATGCTGGGCTTCATCGCGCTGCTCGGTTACATGGCCCTGGCCGACAAGACGACGGTGGCGAGCGTCAAGAAGAGTGGCGGCAACGCGCAGCTCGCGGTGCCGTACCTGTTCCAGCACCTGTTCCCGAGCTGGTTCACCGGGGTCGCGTTCTCCGCCATCGTGATCGGCGCGCTGGTCCCGGCGGCGGTCATGGCCATCGCCTCGGCCAACCTGTTCACCCGCAACATCTTCAAGGAGTTCTTCAAGCCGGACGCCACCCCCAGGCTGCAGACACAGGTCTCCCAGTGGACCTCGCTGGTGGTCAAGCTGGGCGCGCTGCTGTTCGCGGTGGAACTGCCGCGCACGTTCTCCATCAACCTGCAGCTGCTGGGCGGCATCTGGATCCTGCAGGTGTTCCCGATGATCGTCTTCGGCCTGTTCACCCGGTGGTTCCACCGCTGGGCGCTGCTGCTGGGCTGGCTGGCCGGGGAGATCTTCGGCACCATCGCCGCCTACAAGGTGGCCACCCCCACCACGTCGCACTGGGCCGGGTCGACCGACCTGGAGTTCGGCCACAGCGTGTACATCGGCCTGTCCGCGCTCATCCTCAACGTCGCGATCGTGCTGATCCTGACCCTTATCTTCAAGACGGCGCGGGTCCCCGAGGGCGCCGACGAGACCCTGCCGCAGCAGTACACCGCCGACCCGGTGCCGACCCCGGCCCCGGCTCCGGCCGAGGTCGGCGTGGGAGGTGCGGGGGCCGTCGGGGATTGACTATTTATCCGAACGGAGCTCGGTGCTTGTTGTCGGGCCTCGCTTGCGCTACTGGCTGGTAGCGTCGCTTCCGTGGTGCGGATATCGGGTCATGGCGGCGTGCACGCCCTCGCGGCGGCGCGCCGCCACGGCGTCTCGGCGATCTTCACGCTGTCGGGCGGGCACGTGTTCCCGCTGTACGACGCGGTCGTCAAGGGTGATTTCGGGCCCGAGCCTGTGCGGCTGGTGGACGTGCGGCACGAGCAGACCGCCGTGTTCGCGGCCGAGGCGACCGCGCGGCTGACCAGGACACCGGGGCTGGCCGTGGTCACCGCCGGGCCGGGGGTGACCAACTCGGTGAGCGCGGTCACGACCGCCTGGCTGAACGGCGCGCCGCTGGTGCTGCTGGCCGGGCGCGCGCCCGACTACCGCTGGGGCGCGGGCAGCCTGCAGGAGATCGACCACCCGCCGCTGCTCGCGCCGGTCACCAAGCGGGCCTGGACCGAGCACGAGGCGGGCAAGGTCGCCGCGTCGGTCGACGAGGCCTTCCGGCTCGCCATGACCCCGCACCGCGGGCCGGTGTTCTGCGACATCTCGCTCGAGGCGATCTACGGCCAGGCCGAGGCGGAACTCGCCGAGCCGGAGCCGGTTCCTTGGGCCAGGCCGGACTCCGGGGACGTGGACCGGATCGCTTCGCTGCTGCGGGCGGCGCGCCGGCCGGTGCTGGTGCTGGGCTCGGACGTGTGGCTGGGCGGCGCGCAGGACGCGGCGCGGGCGGCGGCCGAGGAACTGCGGCTGCCGGTGATCGCCAACGGGCAGGCGCGCGGGGTGCTGCCCGGCGGGCACGAACTCCTGGTCACCCGGGCCAGGTCGCTGGCGCTGCGCGAGGCCGACCTGGTCGTCGTGGCGGGCGCGCCGCTGGACTTCCGGCTGGGGTACGGCTCGTTCGGCGCGTCAGGCTCGCCCGGGCCGCCCGTGGTGCACGTGGCCGACGCGCCCGGCGGGATCGCGGGGCACGTGACGCTGGCCGCCTCGGCTTCCGGCGACCTGAGCGCGTTCTTTTCCGGCCTGCTGGCCTGCGGTCCGGTCGGGGATCCGGGCTGGGTCCCTCGGCTGGGGGAAGCCGTGCACGCGGCCCGCTTGCTGGACGCTCCCCTGCTGGCGAGCGAGGCCGAGCCGGTCCATCCGGCGCGGATCTACGGCGAGCTGCTCCCGGTGCTCGAGGATGACGCGGTGGTCATCGGGGACGGCGGCGACTTCGTCTCGTTCGCGGGCAAGTACATCGAGCCGGGACGGCCCGGCGGGTGGCTGGACCCCGGGCCGTTCGGCTGCCTGGGCACCGGGCTGGGCTACGCGATCGCGGCCCGGCTGGCGCGCCCGTCCGCGCAGATCGTGCTGCTGCTCGGCGACGGCGCGGCCGGCTTCTCGCTGATGGACGCGGACACGCTGGTGCGGCACCGGCTGCCGGTGGTCATCGTGTGCGGCAACAACGGCGCCTGGGGCCTGGAGAAGCATCCCATGCGGGCGCTGTACGGCTACGACGTGGTGGCGGACCTGCAGCCCGGCTGCCGCTACGACGAGGTGGTCCGGGCGCTGGGCGGCGCGGGCGAGCTCGTCAGTTCTCCCGCCGGGATCGGCCCGGCGCTGCGCCGCGCCTTCGCTGCTGGTGTGCCGTACCTGGTCAACGTGGTCACCGACCCGGAGGTCGCCTACCCGCGCTCGACGACCGGCGTGTGAGCCAGGTGTGTGAGCCAGCCGTGTGAGCCAGCCCCAGCCGGCCTTAGCCGATGACGGCGATGAGGTCGCCTTCCTGGACCACGTCGCCCTCGGCGACGTGCATCTGGGTGACCGTACCGGGGCTCTCGGCCAGGACCGGGATCTCCATCTTCATCGACTCCAGGATGACCAGCGTGTCGCCGTCGTCGACGTGATCGCCCTCGGCCGCGACCACCTTCCACACGTTCGCGACCATCTCCGCGCGGATCTCAGCCACGGCGGCTCCTAACTGGGACGCAGCTTGCTTATCAGGGACGTATCGTAGTCTCCGCTGACGAACTGCGGGCTGGCGAGTAGCTCCGCGTGGAAGGCCAGGTTGGTCTTGGGTCCCGATATCGTGAACGCGGCAAGCGCCTGCCTGGCCCGGTCCAGGGCCTGCCCGCGGTCTGCGCCGTGCACGCACAGCTTGGCCAGCAGCGGATCGTAGAACGGCGTCACGGTGTTGCCCGCCTGGTAGCCGGCGTCCACCCGGACGCCCTCGCCCGAGGGTTCCTCCCACTGCGTGATCGTGCCCGGGCCGGGCAGGAAGCGGACCGGATCCTCGGCGTAGACCCGCAGCTCCAGGGCGTGGCCGGAGAAGCCGACGCGGGCCGGGTCGAAGGAGGGCGGCTCGGCCGCGGCGATGAGGAACTGCTGTTCCACCAGGTCGATGCCGGTGACAAGCTCGGTGACCGGGTGCTCGACCTGCAGCCGGGTGTTCATCTCCAGGAACACGAACGAGCCGGCGTCGGTGTCCACCAGGCACTCGACCGTCCCGGCGCCGCGGTAGGCCACCGCCTCGCCGGCCCGGACGGCGGCGGCCAGCATCGCCTCGCGCAGCGCGGGCGACACGCCCGGGGACGGGGTCTCCTCGGCGACCTTCTGATGACGCCGCTGCACCGAGCAGTCGCGCTCGCCGAGCGCGAGCACCCTGCCGTCGGCCAGCCCGAGGATCTGGACCTCGACGTGCCGGGCGCGCTGGACGTACCGCTCGATCAAGATCTCCGGCGAGCCGAAGAAGCGCTCCGCCCGGCTCCGGGCCGTCTCGAACGCGGCGCGCAGCTCGTCCGGGCCGGCCGCCACGCCCATGCCGATGCCGCCGCCCCCGGCCGCCGCCTTGACCATGACCGGATAGCCGATCCGGTCCGCCTCGGCGACCGCCGCGGCCGCGTCGGCGACCGGCTCGCGGCTGCCCGGTGAGACCGGGACCCCGGCCCGCTCCATCAGGTTCCTGGCCCGGATCTTGTCCCCCATCTGCTCGATCGCGGCCGGGTCAGGACCCACCCAGGTCAGGCCGGCCGCCATCACCTGGGCGGCGAAGTCCGCGTTCTCGGCGAGGAAGCCGTAGCCCGGATGGACCGCGGCGGCCCCGGTCTTGCGCGCCGCGGCGATGATCGCCGCGGCGTCCAGGTAGCTGCGGGCGGGCTGGGCCGGCCCGATGTGCACCGCCTCGTCGGCCTCGCGGACGTACGGCAGGTCCGCGTCGGCGTCGGAGTACACCGCGACCGCCCTGATCCCCATCCGGCGGGCCGTGCGCACGACCCGCCTGGCGATCTCGCCCCTGTTGGCGACCAGCACCGAATCAAACATCCGGCCAGCCTAGCGGGCCGTTCCCCCGCGAGCCAAAGGGGCGCGGCGCCGACTGGACTCGCCAGCGAGCGACGAAGGACGCGGCCGACGGGACGGAGGAGCGAGCGAAGGAGCGATGAGGGAGGAGGTGCCTCAAAGGCGGCCCGGAGGCGAGCGGGACCAGCAGAGCGAGCGGGGAGTTACAGCATGACGGAGCGGCGGTTGACCACGCGGCTGAGGGCCTCGACGGCTTCGGGGTCGTACTCGCTGGCCGTGTCCAGGCGTAGCTGCTGGACGGCGGCGGCGGCGCGGCCGGGGTCCAGGGAGCTGCCCACCAGGTCGTCGAAGGCGTTGGCGGCCTTGATGATGCGGCTGCTCAGCGGCGGCCCTGACGGCGTGCTGTCGCCGATGCGGCCCGGGGGGCCGGCGGCGTGGCCGGTACGCGCGCTGAAGCCCTCGTGCGCCACCTCCAGGCCGCGGTACGGCTCGTTCTGGCGGCGGACGATCTCGGCCACCGAGCCGAGCACCTGCGCCTGCTGGATCACGTCGGCGCCCAGCTCGGCGATGCGCTGCTGGTCCTGGCGGGAGGCCAGGACGGTGGCCCCGCCGGGTATCGGGTCGGCCAGCGACAGCTGGCCGATGTCGTGCATGAGCGCCGCGTATTCGAGCTCGAGCAGCTGGGGCTCGTGGATGCCGAGCTCGCGGCCGATGGCGACGGCGAGCCTGCTGACGCGTTCGGAGTGGCCGGGTTCCACGTAGCCGCCGATCTCGGTGACCTTGGCCAGCGCGCGCACCGTCTGCAGGTAGGTGGCGCGGATCCCGGCGTAGCGGCGGAACGCCACCTGGGTGACCAGCAGCGGGGCGGTGAACACGGCCAGCGCGGCCAGCCCCATCACCTCGGCGGCGAACGCGATGAGCAGGGCCGAGGCCCCCACCGCCGCACCCAGCGGCAGCTGGACCCGCATCTCGTCGACCAGCGCCACCCGGAACCTGGCCCGCTGCTCGTCGACCCGCATCAGGGCGGTGAGCACCGCCTCGAGCAGCAGCGCCACCACGGTCAGCGCGGCCATCAGCGAGAACGCGAGCCCCCAGTGCGTGACCACGGCGCCGTTCCCGGCCAGCGGCCGGAAGATGAAGGCGACGCACGCCACGCAGAGCAGGCGCGAGGCCATGCCGCTGACCTTGGCCGGCCGGCCGACGGCCAGGTGCGGCAGCGCGCCCACGATCATGCCGATCGCGGTGATCGTCACCACCTGCTCGGCGCTGTGGTGGACCGGGTGCACCCCGACCTTGATGAGCAGGGCGTAGGCGAGCGCGCCCGCCATCGCGATCGGGGCCGTCTCCCGGTCGCCGGGCAGGTTCAGCCGCAGCACCTCGCCGAACGCGATCAGCACGCCGAACGCCACCGCGATGCGGGGATCGGTCAGGCCCTCGACGGCGGTCTGCGCCACCGAGGCGACGAGCACCACTCCGGCCGCCACCACGAGCAGCAGCAGTCCCGAGTCCCGCACCCAGGGGAACCTGCGCAGCTCGTGTCGTCGTTCGGCCATGGGCGGGTCAGAAGCTGTCGATCACCCGGAGCGGGGCACCGGGATCATCGTGATCCTGCGCCGTGAGGACGGCGAGGTCGTCGGCCGCGAACACGGGCGGCTCGGGACGGTGCCAGCCTTCCCGCTTGATCGCGGCCACGAAGGCGTCCACGAACGCCGGGTCGAACTGCGTGCCCGCCCACTTCCTCAGCTCCGCGATGGCCTCGGCGACCGGGCGGGCGCCGCGGTAGGACCGGTTGGAGGTCATGGAGTCGAAGGCGTCCGCGACCGCGAGCACCCGGGCGAACTCGGGAATCTCGTCTCCGGCCAGGCCCATCGGATAGCCGCGGCCGTCGATCCGCTCGTGGTGGTGCATGATCCCGGCCAGGGCCTCGTCCAGGAACCCGATCTCCCGGACGATGTCGAGCCCGCGCATCGGGTGCAGCTGGATCGCGGCGTACTCCTCCTCGGTCAGCTTCCCGTTCTTCTGCAGGACCCTGGTCGGCACGCCGAGCTTGCCCACGTCATGCAGCATCCCCGCGTACCTGATGGCCTCGACCCGCTCGCCCCGCATGCCGATCTCCCGCGCGATCATGACCGAGCCGCGGGACACCCGGTCGCTGTGACCGCGGGTGTAGAAGTCCTTGGTCTCCACCGCCTGGCACAGCGCGCCCACCGTGGCCTCGTAGGCCCGCTGCTGCTCCACGATCTGCGCCACGGCCCAGCGGGCGACGAACAGCGGGATCAGGATCAGGACCGGCGCGAACAGCCCGACCACGCTCCACAGCGCGGCGATGAGCAGCCCGAATGCCCCGTACCCGAGGTCGGAGGCGACCAGCCTGACGCTCATGCCGACCGGAGCGCGGCGCCCGGCGGCGTCGCGGCCGCTGGTCAGCCACAGCACGCCGGCGAGCAGCACGTGGTTGGTGACCACGTGCACGACGGCCGCGACCGCGAACGGCCCGATCAACCCCGGGAATGAGTGGTTGGTGGGCACGCCGACGTGCCCGTGCAGGGCGACGAACACCCGGCCCGCCAGGTACGCGGACAGGGCCATCATGCCCGTGTTGAACGCCCGCTGGGCCAGCGACGGGCCGCGCCGCATGCCGAGCATGGTGCAGGCGCCGACGATCGCCGCGCCGACCGGTCCGGTCAGGACCGCGGCAGCCAGGGTGGCGGAGGAGTTGGGAGACCAGGCCAGCTGCCGTGGACGCAGCAACGTCGCGGTCGATTCGAAGACCACGAGCAGCAAACCCAGGACCGCGACTTCCCGCCACCAGGCGAAGTCGCCGAACGGCCCGCGCACGATCAGTACAGCGGCGGCGGCCACCACCACGCCGATGTACAGCCGTGCGGCCCACGAGAGCCTAGCCAAACCCTCCCCCCTCACCGCCAGGAGCGTGGAACGCGGGCTATGCTCCAACCCTTACCCCCACGTGCTCCCGGAGAGAGCGACCGTCCAGGTCGAGTCCGTCGTCACCTCACCTGCAGCAGGGTTTATACCGCCGGATGGACGCATGGAGCTGACCTCCCTAACGTGCTACTACCTAACAGCTCACCGGATATCGTCCAAGGTCAAGGATAACGTGGCCACAACGCTTCTCGCAGGCCCAAATCTCATCGTGAACAAATCGTGAGCAGCATAGTCACAATGGGCAATCAAATGTGGCACATGTGGCGCAATTGCCATACTCCTGGCGAAACGGACGGCGGGTCGCTACGCAGCGAACTCAAACGCCGTTGATCGTTACTCAGCGAACTCGATCGTCGCCCGGACTTCTCTGATACGGACGAGAATTTTCGCCCGCAGGTCCGCGGGCGCCGGGTCACAGCCGCAGTGCTTGGCCACGAGGCGCTTAACCGCCTCCTCGAGGCCGTACTCTCGCAGGCAGGGCCCGCATTCGTCCAGGTGCTGCCGGATCTTCGCGCAGTCCACATCGGCAAGCTCGCCGTCTAGGTAGCCGTACACCCGGTCCAGCACCTCGGTACACGGCGTCTCATGCGGCTTTCCGCAGCTCATCGCCCTTCCTCCCCGGGCAAGGAAGCATCGGAACCGGCTCTGGCCAATCCGCGTTCCGAAGCGTAGTCCTGGAGCAGTTCTCGCAGCTGACGGCGACCACGGTGCAAACGCGACATCACGGTACCAATCGGCGTTTCCATGATGTCCGCGATCTCCTTGTACGCGAACCCCTCTACGTCGGCCAGGTAGACCGCGATCCTGAATTCTTCAGGGAGCGCCTGCAGCGCCTCCTTAATGTCAGAATCGGGCAGCCGTTCCAGCGCCTCGGCTTCGGCCGACTTCAATCCCCCAGAGGTATGCGAGGCCGCGCGCGCCAGTTGCCAGTCCTCGACTTCCTCGGCGCCGGACCGCTGCGGCTCGCGCTGTCGCTTCCTGTAGGTGTTGATAAAGGTGTTGGTCAGGATCCGGAACAGCCATGCCTTCAGGTTCGTGCCCTGCTGGAACTGGTGGAAAGAGGCGTACGCCTTGGCGAACGTCTCCTGTACCAGGTCCTCGGCGTCGGCCGGGTTGCGGGTCATCCGGAGCGCGGCGGAGTAGAGCTGGTCCAGGTAGGGCAGCACATCCTGCTCGAAGCGCTCACCGCGCTCTTCGAGGGTCTCCGGAACGGGACCCACCCCCTCGGGGTAGTACGGCATCGGGCTGCGGGCGTGCAGACCATATGAGCGGGAGGATACCGCGCCCGAGTCGGAGGTTACCCACAGCGTGCCACGAGGTGGCTCGGCCAGTTCGAGTGAGGCGACTGCCATGCCGCGTTCAACACGGTACCGCGGTCCGTCATTCCATGATGGGGTCCCGGGCAGCAGGTGACGAAGCGCGCCTAACGGGGAAGGCTAGGCGTAGGCGTCCCCACTGCGGGGGACCGCCGAGTCAGGAGCTCAGGTCCGTGCAACATGCGGCCAGTGAGATCACCGCGCCGGATACCGATCATCTTCCGGCGTACTGGCTGTTTCACGAAGCGGTGGCGCGAGCCCAGGTGGCGGCGTGGCTGCCGCGCGGGCACCGGGTCCTGGTGGACATCTCCGGTCCGCGCGCCTCGGCCGCCGAACTCGCCGCCCGGGCCGGCCATAGGGTTCTACGGGTGACGGACGGCTGGCCTGCGCGGCGGGAGCCCGGAGGCGAGCGGGAAGGCAGAGCGCGCGGGGGGAAACAGAGGATCTTCCGGCTGGTCGCGGACTCCTCGCGGCTGTCGTTCCTTCCGGACGGCTGCGCGGACGGGGTCATCGCGGACGACCGGGCGCTGTCCACGCACCTGGCCGCGGAGACGATGATGGCCGAGATCGCGCGGGTGCTCCGCCCGGCCGGGCGGGTGCTCGCCTGCGTGGACTCGCTCGTGCTCGGCATGGCCGTCCTCGCCGACCAGCATCACTGGGCCCACCTGGTCGACCTGCCGCACGCCGAGGTGGTCCTGGTGCCCTGGCCGGACGGAACGATCACCCGGTGCTACGGTCCGGACCAGGCGCGCGAGCTGTTCAGCGGGGCCGGGCTCGCGGTGAACTGGATCCGCCCCCGCACGATGTTCTCCGAGTCGATGGTGACGCACGTGCTGCGGCGGGACCCGGCCAGCCTGCCCAGGCTGGTAAGCGCCGAGCTGGCCGCCAGATCCGACGAGTCCCTCGGCGCGCAGCTGGTGATATCGGCCCGCAAGCCCAGGCCGCGGCCCCGGTAGCGGCCCAGATTAGCGGCGCCGGCGGGCGTGCTTGGCCTGGCAGCCCACGCAGCGGGCCGCGTCCGGCCGGGCGTCGAGCCTGCCCTCGGGTATCTCGTGCCCGCAGTCGACGCACTGCCCGTAGTTGTTCTGCTCGATGCGGACCAGCGCGGCCAGCACCTCGTCTCGCTGGCCGCGGGCCGAGTGCAGGATCGCCTCCGTGCGATCGGCCTCGGAGAGCGTGGAACCCGCATCGGCAGAGTCCTGCGGATACCCCGCTCCGGCCAGGGGCGCGGGGCGCTCGCCTTGCAGGATGGATATCGACCGGTCAAGGTCGTCGCGCATCTCTTCAAGGCGCTTGCGGGCGACGGTAATCTCCACTGGTGTCCTCGCCTCCCGTCCGCGTGCGATACGCAGCCCGGGCTCGGGTGAGCCGCGGCCGCGTGCCGCGGACTCAGAACAACTCGCCGGGCGGCCGCTCCTGGTCGGCGGATGCCGCACCCGCGCCGCCGCCCGCCGAGGGGAGCGGCGTGATGAGCTCGGGTCCGTTGTTCCGCACGAAGTTGACAGCCGTTGATACGGGATGCGACGTCAGTCCGCCGGCCATGGCGGGCAGCATCGTCGCCTGAAGCTGGCCGGGCTCGGAGTTGTCCGGGTTAAGCCAGTCGGCCCAGTGATCAGGTGCGATCACCATGGGCATGCGATCGTGGATCTGGCCGACATCGTCGGTCGCCTGGGTTGTGATGATCGCGGCCGTCCACAGCCAGGCGCGTTCGTGATCAGCAGGCACCGCCTCATCCCGCCAGAGTTCGTAGATCCCGGCGAAGGCGAGGGCACCACCGTCCTTCCGGTAGATGTAATACGGCTGCTTACGCTGTTTGCCCTGCTCGGTGACGGCCTGCCACTCGTAGTAGCCGTCCGCGGGGATGATGCAGCGGCGCTTGGTGAAGGCGCGCCTGAAGGCCGGCTTGACCGCGACGGTCTCGGCGCGGGCGTTGATCATCTTGCCGCCCAGCGAGGCATCCTTGGCCCACGAGGGAATCAGGCCCCAGCGCACCACGTGCAGCTCGCGGGCGGGCGGTCCCTGCTCGTCGCGCTTGTCGCGCTCGTCGCGTTCGTCGCGCGGGCGCCGCTCCATCACCGCGAAGATCCGCCTGGTCGGCGCCACGTTGTAGTCCTGGTCAGGCTCGGGCTCGGGTCCGTCGGCCACCCGGTCGCGCTCGATGCCGAACTCCTCGAGGAGTTCAAGGCGCTTACGCGCCGACACGAAACGACCGCACATGCAAATCTTCCCTAAGTGAATACAATCCGGACACGTCCCGTTAAGCCTGGATTGGCATTTCATAACCAGAATCCGGGCTCGCCAAACACCGTCCGCCTGGGCTGGCACAGTACGCTCAACCGTATGCGCGCCGACGACGACCGCGACCGGACCTGGCCCGCTCCGACTGCGGGCGGCCCGGTCAGCGCCCATATCCGGCTGCCCGCGTCCAAGTCGATCACCAACCGCGCCCTCGTCCTGGCCGCCCTGAGCGACGGGCCGGCCCGGATCGCCAACCCGCTGCGGGCCAGGGACACCCTGCTGGCCGCCGACGCGCTGCGCGCCATGGGCACCGCGATCACCGACGACGCGGGAACGGGCTGGCACCTCACCGCCGGCCAGCCGGCTGCGGGTTCCCGGGTCGGCGTCGACGTGGGGAACGCCGGCACCGTCATGCGCTTCCTGCCCGCGGTCGCGGCGCTGACCTCGGCGGCGGTTCACTTCGACGGGGACGCGCGGGCCAGGCAGCGCCCGATCGGCCCGATCCTGGCCGCGCTGCGAGACCTCGGCGCGCGCATCGACGACGGGGACCGCGGCGCGGTCCCGTTCACCGTGTTCGGCCGCGGCGCGGTCCGCGGCGGCACCGTCACCCTCGACGCGTCAGGGTCCTCGCAGCTGGTCTCGGGCCTGCTGCTGGCCGCGCCGCGGTTCGACGCGGGCATCGAGGTCCGGCACGAGGGCCCGCCGGTGCCCTCGGCGCCGCATATCGCCATGACGGTCCGCATGCTGCGGGCGGCAGGCGCCGACGTCACCGAGCTGCGGCCGGGGGCCGGGGGGCGGCCGGATGCGTGGCAGGTCCGGCCGGGACGGCTCAATCTGGGCACGGTCGCGGTGGAACCTGATCTGTCCAACGCGGGGCCGTTCCTGGCCGCGGCGCTGGTCACCGCGGGCACGATCGTGCTGCCCGGCTGGCCCGCGGACAGCCTGCAGGCGGCCGGGCCGATCCTGGACGTGCTGACCCGGATGGGCGCGCGATGCGGCATCGGCGCGGAAGGGCTGACGATATCGGGCACCGGCACGATCCGCGGCATCAGCGCGGACCTGCGCGACGTGGCCGAGCTCGCGCCGGCGCTGACCGCGGCCGCGGCGCTGGCGGGCACGCCGTCGGTGTTCACCGGGCTGGCGCACACCCGCGGCCACGAGACGGACCGGCTGGCCGCGCTGGCCAAGGAGATCAACGCGCTCGGCGGTGACGTCACCGAGCTGCCCGACGGGCTGGCGATCACGCCGCGGCCGTTGCGGGCGCAGGCGGCCAGGCCGTTCGGCACCTACGACGACCACCGGATGGTGATGGCGGCGGCCGTGCTCGGCCTGGCCGTCCCGGGCATCCGGGTGGCCAACGCGGGCACCGTGGCCAAGACCTTCCCCGGGTTCACGCACGTGTGGACGGAAATGCTAGGACAGGCACCCTGAGCCCGCGAGGCGGCTACGCCCGGCTTGACGAGGACGACGTCCGGGTCCGCCCCGGCCGCGGCTCCCGGCCGCGCACCCGGCGCCGGCCCGCCCACGAAAGCGCCGTCCAGGGCTTCGTGACCAGCGTGGACCGCGGCCGGTACGGATGCATGGCCGACGGCAGGCTGGTGGTGGCCATGAAGGCCCGCGAGCTCGGCCGGGGCTCGGTGGTGGTCGGCGACCGGGTCGCGCTCGCGGGGGACACGTCGGGCAGCGAGGGGACGCTGGCCAGGATCGTCCGGGTGGAGCCGCGGACCAGCGCGCTGCGCCGCTCCCCCGACGACACCGACCCGATGGAACGGGTCATCGTGGCCAACGCCGACCAGATGGTGATCGTGTGCGCGCTGGCCGCGCCGCCGCCCCGGCTCCGGTTCGTCGACCGCTGCCTGGTCGCCGCGTACGACGGCGGGCTCGACCCGCTGCTCCTGCTGACCAAGGCCGACCTGGCTTCGCCGCGTAAGGTCAGGGCGTTCTACGCGCCGCTGGGCGTGCCCATGCTGACCACCAGGCGGCCGCTGCCGCCGCGCACGCTGTCCCGGGTGCGGAACGTGCTGACCGGCCGCATCAGCGTGCTCATCGGGCAGTCCGGCGTCGGCAAGTCCACCCTGCTGAACACGCTGGTGCCGGAGGCGGCCCGGACGGTCGGGACGGTCAACCCGGTGACCGGCCGGGGCAGGCACACATCGTCCTCGGTGGTGGCGCTGCCGCTGGGCGACGGCTGGCTGATCGACACGCCGGGCCTGCGGGGGTTCGGGCTGGGCCACGTGAGCGCGGAACGGGTCGTGGAGGCGTTCGGCGACCTGGCCGAAGGGCTGGCCGGGTGCCCGCCCGGATGCGACCACCTGTCCCCCGGGTGCGCGCTGGATGACTGGGCCCGCGAGCACCACGCCGAGGCCCGCCTGGACTCGCTGCGCCGCCTGCTGCGCAGCCGCGAAGGCACCGCCCCGGACTAGGGGGAGCTAGTTGGAGAAGTCCTGGGTGAGCCAGACGGTGCCGGAGCTGTCGCGGTAGACGGCGACGCCGATGTGGGTGTAGGCGGTGCTGAGGATGTTCAGGCGGTGACCGTCGTCGGGCGGGGTCTCGTTGAGCATGTCCTGGGTCAGGCCGACCGCCATCTGGGCGATGGCCGCGGTGGTGTCGGGTACCGGGCCGCCCTCGCCGATGTTCTCCCCGGCCGCCGTCCAGCTCACCCCGGCGGCGGTCTCGCGGGCGCCGATCGGCGGTTCGCCCGGGCACTGGTGGGACAGGCCGCAGCCGTCGGCCATCGTCATGTTGTGCGCCGAGGAGCTGGCGACCAGGCCGGCGGTGACGGTCAGCGGCGGCAGGCCCGCCGCCGAACGGGCCTGGTTGATGAGGGCGAGCACCTGCTCGGCCGGCGTGCCCTGCTGGCCGGGCGGCAGGGCCGTCGCGGAAGCGGCGGGCGCCGACGACGAGGACGGTGACGACGAGGACGGTGACGAGGCCGGCCGGGGAGTCGGGCGCCTGGCCCGGACGGAGGCCGGCACCCGCGCGATGGCGACGTGGATGGGGCTCGCGATGCAGGACGCGGCCGCCGCAGGCCCGCAGGGATCCGCCGTGCTCACGGCGCTCGCCGTGCCCGGCGCGGACGGCGGCGGAGCCGGGCCCGGGCCTGCGGCCAGGTACAGGCCGCCGGCGATCAGCGCGGGCACCGCGAGCAGGCCGAACCACAGGTACCTGATCCGGCGCACGGGCGGGCGGACCGGATCCAGGCTGCTGGACTCCTGCGCCCGATGGCGCAGGGGACTTCCGGTCGGCAGCTGATCTCCAGCGGTGACAAGGCAAGACGGGTAGGTTCTGCGCAGACACTAGAGGATCGGCACCAGATCCGCGGAGGATTCGCCAAACGGCGCGAGGATTCAGGACCGCCGGGCGCTTCGCCGGCCCTGGGTCCTCATCCGCCCGCCAGGCCGGGGCGGCCCGTCGGGGAAGCACCACGGCTCGTCCGGGTCGGACACCGGAACACGGGGCGGGCCCTCGGGGAAGCACCAGCGCCGGGTCCGGTCCGCCGGAGGGGGCGGGGCCTCGGGGAAGCACCACGGCTCGTCCGCGGACAGGGGGTTCTTACGCATCGACGGTCCCTCCGGCGCGCCAGTAGATGCCCTCGGCGGTCCTGGACATGAACGACTCGTCGACCAGGTACCTGCGCAGGGTGCAGTGGTCGTCGAAGACCGTCTTGAGGATCTCGTCGACGAGGGATTCCGGGTACCGGCGGCCGGGCTCGAAGGCCTGCGCCACCTGGTCGAGCAGCAGCAGCCGGCGGGTGCGCTTGGCCGGGACGGCGGTGATCCGGCCGTCGCGGATGAAGGCCCGCAGTTCGTCCGGCGGTTCGGCCAGAAGGCCGGCGGCATCGTGATCCATCCCTTCTAGTATGACTCGTGTGCGCCGCCGGGGGCGCCTGGCTGGCCTTGGCCATGTCCCAGGCGGTACCGTTTCGCGGGTGGCGGCCCGTTACGACGACGACCTGCGCTTCGCGCATGTCCTCGCTGATGCCGCCGACGACATCACCACCAGGCGGTTCCGCGCGCTCGACCTGCGCGTCGAGACCAAGCCCGACCTCACGCCCGTCTCAGACGCCGACCAGGCGGCCGAGGAGTCACTGCGCAACGTGCTGCGCCGGGCCCGTCCACGCGACGCGATCCTCGGCGAGGAGCTGGGCCGGTCCGGCAGCGGGCCGCGCTGCTGGGTGCTGGACCCGATCGACGGGACCAAGAACTACGTCCGCGGCGTTCCGGTCTGGGCCACGCTGATCGGGCTGATGGACGGCCCGGAGGTGGTGGTGGGCGTGGTGTCGGCGCCCGCGCTGGCCCGGCGCTGGTGGGGCGCGCTGGGCGGCGGCGCGTGGACCGGGCGCAGCCTGACCAAGGCGTCCCGCTGCCGCGTGTCCGGGGTGACCAAGCTCGGTGACGCGTCCATGTCCTATTCGGGCCTGGGCGGGTGGGCCGAGCACGGGATGCTGGACAACTTCCTCGGCCTGACCCGGTCGGTGTGGCGGACCCGCGCGTTCGGGGACTTCTGGTCGCACATGCTCGTGGCCGAGGGCGCCTGCGACATAGCCGCCGAGCCCGAGGTGTCGCTGTGGGACCTGGCCGCGCTTCAGGTCATCGTCACCGAGGCGGGCGGGCGGTTCACCTCGCTGGCGGGCGAGACCAGGCCCGACGGGGGCAGCGCGGTATCCACCAACGGACATCTGCACGATGACGTGCTCGCCCAGCTGGGCGGCGGGGATCTTGCCCTCTGATACGGGTCTTGCCCTCCGAGGTGATTTCACCGATGCTTGATGGACGTCACAAATTCACAAGCGCCGGAATCAGGGGGTGTGATACCTCGTGAAGGTACGAGACGGCATGTCCCACCTTGTCCTCACCATCGGGCCCGCGCACACGCTGCGGCAGGCGGCACGGATGATGTCCGCGCGCCGCATCGGCGCCGCGGTGGTGATCGACCCGGAGCACGCGGGCATCGGCATCCTGACCGAACGCGACCTCCTCGACTCGATGGCCGCGGGCGAGGATCCCGACGCCGAACTGGTGGCGCAGCACCGTACCGAGCACCTGACCTACGCCTCGCCCGACTGGACCCTGGAAGACGCCGCCGCCGCGATGATCAAGGGCGGGTTCCGGCACCTGGTCGTGCTGGAGGGCCACGACGTCGCGGGGCTGCTGTCCATGCGCGACATCGTCCGCTGCTGGACCTCCACCGACGCGACCCCGCCGCAGCCCGTCACCACCCCGGCCTGAACCCACGGCTCAATCGGCTCCTTGTGTCGCTCTGCGTGGGGATTCTGTTACTGATTGTTGATTATTTTGCGGCCGGATTGCGTTCTGACGCACCGGGTGGGTCGCATGCGCGCCGGCGAGCAGGGCTTTTACCATCGTGGCTTCCCGACTAGAGGAGCCATTGGGTGAAGCGAGGAAATCCGGCGAGGCGGCGGCGGATCGCGGTGGTGGCGGCGGCCACCGCGGCGGGGACGGCCGCGGCGCTGACCGCGGCGCTGACCGCGGCCATGGCGGGGCCGTCGGTGGCCGCGCCGGGGGCGCCGCCGGCCGGGGAGGTCGCGGTGTCCCAGGGCCTGGGGCCGGCCGTGCTGAAGAACGCGAGCGTGTTCGGGGCCACGCCGCCGGACACGCCGGAAACGGTCTCGTTCATCTTGCGCGGGCGCAACCTGTCCTACCTGGCCTCGGCCATCGAGGACGGCCGGTCGCCGGATCTGTCCGTGCCGCGGTTCGCCAGCGAGTTCGGCCAGCTGGACAGCCTGATCACGGCGCTGGAGAGCTACCTCGGCCAGTACGGGATCCAGGCCCGCTCGTATCCGGACAATCTCGACGTGACGGCCACCGGCACCGCGGGCGAGTTCGACAAGGCGCTGTCGGTGCAGCAGGAGCAGTTCGCCGTCCCGGCGGCACCCGCGCACGACGGCATGACCGCGATCCCGGCCCAGGACGTGCACGGCACCCTGCAGCTTCCCTACCTGCCCGCGGGCATCGGCACCAGCGTGCTGGCCATCCTCGGGCTGACCAACTACGCGCCGTTCTCCGATGACCTCACCCACACGCCCCAGGGCGTGACCAGCTCCGATTCGACCGCGCCCACCGCGACCTATACGGGCAACCTGAAACCGTCCGACTTCGCCAGCGCCTACGACCTGGGCCCGCTGCAGGCGGCCGGGATCAGGGGCCAGGGCGAGACGCTGGGCATCGTCACGCTGGCCGGCTTCGACCCCGGCGCGGCCTACCACTTCTGGCGCAGGGTCCTGCACATCGCCACCAAGCGCGACAGGATCACCGTGGTCAACGTGGACGGCGGCCCGGGTGCGCCCAGCGAGGCGGCAGGCTCGGGCGAGAGCGACCTGGACGTGGAGCAGTCCGGCGCGCTGGCCCCCGACGCGGACGTCGTCGTCTACCAGGCGCCGAACACCGACTACGGCTTCGCCGACGGGTTCTTCGACGCGGCCAGCCAGAACGCCGCGGACACGCTGTCCTCGAGCTGGGGAGAGTCCGAGACCGTGCTGCTCGCCTCGGTGGTCAGCGGCGAGGAGTCCCCGGCCTACGCGCAGGCGTTCGACGAGGCGTTCCTCGAGCTGGCGGCGCAGGGGCAGAGCACGTTCGTCGCGGCGGGCGACTCCGGGGCCTACGACGCCGCCAACGACATCGGCACCACCAACCTGTCGGTCGACAACCCCGGCGACAGCCCGTTCGTCACCGCCGCGGGCGGGACCACGCTCGGCGGCACGATCACCGCGACGGTCGGCGGGGTGAACGTGCAGGCCAGGATGGCCTCGCAACGCACCTGGGGCTGGAACTGGCTGTGGCCGCACTACCAGGCGTTCGGCTTCGCCTCGGAAGCGGCGTTCGCGGCCGCCGCGGTGGCCGGCGGCGGTGGCGGCTACAGCGGCATCGAGCCGGCCCCGGCCTACCAGCAGGCGCTGCAGCAGCGGGGCGGCACCGGCACCGGCAGCTACAGCGACGTGCCGTACCTGACGCCGGCCGCCTTCACCACGGTCGACGGCCTCTACCTGCCCACGCAGTGGACCTTCGACGCCGCGCCGCCGGTCCAGCAGGGGACGGCCGACGGCCGCGCCATGCCGGACCTGTCGGCCGACGCCGACCCGTTCACCGGCTACCTGCTGTACGACCCGCTGGCCTCGCCCGCGCTGCAGGGCGGCTGGGGCGGGACGAGCTTCGTCGCGCCGCAGCTGAACGGCTCGGCCGCCCTCATCGACCAGTACGTGGGGCACCGCGTCGGCCTGTGGAACCCGGCCATCTACTCCTTCGCCGCCTCGGCCGGCTCGCCGTTCACGCCGCTGGACGCCGCGGGCGCGGGCAACGACAACCTCTACTACACCGGCACGCCCGGCCAGATCTACAACGCCGGGTCGGGCCTGGGCCAGCCCGACCTGGCCAAGCTGGCCGGCGACTTCCGCGGCTAACGTAGGAGGCGTGGGCGAGGACCGGGCCGAGACCTACCTGAGGCTGGCGGCCGAGGCCCGGCTCGGGCGCGCGGGCGGATCTGGGTGGGAAGTGGGGTGGCTGCGGCTGACGCCCCCGCTGCGCGGGTGCCCTGAGGCGATCGAGGTGGTGGTGACGGGACCGGCGACCCGGGTGCGCGCCGTGGCGCCGGTCCGCGAAGGCTTTGCCATGGCGGACACTTAGGGATATGAACCGCGAGCGCGCGGAAACCCACCTGCGGCTGCTGGCCGAGGCCGAGCTGCGCGCCGCCGTCGAGGCCGGGCCCGTGACCGTCGACCGCGGCGACTCGAGCTTCGCCAGGCTGGTCACGGTGGCCCGGGCCCTGGCCGACGTGCACGCGCTCGACTACGAAACGGCCGACGCCATCATGTCCGACCACACCATCGCGCTGGGCGCGCGGCAGCGCACCGATCAGGCCCGGCGGATGATGCGGTTCCCGTCCGCGCTGGGCAAGCGGCCCTGGCTGGCCCGGCCGGGTGGCGGCAGCCAGATCGTCGCCGATCCCCCGAACCTGGCCGGCGCCGAGCGGGTTCCGGGGTCCGGCCCGAGCGGGTTCTGGGGTCCGGACCGGTTCGTGCCGCTCGGGCTCACGCTCTGGTACGAGCACGACGGCCTGGGCGGCGAGATGCACCTGCTCTCGTACTCGCGCACCGCCTCCGGGGCGCGGTTCGCCCTGGCCTGGCGGATCACCTCGTCCGCCTGGGGCGGCGGGAACCCGCTGCCGTCCGGCTTGTTCGGGGTCACCGACGACAAGGGCGCCCGCTACACCCTGGCCTT